>NZ_JBIAKA010000012.1:0-314850 GCF_042872225.1 Streptomyces sp. NPDC005374 | reverse complement strand
GTCGTCAACGCCACCGGCGACGCCGCCCCCGACGCCTGGCGACGCGTCGTCGCCCTGCTCATCCACTCCCTCGAAGCCCCGGCACGCGGCACCCTACCGGCCCCACCCGGACACGAACCCCTCTACAAGGCCATGCTCCGCGCAGGCCAAACCACCTCCACACCGACACCGGGCAAGAACAACTGACCCCGGGAACCGTCGGATGCTCGCAGAGCGCGATGACATCGCAGCTTCAAAATGGATAGGTCATACCGATTGCTGGTCCCGGCTTCGCATGCGAGCGAGGGCGGGCGTCCGCCGCAGCGCGGCCGCGCGCTACGAGCCAGGGCCCTCATCCTGGGCGGTGCCCGGGTCGGTTTGTGAGAGGCGGACCATGGCGCGGTAGAGGGCGGTGGGCGCCGGCGCTTCGGGCAGTGGGGGGAGTGGTGCGCCGGGTGTGGCGTAGGAGCGGATCATGTGGCCGACGAGGCGGCGCCAGGTGTCGGGGGCGGAGTCGCCGGTGGCGGTGACGACTCCGGCGTTGGCGATGAGCAGGATGACGACGTCCTGGTGGGTGAAGTCGTCGCGCAGGTGCCCGGTGTTCTTGGCGCGGGTGATGAGTTCGAGCAGGCGGTCATACGCCTGGGCGCGGCGGGCTTCCAGGGCCTTCGCGGCGGGGAAGGTCATGGTCAGGACGTCGGCGAAGCCGCGGTCGGCGGCCTGCATGGCGCAGACGGCGTGGAGGTAGCCGGTGAAGCCGTGCCAGGGGTCGGGGTCGGCGAGTGCCTCGGTGACGGCGTCGGCGTAGGCGTCCATGCGGTCGGCGAAGACCGCGTTGACGAGTTCCTCCCGGGTGGCGAAGCGCCGGCCGAGGGTGGCTTTGCCGACGCCTGCCTCGCGGGCGACGGAGGCCATGGAGACGCCGAGTCCTTCGGTGGCGTAGAGACGGCGGGCGGCGGCCAGGATGCGACAGCGGTTGCGCTCGGCGTCGGCGCGCAGTCCCTTGCCGGGCTGCGGGCACGGCGTCTGGTCGGAGAGTGGCGAGGTCATCCCCCCATCATGCCTCCACTCCACCTAAGTGGAACGGGTGAGCCGTTTCTGTTGTACGGTGGATGACAGAAGTGGTCCACCCGGCCCACTTACTTGAAAGGTGCTGTCATGCGTGCTGTCGCGCTCGAATCCGTCCCCTCGACCCCGGCCGTCACCGACGTGGACACTCCTGGCCCGCAGGCCGGGGAGTTGCTGGTGAAGGTGGCCGCCGCCTCGCTGAACGGCATCGACATCGCGACGGCCGCCGGGTACACGCAGGCGTTCATGGAGCACCGGTTCCCGCTGGTGCTGGGTCAGGATTTTGCGGGCACCGTGGAGGCGCTCGGTGAGGGGGTGGACGGCTTCGCGGTCGGGGACGCGGTCTTCGGCATCGTGCTGAAGCCGTTCCTGGGCGCCGGTTCGCTGGCCCAGTACGTCACGGTGCCCGCCGGACACGGCGTCGCCCGCATCCCCGCGGGTCTTGCGGTGGGGGACGCGGGCGCGCTGGGCGTGGCCGGGGTCACGGCCCTGGTGAGCCTGGACGCGGTGGCCCTGGCCGAGGGGCAGACGGTGCTGATCTCCGGGGCTGGCGGTGGGGTGGGCGCGCTGGCGGTGCAGCTCGCCGCCGCCCGGGGCGCGAGGGTGATCGCGACCGCCCGCCCGGGCACGCAGACCGACTTCGTCACCGGCCTGACCGACGCAGACGTGCACGTGGTCGACTTCACCGCCGACCTGGAGGGCCAGGTCCGCGCGATCGCCCCGCAGGGTGTGGACGCGGTGCTGCACCTGGCGGGCGACGGCGCCCAGCTGGCCGCTCTGCTGCGACCGGGCGGACAGCTCGCCTCCGCCACCGGCCTGGCCCAGGACGACGTCAAGGGGCACGACGTCACCGTCCACACCATCATGGCCGCCCCCGGTGCGACGACCCTGACCTCGCTGGCCGAGCAGGTCGCCTCCGGTGTCCTGCGCGTACCCGTCACCGCGACCTACCCGCTGGAGCAAGCCACGCAGGCGTTCACCGCCTTCAGTGCCGGCACCCCGGGCAAGATCGCCGTCGCCTGCTCCTGAGACCCACCCCGCTTACGAGGAGAGTTCGGCATGCCCACCATCGCCATCATCGGCGCCGGCCCCGGTATGGGGCTGGCCATCGCCCGTACCTTCGGCAGCCGCGGCTTCGACGTCGCCCTGATCTCCCGCACCAAGGAGAAACTCCAGACCCTGGTCGACCAGCTCGGCCAGGAAGGCATCACCGCGGAGGCGTTCCCCGCCGACGTCCTGGACCGGCCCTCCCTGACCGCCGCTCTGGACGCCGTGAAGGCCCGCTTCGGCGGCATCGACGTACTGGAGTACTCACCGGCCCCGCACACCCCAGTCCCCGGCCACACTCTGGTCGCCCCCTCCGAGGCCACCGTGGACAATCTGCAGCCGCAGATCGAGTACGTCTTCTACGGCGCCGTCGCCGCCGCCCGCGCGGTGCTGCCCGCGATGCGGGAGGCCGGCGCCGGGACCCTGCTGTTCACCTCGGGCGGCGGTTCCATCGACCCGGTGCCGATGCTCGGCAACGTCAACCCGGCCGGCGCGGCCCTGCGCAACTGGGTCATCAACCTGAACAAGGAGCTGGCCGGCAGCGGCGTGCACGCCGCCCACGTGGCCATCGGCGTCTGGATCGGCGACGGCGGTCCGGAAGGCTTCCCGACGGCCACGGCCGACGAGATCGCCCCCCTCTACTGGGACCTGCACGAACACCGCGACCGCGCCGAGGCCGTCTTCAACGGCTGACCGCCCGGCCAACTCCCCTCCCAGGAGGGGGCCCTGGTGGGTCACCCGCTCTTTCCCAACCCCCGTCCCCTGCTTCCTGCAAGGAATCCGTACGTGAACGTCTTCTTGTGGATCGTCCAAGCCGTCCTGGCCGCCATGTTCGCCATGGCCGGTGTCATGAAGTCCACCCAGCCCGAGGAGAAGCTGATCGGCCAGCTGCCCTGGACGGCCGACTTCTCCCAGGGCACCGTCCGCTTCATCGGCGTCGTGGAGTTCGCCGCGGCGCTGGGGCTGATCCTGCCTGCTGCGACTGACATCGCCCCTGTACTGACCCCGCTGGCCGCGACCGGTCTGGTCGTGGTGATGGTGCTCGCCGCGATCACCCATGCCCGCCGCAAGGAACCCGGCGCGATCGCCTTCAACGCCGTCCTGCTCATCCTGGCCGCCCTGGTGGCCTGGGGACGCTTCGGCCCGTACAGCTTCTGACCCCACCTCTGACCACCACTCACAAGGAACCGTCCCTGATGCGTGTCACCGTCTTCGGCGCGAGCGGCGCCATCGGCCGCCTGGTCGTCCAGCAGCTCCTGGACGACGACCACGAGGTCACCGCCCTGGTCCGCACCCCGGCCAAACTCGCCCTCACCCACGCCCACCTCACGGTCGTCACCGGCCAACTGTCCGACCGTACTGCCGTCGAGCAGGCCGTCAGCGGCGCGGACGCGGTGATCAGCGCGCTCGGCCCGTCCCTGAAGCGGTCGACGACCGGCACCCAGGTGACCGACGGAACCCGCACCATCGTGCAGGCCATGGAAGCGCAGAAGATCACCCGCATCATCGCCCTGGCCACCCCGTCCCTGGCCGACCCGCAGGACAAGCCCCACTGGAAGCACAAGGTGCTGCCCGTCATGGCCGGGCTGATGTTTCCCAACGCGCTGGCCGAGCTGAAGGGCATGACGAAAGCCGTCACCGACTCGAACCTCGACTACACCATCGCCCGCATCACCAACCCCACGAACAGGCCCGCCACGGGCCGCATCCGCGCCGGCTTCCTCGGCCACGACAAAGTCGGCTCCGCCATGACCCGCGCCGACATCGCCGCGTTCCTCGTCTCCCAGCTCACCGACACCCGCTACCGGCGTGCCATGCCCGCCATCAGCAACTGACCCAGGACCGGCCCGCCATGACCTTCGAACTCGGCGTCTACTCCTTCGGCAACACCCCCCGCCTGCCCGACGGCAGCCACGGCCCCACCGCCCAGGCCATCCGCGACGTACTGGAGGCCATCAAGCTCGCCGACGAGGTGGGACTGGACTTCTTCGGGGTGGGGGAGCACCACATGCGGGCGATGCCGCTGTCCTCGCCCACCTCCGTGGTCAACGCCGCCGCGGCCGCCACCACCCGGATCAAGCTCAGCACCGCGGTCACCGTGCTGTCGACCGACGACCCGATTCGGGTGTTCCAACAGCTCGCCACGGCCGCCTCGCTGGCCCCCGGACGTATCGAGCTGGTCGCCGGACGGGGATCGTCGACGATCACGTTCCCGCTGTTCGACCACGACGAGCACGACTACGACATGCTCTACGCCTCCAAACTCGACCTGCTGAGGGCCGTCAACGCCGGCGAGAACATCACCTGGCACGGCCCGCACCGCAGACGGCCGCTGCAGGATGTCACCGTCTTCCCCCGCCCCGAACAGCCGCTGAAGATCTGGCTGGGGACGGGCGGCAGCCCGAACTCGGTGGGCCGCGCTGTGGAGTTGGGGCTGCCGATGTTCCTCGGCGTCCTCGGCGGCACCCCCGAACACTGGGCACGCTACGGACACGCCTACCGCGCCGCCTGGGCCCAGGCCGGCCACCCCGCCGAGCAGGCCGACATCGCGGTCGCCGTGCACGGATTCGTCGCAGAGTCCGCCACCCAGGCCCGGTCGACCTATCTGGACCATGAGCACCGCATGATGGCCGAGGGCAGCGCCGAACTGGGCCGCCCCGCCCCCTCACGCGCCGACCGCGCCGCGGCCCTCGAACCCGGCGGCATGGTCTTCGCCGGCAGCCCCGACGAGATCACCGACCGCATCCTCCACCTGCACCAACTGCTCGGCCACACCCGCCAGATCCTCCAAATGGACGTCGGCGGCATGCCCCAGCGCGACTACCTGCGCGCCATCGAACTACTCGGCACGGAAGTCCTCCCCCAGATCCGAGCCGAACTGGCAAACCCCTGACCTGGAGCCGTCTCCGCCGCGGACGCCACCTGCCCCCTCGCGATCTGCGCCCTACGGCCGGCTCGGCGCTCCGACCGGCGGGCGAGGCGTCTGGCGGCCCTGCGGTGTGCGCCTCGGCCGGCTGCCGACCCCTCCCTCGAAGTCCTCGCCGCCGAAGCCGCCCACCGGTGCGGCACAGGGACCGCGCCGTGAGGACCGTCGCCACCGGCTTCCGCACCCGTGCGCCTCCGGCTCCCCTCACACCCCGGGCGCCCGACGCCCTCCCTCTGCGATCCCCCCACCATGAAGGAGACCGGAATGACCACGATCATCGATCCGTCCTACGTCGACCCGGCGCTGATCAACCCCCGCGCGGTACGTCTCGTCCAGGCGTTAAAGGACGCTCTGGCCCGCCTCCGCGACGAGGAAGGACTGACCTTCGACGACCTCAACGCCGTCACCGAAACGCTGCAGCAGATGCACAAGGCCACCGGCGCTCCGCTGTCGTTGATCGCCATGCCCCTCTACAGCGAGCTCTTCCAGGGCGGCCGGGACGGCTACACCCCCTCCGAGGACGTCACCAGCCCCACCTACATCCCCGGCTCCCCGCATGTCGACAACGACGGCGCCCTTCCGATGCGGCCGGACGAGCCCGGCGTCCCGCTGGTCGTGTCGGGCCGCGTTCTGGACGGCCACGGTCAGCCGCTCGCGGGCGCCAAGCTGGACATCTACCAGGCGGCCAACAACGGCAGCTACTCCGGTCTGTGGGACGACTCAGCGCCCAAGTACAACCTGCGCGGACACCTGTTCACCGACACCGACGGCCGCTACGCCTTCACCACAATCACCCCCGTCGCCTACGCCGATGCCGCCACAGCGGCGGTCGACAAGGTCGTCGAGGCCGCAGCGGCCCTCGGCCGCAGCCTCTACCGTCCGGCCCACATCCACTACGAGATCCACCACCCCGACCTGATCACCCCCTGGTTCGGCGAGATCTACTTCAAGGGCGACCCGGTCATCCCCGTCGACTTCGTCGGCGCGAAGATCGCCCACCCCGCTCTGCAGGGAGACGCCGTCCTGCACGAGGATCCCGAGGACATAGCCGAAGCCGGCTTCGAAGTCCCTTACCGGAGCATGGAGTTCGACTTCCACCTCAAGACCCGCACCAGCCCGGACAGCATCGCCCGCGAGGCGGAGAAGGCATGACTCCCGAGGACGCCACGGCCTGGTCGCTGGCCCGATTGAACACGGCCTTCTTCCACCACTACGACCGTCGCGAGTACGACGAACTGATCGAGCTGTTCGCCCCCGAGGCCCTGTACGAGGTGCACGGACGCAAGCTGCGCGGTCATGCCGAGATCCGGGACGTCCTCAACGCTCGTTCCGGTCCAGAGGTGACGGTCCGCCACCTCGTCACCAACCAGCACTTTCACAGCATCGGGGACGGGACCGCCCAGGCCACCGTCTCCCTGCTCGCCTATGGCGGACCCACTCCCGTCGACGAGGGCCCCGCCCTCTATCCGGCCGCGAACGCCGGACACATCATCGAACTGAACGACCACTACCGGGTCGACAAGGGGCACTGGAAGATCACCCACCGCGCGGCCCACCCGATCCTCGCCCCAGCACCTGACTGATCACCCCACAGCGTCATCGTGTCTCGGTCGGCGGGAATGGCCACAGCAGTTCCCGCCGACGCGCGGCAGATCACCACCGGACACGGGCGGCGTCACGTGGTCTCGCAAAGTCCGGCCGCGCTGTTCGCGTGGCCGGCGGCCCACAGTGTGCACCAGCCATGCCAGCCGGCCGGCGATCCGATCAGCACGAGGATCAACTACCACTTTCATCAAGCTGACAGAGAAGGCGTGAGACCCAGCAGGCGGGCTGGGCAGCGAGCGGTGCACGGACTCTTGTGTTCCATCAATAACGAAGTTATGTTGCCGCCATGAAACGTGACTTGCAGGGCAAGAAGCTGATTGTCACCGGAGCGGCACGCGGCATCGGCGAGAAGGTGGCCCGCCTGGCCGCCGCCCGAGGGGCCCGGGTGACCGTGATCGGCCTCGAAGCCGACCGGTTGCGCGCCCTCACCGACGAACTGGGCCCCTCCGCTGCCTGGCGTGAGGCCGATGTGCGCGACGGGGCCGCTCTACGGTCGGCGATCGACGAGGCCGCTGACGTCATGGGCGGCGTCGACCTCGTCGTCGCCAACGCCGGCGTCGTGGCGTACGGGACGGTACGACAGACGGACGAGGCGTCGTTCGAACGGGTCCTGGACATCAACCTCAACGGCGTGTTCCGCACCCTCAAGTACGCGACGCCGCATCTGGAGCGCAGCCGTGGCCATGTGCTGGTCGTGGCGTCCGCACTGTCGTTCATGCCGCTCCCCGCGATGGCCTCCTACGGCGCGAGCAAGGCGGGGGCCGAATTGCTGGCCCTGACCTACCGCCGGGAGGTGGCACACCTGGGGATCACGGTCGGCGTGGTGCACCCCTCCTGGATCAACACGGACCTCGTCCGGGGCGCCGAGGCGGACCTCCCCTCGTTCCAGGACATGCGCGCGCGGCTGCCCTATCCGGGCAACGTCACCACGAGTCCCGACAAGGCTGCCGCCGCGATCGTGGACGGGCTCGTGCGCCGACGCAGCCGCGTGTACGTCCCGCGCGCGGTCGTCGTGGCCAACTGGGCCAAGGCGGCGCTGAATTCACCGCTGGCCTGGCCCTGGGCGAGGCGCTTCGCTGCCCGGGCGGTTCCCTCACTCGAACGCGAGGTCGCAGCGCTGGGCAGGCACGATCAGCTCACGCCAGGGGCCGATACCGCTGCCGCCGAGACCAGGTCGTCATAGTCACGCCCGGGACAGCACCCAACCGCCCGACTCCTCAGCCGCCTTGGACGATCGAGTCGTACAGGCGCACGCCTGCCTCGTGAGAGGCCTCGGCACGTTCCCGCTTGTCACCCAGCCCGACGGAAAAGTTCACGCCCATCGGCAGGAGCACTTGCGTCACGGCGTCGTCGAACTCGACGAAGTGCTCGGCCAGTTCGAGGGTGATGTAGCCGTGTACGAAACTCCACAGCTGGGCGGCGATGACCTCGGGTTCCTGCCGCTCGACCCTGCCGGAGTCCACGAGCCGTTCGCATGCCGCGGTGACATGAGCGTGGGCCTCACGAAAGGCCGGGGAATGCCCGCTCAGGCGAAGGTCCGTGTCCGGCAGAGGCCGGTACGTCGCCCGGGTGGACAGCCCGAACATCAGGTCATAGAGGTGAGGGTTCTCGCGGGCCAGCCGACGGCAGCTCAAGTTCATGGCCAGGAGTTCGGCGATCGGGTCCTCCGTCACCGGCACCTGGGCGAACGCTCTGCCGAGCTCCCTGAACCCGTGATCGGCGACAGCACTCATCAGCTCCGGAATCCCACCGAAGTGGCTGTAGACCACCATCGTCGACAGTCCGCTCGCGGACGCCACCGCGCGCACCTTCAGAGCCGACGGACCCTGTTCGGCCAGAAGACCGATGGCCGCCCGCACAAGTCGTTCCGGTGCGTCGTCGACTCTCGCCCGCCCTGCCATGTTCCGCACGCCTCCACCGTTGACACACCCGAAATAACTTGGTTATGTAATTCTTCACGGCAATAGTACACATCGCACGTGACGTGCCGTCTCGGATACGCACATCCGCCCTGAACACGTCATCACGTGCTGGTCCAGTCTCCTGCCGCCCGTGCGGACACAGCTTGCCGAGGCGAACCCCACCTCATACCGCGACACGCATCCGCGGCTGTCCCCCATGCACTTTCCCACCCTCAGGTACTCAGCACAGGAGCAGAACTCATGCCATACAAAGACAAGGGCCATCTGGCGATCGAGGACCGCGGGTCCGTCCTGGTCGTCCGGGTCGACGGCGGCCCGCACCAGGAGTTCGGCCTCGACATCGCCCAGCAGCTGGAGAAGCTGGTGACCCGAGCAGACCGTGATCCGAACGTCCGTGCCGTCGTCTTCACCGGGGCACATCCCGAGCGATTCGTCAGCCATGCCGCGGTCCGGTGGCTGCAGGAAGGTGGCGCCAGCAGCCCCACGGTCGGCCGGCGCGGTGCCGCCGCCGTCGTACGCATGGCGAAGCACGTGGACCGGTCCCGTCTCCTCGGAGCCGTGCTGCGCAGGACCCCGATGCGGGGCGCCCTCCAGCTGGAGCGTCTGCACTCGACCTTCCTCCGGATGAACCGCAGTGGCGTCCTCTTCGTGGCCGCCCTCAACGGTTCGGCTCTGGGGCTCGGCGCGGAGTTCGCCTGGGCGTGCGATCTGCGGGTCATGGCGGACGGGGACTTCTTCATCGGCCAGCCGGAGATCCTCCTCGGCATCATCCCGGGGGGAGGCGGCACCCAGCGGCTGACCCGTCTGATCGGCACCCACCGGTCCCTGGCCGCGATTCTCGAAGGCAAGCCGTTCACGCCCGCGGAGGCCCTCGCCAACGGGGCGGTGGACACGGTCGTCGCGCAGGACAAGGTGGTCGCGCAGGCGGTCGAACTCGCCGAGCACTTCGGAAAGCGGTCGAAGGCCACGGTCGAGGCCGCCAAGAGGGCGGTGTACTTCGGCGGCTCCCTGTCGCTGGAGGAGGGCCTGCATGTCGAACGCGCCGAGTTCTTCGTCAGGATCATGTCGAAGGAAAGTCAGGAACTCATGCAGGACTACATGGAGACGACGGACGCCACCGGCGAACTCCCGCTCTACACACCCGGCACCTACGCGCGGACCCTCGCGTCGGGCAGCGTGTCCGGCCGCCGCCCGACGAACCAGCGGTGAACCGACGATGACCACTCCCCCGCCCTTCACCCGTCACGACATCACGTTCCCCTCCGGTGACAGCACCTGTGCCGGTTGGCTCTACCTCCCCACGGGCGTCACGTCTCCGCCCGTGGTCATCCTCGGGCACGGACTCGGCGCCGTCCGCGAGATGCGCCTGGACGCCTTCGCCGAGCGCTTCGCACAGGCCGGCATCGCCGCGGTGGCCTTCACCTACCGGCACTTCGGCGACAGCGGCGGCCACCCTCGCCAGCTCCTGTCGATCAAGCGTCAGCTCGCCGACTGGGACGCCGCCATCGCCTACGTCAAGGCACGCACGGACGTCGACCGCACACGCATCGCCGTGTGGGGCAGCTCGTTCGGCGGCGGCCACGCCATCACCGTCGCCTCACGCCACCCCGAACTGCGCGCGGCAGTCGCCCAGTGCCCCTTCACGGACGGTCTCGCCTCGGCGCTCGCGCTGGGCCCCGCCGCCTCGCTCAAGGTCGTCCCCGTGGTGGCCCGCGATCTGGCAGCCAGAGGTCGCGGAAAGCCGCCCGTGATGGTTCCGATCGCCGCCGGCCCCGGCTCGTCGGCCCTCATGAACGCCCCGGACGCCCTACCGGGGTACCAGGCTCTGCAGCCGCCGGGAACGACGTTCCGCAACGAGGTGGCGGCGAGGGTCATCCCGACCATCCTCACCTACCGGCCCGGGCGGGCGGCCAAGAAGATCACCGTCCCGATCCTCTTCTGCGTCAGCGACACCGACTCCGTCACGCCTCCCGCCCAGACCCTCCGCTACGCGCGCACCGCACCCAAGGGAGAGATCAAGCGGTACGACGCCGGCCACTTCGACTTCTACACCGGCGAGACCTTCGAGGAACTGGTGCGCGACCAGACCGAGTTCCTCGCCCGCCAGCTGCACCCGGCAACCGCCACGTCGGCTCCGTGACCGGATCGCATCACACCGAGACAGGTACGCCCTCGCCATGAATTTCGCTTCCCTGCCCGACCGCCGCGCCGAGCTCGACCCCCACGGGGCCGCGGTCTCCGACGGGCACCAGTCCCTCACCAACACGCAGCTGCTCAGCCGGGTCCGAATGGCAGCGCGTCAGCTCCAGGACCTCGGAATCGGCCCCGGTGACGTCGTGGCCCTCAAGCTGACCAACCGCGTCGAGTTCGTCCTCCTGCTGTTCGCCGCCTGGCGGCTCGGCGCCACCGTCACACCGGTGAACCCGAGCATGACCGACGTCGAAGTAGCCCGACAGCTCCAGGACTCCGGTGCGCGCCTGCTGGTGGTCGAGGACGGTTCGGCCGCAGTGGCGCACGGTGTCGCCGTACTCTCCGTCGGCGCACTGTACGAAGGAGCGGTGGAGCCGGATCAGGCACCGCTTCTGAACCCGGCCACGCTGGCCCTGCTCATCTACACCAGCGGCACGACCGGCGTGCCCAAGGGCGTGATGCTCGACCACGCCAACATCGACGCCATGGTGGAGATGGGGAACCAGGCGTTGGACGTCGGACCGACCGACCGGTGCCTGCTGATCCTTCCGCTCTTCCACGTCAACGGCATCGTGGTCAGCGTGCTCATGCCTCTGCTCGCGGGAGCGAGCGTCGTCATCGCGGGCCGCTTCGATCCCCGCACCTTCTTCGACCTCGTCGAACAGGAGCGTCCCAGCTTCTTCAGCGCGGTGCCGACGATCTACGGCATGCTCGCGGCGCTTCCGGACGATGTCCGCCCCGACACCTCCTCCTTGCGCTTCGGAGTCTGCGGCGCGGCACCCGCATCCGCCGAGCTGCTCACCCGGTTCGAGGCCCGCTACGGGTTTCCACTCGTCGAGGGGTACGGCCTGTCCGAAGGCACCTGCGGCTCCACCATCAACCCCGTCGCCAGCCCTCGGCGCGCCGGAACCGTGGGGCTTCCCTTCCCCGGCCAGGAGATCCGGATCGTCGATGCCGACGGTACCGAGGTGGCACCGGGCGGTGACGGTGAGGTCGTCGTGCGGGGAGCCAATGTCATGCGTGGGTATCTGGGCCGTCCGGACGAAACGGCCAAGGTCATCGTCGACGGCTGGCTGCACACGGGCGACATAGGCCGTCTGGACGCCGACGGCTATCTGACCCTGGTCGGGCGCTCGAAGGACATGATCATCCGAGGTGGGGAGAACATCTACCCCAAGGAGATCGAGGACGTGCTCACAGGCGACCCGTCGGTGCTCGAAGCCGCGGTGATCGGCGTACCCGACGAGAAGTGGGGAGAGGTGGTGGTCGCCTACGTCCAGCCCCGGCCGGGTTCGGCTGTCGATTCCGAGGCGCTGAAAGACCTCTGCGCGCGCAGCCTCACCGGCTACAAGCGCCCGACCACGTTCTTCGTGGTGGAAGCCATCCCGAAGAACGCGGTAGGCAAGATCGACAAAACCTCGCTGCGGGCCGGCCACGCCTAGGTCGCGCCTGGGTCGTGTTGTGAAAGTGACTCGGTCCCGTCATCTCGCTTCGTAATGATCCAGGCATGGGGCGGGGGGACCTTGCCAACGAGCAGTGGTCGGTGCTGGAGCCGTTGTTGCCGGTTGTGACGTCGGGACGGCCGCCGTTGGGTCAGCGGAGGCTGATCGACTTGATCCGGTGACGGGTGCGGACTGGTGTTCCGTGGCGGGCACTTCCGTCGGAGTACGGCCCATGGCAAACGGTCTACGGTCGCTATCGCCGCCCGCAACGTGACGGCACCTGGTCCGTCCTGCTGACTGGGCTGCAAGCCCGGGCGGATGCGGCTGGACTGATCACCTGGGAGGCCGACGTCGACTCCACCATCTGCCGGGCTCGTCAACACGCTGCCGGCGCCCGCCGCGAGGCGACGCTCGCTCCGAGCCGGACGATCACGGCCTGGGGCGGTCTCGCGGCGGCTTCACCACGAAGATGCACCTGGCCTGCGATCAAGGTCAGCGTCCGCTGCCCCTCTTGGTCACAGCAGGTCAGCGCGGCGACAGCTCACAGTTCGCCGCTGTCCTGGACACCATCCGAGTGCCGCGTATCAGGGCAGGCCGTCCCCGTGTCCGACCTCTGCGAGTGAGGGGCGACGAGGCTCATTCGTCCCGACCCAACCGGTCCTACCCGAGTAGAGCGCGGGATCCGTGCACTACCCCTGAACCCGCCGACCGGGCGGTCCACCGCAAACGCCGCGGGAATGCGGGCGGGGGGCCCGTCCTCATTGCCGTAGTCGACGAATGGCTGTGACCAGCCGACAGCCGCTGACCGACACCGCCGGATCAGGCGCTCACCTATGTGATGCCTCGTAGGCGTCGCGGATGGATGCAGGGACACGTCCACGATCATTTACGACATAGCCGTTGGTCCGTGCCCAGAGGCGTATCGGCTCGTCTTCCGGACAGGGATCGAGCTTACGAGATCCAGCAGACTTGCCGGGGCCGCTCCAGTCTCCCGAGGAGACCCCTTCCAGCTGGTCCGCCGCCTCTTGGAAGAAAGCGGACAACGAGGCGTACACACCCTCCTCGGGATTGTCTGCGTCAGCCCACGTTCCGATGGTGCCGTTGAGCGTGTCCAGAAACGTCCCGTACAGGCCGTCGCGCTCCGCGGCGATCGGCACCCACTCACGACGCCAGAACGGATAGTCGGGGTCTGCGGACGGCTGCATCTCCTCCAAGCCCATCTGGCTGAGATAGACCCGCTGAATGTCCGTCAGGCCGAGAAGGAGATGGCCGCCGGGGATGGGCACGTCGCACCCCAGCGCCACCAGACACGATCGGCCATCGGGTTGCCTGCCTCCATCGATGTCGTTCGCCAGCAGCCACTGCCGCATCTCCCCCGGCAGCTTGAGACCCATGCGGAGTTCGGCTTCGCTGATGGCCGCTTGGCTCCCCGGCCCGCCGAGCGCAGCAAGAGTTTCAGCGTCGTTCCACTCAAGCCACGCGGTGACCCGGCCCCATGCCTCTCGTACGTCGCCCGCCTGGCGCATCGGGTTTTCGCTCACGCGTGATCTCCGCTCCGGCAGGGTGCGCCCATACGTGGAGCACGCCCACCCATATCGCCGGCACGCGAAGAGCGTTGCCCGGTCTCCCTGACTCTGAAGTTGTCCTCTTGGCGAAGCGACGACCGCTGAGAACCCATAGGAGAACCGTATGTGGGACCACTGACAACGACTGACGCGGAACGAGGTTCTCCAGACCATCTACGACGCACGGCCGGGCCTCCGACCGTTACAGAGGGCGTCCAGGCCCTGCCTGATGGCGCGGCGCGGCATTGAGGGCTTCGGCTTCGGCAGCGAGTGGACGGCCGAGGCCGTACTGCTCAGCGATATGGGGACCCGCAACGGCGGCCGTGCGCTGGGCTGAGCTGGGGTCTCGCCCTGGGGACGTATACCGTCCTGTTCCCGGCGGGGTGGGCCTGGAGGTCGATGGTCTGGCTCGGCGCGCCGCAATCCGTTCTGGTCATCGTCATCCGCCGCAAGATCACTGATCCGCCGCCTCGACAGCCGCGGGCTGCGAAGCGCGTGTCCCTGCTGCGGAACGCCCAGCCGGATCGACCTGCTGCGGGTCACTCTGCTCGGCGCACTGCTCGGCTTGGGCAGCCACAACGGCTACTACGCGCTGACCGCTTTCATGTGCCCTGCGGCTCGTGCACCGCTCCCCCGCCCGCAACCGGCGCTGGTGCTCCATGTCCCGCTGCGGTAACCGCACAAAAGTCCCCAGCAGACTGAGCCCATCACGGGCTGCTGACACCACCACGCTCAGTTCACTCAGCGGCCCTCAGACGAAAGCCGGGACCGGGGATGCTCTCGATCTCCTCCACCTGAACGACGTGGCCCTCATCGCAGCGGATCTGTGCGTCGACATGCGCACCACATCCACGATGACGCGACAGCATGGCCGGACCCTCCGGATCGGCACGGTAACGGTCACCCCACTGCAGTAGCCCCATCACGGCCGGAACCAGATCCACACCCTTGGGCGTGATCACGTACTTCGGCCGACTCCGCGAACCCGGCTCCTTGTAGGTCTCGGCGGCCAGGATCCCTTCGTCCACAAGCATCTTGAGCCGGGCCGCGAGAAGGTTGCGAGGACAACCCAGGACCCGTTCGAACTCGCTGAAACGGGACGAGCCGTACCAGACCTCACGCAGGATCAGAATCGTCCACTTCTCGCCAACGACCTCAAGGGTCCGGGCGATCGAGCAGTTCGACGGGTCCCGGTCGAGTCGGGGGTCCATGCCGGCGTCCCGCAGAGCTTCGGTTGTCGCATCCATGGAGTGATTCTACCTCTCCTGAGTTTACTTTTCCATACTCAGCAAGTAGCGTCGTGGTCAGCACCTCAACCCGGCTGCACGCGAGAAACGAGCGCGCAGGGGGGCCTGCCCGAAGAATCGCATCAACCACCGAAACACCCACGCAGAAAGGCGGCCGACATGAAGGCCTTCGTCGTCGAGAAGTACGGCAAGGACGGCGTCCGTGCCGCAGATGTGCCCGAGCCCACCGTCGGCGCCCGCGACGTCCTGGTCAAGGTGGGCGCCGCCAGCATCAACCCGCTGGACAAGATGGTCCGCAACGGGGAGTTCAAGCAGATCCTGAAGTACAAGCTTCCGTTCGCGCTCGGCCACGACGTGGCCGGCGTCGTGACACAGGTCGGCTCCGCCGTACGCGGCTTCGAGGTCGGCGACGAGGTCTACGCCCGCCCGCGCGACCTGCGGGTCGGGGGCTTCGCGGAGTACATCGCGATCGACGCGGACGATGTCGCCCCCAAGCCGGCCTCACTCTCCCTGGAGGAGGCGGCCGCGGTGCCGCTGGTGGCCCTGACCGCCTGGCAGATCCTCGTCGAGCGCGCACACGTGAAGCCGGGGCAGAAAGTGCTCGTCCACGCCGGAGCCGGCGGCCTCGGGTCGACTGTCATCCAGCTCGCCAAACACCTCGGCGCCACGGTGGCGACGACCGCGAACACCAGGTCCGAGGAGTTGGTCAGGAGCCTTGGCGCCGACGTCGTCGTCGACTACACCAAGGAAGACTTCTCCAAGGTGCTCTCGGGCTACGACCTGGTGCTGGACTCCCTGGGCGGGGCGAACCTCGAGAAGTCGCTGACCGTACTGAAGCCCGGCGGCCTGGCCATCAGTGTCGTCGGCCCGCCCGACGCCGGTTTCGCCAAGCAACTCGGCGCCCCCGCCGTCATGCGCCCGGTCATGAGCGTCCTCAGCCGCAAGGTCCGCAAGCAGGCCAAGGCGCTTGGCGTGCGCTACCAGTTCCTCTTCATGCAGGCCAACGGGTCCCAGCTGCGCAAGCTCGGCGCCCTCTACGACAGCGGGAAGCTCCGCCCGGTCATCGACAGCACCTTCCCCTTCGACCAGACACTCGAGGCGATGGCGCACGTCGAGCAGGGCCGCACCAAGGCCGGCAAGGTCGTGGTCTCCATGGCGCCCGGCAACGACTGAGACCCGGCCGGCAACAGCCCCTCCGTTCCAGCACGGTCACCGGGGGACGACCCGGCGACGGTCCCAAGCAACGATGTCGCGGGAGCTCCAGCCGTAGGGGTTCGGTGCCCTTCCGCACGCCGCATGCCCGCGGCACAGCGCGCCGCGCGGTTGGTTCCCGCCGCAAACTGTGCCCTGCCGCACCAGGCTCCGGTAGGTCGTTTCTCGCATTACTCGGTCCAGAACGCGCGCAACCGCGACAACGGTTGCGCGCTGTCGCCGTGCTCGATGAGATCCGGCTCTGTACGGACGCGGTCGCGGTCGGACAGCTTGCACAAGCGGCATACCGGTTGTCATGGACAGTGTGCTTGCCGCATGGCTCCCCGCCGTCGACCATCTGCCGCGACAGTCCGCGGGGGCCATGCGTTCCCGTTTCATGGCTGCGCGCGGCCCTCCTGCCCCCTCACTCAAGGCGGTGCTCACGGCGGACACACTCAGGACGCCGGCGCCCCTCCGTCGCGCGGCGCACGTTGCCAGGCGGGGGTCCGGTCCTTGTCGACCAGAGCGGCACGGACGCCCTCCAGGAAGTCCGGCGTACGGATGATCGTGCGCGTGAGGGCGAGTTCAGCGCCGAGGCACTCGCGCAACGTGCGCTGCCTGCCCCGGGCCAGCAGGGCGTGGGTGATCTCCAGGCTCTGCGGCGACGCGGACTCCAGGGCGGCCAGTGCGGCTGTCGCCCAGGGGGTGTCGAGCTGCCGCAGGCGTTTCTCGATCTCGCCGAGGGTCGGCGCCCCGAACGCCCGATCCACATCCCCGCGCACCTCCCCCAGCGCGCTCTCCGCCACCGGGGAGGGCTCGGCGAGGCGGTTCAGGACGACGTCCACCGGGTCGTCGGGATGGCGGGCCAGGGCGTCCTCGACCGCGTCGAGCTTGTCCGCGGGAACGAAGTGCGTGGCCAGCCCCGTATTCAGGGCGTCGGCCGCGTCGATCCGCTGCCCGGTCAGTCCCAGGTACATGCCGATCGCACCGGGCAGCCTGGGCAGAAAGTAGCTCGCCCCGATGTCCGGGAAGAACCCGATCCCGGTCTCAGGCATCGCCAGCGCCGCGCGCTCGGTGACGACACGGAAGTCGCCGTGGACGGACAGCCCCAGACCGCCACCCAGGCACAGGCCGTCAATGAGCGACACGACCGGCACGGGATACTCGGCGATCCGGGCGTTGAGCCGGTACTCGGAGGCGAAGAACCCCTCACTGGCCACGGCGTCCCCGGCGAGGCTGTACTCGCGGATCGTGCGGATGTCCCCACCCGCGCAGAACGCCTTCGCACTGGTGCTGGAGAGGACCACAGCGGACAGCGGGGCGTGCTCCCACGAGGCAAGCACACCGTCGATGGCGGCCACCATGTCTGTGGTGAGGGCGTTGAGTGCCTTGGGCCGGTTCAACCGGATGCGGCCGACGCCCCGGTGGACATCGGCGAGAATCTCGCCCGCAGCGGTATCAGTCATGGCTCGTCATCTCGTTATCTCGTCACGCGACATGTCATCACTCGTCATCTCGTCGTCCGGCGGACCTGACTGTCGTGGCCTACACGTTCCTTGACTCTCCCGATGCCAGGCGGAGATCTGCGCGTAGAGGTCCTGGATCTCGTCCACGGCGGGTACGACGGGGTTGTTGGCGAGCGATCCGGACGCGAGCGCTTGTTCGGCCATGCGGGGCGCCAACGAAGCCAGTCGCCCTTGTCGATGCCGTGGCTCGAGGGGTGGGCACCTCAAGATCCTTGCACAGGGCGCAGAGTGCCTCGACGAGCTTGTCGGCCGGATCGATGCGGTCTCCGCAAGCACTCCTGCAGGAACGCGCAGGACCAGACCTCGCAGGGGACCGGAGTCGGCCACGCCCCGCCCGGTCCTCAAGGCCCGGCCGATCGAGTCGTGGAGCGTGTCCCCGGCCGAGATGGGACCCGTCTCCGATGCCCAGAAGAAACGTCCTCGCATCCACGAAGGTGATCCCCACCGCATCTGAGTTTACTTTTCTATACTCAGCCAGTAGCGTCATGACCAGCACATCGACCCGGTTGCCGCAGGGGAGCCGGACACGGCACCCGTTTGAGAAGGAGCACCACCATGGGAGCAAGCCAAGAGGCACACGAGTTCGCGGACTTCCTCGCGAGTGTGAGCGCGAAGTCGTCGACACCGGGCCTCGACCTGGCCGTCATCCGCGACATCATCGACTCGAGCCACAAGGCGGCGACCGAGCCGGAAGGCGTCACCTACGCCGAAGTGGACGCGGACGGCGTCCCCGCGCTGTGGGCCATCCCCGAGGGGGCCGACCCCGACCGCGCCCTGCTGCACTTCCACTTCGGTGGTTCTGTCGCGGCCTCCATGCACTCCGACCGCAAGGCCGCGGGCCACATCGCGAAGGCGGCCGGCGCCCGCTCGCTGGTCGTGGACTTCCGCCTGGCGCCCGAACACCCCTACCCGGCGCAGCTCGACGACGCCGAGACCGCCTACCGGTGGCTGCTCTCCCAGGGCTACGAGCCGCGGAACATCGGCAGTACGGGCCACTCGATCGGCGGCACCCTCGCGGTGATGCTGCCGCTGCGCCTGCTCGCCAAGGGCGAGGCCACCCCCGGCGCGATCGTCAGCGTCTCCCCCTGGACCGACCTCACCATCCAGAACCCGGCCGTGGACGCCAACGAGACCAACGACAAGATGCTCAGCCGGGGGTCCCTGGAGTTCTTCCGCCAGGCCTGGCTGCAGGATCCCGCCGTGGACTTCGCCGACCCGCAGATCAGCCTCGTGCACGCCGACCTGACCGGCCTGCCGCCCACGCTCGTCCACTACGGTGAGTACGAGACCCTCGCCGACGACGGCGCCCAGCTCGGCCGCCGCCTCGCGGACTTCAAGGTCACCACCGAGACCCACGCGATGCCCGAAGGGCAGCACTCGTTCATCATGGGCGCCGGACGCGTACCCGAGGTGGACCAGGCCATCGGGCAGATGGGCCAGTGGCTCCGCAAGCACCTCGGCGCCTGAGCGGAAGCCGCACCGGAGGACGGGGTCCGTCGTCCGGGCCACCCTGTCCACCGCGATGCCTGTGACCGGGCCGCCGATCACAGGCATCCTGCTCGACCCCACCGGGCGGCATGCGGTACTTGTGTCCGACACTGTTCCGCACGCCGCCAGACCACCATCCCTCGATGCCACAAAGGAGTGCGCGATGGGAACGTACGAGGATGTCTTCCGCGCCAGTACCGAGGACCCGGAGAACTTCTGGCTGACGGCGGCGGAGGGCATCGACTGGGATGTCGCTCCGCGCCGCGCCCTGGACTCCTCGGGCGCGCCCTTCTACCGCTGGTTTCCCGACGGACGGCTCAACGTCTGTTTCAACGCGCTCGACCGGCATGTCGAGGCCGGCCGAGGCGAACAGCCCGCGCTCGTCTACGACTCACCCGTGACCGAAACCCAACGCACCTACACCTACACGCAGTTGAGGGACGAGGTGGCGGCCTTCGCCGGAGCACTGACGGGGCTCGGCGTGGGGCGGGGCGACCGGGTGGTGATCTACATGCCGATGGTCCCCGAAGCCGTTGTCGCGATGCTGGCCTGCGCACGGATCGGCGCGGTCCACTCGGTCGTCTTCGGCGGGTTCGCCCCGCGCGAACTCGCCCTGCGCATCGACGATGCCGCCCCCAAGGTGGTGGTCTCCGCCTCCTGCGGCATCGAGGGCAAGCGGGTCATCGCGTACAAGCCTCTGCTCGACCGGGCGATCGAACTCGCGGTCCACAAGCCCCGGAAGAGCGTGATCCTGCAACGCCCGCAGGAACTGGCCGAGTTGGGGCCCAACGATCTCGACTGGGACGAACTGGTCGCCGCAGCATCGCCGGCCGACTGCGTACCCGTCCCGGCCACCGATCCTCTCTACATCCTCTATACCTCCGGAACCACCGGAAAGCCCAAGGGAGTCGTACGCGACTGCGGCGGCTACGCGGTCGCCCTGCACTGGTCGATGGGCGCCGTCTACGACGTGGGCCCCGGCGAGACCATGTTCACCGGCTCCGACGTCGGCTGGGTCGTCGGGCACTCCTACATCGTCTACGGACCTCTGCTGGCGGGCGCCACCACCGTGCTGTACGAGGGCAAGCCGGTCGGCACCCCGGACGCGGGCCAGTTCTGGCGCGTGGCCGCCCAGCACCGGGCCAAGACCATGTTCACCGCACCCACCGCCTTCCGCGCCATCCGCAAGGAGGACCCGAAGGGAACACTCACCGCCGACCACGACCTGACCGGCCTGCGTCACCTCTTCCTCGCCGGCGAGCGCCTCGACCCCGAGACCTACCACTGGGCGAGCGGACTCCTGGGCATCCCGGTGATCGACCACTGGTGGCAGACCGAGACCGGCTGGCCCATCGTCGCCAACCCGGTCGGCATCGAAGCCGCTCCCGTCAAACCCGGCTCGCCCACCCGACCACTGCCGGGCTGGGACGTACGCGTCCTCGACGCTTCGGGCCACCCCGTGCCGGCGGGCGTCGACGGTGCGATCGTCGTGAAGCTTCCCCTGCCGCCCGGCGCACTGCCGACCCTCTGGAACGACGACGACCGCTACGTCGCCTCCTACCTCTCCGCCTACGACGGCTACTACCTCACCGGCGACAGCGGCCACATCGACGACGACGGCTACGTCTTCGTCATGGGCCGCACCGACGACGTCATCAACGTCGCCGGGCACCGCCTGTCCACCGGCAGCATGGAAGAGGCGCTGGCCGCACATCCCGACGTCGCCGAATGCGCCGTCATCGGCGTCACCGACGCCCTGAAGGGACAGATCCCGCGCGGCTTTGTCGTCCTGAAAGCCGGTACCGGCCGCGACGCGACCGAGATCGAGGCCGAACTCGTCCAGCTCGTACGCGAGCGCATCGGCGCCGTCGCCTCCCTCAAGGACGTCGCCGTCGTGGCCGCCCTGCCCAAGACCCGCTCGGGAAAAATCCTGCGCAGGACGATGCGCGGCATCGCCGACGGCCACGAAGAGCCCGTCCCCTCCACGGTGGACGACCCAGCAGTCATCGAGGACCTGCGCCCCGTCCTCCGCCGCGGCGGCCACACCCCGTGAACGGCCGCAACAGGACCTGAAACCACGGTGAGCAACGTCCAGAGCACGTCCACACCAAAAGGGGGTCGAACACCGTCCTCCGGAGCGATGCCGACCAGGTCTTCCTTCACCCCGGCCGGACACGTCGGCATCAGCCACGCAGCCCCAGATGACGTAGCCCAGCACCATGAGCGTGGAGAGCTCGACACCCCGGATTCGCATGATCGTGTTCTCGAACGAGCCGGCAACCTGATCGGCCCCGAGACGGTCTCCCGGCTCCATGAGGTCGTCGCCGAGCTGAGCGAGGACGCCGAGTTCCCGCTGCCGGCCGCCTCGGATCCGCCCGCAGCCGTACCCGAGGCGGGGGCACGCGCTGGCACTGGCCTGCGACCTGCGCTACGCCAGCCGTGAGCACGCGCTGTTCGGGCAGCCTGAGGTCGGCACCGGCCTCCTTCCCGGCGGCGGTGAAAGCGAACGCCTGCCCCGCATGGTCGGCCGGGACTGAGCACTCCAAGCCATCCTGAGCAGCCACGACTACGACGCCGATCCGGCGGAGCGCTACGGCCACCGCCAAGGCCCAGGTGAAGCGGGCATCCCTCCCGCTCGCGAAGGCGCCACTACGTCAAGGCCCGCCTTACCGGCGCGGTCGCCCACCGCGAGATGTCCGACGTGTTGCCCGACCACGCCGTCTCGACGTATTCCAGCAGCCCACCCGGGGTCGCGCCTGGGGCTCATGGACGGGTGCGGCATCACCGAGGGCCAGGACGAACCCCTCCACGGCGGACGGCGGACGGGGAAGTGCGTCGGGCTCGACGGGCACGGCCCGGCGAGCGGGGCGGGGGTACCTTGTGACTATGGGTACCGACGCCCATGCCTTCCTCAGTGATCTCGCTCGGGGGTTCGCGCCCCGAGCGGATCAGTTGGTCGATGCCACGCTGCAGCACCTGCGCAGCAAACTTCCCGACGTGTGGAAGTACGAGGACGTCGCCGAGGTGGCGTCAGTGGCGTTGTCCCAGCACATCGCGGCCGCTCTGGATTTCCTTGAGCGCGGCCTCGACATCACCGAGGTCAGAACACCGCCCGCCGCCATCGAGTTCGCCGGCCGACTCGCTGAGCACGGCGTACCGATCAGTCAGCTCCTTCGCATCTATCGGCTCGTCCACGCGGATCTGCTTGATCGGCTCCACACGGAAACAACCCGTACCGCCGGGTCCCAGGAGCTGATCAGCGCGACGACGGTCGCCCTGAGCGCGACGGCCTTCGAGTACGTGGACCGCACGGCGGAACAGAGTGTCGCCGCCTACCAGAGTCGGCGCGACCGCTGGCTGCAGCGGCGGCTGACCGTGATCAACGAGGCGGGGACACGGATCGGGACCACCCTGGACACCACTCGTACCGCGCAGGAACTGACGGCCGTCGGTGCCGACCACCTCGCGGACCTGGTCGTCGTCGACCTGCTGTCCTCCGCTCTCCCGGAGGAGGAGACGTACGCGGATGCCGATCCTGCGACGCTCCGCCGAGTCGCCCAGGCGGTCTCGGACGGCTGTCCCGCCCCGGCACTCGGCACAGGACGGACGCACACCTGCCCGGAAGGCTCGGAGCCGGCTCGCGTACTGGCCACCGGGCAGCCCATGCGACTCCGCCTCACCGCCGACGAGGTCCCCGGCTGGCTGGCGACGTCGGGGGACCACGCGGACCACCTTCGCGCCCTGGGCCTGCACTCCTTGCTCCTGGTCCCCTTGTGGGCCCGCGGGCACCCGCTGGGACTCGCCCTGTTCGCCCGGCGTCAGCCGGCGGACCCCTTCGACGACGACGAGCTGCTTCTGGCCCAGGAGATCGCGTCCAGAGCAGCGGTGAACATCGACAACGCCCGTCGCTACACCCAGGAGCGCTCCACCGCACTCACCCTCCAGCGCAGCCTGCTGCCGCATCACATGCCGAAGGAGACCGCCGTCGAGACCGCCTCACGCTACCTGCCCAGCGGATCAAGGGCGGGCGTGGGCGGCGACTGGTTCGACGTGATACCGCTCTCCGGAGCCCGGGTCGCCCTCGTCGTGGGCGACGTGATCGGTCACGGCCTGCATGCCGCGGCCACCATGGGCAGGCTGCGCACAGCCGTCCGCACTCTGGCGGACATCGACCTGACACCCGACGAACTGCTGACCCACCTCGACGACGTGGTCATCCGCCTGCAGCGCGAGGAGGAGAGGGACACGGACGAGATCAGCGCCACCTGCCTGTACGCGATCTACGACCCCGTCTCCCGCACGTGCTCCCTGGCCAGCGCCGGCCACCTTCCGCCGGCCGTCGTGACGCCCCCGACCGCCGACGACCCCGGCCACGTCTCCCGCACGGTCGACTTCCCGGAGCTGCCTGTCGGGCCGCCCCTGGGCCTGGGCGGACTCCCTTTCGAAACCGCGCAGTTCGAACTGGCGCCGGGCAGCCGGCTGGTTCTGTACACCGACGGGCTCATCCAAAGCCGCTCTCGTGACGTCGATCCCGCGCTCGCCCTGCTGCACGACGTCCTTGCCCGGGCACCGGCGTCGCTCGAGGAGACCTGCGACGAACTGCTGTCCGCGCTGCTGCCCAGCCGCCCCGCCGACGACGTCGCCCTTCTTGTGGCACAGACCAGAGCTCTTGACGCGGATCACGTCGCCACCTGGGAACTCCCCAGCGACCCGGCGTTCGTCTCCGAGGCCCGCGGCCATGTGTCCGGTCAACTGACCGCCTGGGGGCTGGAAGAACTCGCCTTCACCACCGAACTCGTGGTCAGCGAGCTGGTGACGAATGCCATCCGCTACGGCAAGAGCCCCATACAACTGCGGATGATCCTTCAATCCGCCCTGACGTGCGAGGTGTCCGACGCCAGCAGCACGGCCCCACACCTGCGCCGCGCCCGAGTCTTCGACGAGGGCGGCCGCGGTCTGCTCCTCGTCGCCCAGCTCACCGAGCACTGGGGCACACGCCACCACCGTGAAGGCAAGGTGATCTGGGCGGAGCAGCAGATCCCGGCCTCCCTGGGCGAAGCGTCATTCACTCCGAGGTGAGGTTCTGCGCGAGATACCGGGGACGGCTCACGTGGGCACCGGCGTGAGACGGTCGACGACTTCCGGCGCGCCATCGCGGCCGGCGCCGGCGGTCGGGGGTGTTCAGGGGTGCACCGGTGCGTGCATGCTTTCGACGGCCTTGGCGCGGGTGGCGATGTCGGTGGCGGCACCGTTGAGGATCAGCGTGTTCGACGACAACTTGTGCACGCTTGCCCCGGATACTCCGCAACCTGCCAAGGCATGGTCTGGGCGGCCCTGCGAGGTCGGAGCACTTCTGAAGGGGGCGCAATCCGTTGGCCTCGCGGCGCCGCTGCCCCATAGGGTCACCACGTCCCAGGAGGTGAGGCCGTGACCACGTACGGCACGATATTGATTCCCGTACCGCTGGACCGGGCGGCCCCCGTCCTGCGCGAGGTCTGTGCGGCCGGTTACGCGATCCCCGCCGGGCCGGGATTCTGCCTCGTCCATCCGGACCGCTCCGTCGACGAGAACGGTGTCTTCGCGCTCGCCGGGCCGATCAGTGCCGAGTTGGGCACCCCGGTGCTGGCCGCCTTCCAGTACGACGGTGACCGGCTGGAGTTGGAGGTCTGGCGAGAGGGAGTTCGCGCCCACCGTTACGACTCCGCGCCTCGCCGGGAAGATGAGGCCGCCGACGCCACGCCCGCGGGAGCGGACCCCGCCGCGTTCCTGGACTTCGCCACCGGGCCCGTGGACAGCCACCGCCTGACCTGCGCCCTCGCGGACACCCCGATCGACGCGGAGGACATGGATGTCGACGGCGATCCGGGATACGTCTGGGCCCAGGCCCTGCACTGGGACGTACTGCGCGCACTCAGCCACCCGGAACAGACGATCCGCCGAGCGCAGTGGGACTACTTCCATATGCGCCGCGCACCTCAGGCGGTCGCGGAGGTGTTGGGCAGCACCGAACTCATCGCCCTGGGCACGGCCGAACGCCTCTTCTGACCTCACGCCTCGTCGTCGAGGGTCACCCTTGTGAGGGGGGCACCGGGAAAAGCAGGCAGCTACTGGTGGCATGGGCGAGCAGCCGGCCCGTCCCGTCAACCAACTGCGCCTGAGCGAGGGCGGTTTGACGTCCCTGGCTGACAACCGTGCCGATGGCACGAACCGTGCCCGTGTCCGCCGTGATCCGCCGCAGGAATTTCACGGTCAGGTCGAGCGAGGTGTACGCCATGCCCTGCGGGAGGGTGGACTGGACGGCGCAGCCCGCCGCCGAGTCGAGCAGGGTGGCGAAGATGCCGCCGTGCACGCTGCCGATCGGGTTGTAGTGCTCCTCCCCCGGCGTCAGGGAGAAGACCGCCCTGCCGGGCTCCACCTCGTCCAGGGCGAAGTCGATGGCGTGGTTGATGGGCGGACTCGGCAGCCGCCCCGCCTGCAGCTCGCGCAGGAAGTCGATGCCGGACATGCGCCCGGCGGCCTCCGCCAGGATCGCGGGATCGTCCCATTGATACGTACGCGTTCGTCCCACGACCGAGTGCCTTCCGTCCGGCTTGTACCAGTGAAGCTAACGGCGCGTCCACCTGACTGTCAATGATGAAGCCAGGCGCCTACGATGGCGGGATGGAGTGGCTTGAGGCGAGCACGGAGAACTGCCCCGTCCAGCGCACGCTCGACGTGGTCGGAGAGAAATGGACGCTGCTGATCCTGCGTGACGCCATCAACGGAGTCCGCCGCTTCGACGACTTCCACCGCCATATCGGCCTGTCCGAGGCCGTTCTCAGCGACCGTCTGAGAAAGCTGGTCTCGGCCGGCGTCCTGAAGGCGGTCCCCTACCAGGAACCGGGCAGCCGCTCCCGCAACGAGTACCGCCTGACCCGCAAAGGCTGGGACCTGTGGCCGGTCCTCATGGCGCTGAGCCAGTGGGGCGAGTTGCACACCCTCGGTCCCGAGGGTCCCGTGCTGGACGTCCGCCACACCGACTGCGATTCCCCGGTCCGCGTCGTCGTCGAGTGCTCCGCGGACCACTCCGCCCTCACTCCCGGAGAAGTCACCGCCCGAATGGGGCCCGGCGCTCGCCGTCGGTCATGATCCGTCGGGACGAGGCTCGCAGGACGGCAGGGAGGTCGGCCGCCGAGCCGAAAGGGGCCCGCGGGCCGGGGTGCCCGTATGCCGTAAGGAATCCGGCCGACAAGCCGGACGGCATGATCCGAGGCCGCCGAGCATCATAGTACGCATATCAGGCTATAGATTGGGCTTGAGTGCGGGGCAAGAGTCTCACCGAACCACTGGAGGAAGCTCGTGGTGCGTTACGCCAAGGAGCACAAGCAGGTGACCCGGCAGCGGATCATCGACAAGGCCGGCCAACGATTCAAGCAGGACGGCATCGACGGCTCGGGCATCTCCACGCTGATGTCGGATGCCGGACTCACCAATGGAGCCTTCTACGCCCACTTCGCGTCCAAGGACGACCTCGTCGCCCATGTGGTGGCCGACCAACTGCGCACCCAGGTCGCCGTGTACGACACGCTGCGGCCCGGCCGCCAAGGGCTCGAGGACCTCATTCGGCAGTATCTGTCGCCTGAGCACCGGGACCATCCCGGCACCGGATGCCCCTCCGCCGCCCTGCTCGACGAGATCGGCCGCTGCGGTGACGAGACCAAGCAGGCCTACATGGAGGGCGCGCAGGACATCCTGGAAGAGCTCGCGGCCCGCCTGACGCCTGAGGACCCCCAGTCCGCCCGCGGCAAGGCCGTCGGGCTCTACACCATGATGGTGGGGACGCTGCAACTGTCCCGAGCCCTCTCCGACCGGAAGTGCGCGGATCAAATCCTTGAGCAGGGAATCGAGAACGGCCTGGCCTACATCCGCTGACACCGTCCGTCCCGAAGTGGACCCGAGCCGGGCGGCCATGGCCGCCCAGGCCCGGCCTCCGCGCACCGTCCCGACGCGGCCGGGTCGAGCTACCGGCGCCCCGCTCCTGCCGTCCTACCGTCCGAGGAACTCGACGCCTGTCTTCACGAACTGATCGTGGAACTGGAAGTTGCCACCATGGCCTGCGTCCGGGTAGATCGTGCGGCCTGCCGGTCGCGGCCGCACTCCGCGCGTCGAAGACCCGGGGTGTCGCAATCCAAAGCAGTTGTCGGGTGCCTCGGCATCGCGGCGATGATTGAAGTGTGACTGTACTGCCAAACGTCCGCAAGCCCGCGAGGTGAATCGGGCGGCGCCTTTGCCGCGATCGCCGATGCGGCGACTCCGGCACTCCCGACCCTCACCACCCCAAGAGCATGAGCTCCAGGGCCGATGTCGAGCAAGATGACGGGGGCCAACGCCACCCCGAGCAAGCCCCGCCGCGTGACCACGCCGTCGGCCCGGACACCACCGGCCGCACCGAACTCGAAAGATCAGCCGCGGCACGTTCGACGCCCAGGCACCTTTCGGCCGGTTTCGAACGTGCGGGGTTCGCCTGGGCCGACGCGATGTGGCGCCGAGGATCCGCCCGATTGCATTATAGTCGTACTATGACACCGAGGGGGACGGTCGGTCGGCGGCGAGACCTGCCCCGAGCGGCCTCCAGGTAGGCGCTTGACCGTCACGAGCGGTCGCCCGCACCATGGATTATTGAATTACGTTCACACTACAATCTAGTGAACGAAAGGAACGCGATGCGCTACGGGAAAGAGCACAAGCGCGCAACCAGGCAGCGAATCATCGAGGCGGCCGGCCGCCGGTTCAAGCGGGACGGCATCGACGCCTCGGGCATCTCCACACTGATGTCGGATGCCGGACTCACCAACGGAGCCTTCTACACCCACTTCGCGTCCAAGGACGAGCTGGTGGCCACCGCGGTCGCCGACCAGTTGCGGGCGCAGAACGCCGACATCGTCGAGCAGGCGGCCCCTGGTCGCGCCGGGCTTGAGCAGATCGTACGGTGGTACCTGTCCACTCAGCACCGGGAAAGCCCGGTCGACGGCTGCCCCTCCGCCGCCCTGCTCGACGAGATCGGCCGCTGCACGGTTCCCACCAGGCAGGCTTACACCGACGGCGTACTCATCGTCATCGACGGCATCGCCGCCCGCCTGGCTCCAGCCGATCCGCTCTCGGCCCGTACCAAGTCGCTCACCGTCTACGCCATGATGGCCGGGACTCTGCAGCTCTCCCGAGCCCTCGCCGACCCTCGGCTCGCCGACGAACTTCTTGAGCAGGGCATCCACAACACCCTTGCGCTACTGGACGTGGAGCACGAGCACGTCGGCGTTTCGAACTGACCTCCCTGCACAAGATGCCCGCCGCACCTCGAGGCACTGACGCACCGAGGGCCGTCAAGGTCTTTCACACGCGCCCGGGACAGCAGCGTCCGCGGCGACGAGAAACGCCCTCCACCCGCTACCGAAGGACCCCGACATGAACACCCCGCGGAACTCCCCCTCCCCTTCTACGGCGTCGTACAAGCACGCCGCCACCCAGTTCGCGTCCGTGCGCGGTGAGGACTTCGCCTACCGCGAACTCGGGCCCGGGGACGGCGTGCCACTGATCCTCCTGGTTCATCTGGCCGGGGTCCTGGACAACTGGGACCCGCGCGTCGTCGACGGACTCGCCGCGCGGCGTCGGGTCATCACCTTCGACAACCGGGGGGTGGGAGGGTCGAGCGGGTCCACGCCGGACACGATCGAGGCGATGGCCCGCGACGCGGTGCTCTTCGTCCGAGCTCTCGGGTTCGAACAGGTCGATCTGCTGGGTCTGTCGATGGGCGGCTTCGTCGCGCAGGTCATCGCGGCGGAAGAACCGAACCTCGTCCGCAAGGTCGTCCTCGCGGGCACCGGCCCCGCCGGGGGCCCCGGCATCGACAAGGTCCCGGCACTCACCGTCCAGGCCACGCTGAAGGGCGCGCTGACCCGCCAGGACCCCAAGCTCTCCCTCTTCTTCACCGACACCGCAGGCGGCCGGCAAGCCGGGCGCGACTTCCTGGAACGGCTGAAGGAGCGCACGCTCAACCGCGACAAGAACATTTCGCTGCCGTCGTTGCGCGCCCAGCTGAAGGCCATCAAACGATGGGGGCGCCAGGCTCCCTCGGACCTGTCGGGCATTCACCAACCCGTCCTGTTGGCAAACGGTGAGAACGACCGGATGGTCCCCAGCTCCAACACACTCGACATGGCCGCACGCCTGCCCCACAGCGAACTCGTCCCCCTCTACCCGGATGCCGGGCACGGCGGAATCTTCCAGTTCCACGATGAATTCGTGACCAGGGCGCTCGGATTCCTCGAATCCTGAACCTGTGTGAGGTTGTCGCCGGGGGCGTAGAGCCTCCGGCACAGCACGCCCGTCGCACCGCAGAAACCGATCGGTTTTCATTTCGTTCGATTCGCGTTAACCTCGTGGCATGACCACTCAAGTGAAGCCAAGCTCCAGGGAGCGCCTGCTGGAGGCGGCGGCCACGCTCACCTATCAGGGCGGTGTCAACATCGGCATCGAGGCGCTGTGCAAGGCGGCAGGCGTGTCCAAGCGCTCGATGTACCAGCTGTTCGAGAGCAAGGACGACCTTCTGACGGCAAGCCTCCAGGAGCGCGCCGCCGCCTTCGTGGCCGGACTCCTGCCCGCGGCGGACGACGGCCGTTCACCCCGCGAGCGCATCCTGCACGTCTTCGAGCAGGTGGAACTGCAGGCGGGTGCCCCCGAGTTCCATGGCTGCCGGTACCTGGCCGTGCAGATCGAACTCAAGGATCAGAACCACCCCGCGAGCCAGGTGGCTCACCGGATCAAGGCGAAACTGACGAGCTTCTTCCGCTCCGAGGCCGAACAGGGCGGCGCGAGAGACCCCGACCTGACGGCCCGGCAGCTCATGGTGGTCTTCGACGGCGCCAGTGCCCGCGCGGGAATCCAGGCCGACAACCTGACCGGACTCGTCACCCCCACCGCGGAGGCCCTCCTCGACGCGGCCGGCATACGCTGACGCAACCGGGAGCCTGCGCCCACGCACGGTGGCCGACACGTCCTCCGACTACTTGGCGTCGCCGTGGCGCATGCCGAGCCGGGGAGCCGACCGATTCCGGGGCCGGCTCCGAAGCCTCATGACGCTCCCCCGTCGCCTGTCGGGTGGACCGCCCATCCCGGCAGAGGCAGCTTGCGGCCGCGGTAGGCGCGGGCAAGGGCGCTGCGCGCCTGCTCGGCACCGCCCTCGGTGATCTGGTAGAAGCGGCGGCGTGGACGGCCCGCCTCCACATGTACGGCGGGATCCTCCCAGGTGCTGTCCACCCAGCCGACCTGCTCCAGGCGGGCGAGGATCGGATAGATCGTGCCCGAAGGCAGTCCCACCAGCTCGCACAGCTCAAGGCCGTAGCGCTGCTTGGTGGGGTCTTCCAGCAAAGCCCTCAGCACCAGTTGGGTCTGCAGGGTCATACGGAGACTACCCATACTCGTACTCTACATAGCCCATATAAGGGGCGTACAGACCCGGTTGCCCGCGTATCGGCCCGCCCACCACCTAGCGCGTCCGGGGAGGTGTCATCGCCCAGCGGATGGTCCGGGTCAGGGCCTGGCCGGTGGGGCGTACGGCGAGATCGTCCACCAGTCGCAGGCGCGGCAGCCACAGCATGCGGCGGGCCCAGGGCGGGAGGAGGGCCACGGCGTTGGCGGCCAGGCCGCCGTAGAGCGGGCGTACGGCGAGGGGTAGTGGCGGACGGAAGAGGAGGAAGCGGGCGGCGGCCCGGGCTTCCGGGGTGGCGCGCAGTTCGGGGAGGAGGGCGGTCAGGCGTTCCGACAGTTCGCGGCGGTCGCGTGGCGGGTCGGTGACGCCGAGCGCCTCGGCGACGCGTGCGGTGTCGGCCACGTAGGCGTCGTATCCGGCGGCGTCCAGCGGGTGAGCTCCGTACCGTTCGTGGGCGCGCAGGAAGCTGTCCGTCTCGGCGGCGTGGACCCAGGCGAGCAGGTGCGGGTCGGCCGCGTGGTACGGCTCCCCGTCGGCGGTCGTCCCGCGGATGCGGTCGTGGATGCCGCGGACGTGGTCCACGGCATGCTGGGCGTCCTCTGCGGTGCCGTACGTCGTCACGGCCAGGAAGGTGCTGGTGCGCTGGAGACGGCCCCACGGGTCGCCGCGGTATCCGGAGTGCCCGGCCACCGCTGCCATGGCGAGCGGGTGCAGGGACTGCAGCAGGAGTGCGCTGAGACCGCCGATGAACATCGAGGCGTCGCCGTGGACCGTGCGGATCGGGCGGCCGGGTGCGAACCAGCGGGGGCCGGGGGTGTCGTGGATGCGGGCGCGGGTCGCCGGTCCGTCGGGACCCGCGACACGGCGGAACAAGGCGTGGCCCAGCTCTTCACGGACTGCCGTCAGCATGGTCGGCCTCACCTCTCCTGCTCACGTCGTGGTTCACCGGCCGGTGGGCGTGTACTGCGGATCACGGTCCGAGGCAGGCCACACGTACGGCAGGTCGTCGGGTGCTTCGGGGAACAGTGCGGCGTACACCTCCGGGTCCTTGCGGACGAGCGCCGAGCGGTGGCTCTCGTGGAAGGCTTCCTCGCCGAGCCAGGGCGGCAGTTCGCCCGCGGTGGCCAGTTCCGGCTGGTCGCGCACCGCGGTGCCGGGCCGGTGCGCGGCGAGGCCCGCGACCAGGGAGGCGGCACAGCTGTCCTGGTGTCCCTGTTCGCGCCAGACCCGGCAGATCTCCAGGCCGTAGCGCACGAGTGCCTCCTCGTACCCCGTCCACATGCGTACGGCCGGGTGCCGGCGCCACCCGTAGCCGGGGACGGTCAGACCGCGCAGTACCTGCAGGGCCTCGACCCGCTGTTTGCCCAGCCGTCGCCGGTCCAGCAGCAGGGCCGTCCGCCGGAAGTCGGGGTGGGGCAGAAACGTCTGCATGGGTCACCTGCTCACGTCTTGTGCGACGCGCGGGCCGCTCGGTCGGCGAGGCCGCCCGCGCCGAGGGGCCCGGTGTACTGCACGGGCCGTTCGGCCTCCAGGCGGGGCAGCGCACGGCGGGACACGCGCATCACCACGGGCGGCAGGGCCGCGCGCACGGGTTGGGCCAGCCGCAGCCAGGCCGGCGCGTACACGGTCGTACGGCGCCGCTCCAGGCCTGTGACCAGGCGCGCGGCGACCGTCTCCACGGGGTGAACCCGGCGGGCCGGACCGGGCATGTGGGCGCGCAGCTCGCGCAGGACCGCATACCGGTCGGCGTCGCGGATCATGTCGGTGTCGGTCCAGTTGGGATAGCCGATGCCCACGGCGACGCCCCGGTGGGCGACCTCCGCCCGCAGGGCGTGCGTGAAGGCTTCGACCCCCGCCTTGGAGGCGCAGTAGGCGCTCATGAGGGGGACGGCGCCGAGCGAGGCCAGCGAGGCGATCTGGAGGAAGTAGCCCGCCGAGTCGAGGAGGTCCGGCAGGAAGGCGCGGGCGGTGTGGGCGCTGCCGGTGAGGTTGACGTCGATGACGCGGCTCCAGGCGGCCGGGTCCGAGGCGAGGAACGGGCCGCCTTCAGCGATTCCCGCGTTGGCCACGACGGCCGAGGGCCGGCCGAGACCCGCCCGCACGGTGCGGGCGGCCGACGCGAGGGCGACGGGATCCGTGATGTCGGCCTCGACGGCCAGCGCCGGGCCCGGCAGGGACGCGGCCACCGCTTCCAGTTCGGTCTTCTCGTGGCCCAGCAGTGCGACCCGGCCGCCACGGCGGGCGATCTCGCGGGCCATGGCCGCGCCCAGGCCCCGGGCGGCTCCGGTGACGACCACCGTCCGGCCGACGAGCGGGCTGCTGCGCACGGGCTGACCTTCCTCTCCGTCCGAAGGGATGTCCTCTGTAGGGACTTCCATGGGGACGGGGTGTTCGGATGCGTCTCAGGTCTGCGGAGTCGGCGGGCACGCGGAGTGGTCGGGGTGGCCGGGGGTGCGGCGCTGTTCCTTCATCTCCGCCTCGTACAGGTGGTCGCGGCCCTGTGCGAGCGCCTGTACCGCGCTCACCTCCAGTGCGTGGAAGGGCCGGTAGTAGGTGGCGTTGTAGGCCTCGATGATCTGGAACGTCCAGTGGCCGGGGATGACGTTGCGGCCCAGGATCTCCGCCCGGACCTTCTCGGCCCATTCGGGGTGCCCTGCTTCGCACAGCAGCCGGACGGCACGGTCCAGCTCGAGGTCGGCGCCTCCGGTCAGCTGGTGGAACTCGTACAGACTGCCTCTGGCACGCTCGGTCGTCTCCAGGGCCTTGGACAGCGCGCCGAGGGCCTCGACGGTCTTGTCGTCGACCCCGGGCGGTCGCCGGTGGTCGCGGTCGGGGCCGTCCGGGCTTTCGAGCCTGTCGTGGGCTTCCTGGAAGTGGTGCACGGGTTCTCCTTGACGGTCAGCGGCTGCTTCCGGTGCGGTCGCGGCGGGTCAGCAGCCGTTGGGCTCGGGCCAGGCCGGGTGGCCGGTTGCGGTGCAGTACGGCCCGGGCGGCGTTGGCGCCCGGTGCGCCGTGGACGCCGCCGCCCGGATGGGCCCCGGAGGAGGCCAGGAAGAGGCCGGGGACGGCGGTCTCGGGGCGCCCGGTGCCGGGGGCGGGGCGGAAGACGAGTTGCTGGTGGATCGCGGTCGTACCGCCGTTGATGGCGCCGCCGTGCAGATTGGCGTCGAGGGACTGGAGGGTCGGGGGCGCCAGGATGCGGCGGGCACGAATCAGGGAGCGGAATCCGGGCGCGAAGCGTTCCACCTGGCGTTCGACCCGGTCGGCCATGAGTTCCTGGTCCTTGGTGTCCCAGCGGCCGCTGATGCCCTCGTCTCCGGCGTCGGCGCCGATCTCGTGGGGGACGTGGGTGTAGGCCCAGGCCGATTCGGTGCCCTGGGGGGAGCGGGTGGCGTCGGCGGTGGTCATCTGGCCGAACAGCAGGAAGGGCCGGTCCGGGACCTCCCGCATGGCGATCTGCGCGGCGAAGCGGGTGAGTTCGTCCACTCCGTCGGCGAGGTGCACGGTCCCGGCCCTGGACGCCTGCTCGGCCTGCCAGGGCGCCGGGCCGTCCAGGGCCCAGTCCACCTTGAAGGTGGCGAAGTCCCACTGGAACCGGCGCAGGTCGTCCTGGAGCTGCGCGGGTAGATGCTCGGGGTCGAGGAGTTCGCCGTACAGGGCGGGCACCGACACGTCCGCCAGCACCGCGCGGCGCGCCGCCACCGCGTCGCCTGCGGCCGTCCGCACGCCGACGGCCCGCCCGCCGCGGACGACGATCCGCTCGACGCGCTGCCCGCAGCGGATCCGCCCGCCCTTGGCCTCCAGGCGTCGGGTCAGGGCCTCGGTCAGGGCGCCGGAGCCGCCGACGGGGACGGGGAAGCCGTACGTCTGTCCCAGCATGGCCATCAGCCAGCCGAAGCCGCCGCTGCCCGCCGACTCGGGGGCGAGGTCGGCGTGCAGGGCGTTGCCGGCCAGCAGCAGCCGGCCGCCCTGGCCGTGGAACTCCTCCTCGCCCATGCGGCGGACCGGCAGGACCAGGGTGCGTGCCATGCGCAGTCCGCCCGCGATCCGAAGCCGCCTGGCCAAACGTGCTGTCGCGCGGACGGGCGGGAAGGGGGTGAACAGGGCGTCCACGATGTCGGGGCGCAGGGACTCCCACACGTCGTGCAGTCGCCGCCAGGCTTCCCCGTCGCCCGGTGCGAAGGCGTCGAGGGATGCGGCGGTGGTGTCGATGTTCCGGTCCAGGAGGGCGCAGCTGCCGTCGGTGAGCGGGTGGGCGAGCACGCTCGGTGCGTGGCTCCACCGCAGCCCGTACTGGTCCAGGCGCAGCCCGGCCAGGATCGGGGAGGCGGCGGCGAGGGGGTAGAAGGCGCTGAAGAGGTCGCTGACGTAGGCGGGATCGACTCCGTGGTCGTGGCGGACGGCGCCGCCCGGCTCCGGCTGCTCCTCCAGCACCTCGACGCTCCACCCGGCGTCCGCGAGCAGGTTGGCGGCGACCAGGCCGTTGGGGCCCGCTCCGATCACCACGGCGTCAGGCATGCCCGGCTCCCGCCACGCCCTGCGCGGACGCCTGTCGCGGAGCCTCGCGCACCTCGTTCTCGCAGAGCCGGGCGAGACGGGCCAGCATGGTGCGGTGGCGCAGCTGGATGAGCGCGTCGAAGCCGACGTTGTGCAGTCGGCCGCCCGCGCCCTGGAGGGGGTGCTCGTCCACGATCACCAGGCAGTGCTCGCCCCACGGCCGCAGTTCGATGGCGATGCGTGCGGTGCCCAGTACGCCGGCGTGGGCCTCCAGCTCCAGTTCGGCACCTTTCTCGCAGCGGCGCACCACGGTCTCGTTGACCAGCTTCAGCGGGCCGAGCGGGACCTGGAAGCGGATCGCGGCGTCCAGGTCGGGCCACTGCCCGCGGACCGGCTCGGACCGGGAGGTTCCCACCACCCACTCCGCGTAGCGGTGGCCGTCGGCGAGGACGTCCCATACAGCGCTCGGACCGGCTTTGATCAGACGATGGCGGACGGCCACGGATACCTCCAAAGGACTGCCTGGGCCGGGTTGCCCGGCGGCCGTGCCCCGAGTGCCCGTGGCTGACGGGTCCAACCGGCACCCTCCGGGGCGAATCACCCCCGGGGAAGGCGGGCCAGGCCTCTCAGCACTCGGTTGCGTCCGCGGTCGGGCACGGTCCACAGGGGGTGGCCGCGTACGCCCCAGGACTGCAACAGCGTGTTGGCGGCGAGGAATCCGCTGGTGGCGGCCCGTTCCATCAGGGCGACGGGCAGGTCGGTGCGGACCAGGTCGCCGGCGAGCAGCAGACCGGGGTGCGGGGTGCGTACGCCGGGGCGGTCGCCGTGGCCGCCGGGTGGGAACAGGGGGCAGTCCCGGCGCCACTCGTGCCGTGCGTCGAGGATGCGAGCCGCGCGGGTCTCCGGGTAGACACGCCGGAGCTGCTCGGTCAGGCGCCTCGTCTCCTCCTCGGGATCGGCGTCCTCGGGCAGGGCGTACCCGTGCAGCTCGACCACGGAGCCGCCGGTGCGCGCGGCCCAGCGGGCGGCTTCCCCCTCCCAGCGTTCGAGGACGCTGACGTTGTCCAGGGAGCCGTATCCGGCCGTGCCGAGGAAGCCGGGCCGGTCACGGGAGACGGGTCGGTCGAGCCACAGGCGGGAGACCAGGAAGGGCGGGGCCGTGCGGAGCCGTCCGACGCGGGCGCGCCAGGGGGCGTCGCCCAGGTCGGGCGAGCGGGCGACCAGCGTGCCAAGCCCGGGGGTGTCGAGGGCGAGTACGACGGTGTCGTACCGCTGCTCCTCGCCGTTCGCCACGACGGTGAAGCCGCCGCCCGGGGTGGGCGAGACGGTGTCGACCGCGGTGGCCGTGCGGATCGTGACGCCGTGTCGCCGCAGGTGGGAGGCGAGGGGGTCCCACAGGGCCGTCGGGAAGGGGTCGCCGGGGACGTCGAAGAGCAGTCCCTCGGCGGAACCGAGGAAGTAGATGTGGAACATCAGGACCATCTCGGCGGCCGACAGTTGCCGGGGGTCGGCGAAGAAGCTGCGGGAGAACACCTCGAACGCCAGATGGCGTGCGGCCGGCGGGAATCGCAGCGTGTCGAGGAAGTCGTGGGCGCTGACCTCGTCGAACCGCGTGTAGATCTCCGGGACCCGCACGTCGAGCAGGGCCAGTGCGGCGGCGGGGTTCATGCGGAGCAGGTCGCGCGAGCGGAAGGAGGGGCTGAGGGCCACGAAACCCAGGGCGCTCAGCGGCGGGGTGCGCGGGACGCGGCGGAAGCTGTCGTGGAGGCCGTCGGCGTGCCGGAGCGGGTAGTCGGGCAGGGCGGTGAGGCGCTCGAGGCGGTGGTCGGTGCGGCGCAGCAGGCTGCGGAGGTTGTAGTACTGGCGGAAGAAGGCGTGGAAGCCGCGGCTCATGGTGGCGGTGGAGCCGTCGTACAGGGTGATCGGCCAGCCGCCCACGCGGCCGCCCAGATAGGGCTCGCGTTCGTGGAGGGTGACGTCGACGCCTCGTTCGGCCAGTGCCGTGGCGGCGGCGAGGCCCGCGATGCCGGCGCCCACGACGGCCGTAGTGCGTGAGCGTCCGTTCAGTCTGGGAGTCCCCGGCGTCGGGGGCAGGAAGACCGCGCGGCGGTCGCGGTGCGGGCCGGCGGTGCCGCTCATCGCCCTGCCCCTGCGGTGCGGCGGCCGACGACGGTGTGGGTGATGCCGGTCTGCCAGCCGGGCAGGGGCAGCGCCCGCACCTGGTCGAACCCGGCGGTGCGGACACGGTCCGTGAACTGTCCGACCGTGTCGAAGTCGACGACGCTGCGCCACAGATGGCGGTACAGGCCGCCGTCGCCGAGCGCGGTGGCGACGGGCAGCACCAGTCCGCGGCACACGGCTGTCCACACCGCGCGGTGGCCGGGGTGCCCGCTGAGGGTGTACTCGTGCACGGCGAGCCGCCCGTGCGGGGCGAGCAGGTCGTGGACGGTGGTGAGGACGGCGTCGGGGTCGGCCACGTTGCGGAAGAGGTAGGCGGCGAAGACCGCGTCGAAGGGGCCTTCCACGCCCGCCTCGGTGAGGCCTTCCGCCGGGGCGTGCACGAACCTGACTCCGGCCGGCCAGGGTTTGGACCGGGCGCGCTCCAGCATGCCGGCGGAAGCGTCGACGGCCGTGATGTCGGCGTCGGGCAGGACGGCGCACAGGGCCGCGGTGGACGCGCCCGTGCCGCAGCCGAGGTCCAGCACGCGCAGGCCTGTGCCGGGGTGCGGCAGCCGGAGTCGGCGGGCGGAACGGCGCAGATGGGCGTGGTAGCCGGGGTTGGCGGCCACCAGTGCGTCGTAGCTGTGCGCCGCATGGTCGAAGGCGGTCGCCAGGTCCGCGTCACGCAGCACGGTCATGTTCTCTCCTGGTGCGGGTCGTCGGCGGCTGGGCGGAACGCGTCGCGGGAGCACGGCGGTTCAGGCGCCGGGGAAGGGGCGTCGGGGCAGTCCTGGGACTCGCGCGGCGGCGCGGAGCATGGGCCGCACCGGGGTGTGCAGGCCGATGCCCAGGTCTTCGTACAGCCGGGTCTCGCCGTCGAGAAAGCGCAGCAGCCTCGTCATGGGGACCCGGGTGAACAGGCGTGAGAAGAAGTCGGCTCCGTCCACGAGGCCGCTGTCGAGGGCGTGCAGCAGTACGGCGTCCATGGCACGGGAGCGGGCCGGGTGCGGCTGCGGCGGCACCGGTCGGCGCCCCTGGTGCAGGGCGGCGGCGACGGCCGCGGTCTGCCGCTGTATGCCCGTGAAGGTGTAGCCGGTGGCCGGCCGAGTGGCTCCTCCCGCCGCGCCGATACGAAAGACGCGGGGACCCGTCCGGCGGGCGAACGGCGCGTCGGTCATAGGGATGACCCCGGTCTCGGTCCCGGTGACCTCGAAGTCGTCCAGGCCGAGCACGGTGCCGGTGTAGTGGCGCAGGGCGGCGTCGTACCCGTCGCCGGTCAGGACCGTCGGGGAGAACTCCGTGTACTCCACCAGGGCCTGGCGTGGGCCGGTGGGCAGGACGTAGCCGAACGAGAGACCCGTCGGGGGCTGTGGTGTGCGGAAGTCCATGAGTTCCGCTCCGGCCGGGTCGAAGACGGGGCGGTCGGTGCGGACGAACCAGCCGCGGAAGTGTTGCAGCAGGGTCGTCCGGGCGGCGGGCAGGCTGCCGAGCGGACGGGAGTCGAACACCCAGCGTGCCTGCACGGAGCGTGCCTCACCGGTGGCCGTGTGCGCGTTGATCAGCGCGCCCTCGGTCAGGCCGTCCACGCTGTCGACCGTCGCTTCCAGGCGCCGCGTCCGGTCGTGCCGGGCCAGATCGCGGGTGATCAGGCGGGTGAAGTCGTCCGAGCGGATCATCTTGTACCGCAGGGGGGAGATGTCGTCCTCGACGGGCGGCCCCGTGGGCCCGTGCACACGCAGCCGGCGCCAGGAGGCCGAGACGGCGGCATCGAAGCGTCCTCGGCCCGCCTCCCAGAAGCACCAGGTGCGCGGTGGCGGGCGCAGGGGCCCGGGCGGGGCTTCCACCAGGACGACCGACAGGCGGCGGGATCCGGTGGGCGCGCAGGTCAGACGGTGGGCCAGGGACAGCCCCGCGGCTCCCGCCCCGATGATGGCCACGTCCGCCTTCAGCACGAGTGTCGCCACCCTTTCCGTACCGCTGTCGCGTTCTGTCCGGACCATTCCGTCCCCGGTACCCCTCCGGATGCGGATCATCACGTGCGTGCGGCGACGAGCGGGCGCGAGGGCGGCTTCCTTGACGGGGCATGGTTCATACGTTTCGCTCGCGCCGCCGCGCCCTGTTCCTACGCCGCGCATTCCAGGGCATCGGGCTCCCCCAGTCGGCGGGCGAGGCGGTGCAGTCCGCGGCGGGCGTGGCTCTTCACGGTGCCCAGGGGCCATCCGGTGAGGTCGGCGATCTGGGTCTGGGTCAGGTCGTCGTAGAAGGCGAGATTCAGCACGCGGCGTTGGGCTGCCGGCAGCCGGGAGAGTTCGTCGGCCAGGACGACACGGTCGAGGACCGTCTCCGGCCTCGCGTCCTCTCCGGGGGCCGCCAGGAGGAGCCTGGCGCCGGCGGCGGCGACGAGTTCGTTGCGCCGGGTGCGGGCCGACAGCGCGTCCGCGATCTTCCGGCGGGCGATGCCGACGAGCCAGGCGGGCAGGTTCCCCCGCTCGGGAGTGAATCCGGCGCGGCCCCGCCATGCCGCCAGGAACACCAGCTGGGTGACGTCCTCCGCCTCCCTGTCGTCACCCAGGGAACGCCGGGCAAGGGCGTGCACGAGGGCACCCCAGCGGTGGTGGACGGCTGCGAGGTACGTCTCGTCGCCGGCCAGGAACCCGTCGACGAGGTCGGCGTCGTCGGCATCCGCGTGGTCGGCGATATCGATGTAGGCGCCGGTTTGCTGTGCGCTCGTCATGGTTACTCCTCCGACGGACCCGATGGTCGCCGGGAGCGACCGTCGCTCTTTCACCGTGCGGATTCGATGCAGGGCGGACAACTCGCATCGTCTTTGCATCGAAAGTCACCGGCGTGAGCAACCCCGGGCTCGTTTCCCTTCCCGCGCCGCATCCGTCCGCGTCATCGGGGCCGAACCGATGGACGACAGAGCCAGCAGTGATCGCGAGGATCTCGATGAGGGAACCGGCATGAACCCCACCACGGCAAAGGACCACCGCGTGGAGCCACGGCCCCGCGGCCACCTGCCCTGCGAGCAGGGCTCTCCCGCCCCACCGCCTCGGTCCGCCGCCCACCCTGCCGTCCCGAGCCCCGCAACTGTCGACGCGGACGTCACCGAGGCCGTGCGCGGTGTGCTCGCCGGACTGCTCGATCGGCGGACGGCCGCGGCCGAGGCCGTCGATCCGCTCTTCGCCGAGGATCTGGCGGCACGTGTCGCGTACTTCACGCAGAACGGCGGCAAGTTCAACCGCTCCCGCCTCCTGTGGTGGGCCATGCGCGCCTGCGGCGGCACCGAGCCCGCTCAGGCGCAGTCCGCCCTCAGGGTCGGCGCGGCCCTGGAACTCATCCAGACCTGCGCCCTGGTCCACGACGACGTGATGGACGGCGCACGGCTGCGCCGGGGCCGGCCGGCTCTGCACGCCGATGTGACGGCCCAGTACGCCGAGATCACCTCACGCTCCCGCAGCGCCCGGCTGGGACAGGCGGCCGCGATCCTCGCCGGTGACCTGGCCCTGGTCTGGGCGGACGACGTGGTCGCCGACACCGGGATGACGCCGGAGAGCGCCTCCCGCGTGCGCGAGCTGTGGCGGAGCATGCGGATGGAGATGGTCGCGGGGCAGTACCTGGACGTGCACGGCGAGGCCACCTCGGTGCGTTCCCTTGTCCGCGCGGTCCGTGCCGCGTGTCTCAAGAGTGCCCTGTACTCCGTGGAGCGCCCGATCGCCCTGGGGGCCGCGCTGGCCGGCGCGGATCCCGTCACGACCCGCGCCCTGTGCTCGGCCGGCCGCTGTGTCGGGTTCGCCTTCCAGTTGCGCGACGACCTCCTCGACGCCTTCGGCGAGCCCGGCGACACCGGCAAGCCCTCGGGCGGCGACATCCGCAGCGGCAAGCCCACCTATCTGGCCGCCGTCGCACAGGCGCGGGCCGAGAGTACGGGCGACCGGCACGCCCTGGCCGTACTCCGTGACACCCTCGGCCGGGAGGACGCCTCCGAAGCCGAACTCACCGCAGTACGGCGGGTGTTCACGGCCACCGGGGCGCGGGACACCGTGGAGTCGAAGATCGGGCGGCTGGTGGCCCAGGGACTGCGGCACCTCGACTCGGCCGTACTCGAACCGCACGGGCGCAGCCGACTGCGCTCGCTGCTGCGCTCCGCGGCAGGTGAGGGGGACGACGGCGGACCGGGCGAGGTGGTCCCGTCGCCTCTGCGGTCGGCCGCCATGGACGAGGGGGCGCGCCGATGACCCGCACCGTGCCCGGGCGCACCGACCACGTCGTGGTCGTCGGTGCCGGTCTGTCCGGACTCGCCGCCGCCCTGCACCTCCTGGGCGCCGGACGCAGGGTCACCGTGGTCGAGCGCGACCTCTCACCGGGCGGGCGCGCCGGGCTGCTGGAGCGCGGCGGCTACCGCATCGACACCGGCCCCACCGTGCTGACGATGCCTCACCTGGTCGACGAGGCGTTCGCCGCCGTCGGCGAGAGCCTCAGCCGGCGTGTCGATCTCGTGCCGCTGCACCCGGCCTACCGGGCGCAGTTCGCCGACGGCAGCTCCCTGGACGTCCACACCGGTGCCGAGGCGATGGAGGCGGAGGTGGAACGCTTCGCCGGGGCACGGGAGGCGGTCGGTTACCGGCGACTGCGCGCCTGGCTCGAACAGCTCCACCGGGTCCAGATGCGTCGCTTCATCGACGTCAACTTCGACTCTCCCTTCGGTCTGCTGACTCCCGACCTCGCGCGTCTGGCGGCGCTCGGCGGGTTCGGCCGGCTGGACGCGCGCATCGGCCGGTTCCTGCACGACGAACGCCTGCGGCGGGTCTTCTCCTTCCAGTCCCTGTACGCGGGCGTCTCCCCGGCGCGCGCGATGGCCGCGTACGCCGTGATCGCCTACATGGACACGGTGGCCGGTGTCTACTTCCCGCGCGGCGGCATGCACGCCGTGCCCCGGGCCATGGCCGACGCGGCCGCCGAGGCCGGGGCCGACCTGCGCTTCGGGGAGACGGTCACCCGGCTGGAACGCTCCGGCGACCGGGTCACGGCCGTCGTCACCGCACAGGACCGCATCGCCTGCGACGCGGTGGTCCTCACACCCGACCTGCCGGTCGTCTACGGCCTCCTCGGCCGCGCCCCGAAGCGCCCTGTCGGCCTGCGCTTCTCCCCCTCCGCCGTGGTCCTGCACGCGGGGACGGACCGCACCTGGCCACAACTCGCCCACCACACCATCTCCTTCGGCGCCGCGTGGCGGCGGACCTTCACCGAACTCACCGAGACCGGCCGCCTGATGAGCGACCCCTCCCTGCTCATCACCTGCCCGACCGCCACCGACCCGGGCCTCGCCCCGCCCGGACGACATCTGCACTACATCCTGGCCCCCTGCCCCAACACCGCCCTCGGCCCCGGCGCGACGGAGTGGAGCGAGCTGGCCGCCGGATACCGTCACGGCCTGCTCACGGAGCTGGACCGGCGCGGCCTCGACGGCATCGCCTCCGCCGTCGAGGAGGAGTGCCTGGTCACGCCGGCCGACTGGCAGGCCCGGGGGCACGCGGCGGGCTCCCCGTTCTCCGCCGCCCACACCTTCACGCAGACCGGACCGTTCCGCCCCCGCAACCTGGTCCGCGGGACTGTCAACGCCGTACTCGCCGGCTGCGGCACCACCCCCGGCGTCGGTGTGCCGACCGTTCTGCTGTCGGGCAAGCTGGCCGCGGCGCGTATCACCGGCGGTGACCGACGCCCTCGCTCCGCCGCACGGCCGTCCCGTGAGAGGAGGGCGGTATGAGCGAGCGTGAACTCGACGCGGCCGGTATCACCGTCCCCGAACTGCGGCGGGCGTACGCGCACTGCAAGCGGCTCAACGCCCGGCACGGCAAGACGTACTTCCTCGCCACCCGCCTCCTGCCGGTGGAGCGAAGGCCCGCCGTGCACGCCCTCTACGGGTTCGCCCGCTGGGCCGACGACATCGTCGACGCGTTCGACGACACCACTGCGACCGACGCCCGTTCCTCGCGGCTGTCCCGTCTCCAGCGCGACCTGGCGACGGGGCTCGACAACGGGGACAGCTCGGAACCCGTCGTCGTCGCCCTGGCGGACACGGCCCGCCGTTACGCCATCGAGCACCGGCACTTCACCGACTTCATGACCGCGATGCGCGCCGATCTGGACATCACCGGCTACGCCACCTACGCCGACCTGCGGACCTACACCTATGGCTCGGCGGAGGTGATCGGCCTCCAGATGCTGCCCGTGCTCGGCACGGCCGTCCCGCGCGAGGAGGCGGCACCGTACGCGGCGGCGCTGGGTGTGGCCTTCCAACTGACGAACTTCCTGCGGGACGTCGGCGAAGACCTCGACCGCGGCCGCGTCTATCTGCCCGCCGACCTGCTCGCCGCGCACGGCGTGGACCGGCGACTGCTGCGCTGGAGCCGCAACACCGGACGGTCCGACGGCCGGATCACCGACGCGCTCCGCGAGTTCGAGGCGCTGACGCGGGAGCTCTACCGTGCGGCGGCCCCGGGGATCGCCCTGCTCGACCCGGTGTCCCGTCCGTGCATCCGGACCGCGTTCGTCCTCTACGGCGCGATCCTGGACGCCGTCGCCCAGGAGGGCTACCGCTCGGTGCAGGGTCGTGCAGTCGTCTCCCGGCGCCGCCGGGCCGCCGTGGCCCTCGACGGCCTCACCCGGGTGAGCGCGGCCAGGCTGCGGGCCCGGACAGCCGGGCGACGAACGGCACCTGGCCCCACCGCGTCGGCCGGCAGTCCACCCCCGCCCGAAATCCGGTCCGTTCACGAGGGAGTCGTATGAAACCGCGTCGACCGGCAGGCCCCGGCCGGTACCCCCTGTCGCTGCGCCGGAACCCGGTGCGCTGGGAGAGCCAGCGGCCGACCTGGCGGCAGGCCCGGCCCGCTGTGATCGCCGAGGCACTGAAGCGGGCTCAGACCCGCCCGTCCGGCAACTGGTACGTCGTGGGCGCGAGTCGTGAAGTGCGCGCTGACCGGCCGCTGTCCTGTCTGGTGGCCGGATACGAGATCGTCGTATGGAGGGCCGCCGACGGACGGCTCGTGGCGGGCCCGGGTGTGTGCCCGCATCTGGGCGCGCCGCTCGCCGACAGCCCGGTGCGCTGCGGAACGCTCGTCTGCCACTGGCACGGACTGGCCCTGACCGGCACGCCGTTCGCCGGCTGGGAGCCGCTGCCCGTGTACGACGACGGGGTGCTGGTGTGGGTGCGTCTGGACCCGGCGGGCGGCGAGCCGCCGCTGGAGGTGCCCGTCGTCCCGGCCCGCCCGCCGCTGTCGCGTTCCGTCGCCGCCGTCTGCACAGCCGTGGGCGTCTGCGAACCCGAGGACGTCGTGGCCAACCGGCTCGATCCGTGGCACGGGGCCTGGTTCCATCCCTACTCCTTCGTCGACCTGACCGTCGTCTCGACTCCGGACGCCGACGCGCCGGGTGAGGACGGCCCCAGGGGCGAGGGGCCGGACGGGGACGGTTTCACCGTCGATGTCTCCTTCAAGGTCGCAGGGCGTCTCGTGGTCCCGGTCCGGGCGGTCTTCACGGCCCCGGGGCCCCGGACGGTCGTCATGCGCATCACGGAGGGCGAGGGCCGGGGGTCGGTCGTCGAGACGCATGCCACCCCGCTCGGGCCGGACCCGCAGGGCAGGCCCCGCACGGCGGTGGTGGAGGCCGTGGTGGCCTGTTCCGACCGGTCCGGTTTCGCCGCGGCCCGCAGGGCGGCGCCGGTCCTGCGCCGGTTCATGGCAGCGGCGGCGGGGCGGTTGTGGCGCGACGACCTGGCCTACGCGGAACGCCGGTGGCTGCTGCGCTCCACCGGACGGTTCCCGGGCTGATCTGCCCAGGCCGCGGGGGCGGGCGGCGTTCCTGGTACCCGTTCGACCGCCGGCCGTGCATCCGTGGGGCCCGTACGAGCAGAACAGGAAGCGAGAAGGGGGCTGAGAAGCGGCCGCCAGGTACGCGACCAGGAGGCACCTGTGGTCGGCGTCGAACACGTCCCGCTCCCGCCATGGACGTGAGTGAACCGGACGCCGGCGTGACCACCGGCTTCCTCGCCAAACGGCTCGGCGTGTCCCCCACGACGCTGCGCTCCTGGGACCACCTGGGAGCGCATCGTTGCGCGGAGTCGGCGGGTACCCGACGAGCAGGAACACGACCCCGACCAGGAGTGCCGCCTGCTGCACGGGAGTGCGAGGCGCCGGAGCTCCTGGCGCGGGTCCTTGCCGGCCAGTCGGGACGGCACGGAGGACGACGCTTCCGACGGTCTGGTGGACCACCTCGGCGCGGTGTTCGCCGAGCCCGTGGACGTGCTGTTCCATCTCGCCGCCGTGCCGCCGCACGCCAAGGCGCTGCTGGAGACGGGAGAGGTCGTGCGGTCGGACACCACGCCCGCCACCACCCGCGCGACTCCCGGCAGCAGGCTCATCGGTCTCCTGAGCCGGCGCGCAGAGGGGGAGGGAGTGCTGTGAAGGCACTGTGCTGGGAGGGCGTGAACAAGCTCGCCGTCGAGCAGGTCCCGGATCCCGTCCTGCGCAACGAACAGGACGTGATCGTACGGCTGACCGCGGGCACCACCTGTGGCTCCGACCTGCATCTGATCGGCGGGTACATCCCGTTCATGCAGTCCGGGGACGTGATCGGGCACGAGTTCCTCGGTGAGGTCGTCGAGGTGGGTGCGGGTGTACGCCGTCACTCGGTGGGCGACCGGGTGGTCGTCTCCTCGTTCGTCGGCTGCGGCCGCTGCTGGTACTGCGCCCACGACCTGTGGTCGCTGTGCGACAACTCCAACACCGACTCCGGTATCGGCCAGGCCTTGTTCGGCACCGAGACCGGGGCCGTCTTCGGCTATTCGCACGCCATGGGCGGACTGCGCGGCAGTCACGCCGAGTACGTCCGGGTGCCGTTCGCCGACTACGGCGCTTTCCCCGTACCGGAGGGCATCGACGACACCAGCGCGCTCTTCGCGTCGGACTCCGCGCCCACCGGGTGGATGGGGGCCGACCTGGGGGGCGTGAAACCGGGTGACGTGGTCGCCGTCTGGGGCTGCGGCGCGGTCGGCCAGATGGCGGCGCGCCGCGATCCTGCTGGGCGCGGAACGCGTGATCTCCATCGACCGCCTGCCCGAGCGGCTGGAGATGACCGAGCGGCACATCGGCAGCGAGGTCATCGACTACACGGCGACCGACGTCGATGCGGAACTGCGGGAACGCACGGGTGGCCGCGGCCCGGACGTGTGCATCGAGGCGGTCGGCATGGAGGCGCACAGCGACAGCCCGGTCCACGCCTACGACCAGGTGAAGCAGCAGCTGCGGCTGCAGACGGACCGCCCGACCGCGGTGCGGGAGGCCATCCACGCCTGCCGCAAGGGCGGCTCCGTCTTCGTGCTGGGTGTGTTCGCCGGCCTCGTGGACAAGTTCCCGCTCGGCGCGGTGATCAACAAGGGTCTCACCGTGCGCGGTGCCCAGATGCACGGCCAGCGCTACATCCCGATGCTGCTGGACCGGATGGCCGCCGGGGAGCTGAGCACGTCCCATCTCGCGACCCACTCCGTGCCGTTGGACGAGGCGCCGCGGGCCTACGAGATGTTCAAGAAGAAGGAGGACGGCTGCGTCCGGGCCGTCATCAGGCCGAACGGCTGAGACAGCTACGAGCTGTTGAGCCCCGCCCGGAAACGGGCGGGGCTCAACTGGTGCTCGGCGATCAGCCCTTGCTCCTGGTCGGTCCCAGCCGGCCGGCCGCGGCGAGGACGACGGCCGCCGCGCCGGTGCCCAGTACGGCACCGGCGACCACGTCGCCCGGATAGTGCACCCCGGTGTGGATGCGGGAGTAGCCCACCGCGCAGGCCAGCAGGCCGAGGGGAACCGTCACGACGGGCAGCGCGGGCCCCGCCGCCGCGGCGAAGGCGACTGCGGACGCCGTGTGGCCCGAGGGGAAGGACGCGGACTCCGGCATGGGCACATGCCGTCCGGGAAACGGCGAGTCCACGGCCCGGTGCGGACGCGGCCGGCGTACCAGCCGCTTGCCGAGCAGGTTCGCACTCGCCGAGGCGACACCGATGGCGGCGACTCCGAGGGCGGCGGCGCGACGCGGCCGGCCGGGGAACAGCGCGAGGATTCCGGCGATCGTGAAGGAGATCTTGGAGTGGTCCGCCGCCGCGGACAGTTGCCGCAGCGCGTGGTCCAGGGCCGGGGTCCGGGTGACGGTCACCGCCTCGTACAGGGCCTGGTCGAGGGCGGCGAGATCGCGCAACAGGTCCCGGGCGCCCGGCTCTTCCCACTGCGGTTGGTCAAGCATCGTTCTGCTCCTGGTTCTTGTCGGTCGGAAGGGGGGCCCGGCCGAGGGCGAGCCGGACGACACGGCGCCAGTCCACCGAGGGGGCGGTGTACGGCGCGCCGGGACGGTGTTTCGGTACCCGCATCCGCAGCGCTCCCGGTCTCACGGTGCACACGACGGGCTGGGGCAGCATCAGCGCCTCGCCGTCCACCGCCACCGGGATGGACTCCGTGTCGGCCTCGACGGTCACCCGCCGCGAGACCAACGCGGTGATGCCGCTGGCCCGTTCACCCCGCAACGCCAGTTCGGCGGCCTGGGCCGCGTGCTCTATCCGCACGGCGATCACGCCGAGTTCACCTCCGTCGAGGCGGCTTCTGCGTCCCACACCCAGCGGGTCGGCCAGGATGTAGGGGTTGTTGCTCACCAGCAGCGCCTGCGGGGCCTCGAGCTGCTGTTCGTCCGCCCGCGCCGACAGCCGGGCGCCGGCCCCGCCGGCCAGCAGGTCGGGCAGCCGGTCGAGTGCGGTGACCGCTTTGGCGTCCCGGTATTCGGGGCTCTGCACGATCTCCGCGTACGTCCCGAACGAGACCGTGTTGACGAAGGGCCGTCCGGCCACGTCGCCCAGGTCGACGCGGATCTCCACGCCGTCCTTCAGGGCGTCCAGGCCGCTCACCGGGTTGTCACGGTCCAGGCCCAGGTCCATCGCGAAGTGGTTGCGGGTCCCGGCGGACAGCACCATGAACGGCACCCCGTGTTCGGCGGCCACTCCCGCCACCAGGGCCTGGGTGCCGTCACCGCCCGCCACGCCGAGGAGGTCGGCGCCGTCCGCGAGGGCCTTGCGGGCCAGTGCCGCCGGATCCGGGTCGTTGTCGAGGTCCAGCAGAATCACCCGGGCGCCCAGCGCCTCGGCACGCTCCACCAGCCCGTGCGCACCGACCTTGCCGCCGCCCGACCGGGGGTTCATGATCAGTACCGGTCTGCGCGGTGGCCGGACCGAGCGGGAACGGCCGGCTCGCGGCGCGCGCAGTCGGCGCAGGGCACTCCTGGCGCTGGCCAGCGCCGCGCCCCACAGTGCCAGTGCCGCCGCCGCGTAAGGCCACAGTCCGGAGACCGCGTACAGGACCAGGACGGCGACCGGCGCGGCCAACGCCAGCAGAGCGCCGCAGGCACGCGCCACTCCCCGGTGCGCGACGGCCCACCAGATGCCCGCGCCTGCCAGGCCGAGACCCGCGAGGCCCAGCAACAGCAGAAGCCACTGGCCCGCCGCCACCACCGCCACGACCACGCCCGCCAGACAGAGCAGGGCGAGCCGGGCCAGATTCCGCGCCTCGGTGCCGGCCGCCCGCACCGCCTGGTCCTTCGCTCTCGTCGCGTTCATGATGCTCGGCCGGTTCCCCGGGGGTCCGCGTCACGCGCGCGTGACGGCGTCGCCCCCGTTCCGGGTCCTGGCCTGCTGCTCCCCTCCGTGCTCACTGCGTCCCGCCACTCCGGCGTCCTGGGGCTCCGTCTCCGGGCCGGCGGCGCACGGGGTCTCGCCCCTCGGGGGGACGGTGGCCCAACGATCTCACGCCGGGGTGGCACACCCCACGGCACGCCCGGGATGCCGCCCATCGCGTCGGACGGGTCCGGGTCGTGCCGTCACATCGAGGGGACCGGTGCCCTCACCGGGTCACGACATGCCGTTCGTCGGGGACGCAGTGGGTCATGGTGAGTCCCTCGACGTCACGGGGCGGGTTCTTGCCGAGGTTGGACAGCCGGGCGCGGTCCTCGTCGGTGAGGTCCTGGGACGCCAGGGGTTCGAGTCCGGCGACGTCCTCGGGACTGATACCGAGGCCCTGGCCGACCCTGAGACCCAGATCGTTCTCGACCAGCAGGAAGTGCCACACCATGCGCTCCTGCACGGGCCGGTCGCACTGGGCGAGCAGGTCGGTGAAGTTCTTCACGAGGTCGTCGCGCTCCCACTCCTCGAGGAGCAGGTAGCGCTGGCCCGCCTGGAGGTAGTCGTTGGTGCGGGGGATGCGCTTGCGGGTGAGCCGGCCGTGGATCTCCGGGCCCTGCTCGTCGAGTGTCGGGTACTGCGCCTCGCGCAGGCCGCCGGTGATGGACGGTTCGTAGTTGACGTGGGGGTTCTCGCCCCCGCCGTCCACGTGGTAGGTCATCTGGCCGTCGCGCTGGTTGGTGCGCACCTCGGCGTTCTTCGCCTGGTTGACGGAGAGCTGGAGGTAGTTCGGCCCGACCCGGTAGCGCTGGGTGTCGCTGTAGGAGAAGGTCCGGCCGACGAGCATCTTGTCGTCGGAGAAGTCGAGGCCGTCGACGAGGACGCCGGTGCCGAAGGAGATCTGCTCGTTCTCGGCGAAGAAGTTCTCCGGCATCCGGTCGAGCACCATTCGGCCCACCGGCTTCGGCGGGAACTCCTGCTCGGGCCAGGTCTTGGTGTCGTCGAGCGGGTCGAAGTCCAGCTCGGGGTGGTCGTGGTCCTCCATGACCTGGACGAGGAGCTCCCACTCCGGGTGGTCACCCCGGGCGACCGCCTCGTACAGGTCCTTGGTGGCGTGCCCCAGGCCGTCGGCCTGTACGTTGGCGGCGTCCTCCTCGGTCATGCTGCGTACGCCCTGCTTGGGCATCCAGTGGTACTTGACCAGGACGGTGTTCCCCTCGGCGTTGACCCACTTGTAGGTGTTGACGCCGAAGCCCTGCATGTGGCGGTAGTCGGCGGGGATGCCACGCGGGCTGAACAGGTTGACGAGCATGTGCATCGCTTCCGGCGTCTGCGACATGAAGTCGAAGATGCGGCGCGGCTGCTGCTCGAAGGTGACGGGGTCGGGTTTGAGGGCGTGGATGACGTCCGGGAACTTGATCGCGTCCCGGATGAAGAAGACGCCCAGGTTGTTGCCGACCAGGTCCCAGTTGCCGTCCTCGGTGTAGAACTTCACGGCGAAGCCGCGCGGGTCGCGGGCGGCCTCGGAGGAGTCGCGGCCCCCGATGACCGTGGAGAAGCGGACGGCCAGGTCGGTGCGCTTGCCGCGCTCCTGGAACAGCTTGGCCCGGGTGTAGCGGCTGATCGGCTCGTCACCCCAGGCGCCGTACGCCTCGAAGAAGCCGTAGGCGGTCACTCCGCGTGCGTGGACGACCCGCTCGGGGATGCGCTCCCGGTCGAAGTGGCTGATCTTCTCCAGGAACTGGTAGTTCTCCAGCGTGGCGGGGCCGCGCGCGCCGACGGTGCGCTGGTTCTGGTTGTCGTGGACCGGGTGGCCCTGGCGGTTGGTGAGTACCTCGCGGTCGTCGCCGTGGGCGGGACCGGTACCGGACACGTCCGTCATGTTCGCGGGCTCCTTCGGCTCGTGGCCGGTGGCGGGCCCCGGCTGAGCGAGCGGCCTCCGGCCGGTGGTGGCGGATCACCCGAGTACCCGGCCAGGTCGTGTCACTCACGCAGGAGGCATCGGATCGCGCGACACGGTTCCCGGGGCGATGTCGTACCCGCGTGGGAGCGTGAGAAGGGACCGGCGCGACCCGGACCCCGCCGGTCCGAAGGAGGCCGCGTCATGACCGACGTGGACGCACAGTTCCTGCGTGGCCTGTTCGACGAGGAGGGCAGCCTGCACACCGCGGGCCGGACGGCGCTGTACCGGCTGTACGGCCTGGAGGGTCTGCTGTATGTCGGTATATCGACCTGTCCACTCACGCGCGTGCGCACGCATCTGCGGGACCAGCCCTGGGGGCCGTACGTCATCGGGATCCGGATCGACTACCCGCAGGACGCGGAGGCGGCCGAGCGGGTGGCCGTCCAGACCGAGCGTCCCCGGTACAACGTGGTCTTCAACGGCTTGAAACCGCCGCCGCCACCCGACCGTGCAGCGCGCCGCAGGGCCGAACTGGCCGCCGAGCGGAGACGGTTGGCGGAGCTTGAGGCGGCTGTGCCCGAGTCGACGACGCATCTGCGGCTCATCGAACGCGGGATCAGGGCGAAGAGGGCGAGGATCGCCGGGCTGGTCGAAAAGATCGAGGCCGACGGAGCCGGACAGGACCCGCCGCCGCAACGGATCAGGCCGACCGCACCTTGAGCTCACCCCACGCGAGCAGTTCGGTCGGGAGAAGCAGAATCAGCCAACCCCGGTGACCGGCGTGACGGAAGTGGCAGATCTCCTGAACAGATGTGCGGGTTGGGTTAATCTCGTCTTCCGTTCGGGGGCGAACTGGTATGCGCCGAAAGTGACTTCGGGGGATTTCTTGTCGGGACAGCGGCCGATGCCGGTGGAGGACGCGGCCGCGGCGCTGCGGCAGACCGGCGCCTCACCATTGCGGCCCGGCGACCCGCGGCGCGTCGGCCCCTACGTGCCGGTGGCGCTGCTCGGCAGCGGTGGCATGGGGCGGGTCTACCTGGGACGTCTCACGGACGACCGTCCGGGCCTGGTCGCGGTGAAGGTGATCCGTCCGGAGTACGCGGAGGATCCCGGGTTCCGGCGCCGTTTCGAACGCGAGGCGGCGGTGCACGACCGCCTTCGTACACCGCACGCACCGCGGCTGTGCGGCACGGGCTTCGAGGACGAAGTGCTGTGGATGGCCACGGAGTACCTGCCCGGCTTCGATCTGGCGGAAGCCGTGCAGGAGCACGGCCCCCTGGAGCCTGCCGCGGTCTGGCGGCTGGTGGCGGAGCTGGGGCAGGCGCTCTCCGCTCTCGCCGTCGCGGGGATCGTGCACCGGGACCTGAAACCGTCGAACGTGCTCCTGTCCGTCCGGGGCGCGCATGTGATCGACTTCGGTATTTCCAAGGCGGCCGACGCGAGCGCGATCACCGGTACGGGCAACCGGGTGGGGACCCCGGCCTACATGTCGCCCGAGCATCTGAGGGAGGGGCGGTCCGACACCGCGTCGGATGTGTTCGCGCTGGGCGGGACGCTGGTCTACGCGACGACAGGACGTGCTCCGTTCGGCGACGGCACCGGTGTCGACGTGATGCACCGGGTGGCGTTCGAGGAGCCGAACCCCGAGGTGATCGCCGAGATCGCGGCGGCGGACGCGGACCTCGGTGCCCTGCTGACCGCCTGCCTGGACAAGGAGTCGGCACGGCGGCCGACCCCGCAGGACCTGATCGACGCGGCCGGGACGCCCGCCGTGTCGTCCGCCTGGCCGGAGCCGCTGGGCGGGACGGTGCTGGGCCGGCAGCGGGCGTACGAGGCCCTGTATCAGCTGCCTGTCGCGGACATGGTCGGTCCACCTCCCCGGGACGCCCTGCCGTCGGTCCCGGCCGCGCCGGTGGCCCAGCCCGCTCCGCCCGTCGTGGAGCCGTCGGCGGAGGCGGCAGGCGACCCGGACCCGGACCCGTCGGGACGGCCTGACCCGGCTGCGGTCCCCGCCCGGTCCCGGAGAAAGCCGCTGCTGGTGACGGTGGCGGGCGTCTCGGTTTGTGCCGTACTCGCGACAGCGTTTCTGCTCAGCCGTGAGGACTCTCCCACCACCGCCTCTCCGGGGACCGGTGGGACACGAGCCGTCGGAAGCGCGCCGGGAGACGCCTCCCCCGCGCCGGTCTCACCCACCACGAGCGGGCAGAGCCGCACGGACGTCGACGGCGCCGTGACCGAGAGCCGCGCCGACAAGACCGCTTCCACCCCGGGATCCGGGGCCTCGAGCTCCACCGACGCCCAGTCGGAGGACCCGGCCGCTCCCGGCACCGCGCCGGGCACCTCCCCCACCCCCACGCCGTCCGCCGACAGCCCGTCCGCCGTGACCGACACCGCTCCCTGGCTCTCCGAATGCACGTACTACGCCGGCAAGAAACCCACACAACTCGGCGACACCGGCAAACCCGTCCAGCAGGTCCAGTGCATGCTGACGAAGCGCGGATACAGCGTGGGAAGCACCGGCGTGGACGGTGACTTCGAGGCGAGCACCGAGACCGCGGTGGAGGCCTTCCAGGGCGACCGGGGGCTGTCCGCCGACGGGATCGTGACGCACACCACCTGGGACGCGCTGCGCAGCTCGGAGTGACGGCCCCGGGCCAGGTCGACGAATCGGGCATAGGGGCCACCAAACACCTGACGAACAGTCAAATACCAAGCGGGTACGAGGAATTCACGCACGAAGACTGGCGCACCACCCGCCTCACCGGGTATTCCGTGCCTCTGTCGTCATCGGCACCCCCGTGCCGTAGTGAAGGGAATCCCCGTGCGTCTGCGCCCTCTGCGCGTCCTGTGCTGCTCCGCCGTCCTCGCCCTGTCCGCACCCGTCCTGCTGCCGGGCACTGCCTCGGCGGCGGTCCCCGTCTCCGAGGTCTACCTGCAGAACTACGTCACCGGTCTCAACGCGGCCGACAGCGGCGGCAGCGTCGCCGCGCACAACCCCAGAGGCAACGAGGACCACCAGCAGTGGACCCCCGTCCCGGTCAGCGGCGGGTATCAGCTCCGGAACGCCGACGAGTCCGGCACCTGCCTGGGCCGCAGCGGCGCCTCCGCGGTCACCGCCGCCTGCGGTGCGGACGGCACCACCTGGACGATCACCGCGGGCGCGAACAGCACATACACCGTCGCCGTTCCCGGCACCGAGCAGTACCTCACCGGCTCGTCCTCGGACTCCGGCGCCGTTCAGCTCGGCTCCGCAGGCGATCTCGCCCGCTGGTACCTCACCCCGGCCGCCTACGCCACCTCGGCGATGCCCTCCGCCGACAGCCGCACCCTCGACCAGGTCACCTTCCTGACGGCCCACAACGCCTTCGCCAACGGCGCCGACGGCAACTTCGCCTCGTTCCCGGTCAGCCTGTTCCCCAACCAGAGCTACGGCATCAGCCGCCAACTGACCGACGGCGTACGCGGATTCATGCTCGACGACTACACCGTCTCCGGCCGGGCGGTGCTCTGCCACAACAGCTGCGACGGTGTGAGCAGCCCCGTCCCTCTCGCCACGGACCTCCAGCGCATGGTCGACTTCCTCAAGGCCAGTCCGGGGCAGTTCGTCACGGTGTTCCTGGAGGACTACGCCTCCTCCGACGTCCTGAAGTCCTCCCTCGCCTCCGTGAGCGGTCTCTCCGACGTGCTCTACCGTCCCGACCAGGAAGGCGTTGCCACCACGGGCTGGCCCACCATGGCCGACCTGACTGCCCGCGGCAAGCAGCTGCTGATCTTCAGCGACCGGACACGGGCGAGCGACACCGCGAACGGCTGGACCACCCGTGACACCTTCGGCGTGATGTACCAGCGCGAGTGGACCGTGGAGAACTACTGGTCCATGGGCGGCGGCATCGGCGGCTCCGACTGGTCCTGCTACAGCCGCTGGGGCACCGCCAGACCGCTCAGCACGGACTCGTCCGCCTTCCATCCGCTGTTCGTGATGAACCACTTCCGGGACTACACCATCGGATCCACTGCCGAGACCGACAACGGCAAGCTCCTCAACCGCGCGCAGAACTTCTGCACACCCGCCGCCCGCAAGAAGCCGAACTACCTCTCCGTCGACCGCTACGACCTCGGCTCCCCCACCCCGCTCACCACGGTGGGCACCCTCAACACCTACGTCCTCACGCCGGGACAGTAATCGCGGACCGTCGGTGTGCGGGGTCAGTCCCGGCGGGTGTCGACGTCGCCGTTGACCGTGGTCAGCGTCATGGCGTGGTCCCTGTCGGGGCGGCTCGTGGGCACGGCGGTCGTGACACGGCCGTTGTCGGTCGTCGCGGTGATCCGGTAGGCGGGGCTGTCGGAGGGGACCGTGATGCCGACCGAGCCGTTGACGGTCGTCGCGGTGACGCGGGTGGGCGCTGTGGCGCACCCCAGCGCCACGTCCCCGTTGGTCGTCCCGGCGTGCAGCCGCCGCGCGTCCAGGGCCGTCGCCCGTACCGAGCCGTTGCGGGTGGACAGCCGTACGCTGGTGTGGCTGTTCCCGGAACGGGTCACTGTCACATCCCCGTTGACGGTCGTCACGTCCAGCGCGGCTGACACGCCCGCCACGTCGACGCCGGCGTTGCGTGCGGTGACCGTGATGTTCAGTCCGTCGGGGACTTCGACGTAGGGCATCCGGGGGCAGTCGTGCTCGCCGTCGCTCCGGTCGTCGCACGACAGGTCGAGTGTCCGGACGTTGTCGCGGTGGGACCAGTGTCCTTCGACGCGGTCGTCGACGGTGACGCGGCGGCCGTCGGCGGGGCGAAGCCGCAGGCCGTTGTCGGTGGCGATCAGCAGGTGTTCACCGGACGGCTCCGCGCGGAGTGCTCCCGCCTCCTGTGGGCTGCCGGATTCCCCCTGGTGATCGCCGCTGCACGCCCCGGCGAGGGGCAGCAGCGCCAGCACAGTGATCAGGCGCACGAGGCGCCGTGTCGGCATCGCCTTCATGCACGGTCGAATGCCCCGACCCGTCACCGTCATGACGGCGGTGACGGGTTTCGTGTACGTCCTCGGGCCGGGCTACGGGATCGGGACCGACTCGGATGTCTTCCTCGTGCCTTCCGCGGCCGCGAGCGCGTTGTTGCGGCGCACGGAGGACCAGAAGGACCAGCCGATCAGGACGACACCGACGAGGCCGGTGATGATCTCGTTGATCTCGTACTGGATGGTGATCATGAGGATCACCGCGAGCGCGCCGATCGCGTAGTGGGCGCCGTGTTCCAGGTAGACGTAGTCGTCCAGGGTGCCCTGGCGGACCAGGTACACGGTCAGCGAACGGACGTACATCGCGCCGATTCCCAGGCCCAGCGCCATCAGCACGATGTCGTTGGTGATGGCGAACGCGCCGATCACACCGTCGAAGGAGAACGAGGCGTCCAGCACCTCCAGGTACAGGAACATGAAGAACGCGGCCTGACCGGCCAGCTTGACCGCCGAACCCTGCCCGCCGGCGCGTTCGGCCTCCTCCTCGCGTTCCTCCTCCTCGTCGAGCCGGCCCTCGAAGTAGCCGGAGAGACCGCCGACCACCAGGTAGGTGATCAGACCCGCGACACCGGAGATCAGCACGGTCTGCGCCTTGTCGACATGCGCGCCGCCGTGCTGGTGGGCGTGGGTCGCGAAGGTGAACGCGGTGATCAGCAGGACGACGAGCGCGATGCAGACCGACAGCATGTCGACCTTGCCGAGCTTGGCCAGCGGCCGCTCGATCCAGCGCAGCCACTGGATGTCCCGGTCCTCGAAGATGAAGTCCAGGAAGATCATCAGCAGGAACATGCCACCGAACGCGGCGATCGCCGGGTGCGCGTCGGTGACCAGCTCCTGGTAACGGTGTTTGTCGGTCACGGCCAGCTGGACCGCGTCGTAGGGATTGAGCTTCGCGGTGATCGCGACGATGACGACCGGGAAGACCAGCCGCATGCCGAAGACGGCGATGAGGACGCCGACGGTGAGGAAGATCTTCTGCCAGAAGGCGTTCATCTTCTTCAGGACTCCGGCGTTGACCACCGCGTTGTCGAAGGACAGCGAGATCTCCAGCACGGCCAGGATCGCCACGATGCCGAACGCGGCCCAGCCGTCGTACAGCACTGCTGCGGCCAGGCCGAGCGCGGTGATCGCGAACGCCCAGCGGAAGGTCTTCAGAATCACTGGCACCAAGTCCTGTGGTCGAGCGGTGGGGGGTCATGTGGCCCGTGGCTTCACGGGCGTTGTCTATCACGGTTGTCCGTCGCCGAGATGGCGCAGGGTCTCCACGCGGGGGCGCGGCCCCGGTCTCGGACCGGTTGTCCTGGTCAGCTCGTACTCGGTGTGCGTACGGCGAGGAGGGCCACGTCGTCGTCGTTGGTGACGTGCCGGACCCGGCGCAGCAGCTGGTCGGTGAGGGAGGCCAGGGGGCGGTGCGCGAGGGCGGCGGCGTGTCTGTGCAGACGCTGCAGGCCTTCGTCGAGGGTGTGGCCCGGTGCCTCGATCAGCCCGTCGGTGTACAGCAGCAGGGTGGACCCGGGCGGCAGCAGGGCGGTCGCGTCGGTGCGGGGGGTGCGGACTCCGGTGCCCAGGAGGATGCCGTGGCCGTCGGTGAGGTAGCGGGCCAGACCGTCGTGGCTGATCAGCAGCGGTGGCGGGTGGCCGGCGTTCGTCCAGGTCAGTTCCCAGTGCTCGTCGTCCCGCTCTTCCACGCGGGCGAAGATCATCGTGGCCATGGTGACGTCGGTGATGTGCATGACGGCCTCGTCGAGCCGCTCGACGATCCGGCTCGGCGGTTCCTGGTGCGCCCAGGCGTAGGCGCGGAGCATGTTGCGCAGCTGGGCCATACCGGCCGCCGCCTCCAGGTCGTGGCCGACGACGTCTCCGACAGCCAGTGCGGTGGCGCCGTCGGACAGGGAGAAGGCGTCGTACCAGTCGCCGCCGACCTGTGAGGCGTCGGGAGCGGGCAGGTAGCGGGCCGTCATCTGCAGTCCGGGTACGCGCGGCATCTGGGGCAGCAGATGGTTCTGCATGGTTTCGGCGACCTTGCGCTGACGCTGGTAGAGGCGCGCGTTGTCCAGGGCCAGGCCGGCGCGGCGGGCGATGTCCTCGATGAGAGGCAGATCTTCGGGGGTGAAGTCCACCTGGTCCTTGGCACGGCCCAGGGTCAGCGCGCCCAGGACCTCGCGTGTGCTGCGGATGGGAGCGATGGCGGCGGAGCGGATGCCGGTCGCCTCGAACAGCCGGCGCTGTTCGACCGCGATGCCGGAATCCGGTTCGGGCCGGTAGGTCCGCGGGCCGGCCAGGGCGGAGGCGACCCCGCGCAGGGCCCTGGACAGGGGCATCGGCGAGTCCTGCGGGACCGGTGGCATCGGCCCCTGAAGGTCCTCGTGGTGCACCGTGGTACCGCCCTCGGCGTGGACGACGGCGGTACGCCACACCTCGTCGCGCTCGGTGATGAGGTCGATGACGGCCCAGTCCGCCAGGCGGGGGACCACAAGGGCCACCAGCCGGCGCAGCGCTTCGTCGACATCGAGCGTGGCGGTCAGTCGCGTGGTGGTCTCGGCCAGCAGCGCGAGCCGTTCGAGTTCCGTGAGGGTTCCGGCCGCCGGCACCGGCTCCGGCTCCGTCTTCCGGTCCGTCTGCGGCGGCGGCTGGGCGTGGACGAGCACGAGGGTGCCGGCTTCCTGGCCGCCGACGTCGTACGGGGTGATCAGCCACGAGACCGGCAGCAGAGTGCCGTCCCCGCACTCGAAGTACTCCCCCTCGCCCTGGGCGGTGCGTCCGGCGTGGAATGCCTGCCGCATGCCGCACCGGCTCCGCGCCAGGGGGTGGCCGTGGCTGTCCCGGTGCAGCAGGTCGTGGGCGTCGTGGCCGAGGAAGCTTTCGGCGGGCCGGACCAGCAGCTGTTCGGCGTGGGCGTTGACGGCGATGACGCGGCCCTCTTCGTCCACGACGTAGGCCGCGGTCCCGACGGCTTCCAGCCCCCTGGTCAGCCCCGCGGTGGGGGCCCCAGGGGATCCCGTCCCGACGGTCTCCGTGTCCTCCGGCCCTGCCATGTCTTCCTCTCCTCGCTGGTCAGCCGCGGTCCCTGTCGGCATGCGGCACGTCCGTTCAGCAGTACTGCCCCCTTTTCGGGTGCCCCGACACCGAGGAATCCAGCCTCGCCCTTGCTCACGTCCACGAAACCGGGTGATCACCGCCGAGATCCTTGACGTGGCCGGTGGCACACCTCCCTCGTGCACGCATCGGCGGGTCCGGTCGAAGCCATCCGGTGGAGAAGGGAACCAGGACGGCTGCCGACACGCCCCCCGACGCTTCCGTGCGCCGGGGGGCGTGTGGCCGAATCCGCCCTACTTTCACGGCACTTGGTCACCTGTTGGGTATCCGTGAAGTGACGGGTGGAGGCGGACGGCACCGGGAGGACCAAGGCTGTGGCACCCCTATCGCGGACGTCCGGCCTCCTCCCTTCGCGCCGATCACGCAAGCGGCGCCTCGTACGCCGGCTGCGGGCGGAGGGGCTCTACGGGCCCAGGTTCCGTGATGTGCTGCCCGCCTTCGCGGGTGTGGTGGCGGCCGTGTGTTCGACGGCCGCCGCGCTCACCGCGGGGTATCGCGCCGCCGGGGTGGTCGTCCCGGTCGGGGGGGTCGTTCTTCTGGCCCTGGTCGTCGTGGCCGGGATCCGTCGCGCTCGTCCCGGCGCGCGCCGCCGCCTCGGCTACTACACCGCGGGCGAACTGCTCGAACTGGACACTCAGGGCCTCGCTCTGGCGGTGGCGCGGATGCTGCGCCGGGACGGGTGGCGGGTGCGGCTGGTGCCCGCCCCGGACCGGCCGCGGCTGTGCGCCCGGAACGCGGCAGGCCATCGGATCGACGTGGCCTTCCGGCCGGTGGCGGAACCCCTCCCCGACGAGGACCTGCCGCATCCCCACCCGCACCGCGGCGACCAGGAGGCGCATCTGCGCCTGGTCGTGCATCGTGGCGTCTTCACCGCCCGCGACATCCGGTGGGCCCGGAGGGAGCGCACGATCCGCCTGCTCGACGGTTCCGCTCTCCGGCGCTGGGCGACGGGTGTACGTCTCAACGACCTGCTGTCGCAGGGTCGGTGACGGACCGTCAATTCGCCGACCGCGCCACAGAACGTCTCCGGGGCCGCTGTTCCTCCGTCAGATCCGGCCGCCGGTCCAGCGGGTGATCGGGCCGTGTGTGTGACGTCCCGCACGGTGACCCACCGCGTACGACGTCGCGCTCAGCACCGTCAGGCCCGCACCCACGCCCGCGGCGATGAGCTTGCGCTGTGCGATCACGGTCCAGGCCGTCTTGGCGACGGCCGCGGCCTGTCCCGAGGCGGCGATGACGGTCTGACGGCCGGCCTCGACGCTCTTGGCCGCGGTGTGCGCGGCCTCACTCGCAGTCCTCGCGGTGCGCTCCGTCACCTTCTTGCCCGCTGACGCGGCGTCATCCGTCTTCGTGGCGACCGCGTCCGCCGCCTTGGCGGCCGGGGCGGTGGCCTTGGCCGTGTTGCGCCGGGCCTTGGACGCCGCGGCCCGGGCGGGTGCGGAATCTTGGTTCGTCTGCTCGTTCGATTCACTCATGGACATCGCGTAACCGCTCGCTTCGACGGCAAACGCTCCGCCGAGAGCGTTTTCGCCGCATCGGGGCGGCACGGCGAGGGACGGCGCTCTCGCCGTGCCGGTCCCTGGTCAGCCGATGTGGTAGCTGTCCCCGTAGACCTTCCAGTTCAGCGGCGGGTTCAGGTCGAGGTTGCCCTGGCGCAGGAAGACCCGCTGGGCGGTGTCGACCCGGCTGGTGTCACTGTGCGCCTCCTCCTGCTTCATCGCCCACACCCGGGCGTCGAGGAAGGCGTTCAGGTACGTCGTCTCGTCACCGCCCTGGGCCGGGGGCTGGGCCTGGCGCAGGGCGCGCCGGCGGATGCTGCCGAAGCTGGTCGCGTCGCCGCCGTTGCCGTGCATGACGATGGCGTCGTAGTAGGCGAACTGGCCGAGCGCGCGCACACCGTCCGTCTTGCCCTGCTTGACGGCGGGGTTGAAGTAGACACGGTCGCGTTCGTCGTTCTGCGCCTGCTGGAACGCCGCGTCCCGCGCGGCTTTGCGCCAGTCCTCGGTGAAGTGCGGGTCGAGACCGTCGTGCGAGTCGGTGCCGTCGACCCTGCGCAGTGCCGGAAGGTACTTGGCAAGGACGTTGCCGGGCTTGCGGTCGGTGTACAGGTCGACGAGGTCGAGCATGTCTCCGGTGCCGGAGCAGAAGCCGATGATGCCGGCGGTGTAGCCGCGGCCGTCACCGATGTCCTCGATGTACTGGTACTGCGCCTTCCAGTCGAGCGTGGAGTTCTCCGCGCTCGACACCAGCTTCATGGCTATCTCCTTCTTCGCGGGGTCGTCGAGGCCCGGTGCGGCCGCGGACGCCGCTGCGGCGCGGGCGGGGCTGAACACGCCGACGCAGGTCACAGCTCCCATCATGGCCAGGAGAGTGCGGCGGGAGGTGTGGGCGGCCGGGGGCACTGTGTCAGGTTCCACGGAGACTCCAAGTCGGGGTGGGGGGTGGAGAGTTGGTCCAGACCTGATTGTTAGGAATGTTTCCTACCAGTGCGCGAGGCGATCAGTAACCCACCGCGCGGGAAGTTCGTAGTTTCGAACAAATGAGTCTCAGTGAGACTGGAGTTCGCCTGCGCGTCGCGACCCGCTCACCGAATGGCGAGTGCATGACAAGGCGGACGTACGGCGGACCGCCCGGCCCACCGGCTCAGGAGGGCGTTCAGTCTGGCTGGAGGCAGGCCGGAACAGCCGGAGTCACGGAGGCTTTCGTCTCCGGCTACCGGTCCTGGCGGGCGGCCCGTGACGCTCTCGTCAGAGCCCGGCTCTCTCCCCGCCCACCGGGTCGGGCAGCGACCTCAGGGGTGCCGTGGCAGACGGACGACCTGGACGAAGAAGTCGTCGATCTGGCGGACCGCGGCGATGAACTGGTCCAGGTCCACCGGCTTGGTGACATACGCGTTGGCGTGCAGCCGGTAGCTGCGCAGGATGTCCTCCTCGGCCGCGGAGGTGGTGAGGACGACGACGGGGATGTGGGACAGCTCCGGGTCGGACTTGATCTTCTCCAGGACCTGACGGCCGTCGTACTTGGGGAGGTTGAGGTCGAGCAGGATGAGGTCGGGCTCGGGCGCCTCGGTGTGGTCGCCACGTCGGTAGAGGAAGTCCAGTGCCTCCTCTCCGTCCCGCACCACATGGAGGGTGTTGCCGATCTTGTTGTCCTCGAACGCCTCTCGGGTCATCAGCTCGTCGCCGGGGTCGTCCTCGACGAGGAGCACGTCGATGGGGCTGGCGCCTGGGGTCGTCATGTCAGAACCTTCTCATCGGTGTCGAGGCCGGACGCCTCCGGGGTCTCGGCGATGGACGGAAGGGCGAAGCAGAGGCGCGTGCCGTCCGTGTGAGCGGTGTCGATCCAGATCCTGCCACCGTGTTGTTCCACGATCTTCTTGCACAGTGCCAGCCCGATGCCGGTCCCGCCGTAGGCATCCCGGCTGTGCAGCCGCTGGAAGATGATGAAGACCTTCTCCGTGAACTGCTCGGGAATGCCGATGCCGTTGTCCGTGACGGTCATGAGCAGACTGTCGGGCTCGTCGGGATCCGGGTCGCAGGTGATGGTCACGCGCGAAGTGCGGTCGGGGTGACGGAACTTGAGGGCGTTGCCGACCAGGTTCTGCCAGAGCATGGTGAGCAGGGTGGGGTCCCCGACGACCTCGGGCAGCCGCTCGGGTCGGTCGATCCGGGCGCCGGACTCCTCGACGGCCGTCCCGAGGTTGGCCAGTGCCTTGTCCAGCGCCTGGCCGAGACCGACGGCCACCCGGGCGTCGTTGACACGTCCGACCCGGGAGAAGGTCAGCAGGTCGTTGATGAGGACCTGCATGCGCCGGGCCCCGTCGACGGCGAAGTCGACGTACTGTCGGCCGCGGTCGTCGAGGATGTCGCCGTAGCGCTTCTCCAGCAACTGGCAGAACGAGGCGACCTTGCGCAGCGGCTCCTGCAGATCATGGGAGGCGACGTAGGCGAACTGCTCCAGTTCGGCATTGGACCGGCGCAGCTCCACGGCCTGTTCGTCCAGGTCTGCGGCCTGCCGGGTCAGCTCCTCTTCCTGCTCCTGCGAGGCGCGCAGTTCGGCCACGACCCGCTTGCGCATGCCTTCGACGTCACGGGACACGGCGATCAGGTCGGCCGGACCGCCTCCGGAGATGACGTGCGCGAAGTCCCCGCCGGCCACCCGCCTCGACGCCGTACGGAGTGCCTCGAGGGGACGGGTCACCAGGATCCGGACCAGCACCGCGCTGGCGAGTCCGGCGAGCAGGAAGACCGCCACCATGCCGCCCAGGACGGAGTTGCGCACCGTTCGTTCATGGGCGAGGTGGGAGCGACCGTCCTGCACCGCCTGCGCCAGATGCGTGCTCTGCCTGCTCCACAGGGTGCGCAGCCGGTCGAACTCCTTCTTGCCCTGATCGGCCTTGCGCTGGTCCAACGGCTTGGGCGTGCCCGGGGTGACCGAGACCGCGAGAGGTTCGGCGTAGGTGCGGCGCCAATCGGCAGCCTGGTTTTCGATCGCCCTGAGGTCTGCCAGCAGTTCGGGCCGGTCACCGATGAACGCGCGCAGCCGGTCGGCCGAGTTCGCCTCGTCCCGTTTGCCCTGGGTGTACGGGGTGAGGAACTGCCGGTCGGCGGTGATCGCGTAACCGCGGATGCCCGTCTCCTGGTTGACCAGCGCCGCCTGGAGGCGGTAGGCCTCGGTCTGGGCGGGCTGGACGCGCAGCAGGAGCTGATCGCTCACCTGTGCCGTCCGGCCCAGCAGGCTCGCGCCGACCACACTGCCGATCACCACCAGCAGCGTCATGGCCGCCAGCAGCAGATAGAACCAGCCCTGCACCGTCAGCCCGCGTCCGATCCGCGCTGCGCCCGTCACTTGCCTCACCCTGTGCTCCGACACCACGTTCCCGCTCGCTCAGTTCCAGTTCAGATGGACGACGGCCACATCGTCCGCCAGGCCGCCCCGCGCCTCGGCCAGGCTCTCGGCCTTCTCGATCAGCCGGTCCACGAAAGCCTCCGGTTCCAGACCGGCACCTTCCCGGGCGAGGGCCAGCAGGCCTTCCTCTCCGAGGCGTTGCGGGCCCCGGCTCACGTGCCCCTCGAACAGACCGTCCGTGAAGAGCACCACCGATGTGCCCGCGGGAACGGGCAGTTCCGCGATCGGCCACCTCGCGCCGCCGGGGACCATGCCGAGGGCCGGCCCGCCGGGTACCTCCACCCACTCCACGTCCGTTCCGGTGCGGTGGAACAGACCGTGGTGGCCTGCTCTCACGATGTGGGCCTGCTGTTCTCCCGGGACGGCGGCCAGACTCACGAGGGTGGCGAAGACCTCGTCACCGGCTCGTTCGGCCATCAGTAGTTCCTCCAGCCGGGCCATCTGTTCCGCGCCGGTGATCCCGCTGAGGACGAGGGTGCGCCAGGCGATCCGCAGGGCGACGCCGAGGGCCGCTTCGTCCGGGCCGTGCCCGGAGACGTCGCCTATGAGCGCGTGCAGGGTGCCGTCGGCGCTCTGCACGATGTCGTAGAAGTCGCCGCCCAGCAGCGTCTGCGCCCGGCCCGGCCGGTAGCGGGCCACGACCTGCACGCCCTCGGCGCGCAGCAGGGGGCGGGGCAGGAGTCCGCGTTCCAGACGGGCGTTCTCCTGTGCCTGCAGCGCGCCGGCCTGGAGGGCCACCGCCGCCTGTTCGGTCTGTTTGCGCTGGATCGCGTAACGCACCGCGCGCCCGAACAGTTCGGGCTCGACCCGGCCCTTGACCAGGTAGTCCTGTGCGCCGGTCGCGACGGCCGCGAGACCGGTCTCTTCCTCGGCCAGTCCGGTGAGGACCACGATCGCGACACGTTCGGCCAGTGCCTGGACCAGGGACACCGCCTCGAGCCCATGGGCGTCCGGCAGGTGCAGGTCGAGCAGGACACAGTCGGGTGTCTCGGTGGCGAGCACCTCGGCGGCCTCGGTCATCGACCGCACCCAGCGCAGCCGCATCTTCACCGAGCCGTCGGCGACCAACTCCTCGACGAGCACCGCGTCGCCGGGATCGTCCTCCACGAGGAGAACGGACGGCTCCCAGTGCTCCCAGGCCGACTCGACGCCGGCGCCGGCCTCCGGCACCAACTCGACAGCCCCAGTACCCGAGATCACTGCGGTCCCGACCTCCCCACCCCATACGTGTCGTCTGCCTTCGGAGTCGGCCAGGGGCCGTGTCCGGAGCTTGGGCAGATCGACGATCCGATCCTCATCAGTCGCGCACCACGGCGGACACGCTGTCCATCCCTGGGCGTCGGCCCCTTGCCGGGCCGGCGGTTCTCACCGCGTGATCAGTTCCTCGACGAGGGGCGGGGAGACGGGCGGGCGTCCGTCGGCGCCACGGGCCGGGCCGCGGGTCGGTGACTCGGCGATGCTTTCCTCCAGTACGGCAGGCTCGTCCAGGAGCAGCCGCGTCAGCTGCCTGGCGTCCCGAGCGGGGTACCCCGATCTCGGAGGTGTCGTACCTGTGTCAGTCGTCACCGACGTCGTCATCGTCCGCCCATCCCAGGATTCCGGTTGTCCTGGCCGCGTTTACCCGCGACCGGCGTCTCCATGCCGGGACGACTCCTGGGAAACGTCATGCGCACCATGTTTTCTCCACATCTGGAACCTTCCTCCCCGGCTCCGATTCCGATCGGCTTCCGGGGGAACCGGACAAGATCTGAGAAAGGAGCCCGTGTGACCACCTACGTCATCACCGTCCCCGGCACATTCCTGCGAGAGGTCCCCGACAGCGTCCGTTCGGACATCGGGCGCAGGCTTCGGCCGCAGGATCCCAGGAACACGGATCTCGGGGAGAGCGAGGAGCTGAGTCTGCTGACCGTGGAGGAGGGCGGCATGTTCGCCGCCCGGGTCGAGGTCGAGGCCGCCGACCGCACGGAGGCCGAGGCGGAAGCGGTACGGCTGGTCTACCGGGCGCTGCGGGACAGCGGCCTGGCCGAGGAGGAGGCGCCGTTGGGCGCGGCGGTCGTGACCGGCATCGACAGCGAGTTCTGAGACGGGACGGCGCGGTCCGACGCCGGCTGCGGAGCGGGCCGTCCGGTTCACGGCCTGTACGGGGGATGGCGCCGTGGAGTTCCACGGGTGAGGATGTTCCTTCGCGAAGCGCAGTCCGCCCGGCGCGGTTCATGGCCTTTCCGATGTCCCGCGCGGCAAGGGCGGACGCCGTCGGCCGCCGGTCCTGAAGGAGCCCCGGGATGGGTTCACACGCAGCGCCGCACCACCCCAGGCGATTCCTGGTGACGGTCTCGGGTCTTCTGCTCGTGGCGGGTGGCCTGCTGGGCCTCCCCCGGGCCGACGCGGCACCCCCGTCGGCCGATGCCTGCCGCAGCACCGCGGCCCACCTGCCCCGCGGTGACTGCGGACCGTTCTGGCAGGTCCTCGCCGAGGACTTCAACGGTGACCGGGTGCCGCTGGGCTCCTTCAGCGACTGCGCGCACGACGTCGACACGTCCGCCGCCCACTGCGGGGGCCTCAAGGGCAAGTACCGCGACAACTGGTGGGCGTATCCGACCGGTTGGCCCGACACCGCCGAGAGCCGGGGGCGGGACGTGGTGGGCGTCTACCACCCGGAGGACACCGTGAGCGTCGGACCCGCGGCGAACGGTGACGGGAGGATGTCCATACGGATGTGGCGGCCCGCCGACGGGGGTCCCGTACATTCCGCGGCGCTGGTCCCGCGCGCGGTGATGGAGATGAAGTACGGCAAGTACAGCGCACGCATCAAGGTCACGAAGCTTGCTCCGGGGTACAAGTCGGCCTGGCTGCACTACGGCGGTGGCTGCGAAATGGACCATCCCGAAGGGGAGTGGACCGGCACCCTCAGCGCCTTCCACCATCCGTGCGGTGGCGGCGAGCAGGGCTACTTCCCGGGGAGCGACGACTGGACGCGGTGGCACACCGTCTCCACGGAGTGGACCCCGGGCAACGTCCGGTTCTTCGTCGACGGCCGCCAGACCGGTCACGACACCCGTGACGTGCCGGACGAGCCCCTTTCGTGGGTGCTCCAGAACGAGAGCGCGCTGGAGGGTCCCGGGGCGGCGCCCGGCAGCAGTGCACAGCTCGACGTCACATGGGTCGCGGCCTACGCCTACGACTGGAAGTGACGTACGACCCGCCTGAGGCGAGCGCGGATGTCGTCGGGCGGATGTCGGTCAGGTCGAGGGACCGACGAGTTCGTCGGCGACCCAGTGGGCGACGGCTGCGGGGTAGGGCGCCGGGAGGCCGAGGACGACATGGCCGAAGCCGGCGTCGGTCGCTTCGGTGATGGCCTCACGGGTGGTGTCGGGGCTGTCGTAGGAGACCGCTATGTGGATCGAGCGGGTGATCTCGGCGGGGTCGCGGCCGATCTCCTCGCAGTAGCGGTCCAGCAGGGCACTGCGGCGGACGGCGTCGTGGATGTCACCGCCGGGGATGTTCCACAGGTCGGCGTGTCGGGCGGCTGTGCGCAGTGTCGCGGACGAGCGGCCCCCGATGAGGATCGGGGGGTGCGGGCGCTGGACCGGTTTGGGGTTGCCGAAGGCTCCGGTGAGGGGGTGGTGGATGCCCTCAGCGTCGAAGGGTTTCTCCTCGGTCCACAGGCGGCGTATCACCGTGCAGGCCTCGTCGAGGCTTTCCACCGCGTGCGCGGTGTCGTGGAAGGGCAGGCCGTGGGCTTCGTACTCGCGCCTGGCCAGGGGGTGGTCGGGGCGTGAGCCAACGCCTATGCCGAAGTCGAGTCGGCCGCCGGAGACGATGTCGACGGTCGTGGCGATCTTGGCCAGAAGTGCGGGTGGCCGGAACCGGTTGCTGGTCACCATGACGCCGAGCCGCAGGCGCCGGGTCTGGGCGGCGAGCGCCGCGAGGAGGGTCCAGCCCTCGTAGGCCGGACCGTCGGGGTCGCCGCCGATCGGCATGAGGTGGTCGAAGAGCCAGGCGTGTTCGATGGCGGGGATGGTGTCCGCCTCGCGCCAGACTCGCAGGATGTCGTCGTAGCCGACGTTCATGGGGGCGGTCATGATCCCGAAGCTGGGTGGGTTCGGCATGCGCTGTGGGTTCCGTTCCGAAAGAGGTCTTCCCTGCGGTTCCACCGCCGGGGCGTTCGCCTGCGACGGTCAGCGTCGGCGCAGTGACGGGTCGAGGAGCGCGGGCGGGGTGTCGAACTTCTCGTGGGCCGCCAGGTCCGTGCCGGGCGCGACGACCTCGTCGATCGCGTCCAGTACGTCGGCGGTCAGGACGGTGTCCGCCGCGGCGAGTTGGGCGTGCAGGTGATCCGTCGTGCGAGGGCCGATGAGGGCGCTGGTCACGCCGGGGTGTGCGGTCACGAAGCCGAGCGCGAGCTGGATGAGGGTGAGGCCGGCCTCTTCGGCGATCCCGGTCAGCCGCTCCACCGCCTCCAGCCTGGCCCGGTTGGCGGGCAGGGCGGTGTCGAAGCGTTCGGGCATCAACGCCGAGCGGTGGGTGGTGATGTCCCGGCCCTCGCGGATCGCGCCGGACAGCCAGCCCGAGGCCAGCGGGCTCCACACCAGTACGCCGAGGCCGTACTCCTGGGTGACGGGCAGCACGTGCGCCTCGATGCCGCGCTGGAGGAGGGAGTAGCTGGGCTGTTCGGTGACGTAGCGGCTCAGGTGGTGCTCACGCGCGGCCCACTGGGCCTGGACGATGCGGTGGGCGGGGAAGGTGGAGGAGCCGAAGTAGCGGATCTTTCCCGCGCGTTGGAGGTCGGTCAGGGCCGAGAGGGTCTCCTCGTCGCCGGTGTTCGGGTCCCAGCGGTGGATCTGGTACAGGTCGACGTGGTCGACGCCGAGGCGGCGCAGGCTTGCTTCCAGTTCGGTGACCAGCCAGCGGCGCGAACTGCCCTGGTGGTTGCGTTCGTTGCCGATGGGCATTCCCGCCTTCGTCGCCAGGACGATGTCGTCACGGCGGCCGGCGATGGCTTTGCCGACCATCTCCTCCGACTCGCCGTCGCCGTACATGTCGGCGGTGTCGATGACATTGACGCCGGCCTCCAGGGCGACGTCGACGATGGCGGTGGCCTCGGCCTGGGTGGTGCGGCCGATCCTGCCGAAGTTCATCGCGCCGAGCGCGAGGGAGCTGACCTGTACACCGGTGCGGCCCAGGGTGCGGTACTGCATGGGGCGTTCCTCCATAGCTGGTGAAGCCGTACGGCAAGCGCGAAAGGGCATGGCTCGGCACGGCTTGGTCGCCGGGGTCCGCTCTGCCATCATGGACAAACGGAACCTCGTTCCGGAAACAATACGGAACACTGTTCCGTTTTTGCAAGGTCGGCGACGGAGGAAGCGGCACGGTGAACGACAGCGACGACGGCACAGGCCGCGCGACCCCACGGCGCAAGGACGCCCGGCGCAACAAGGAGACCCTGCTCGACGCGGCCGCCGCGGTGTTCGTCACCAAGGGCGTGGAAGCGCCGGTACGCGACATCGCCGCCGAGGCCGGGGTCGGACTGGGCACGATCTACCGCCACTTCCCGACCCGGGCGGACCTGATCATCGCCGTGTTCCGGCACCAGGTCGACGCCTGCGCCGAGGCGGGACCCGCCCTGCTGGAGAACAGCGCGACCGCGCACGCGGCGCTGGAGCAGTGGATCAGCCTCTTCGTGGACTTCCTGGTCACCAAGCACGGGCTCGCCGGTGCGCTCCAGTCGGACAACTCCGGCTTCGACACCCTGCACACGTACTTCCTCGACCGCCTCGTCCCCGTGTGCGCGCGACTCCTCGACGCCGCGGTCGGCGCGGGCGAGATCCACACCGATATCGAGGCGATCGAATTGATGCGCGGAGTCGGCAACCTCTGCATCGGCGCGGACAGCGACCCCGACTACGACCCGCGCCGACTGGTCGGGATCCTCATCGCGGGGTTGCGCATGCCGCAGTGACGATCACCTCGGCCGGGTCGACTGCCGGGCGGGTCGACCGCGCCCGCCTTCCGGGGCCAGGGTGCGCGACGGGCCGGAGCACGCCGTACGCACCCACCGGGACAGCGCCGCGCGCACTGCAGCGAGGTGCTGCGCCCTGACCGCTGTGCCGCCCTGGACGGCTTGCCGCCCGGCGCCCTCGACGCACCCGCGCTCAGGCGCCCGGTACTGACTCCGGCAGCACCGCCCGCCCCGCCGCCCGGTGTTCGGCTGCCGCGGTGGGGTCCGCCCCGTCGAGGATCGCCGCGATGCCCTCGTGGGCCAGTGCCTCGGCGTGGCGGTGGCCGAGCTTCGGGGCCAGGTCCAAGGCCTGGTGGTGGAGGTCCATGGCCCGGTCGGGCAGGCCGGCCAGACGGCAGGTCTCGCCGTAGGCGTTCAGGAAGTGGATCTTCCAGTGGTCCTCGAACAGCTCGTCCAGCAGGGCGAAGGCCCGCTCATGGTTGGCCAGGGCCTCCTCGTAGCGGCCCATCCGGCGCAGGGCGACGCCCAGGCAGTTCAGGCACCACGCCTCGTTGTGCTTGTGTCCGTCCTCGCGGGACGACGCGAGCGCTCGGCGCAGGTGATCGGCGGCCTCGTCGGGGTCCTCGCAGGCGAGGGCCACGCCCAAGGTGATCAAGGCCGGGAGTGCGGGCGGCCACGCTCCGTCGGGGTGCGGGAACTCCAGTGCCGTGCGGGCCAGTTGTATCGCCTCCTCGCGGTGTCCCAGCTGGAGCAGTGCCCAGGCCTCGTACGCGGTCGCGTGGGCGGTGCCCATGGGGCAGCCGGCGTCCGCGTACAGCTTTCCCGCCAGCCGGAACAACGCCAACGGCTCCTCGACGTACCCCGCGTCCCAGCTCAAGTAGCCTCGACGCATGGCCAGTTCGGCCTCAGCGCGGACGTCCGTCGCCCGGGCCGTCAACAGTCCTGCGGCCTCGTAGGCCGCGCTCGCCTCCGCCATCCGGCCCGCGTTGTAGCGGGCGAAGCCCAGGTCGCTGTGTGCCTCGGCCAGTTGCAGGGGCTCGCCCAGGCGTTGTGCGGCGGCGAGGGACCGCTCGAAGAGTCCGTTGAGCATCGTGGTGCCGCAGCGCCGGGCGAAGTACGTCCGCATGAAACGGGGCAGTTCGCACATGTGACGGTCGGCCCCGGCGCTCTCCGCCGCCTCGAAGGCGGCCAGCAGGTTCAGGTACTCGGTGCCGAACCAGATGAGGGCCTCGATCTTGTCGGTGAAGTACGGCAGTTGGGCCGCCGGCCGGTCCACGGAGGCCTCGCGGTTCAGGGACGGGAAGGGCATCGCGGCATCCGCGGCGGCGGCCGCGTGCACGTAGTAGTCGAGCACCCGGATGACGGCCCGGTCCCGTTCGGCCGGGGAGTCCTGCTCCGTGGTGGCCCGGCGGGCGTGCTGGTGCACCAGGTCGTGGAGGCGGTAACGGCCTGCCGCCGGCTGCTGGACCAGGTGTGCGTCCAGCAGGTCCTCCAGCATCGCGCGGGCGTCGCGCAGCGGAACGTCGGCCAGCGCCGCCGCCACGTGCTCGTCGAACGACGAGCCCGGCAGCAGCCCCAGCAGGCGGAACAGTCGGGCCTTCGCGCGGTCCAACTGCCGTACGGACATGGCGAACGCGGTGTCGAACTCGCTCGGTCCCTCCGCCATCCGCTCGACGAGGATGCCCACGGTCCAGCCCGGCCGGTGCCGCAGCCGGGCCGCGGCCAGCCGCAGGGCCAGCGGCAGGTGGCCGCACAGACGCAGCACCTCGGCCGTGGACTCGGGGTCCCGGGCCAGGCGTCCCGCGGCGCCGTCGGTCTCGCCGCTGGCGCGGGCCAGCAGTTCGGCGCTCTCCTGCCCGGTCAGGACGTCCAGCGACACCGGCGGGACCTCGTCCAGGCCGAGCAGCCGGTTGCGGCTGGTGATCAGGGCGACGGAGGGACCGGCGCCGGGCAGCAGCGGGCGCACCTGGTCGGCGTCGGCGGCGTTGTCGAGGACCAGGACGGCCCGCCGGTGGGCGAGTTCGGACCGCCAGCAGGCGGAGAGCTCCTCGACGCCGCCTTCCTGCGGGACCTTCTCGGAGGGCACGTCGAGGGCGGCGAGCAGGGTCCGCAGGGCACGGTCGGGGTCGAGCGGCGGCCGGCCCTCGGTGAAGCCGTGCAGGTCCAGGTAGAGCTGGGCGTCCGGGTAGTCGGCGGCGAGCCGGTGCGCCGCGTGCACCGCGAGGCAGGTCTTGCCGACGCCCGCCATTCCGTCGACGGCGATCACGCGGCTGCCGGTGACGCCGTCGAGTACGGCCGCGAGCTGGGCCTCGCGGCCGGTGAAGTCGGGCACGTCACGCGGAAGGTCGTTGCGGGGCGGGCGCGGCGCTCCGGCGGGCGGCGACGGGGGCTGGACCTGGCGGCTGGTCCTCGGCGGAGCGGGAAGGGGGTTGGCGGCGCGTTCCCACAGAGGGCGCAGGGGACGGGGGTCGCGTTGGACGAGGCGGCACAGGGCGATGACCGCGGGCCAGGGCGCGACCGTACGGCCGCTGAGGTAGCGGGACAGCGACGACGAGCTGAGTCCGGCGTCCCGTGCGAGGGCCCGTACGCCCCGCTTGGACAGCTCCTGGAGCAGGCGGAGCCGGGCAGCCAGCTCCTCCTGCGGGTCGCCGCCCGCCGTGCTGTCGTACTCGGCCACTGTTCCCCGTCCCCCTGTCCCGCCCCGGCGGAATTCGTCCGGGCCGGATCGTGCCTGTTCAAGGCCGTTTCGGCTGTCCCACGGTGTCCCACGACCGTCGTCCTGACAAGCCTTCCGGGCTGAGATGGCATCACGCCCCGCCGGAACAGCCCGAACGGGGCACAGCCCGACAGAGGAGAGATGCCAGATGCAGTCCCGTATGCAGAACCCCGCCGTCGTCCTTTCCGACGCGATGCAGCCCATCCAGCAGCTCTTCAAGGCCGTGCACTCCGGTGGGGTGGACGCGCAGACGCTGGAGCTGGTGCATCTGCGGGTCAGCCAGATCAACGGGTGCAGCGCCTGTGTCGACGGCGGCGCAAAGACGGCCCGCAAGGCCGGTGTGAGCGACGAGCGGCTGGCCACGGCCGCCGCGTGGAGGGAGGCCCCCTACTTCACCGACGAGGAGCGGGCGGCGCTCGCGCTGGCCGAGGCCGCGACGCGACTGGCCGACCGCCCCGACGCGGTGAGCGACGAGGTCTGGGACACGGCCGCGACCTACTTCGACGAGAAGCAGCTGGCCGCGATCGTCCTGATGATCGGCCTGACCAACCTGTTCAACAGGCTCAACGCCACGACCCGTCAGATCGCCGGCGCGTGGGGATGAACGGCACCGGTCCCGGGCCGCGCACGCGAGTCCGCGTCCCGGGGCCAGCGGCTCTGCCGCACCCCGACACCTGGATGAAGATGTACCCACCGCTCGTCGACCAGGAGGAGCCGTCATGAAGGACACCCGGAGGACCGCCGCTCGTACGCCCGCGGCCGCCGAGAAGACCGAGACGTTCACCGACCAGGAGCGCGCGGCGATGACGGAGCGCGCCCGGGAGGTGAAGGCGTCGGCGCGCCGCACCTCGCGTGCCGACAAGGCGGCGGAGGACGAGGCCGCCGTGGTCGCGAAGATCGCCGAGATGCAGGACGGGGACCGGGTCATGGCGGAACGGATCCACACCGTCGTGAAGGCGAGCGCGCCGGGCCTGGCACCGAAGCTCTGGTACGGGATGCCCGCGTACGCCAGGGACGGCAAGGTCGTCTGTTTCTTCCAGAGCGCGCAGAAGTTCGGCGCGCGGTACGCGACCTTCGGTTTCAATGACAAGGCGGAGCTCGACGAGGGAACCATGTGGCCGACCGCGTTCGCGCTCACGCGGCTGACCGCCGCCGACGAGGTGCGGATCGGTGATCTGGTGAAGCGGGCGGCGGGCTGAGGCGCGGGGCTGCGGAGCAGGAGAAGGGGTCAGTGAGTGGAAGCGACGGACAGCCGACGTCCCGAAGGGTTGTTCGTCGGCCTGTGCACGCTGGACGTCATTCAGCTCGTGGACCAGGTGCCGGGGCCCAACCAGAAACTGACGGCGCGTGAGCAGGTGGTGGCCGCCGGCGGTCCGGCGGCGAACGCGGCCGTGACGTTCAGCCACCTGGGTGGCGCGGCCAGGCTGCTCACCGGGATCGGCTCCCACCCGCTGGGTGTCGTGGTCGCGGCGGACCTGGCCCGGCTGGGTGTGCGGGTGTCGGATCTCGCCGCCGACTCGGTGGAGCCTCCCGGCGTGTCGTCCGTTCTCGTGACCGCGTCGAGCGGGGACCGCGCCGTCGCCTCGACCAACGCCACCGGGTTCCGGCTGGCACCACCCGCCGACCTCGACGCACTGGTGGCCGCCTGCGACATCGTCGAGTTCGACGGCCACCACATGGACCTGGCCACGGCGACCGCCCGCGCCGCACGCTCCGCGGGCCGGCGGACCCTCCTCGACGGGGGCAGCTGGAAGGCCGGTACGGAGAAGCTGTTGCCGTCGATCGACGTGGCCGTCTGCTCGGACGACTTTCGGCCTCCTGGCACCGACACCCCGGCGGATGTCCTGCGGTTCCTGAGGGAACACGGGGTTCTCTGGGCGGCGGTGAGTCGCGGTGGGCGACCCATCGAGTGGGCGGGCCCCGAAGGCGGTGACACCGTGGACGTCCCTGCCGTCCGGGTCGCGGACACACTGGGCGCCGGTGACGTACTCCACGGAGCGCTCACCCATCATCTCGGCGTCCAGGGGCACTTGACCCCGCACGGGTTCACCCGGGCCCTGCGCGACGCCGCTGCGGTGGCGTCACGTGCGTGTGCCTCGTTCGGCACCCGGGCCTGGATGCAAGTACGCTGACGACCAAAGGACGATGACGGCCAAGGGACGCTGACGGCCAAAGGACGCTGACGAACATCGGATCTATCCCGTTCCATTGACGCGCAGCAACCTCAACCCTATGTTGCAACGCGGGATAGCTCCGATGATTCCACTCGCTGAGCCCGCTTGGAGGCACCGTGTCCTGCCCCGCCGCGCCCGATCCGTCCAGACGCACCGTCCTCGCCACCGGATCCGCCCTCGGCGGCTCGCTGCTGGCGTCGGGTCTGCACACCGCGCAGGCGACGGCGGCCGACCGCACCGAGCCCGCTTCGTCGGCCGGCGACCCCTGGCTCACCGTTCTCGACGACGCCGACCTCGTCTGGCAGCGGATGCCGACGACCTGGTACGAAGGGCCGTTCCTCGGCAACGGCTTCCTCGGTTCCGGGATCTACGCCGAGCCCGGCGCCGCCACGACGGCCGTGCGCTTCAACATCCAGCACTCCGAAGTGCAGGACCACCGGCCCGAGTTCGGCTCCCTCTTCGGCCTCGCCCGGCTGCCGATCGGGTACTTCACGCTGGAACCGGTGGGCGTGATCACCAGCCTCGACTGGCGACTGTCGCTGCATGACGCCGAGTTGACCGGCACGCTCACGACCGAGAAGGGCACCCTGGCCCTGCGCGCCCTCGTCCACAACGACCGCTCGGTCCTCGCCGTGGAGGTGACCGCGAGCGAGGGAGAACGCGACTTCCGCTGGGTGTTCCATCCGGCCGACGCGATCAGCCCGAGGGCCGCCTTCAAGCCCCTCCCGGACGGCTACCGGGGCAACCCGCCCGCCCGGATCGCCGACCACGACGGGATCACCGCGGCCGTGCAACCGCTCCTTGCGGGCGGAGAGCACGTCACCGCGTGGCGGGAGCGGACCAGGGGACGGACCCGGACGCTGTACGCGCACGTCGCGCACTCGCACCCGAAGTCCACAGTCCTCGGCCAGGCCCTCAAGGCGGTCCGCCGGACGGAACAACTCCCCTACTCCGCCCTGGCATTGGACCACCGCGCATGGTGGCACGCCTACTATCGCAAGAGCTTCCTGTCCCTCCCCGACGCCCGCATCCAGCGCTTCTACTGGATCCAGCTGTACAAGGCGGCCGCCGCGGCCCGCCGCGACGCACCCGTGATGGCGACGAGCGGTCCCTGGCTGGAGCCCACGCCCTGGCCCAACACCTGGTGGAACCTCAACGCCCAGCTGGAGTACTGGCTCATCCACGGCTCCAACCACCTCGAACTGGACGCCGTCACCCGGGCGTTGAGCGAGTTCCGGGACAACCTCGCCCAGGAGACACCGGCGCCGTACCGCACCGACTCGCTCGGCATCCCCCGTACCACCGATCCCCACCTGGTCAATGGCGCGGCGAGCGCCCTCATGGGCTACGGCGTCGGCATCCCCGGCCAGGACCCGCCCACCCCCGAAGTCGGCAACCTGACCTGGGCGCTGCACAACGTCTGGCTCAGCCACCGCCACACGATGGACAGGTCGATCCTCCGGGACGTGCTGTTCCCGCTCCTGCGCAAGGCGATCAACTACTACCTGCACTTCCTGGAACCCGGCCCGGACGGCAAGCTGCATCTGCCCGCCACCTTCTCCCCGGAGTACGGCGCCGACTCGCGCGACTGCAACTACGACCTGATGCTCCTGTCCTGGGGCTGCCGCACCCTTCTCGACTCCACCGAACTCCTCGGCATCAAGGACCCGTTGGCGCCCCGCTGGCGCGAGGTGCTGGCGAAACGGGCGCCGTACCCGACGGACGCGAACGGTTTCATGATCGGCGCGGACATCCCCTTCGCCAAGTCGCACCGCCACTACTCGCATCTGCTCGCGATCTACCCGCTGTACGAGGTGACCGGCCGCACGCCCGAGGAACGCGCCCTGATCGAGCGGTCGTTGGCGCACTGGGTGGGCTTCGAAGGCGCCCTGCAGGGTTACACCTTCACCGGCGCGGCCTCCATGTCGGCCCTGCTCGGCAAGGGCGAAGACGCGCTCAGGTATCTCGGTGAACTCATGACCCGCTTCATCAAGCCCAACACCATGTACCAGGAGTCGGGGCCGGTGATCGAGACGCCCCTGTCGGCGGCCCAGTCGCTGCACGACATGGTGTGTCAGTCGTGGGGCGGCGTCATCAGGGTGTTCCCCGCACTGCCCGCCGCCTGGCAGGACCTGACCGTGCACGACTTCCGCACGCAGGGCGCCTTCCTGCTCAGCGCGGTCCGCCGGGGCGGCGCCACCCGCTGGGTACGGCTGCTCAGTGAGGCGGGGGCGCCCTGTGTCGTACGGCACGGGATCGCGGGGCCGATCGACGTGCGGGACGGGCGGGGCCGTCCCCTGCGCCACGAGGACGCCGGTGACGGCACCGTCCACATCGCCCTGCGCAAGGGCGGGACGGCGCTCCTCACTGCCAGAGGAGACCGCCCCGACCTGACCGTTGTACCCGTCCGCCCCAACGAGGACGCGCCTCGCTGGGGGCTGCCCCGCAGCTGACGAGACCTCCTACCTGCGGCCGCGCACGTTCCAGCCGCTGCCGATGCCGGCCACATGGAGCGCGAGCACCATGAGGCCGAGCAGCATGATGTTCGTCGAGGAGAAGGTGTCGTTGGTCGAGATGTCCGCAGCGTTGATCAGGAAGGAGATGAAGAACAGGACCGCGGAGATGATGGCCAGCATGGGAGTACATCCCTTCAGATGACTGAGGTCATTACGCCCCGTGCACCTCGAATTCCCCCAACATGTCGGAGCATGCCGACTGTTGAGGACCGGGAGGCAGTGCGTTCGGCCAGTCGGACATCGTTCGAAACCTCTTGACGTCCCAGTACAACGCGATTGACACTCTCGCAACACGACGTCACACAGCCGAAACGGCAGGGTGCCCACGGTTGAGGCCCCGCCACGCCTCAGCAGGGAAAACCCACATGACGTACATCGCACGTCCGCGCACCCGCGCGAGACGCACGGCGGGCCGCCTCGCCGGTCTGACCGCCGCGTCACTGCTCCTGGGTCTCGCCGCCCCCATGGTCCCCGCGCAGGCTGCGGACACCGTGGACGTCGCCGATGGACTGGCCCTCTGGTACAAGTTCGACGGCGCTTCCGGCAGCACCGTCACCGACGCCTCCGGCAACGGCCGCGACGGCACGGTGAACGGGACCGCCGACTGGTCGGACCCCGGGCAGGGACTCGCCTTCAACGGCTCCGACACCTACGTCAAGGTGCCGGACGACGTCATGAAGGGCATGAACTCGATCACCGTCTCCACGGACGTGCTGATCGACTCCGCGCAGAGCACGCCGTACTTCGTCTACGGCTTCGGCAACTCCAGCGGGAGCAACGGCAACGGGTACCTGTTCACCACAGGCAACTCCCTGCGCACCTCGATCGCGACCGGCAACTGGTCGACCGAGCAGACCACCAAGCCCTCCGACGGGCACAACCTCACCCGCGCGGTGTGGAAGCAGCTGACCTACACCCAGACCGGCACCACGGGCGTGCTGTACGAGGACGGTGTCGAGGTCGGCCGCAACACGGCGGTCACGATCACTCCCGGCGCCATCGGCTCCGGCTCCACCACCGCCAACTACATAGGCAAGTCCGTCTACTCCGGTGACAAGCTCCTCAAGGGCCGCATCCGCGACTTCCGCGTCTACGACCGCGCCCTGAACACCTCGGAGGTCGAGCAGCTCTCCCTCCCGGTCGCCACGCAGGGCGTCACCGCCGACAAGGCCGCGCTGAGCCTCGGCGACACCGGCGCGGTGACTGCGGACCTGGACCTGCCGAAGACCGGGCCGGCCGGCGGCTCGGCCATCAGCTGGGCCAGCGACAACACGCAGGTGGTGTCCGACGCCGGGAAGGTGACGCGGCCGGCCGCCGGTGAGCCGAACGGGCACGCCACCCTCACGGCGACTCTCAGGAAGGGCACCGTCACCGACACCAAGTCCTTCGACGTCACGGTCCTGCCCGACTTCGACGACACGACGGCCACCGAGCAGGCCGCGCAGGCCCTCGCCGTCCGCAACCTCGACGACGTCCGCGGCAACCTCACCCTGCCCGCCCAGGGCGACTACGGCACGGACGTCACCTGGTCCTCCGCGACCCCGGACGTCGTCTCCGCCGACGGCGTCGTCCACCGCCCCGCGCACGGCGACGGCGCCATCACCGTGGACCTGACCGCCACCGTGACCAAGGGCGAGGCGAAGGCGACCCGCACGTTCACCGCGAAGGTCCCCGAACTCCCCGCGAAGCAGGCCCTCAAGGGCTACATGTTCAGCTACTTCACCGGCGAGGGCACCTCGGACGGCGAGCAGCTGTACTCGGCGCTCAGCAAGGGCGACGACCCGATGAAGTGGCGGGAGCTGAACGACGGCAAGCCGGTCCTGACCTCCACGCTCGGCGAGAAGGGCCTGCGCGACCCGTTCATCATCCGCTCCCCCGAGGGCGACAAGTTCTACCAGATCGCCACCGACCTGAGGATCTACGGCAACGGCGACTGGGACGCCTCCCAGCGCACCGGCAGCAAGTCCATCATGGTCTGGGAGTCCACCGACCTCGTCCACTGGACGAACCAGCGGCTGGTGAAGATCTCCCCCGACAGCGCGGGCAACACCTGGGCGCCGGAGGCGTTCTACGACGCGAAGCTCGGCGAGTACGTGGTCTTCTGGGCGTCGAAGCTGTACGACAACGAGGCGCACTCCGGCGACACGTACAACCGCATGATGTACGCGACCACCCGCGACTTCTACACGTTCAGCGAGCCCAAGGTGTGGGTGGACCGCGGCTACTCGGTCATCGACTCCACGATGATCCAGAACAACGGCACCTACTACCGCCTCTCGAAGGACGAGCGGAACAACACCTCCTCCACGCCCAACAGCAAGTTCATCTTCGAGGAGAAGAGCAACTCGATCCTCGACCTGAACTGGACGCCGGTCGCGGAAGGCATCGGCAAGGGCGCGATGAACGCCGCCGAGGGACCGCTGGTGTTCAAGTCGAACACCGAGGAGAAGTGGTACGCGTTCCTCGACGAGTTCGGCGGCCGCGGCTACATCCCCTTCGAGACCACCGACCTCGACTCCGGCACCTGGACCCCGGTCGCCGACTACGACCTGCCGGCCAAGCCTCGCCACGGCACCGTCCTGCCGGTCACCCAGGCCGAGTACGACCGCCTGCTGCACGCCTACCAGCCGGACCAGCTCGTCGAGAACGTCGAGAACGTCCAGGTGAAGACGCGGATCGGTGAGGCACCCGTGCTGCCGGCCACCGTCGTCGCCACCTACGCGGACGGCGTCAAGCGCCCCGTCGCCGTCACTTGGGACGAGGTCCCGGCGTCGAAGTACGCGCAGGCCGGCACCTTCACAGTCACTGGAAGCCTGCCCGACGGCGCCGCACTCCCGGTCCAGGCCGAGGTCACCGTGTCGCAGGAGGGCGCCGACGTCCCGGCCGACCTGCTGCTGCACTACGGCTTCGACGAGAGCGGCGGCAACATCGCCCGCGACTCCAGCGGACACGGCTACCACGGCACCTACGTCGGTACGCCCGACTTCGGCACCGGCGTCGAGGACGGCTCGTTCAAGATGTCCGGCGACTCGAACTCGCCGTACGTGAAGATCCCGAACGGTGTGCTGAAGAACGCCGACAGCGTGACCGTGTCGACGTACGCCAAGTGGAAGGGCGGCAGCAGCTTCCAGTGGCTGTTCGGGCTCGGCCCGGACAGCAACAAGTACCTGTTCGCCACGCCCTCCAACGGCGGCAACAGCCTCTACTCGGCCATCAGCAAGGCGAGTTGGTCGGCGGAGTCGAAGCTGACAGCCGGTTCACAGCTCACTCCCGGCGAGTGGCGGCACGTCACCGTCACCCTCGACGGGACGACCGGGTCGATGATTCTTTACGTCGACGGCGTCGAGGCGGCCCGCACGACCACCACCATCAAGCCGTCCGAGCTGTACGACGCGAACAAGGACTACAGCGGCTACATCGGCAGGTCCCTGTACGCGGGCGACCCGGCCTTCGGTGGCGAGGTCGACGACTTCCGCATCTACGACCGGGCCCTGACGCCCGCCGAGGTGATGGAGCTCAGCGGCAACACCGCGGGCATCGCCAAGGCCACGCACCCGGCGCTGAAGGTTGACGCGATCGTCGACAACGCGGACAGCAAGGTCACGCTGCCCATGAAGGAGGGCACCGATCTCACCGCGCTGGCACCGGAGTTCACCCTCGCGCACGGCGCGGCGATCAGCCCCGCCTCCGGCAGCGTGCAGGACTTCAGCAAGCCGGTGACGTACGAGGTGACCGGGTCCGACGGCAAGAAGCGCACCTGGACCGTGTCGGCGCTCGTCATGAGGAGCCCGGTCCTGCCGGGACTCAACGCCGACCCCAACATCGTCCGCTTCGGCGACACCTTCTACATCTACCCGACCACCGACGGCTTCGAGGGCTGGAGCGGTACGCAGTTCAAGGCGTACTCCTCCACCGACCTGGTCCACTGGAAGGACCACGGCGTCATCCTCGACCTCGGTCCCGACATCTCGTGGGCGGACAGCAGGGCCTGGGCGCCGACGATCGCCGAGAAGGACGGGAAGTACTACTTCTACTTCTGTGCCGACGCCAACATCGGTGTCGCGGTGTCCGACTCGCCGACCGGCCCGTTCAAGGACGCGCTGGGTCAACCGCTGCTCAAGGCGGGCCAGTTCAGCGGCCAGATGATCGACCCGGCCGTGTTCACGGACGACGACGGGCAGTCGTACCTCTACTGGGGCAACGGACATGCCTACGTGGCCCCGCTGAACGCCGACATGACCTCGCTCGACCTCACGAAGATGAAGGACATCACGCCCAGCGGTTACAACGAGGGCACCTTCGTCATCAAGCGGAACAGCACCTACTACCTCATGTGGTCGGAGAACGACACCCGCGACGAGAACTACCGCGTGGCCTACGCCACCGGCTCCTCCCCCACCGGTCCCTGGACCAAGCAGGGCGTGATCCTGGAGAAGGACCTCTCCCTGGGCATCAAGGGCCCCGGCCACCACTCGGTCGTCCATGTGCCGGGCACCGACGACTGGTACATCGCGTATCACCGGTTCGCCATCCCCGGCGGTGACGGCATGCACCGCGAAACGACCATCGACAAGATGGAGTTCGGCCCGGACGGCCTGATCAAGAAGGTCGTGCCCACCCTGACCGGCGTCGACCCGGTGAGCATCGTGCACGCCGGTGCGGACACCGGCGGCAAGGAGGGCGACGCGATCGCGCTGAAGGGCACGATCTCCGGTGCGGGCAGCCCGAAGTGGACCGCCGAGGCGGGAGCACCCTGCGCCTTCTCCGACGCCAGGGCAGCGGCCACGACGGTCACCTGCACCGACAACGGCACCTACACGCTCACCCTGACCGGCGGCCGCAGCAGTGACACGGCGACGGTCAAGGTGACCAACGTGGCGCCGGCCGTCGTCTCGGCCACGGGTCCGCAGTCCCCGGTGGCGGTCGGAAAGCGCTCGGTCGTCACGGCCGCGTTCACCGACCCGGGTACGAGTGACACCCACACCTGCGTGGTCGAATGGAAGGACGGGAGCGCGCCGCAGTCCGGCAAGGTCACCGCCTCCGGCTGCCGGGCCGAACACACGTACACCAAGGCCGGGATCCGCCGTCCGGTCATCACCGTCACCGACGACGACGGCGCCTCGGACAGCAGGACGCTGCCCGAGCTGATCGTCTACGACCGCTCGGCCGGGCCCGTGTTCGGCGCCGGCGTCATCGGTTCCCCGGCCGGCGCCTACCCCGCCAAGCCGGGCCAGACGGGCAAGGCCACCTTCTCCCTGGCGGCGGCCTACACGAAGGGAGCCGTCGCCCCCCTCGGCAAGGTCTCCTTCGACTTCGGGCCGGCCCGGCTGACCTTCCGCTCGACCGGCGCCGACTGGCTCGTGGTCACCGGCTCCCAGGCCGTCTACCAGGGATCCGGCACGGTCAACGGCAAGAGCGGGTACGCCTTCCGCGTCACCGCCACCGACGGACCGGACACCTTCCGCATCAAGATCTGGAAGAAGTCCGGCGGTGAGGTCGTCTACGACAACCTCGCTGGGTCGAAGATCACCGGGATCATCGCCTTCGGCAAGCGCCGGTAACCCAGGGCCCCACCCACAGGCCGAGCCCCGCCGACAGACATCCTGTCGGCGGGGCTCGCTCTTGTAGCCCGTTCACGGACGTGGCCAATTAACCTCTGCGCAACCTCTTTCGCGCGAAAGAGCCTCATGGCATGCTCACCGCTCAACGCACTTCTGAACGTCGTTCACATCCATGAAACTCGCATGGGAAGGGCGAACGGACATGAGTACTGCGCACACGGGCCCACTGGGTCCTCTGAATGTCATGGGCATGACCAGGCGAACCCTGATGGGAAGTGCTGTCGCCGTGGCAGCCGCCGCCGTCACCCCGCAGGCCGCCCAGGCGGCCGAAGTCCCCTCACTGTGGCGGGAGTTCAGCCGCACCCCCTTCACTCACCCGCAGATCCCGTACATCGGCAGGGCCGGCTGCCACGGCGGGGCGGCGCACTTCCCCCGCCGCCCCGTCGTCGCCGACGTACGCCGTTTCGGTGCCGTGGCGGACGGCACGACCGACTGCGCCCCCGCCATCAACCGTGCCATCGCCGCGGTCGGAAAGGCCGGTGGTGGCACGGTCACCGTCCCGCCGGGCACGTTCCGTATCGACGACGTCATCCGCCTGGACCGCTCGAACGTGGTCCTGAAGGGCGCCGGCAGCGGTCGTACGACCCTGTACGCGACGAAGAACCTCACCGATCTGATCGGGGTGTACGGCTCCCGCTACGGCGGGGACAAGTCGTCCTGGTCGTGGGCCGGGGGTCTCATCTGGCTGGCGCCCCGGGCCCGTTGGGAGTCGCTCGTCGCCGCGATCAGGGCCAGGGCGTGGCCCTTCGAGGGCTGGACGGGCAACCGGCGCGACGAGTGGCGGCCGCTCACGACGGTCGCCCCCGCACGGCAGGGCTCCTGGACGGTCACGGTCACCGACGCGTCGCCACTGCGTCCCGGCGCCCTGGTCCTCCTGCGGCTCTCCGACGACGCGGACCACACCCTTCTCGAGCACATGTGCGGCGGTGGCCCGGGACCCGAGGCCTACTTCTGGGACGACAAGACGAAACTGACGTCGTACGTCCCCTACGAGTGGCCGGTCCGCATCGCCCGCCTCCACGGTCGCAAGGTCACCCTGGAGCGCCCGCTCCCGCTCGACATACGCCCGGATTGGGCTCCACAACTGACCACACATGTCCCGGAGTTGACCGGCTCGGGGGTCGAAGGACTGACCCTGGAGGCGGTGCAGACCCCCCAGCAGCCGCATCTGCTGGACAAGGGCCACAACGGCGTCGTGCTCCAGTGCGCGTACGACTGCTGGGTGGACGATGTGACGGTCCGTCATGTCGACAACGGGTTCGGCCTGGTGGCCGCCTCCGCGTGCACCCTGCGCCGGACGCGCGTGGCGGGCCGCGGCTCCCATCACCCCTACTTCTGCCGCGAGGGCTCGCACGACAACCTCATCGAGGACTTCACGATCGAGCAGCGCACCATCCCGGCGCCCGCGAACACCCAGCTGCACGGGATCAACGTCGAGGGCCTGTCGTCGTACAACGTCTGGTCCCGCGGCGACATGCGGATGGGCACCTTCGACAGCCATCGCGGCCTGCCCTTCGCCAACGTCCGCACCGACATCACCGTGAACAACAACGGCCGCCACGGCGGTGACGCGAGCGCGGGCCCCCTGTTCGGCGCCCGGTTCACGCACTGGAACGTCCGGGTCACCAACGGCCGCGCGGGACTGGTGAGGATCGACGGCCTCGCGCCGTACTCCGCGACCGTCGGCATCGACGAGGTCACGGAGTTCGACCAGATCGACGTACCCGACTTCACGGGCGACCTGCACACACGCCTGGAGTCGTACGGCAGTCCGGGCGCGGTACGGCCACCCAACCTGTACGAGGCCCAGCGCAGGCTGAAGGGAGCCGTCCGATGAGCGCGCGGTCCCGCCTGTGCGTCCTCCTCACGGCACTGGCCGCCTTCACCACGGGGCTCTGCGCGCCCGTGGCGGCGGCGCAGACCCCGCCCCCGCACACGACGGTCCTGGACGGCGCACGCCTGCAGCGGACGAAAGCCCGGCTCGATCACGGTGATCCGCAACTGCGCAGAGCGGTGCGGGCGTTGACGGCCCGCGCCGACAAGTGGCTGGACCAGGGCCCCTGGACCGTCGTCGACAAACCCAGGCCCGCCCCCGGCGGCGACGTCCACGACTACCTCAGCCAGGCCCCGTACTGGTGGCCCTCCCAGCCACCGACCGCCGACAACCCCTGGGGCTGCCCCTACGTCCAGCGCGACGGCGAACGCAACCCCGAGGTCGACTCCGGCACCGACCGCCAGGACGTCGAGAAGACCTTCGACTCGGCCTACGACCTCACCCTCGCCTGGTACTACACCGGCCAGAAGCGATACGCCACGAAAGCCGGGCAGGTGCTGCGCACCTGGTTCCTCGACCCGGCGACGAGGATGAACCCCAACCTCGACCACGCGCAGTTCATCCCCTGCAAGTACGACGGCCGCGCGATCGGCATCATCGACTTCTCGCAGTCGTACACCAGCGTCCTCGACGCGCTCGCTCTGCTGGACACCGGCGCTCCGGGCTGGAGCGGGAAGGACCGCACCGGCATGACGGAGTGGAACACCGACTTCCTCGGCTGGCTCAAGGACAGCGACTTCGGCAAGCAGGAGGCGGCCGCCACCAACAACCACGGCACCTTCTACGACCTGCTGCTCGCCGGCCTCGCCCACGCGACCGGAGACACCGCACTGGCCCGCCGGACGGTTCTGGACGCCCGCAGCAGGCGGGTCGCGCCGCAGATCGCGCCCGACGGGAGCCAGCCCCAGGAGCTGACCCGCACCCGGAGCTGGCACTACTCGACCTTCGACCTGGTCGCCTACACCCGGCTCGCGGCCATCGGCCGGCACGTGGGCGTCGACCTGTGGGCGTACCGCGGTCCGGACGGGCAGAGCCTGTTCAAGGCGGTCGACTACCTGTTGCCCGCCGCGACCGGGTCCGTCGCGTGGCCGCACCCCGAGCTGGAGTTCCTCCGGTACGCGGCGACCGACGTCGTCCACGCGGCAGCCGACGCGGGTGACGCGCGGGCGCGGAGGGCTGTCGCGTCACTGGAGGCACCGCCCGGGTGCGACCTGTGGGCCCTGCGCCCGGCGGCGGAGCAGCTCGACTCCATCGCGGGGTGAGAGCCCCCGTCAGAGAGTCACGGACAGGTAGATCGCCCGGTCGAGCGGACAGGGGGCCGTTTGCGGCCCGCGCGGACCGAGGTGACCATGGAGGGCATCGAGAACCTGCGTGCCGTCGAGGACCGAAGGTGGATGCGGATCGCCGCCTTCGTCGTCGCCGTGCTCTGCACCGCGGTCGTCGCCCTGGCGGCCACGGCCCGGGCCACCGTGGTCTCACCGGCGTTCTACCAGTCGGTGCTCGACGAGGAGTCGGCCTACGACCGGCTCTACGACCAGGTTCTGGTCGATCCCGGGACGGCCTCCGTCACGCGCGGTCTCCTGGCCCGGCTACCGGTGCCCGAAGCCGTGATCACCTCCAACCTCAAACTGGTGCTGCCTCCGGAGACGGTCAGGGAACTCACCGACGCGCAGGTCGACGCCGTGGTCGGCTACCTCAACGGCGACCGGGACACCCTGGCCCTGAACGTCGACCTGCGACCGGTGCTGGCCAACCTCAACGACCTGGCGCAGACCTACTTCGGCGACCTAGTCTCCTCCGTGCAGCAGAAGGCGGAGCCGGACTTCGCGGCGTTCTCCACCGACCTCGAGGCCGCCCTCAGGAATGTTGTCGCCGGGCGCGTGCCCGCGGCGCTGCCCGCTCTGCCGCTCTCTGAGGAACAGGCCGCCACCGCGGCAGGGCGCATCCTAGACACGGTGCCCGAGCAGCAGCGGGCGGCGCTGCGCGACGACGTCGAAGTGGCCCTGGCCGACGGGGATGTCGCCACTGTGCTGGCCACCGTGGCGCCCGCTGTGGTGTCCCAGCAGACGCGGGACGCCGCCGCCCGGCTGCGCACGCTGGCCGGAGGCGACAGCTGGAACGTCACGCGAACGCTGGACGCCTCCGGCGACGATCCGGCCGCGCTGCACCGGGTGCGCGCCTACACCGCCACCGGGCTCGGTCTGGTCGAAGGCCTCGCCGCCGCGCTACTGATCGCCGCGCTCGCGTCACTGTGGGTCACCGGCCCCGCCTCGGCCGGCCGGAAGGCACTGCTGCTGGGCTGGTCGCTCGCCCTAGGTGGGTTTCTCACCGCGCTCGTCGCCGTGCTCGCGCGTCTGGTCAGCGACGGCCGGGTGATCAGCCCGCCCTCGAGCTGGGCCCCGAGCATCACCCGCCTCGTCGACGACCTTCAGCGCACAGCGCTCGACGACATGACCACGACGGCGCTCGCCACCGCGCTGGTTCCCCTGCTCGCCGGGGCTCTCCTGGTCGGGATCGGCTGGGCGCTTCAGGTACGGCCGCATCTACGCGTCCCTTCCTCGCGTCTGCGCCTTCTCGCGGTCGGCACCAGTGCCGCCGTCGTGGCCGGAGTGGTCCTGGTACCGCTCGCCGCGAGCCCCTCGGCGCCCCGCAGATGCCAGGGCAGTCCGCAGCTGTGCGACCGGCGCTACGACGAGGTCGCCTACCTGACCTCGCACAACGCCATGTCGACCACCGTCGACCGGTTCATCGGCCCGCTCCAGGACCCGGGCGTCACGGCACAGCTGGACGGCGGGGTGCGCGGCCTGCAGCTCGACACCTACCGCTGGGAGAGCCCCGACCAGATCACCGCCCGGCTGGCCGGCTCCGACTTCTCGCCCGAGCAGCGCACCCTGATCGACGCGGCCGTCAACAAGGTCAACCCGCCGCGCGAGGGCCTGTGGCTGTGCCACGCCGTGTGCCGCGCGGGGGCGATCCCCCTCGTGCCGACGCTGCGGGAGATCGGCGACTGGATGCGCGCCCACCCAACCGACGTGGTGACACTGATCGTCCAGGACGCGATCAGCGGTGAGGACACCGCCGAGGCGTTCCGACAGGCAGGTCTGACCGACCTGGTCCGCACCCCGGACCCTGATCCCGGCAAGGCGTGGCCGACACTGGGCGACATGATCGACAGTGGCCGTCGGCTCGTCGTCTTCGCGGAGCAGGCGGACGGCCCGGCCACGTGGTACCGCAACTTCTACCGGTACGGCATGGAGACGCCGTTCGCCTTCCGCAGCCCCGCCGAGATGAGCTGCGTTCCGCATCGGGGCGGCACCGGCAAGCGGCTCTTCCTGCTCAACCACTTCATCACGAACAGCGGTGGCAGCCGTCTGGACGCCGGCGAGGTCAACGCCAGCCGGTACGTGCTGGACCGCGTCCACCGCTGCGAGCGCGAACGCGGCCGTCCGGTGAACTTCGTCGCGGTCGACTACACGACCGTCGGCGACGCCCGCGGTGCGATCGACGCGCTCAACGCCGAGCGCTGAACGTGGAGTTGCGTCACCCGCTCTTGCGACCCACGCCCGCGTACACCCAGTACTCCGACGGGTTCTCCGGAACGTCCTCGTCCGGGCGCCACAGCGGGACGTGGACCAGGCCCGGTTCCGTGAGGTCGAAGCCGGTGAAGAGGTCCTGGATCTCGTCGTGGGAGCGGACGGTGACCGGTGAGGTGGCCCGGGAGCGGTACAGCTGGGTCACGGCGGCGGCCGTGTCCGGACGGTCCTCGTTGGTGGCGTGGGACAGGGCCAGCCAGCTGCCGTCGGGCAGGGCGTCCCGGAACGCGGCGACGATGCCGGCCGGGTTCTCCTCGGGTGCGACGAAGTGCAGGATCGCGACCATGAGGACGGCGACCGGTTGATCGAAGTCGATCAGCTTGCGCACCTGCGGCGAGGACAGGACGTCGGCCGGCCGCCGGATGTCGGCGTCGACGATGTCCGCGTACGGGTTGTCGGAGAGCAGGGAGGTGCTGTGGGCGATGGCCACCGGGTCCTTGTCGACGTAGACCACTCTGGCGCCCGGGCTCACCGTCTGCGCCACCTCGTGGACGTTGCCCTGTGTCGGGATGCCCGAACCGAGGTCGATGAACTGCCGGATCCCCTGCCCGGCCAGAAAGCGCACGGCCCGTCCGAGGAAGGCGCGGTTGGCCCGGGCCAGCATGCGCACCTGGGGGTCGATGGCGGTGACGGCGGCCACCGCCTCCCGGTCGATGGCGAAGTTGTGCTCCCCGCCCAGCACCGCGTCGTACATCCGGGCTACGCTCGCCTTGTCCGGATCGGCCCCAGGCGGCAGAGCATCCCTGTCGGTCACCAGAACGTCCTTCCGCACCAAGGTACTTGACGCCTCATCATATAGTTGCCGTCGACGCCTGGCGATCAGTTGTCCCCGCCGGGCGCCCGGACCCCCACCCGGAAAGGCACCACGACCCTGCGGAACGAACCGCACAGCCGCTCCGACGAGACCCCCACCGCCGTGCCCCCGCCCCGTCGGTCGGCCTTCTCCCCCGCGGCCGACGTCATCGGCTCGGAGCTCGACCTGGGGCTGACCGGCAGCCATGTCGTCCACGCGCTCACGCCCGGCTTCTGCGACGCGGCGTCCGTCTATCTGCTGGAGCGGTGGCGGCGCGAGGAGACCACCTACGCCGGCGCGGATCCCGCCCAGATCGAGGCGCGCCGGCTGGCGCTGCGCGTGGGCACGGACGCACCCGAGTCCTGGGCGGGCACCCTGCCGGTCGGTGAGGTGCTCGTCTTTCCCCGTGAGACGCCGTACGCCCGCGCGCTGGTCGACGGACACGCGCAGCTGCTCGACTCGGTCGACGATCACACGGCCGAGCGGCTCGCCGCCTCCGCCGGTGAGGACGCACGGGTCGGCGAGCTCCTCAAGACGCGTTCGTTCCTCGTGGTGCCGCTGCGGCTGCGGGGCGGGGCTATCGGCTTCGTCGCCTGCTCCCGCGGGCCTGACCGGGGGCCCTTCGTGACCGCGGAGGTCGCGGCCGTGGAGTCGCTGGCCGCGCGGGCCTCGGTCGCCCTGGACAACGCGCGCCGCTACGAGCACGAGCGCCGTACCGCGCTGGCCATCCGGGGCAGTCTGCTGCCGGGCACGATCCAGGAGGTCGAGGGGTGTCGCATCGCCCACGGATCCCTCCCCGCCGGACCGGGATCGATCATCGGCGGAGACTGGTTCGACGTGCTGAGACGGCCGGACGACCGGGTCAGTCTCATCGTCGGGGACGCCATGGGGCACGGTCCGGAGTCCGCGGTGGCGATGATCCAGCTGCGCACCGCCGTCCGCACCCTGGCGAGCCTCGACATCCCCGCCACCGATCTCGTACGACGGCTCGACGCACTCGCCAGTGACACCCCGGGCGCCTCCTTCGCGACCTGTATCTACGCCGAGTGGGACGCCCGGCGCGGCACCTGCACCCTCGTGGGCGCCGGTCACCCTCCCCCGCTGCTGCGCGGCCCGGACGGCCGGACCGCGCCGGTCACGCTGGTCGGCGCGGGCCTGCCGCTGGGACTGGGCGCGGGTGTCTACGAGCCGACCGTGCTGACCATCGACGCCCCGTCCTTGCTCGTGCTCTACAGCGACGGCCTGGTCGAGTCGAGGGAGGCCGACATAGACCAGGAGATCGCCCGGCTGGCCCGCGCCCTGGACACGGCCGCCGTCGAGCCCGCCGACGGCCAGGATCCACTGCCCGCTCTGTGCCGCCGGCTGCTGCACGCCCCCTCCGATCCGGCGAGCGCGGACGACCGCACGCTGCTGCTCGCCGAACTGACGCCCACCATGGGCTAGTTCAGGCCGACAGGTTCGCCCATACGGCGTTGCCGCCGGTGAGCCTTGACCGGTCCACCCCCCAGGAGTCCGCGAGCTGCTCCACGAGGAACAGTCCGCGTCCGCCCTCGTCGTCGAGGCCCGCCCGGCACTGGCGGAGCGTGGGGCCCGAGTCGTCGTGGTCGTGCACCTCCAGCCTCAGGACCCCGTCGGTCACCAGGCCGATGCCGCACAGGATGCGCACACTGAGGGTGTGGCACACGGCGTTGGTGGCCAGTTCGGACAGGAGCAGGACCGCGTCGGCGCACACCTCGCCCGGCAGACTCCAGGACCTGAGCCGGGTTCCGACGGAGCGACGGGCCACGCCGACGCTCGAGCGGTGCGCGGGAAGTTCGATCCAGTGGGTTCGCTCCGGGTCCGCGGCGTCTAACAGCTGGCGGGACGAAGTCGTCTGGGGGGACACGGTGTTGGCCTTCCGTGGGGGCGGCGGCGCGGCCGGGCGAGACGCATCGGGAGTCGGACGGTGCCAACGCACGGGAGGGTAGGGGCGGTTGGCGGACCCGTGCGCGCGTTCGGCGGCCCGGGTCACACAAGTAACTATGCTCGCACCCAAGTTCAACCTGCAACCAGCTCCCTGATAATTTCAAAAAGCCGATATCCGTCTGGTGGCGTCACCAAGCCACTGTCAGACTCGTGCCGGTGACAGACTCTCAGGAGGTCAGGACGTGAGCGAAGGCCGTACGGGCACGGGTGGCACCAGTGCCCCCACCGTTCTGCGCATGATCCTGGGCCGCCGTCTTCAGGAGCGGCGGCAGGACGCGGGAGCCTCTCTCGAGGACGCGGCCAGGGCGCTGCGGGTGACGTCGCTGACGATCCGCCGCCTGGAGAAGGCGGAGGTCGCGCTCAAGCCGCTGTACGTGGAGAAGCTGCTGGAGACGTACGGGGCTGACCGGCAGGAGATCGACGAATTCGTCGCGCTCGCCGAGCGGGCCAACGAGCCCGGCTGGTGGCACATGTACCGCAATGTGCTGCCGAACTGGTTCAGCGCCTACGTCAGCCTGGAGGCCGGTGCCAGGACGCTGCGCACCTACGAGCCCCACTACGTCACAGGCCTGCTGCAGACCCACGCCTACGCGCGGGGAGTGCTGCGCGGCGGCTTCCCCAACGAGGCCGACGCGGACCTCGGACACCGCGTCGACCTGCGGCTGCGCCGCCAGAGCCTGCTGGAGAGACCCGACGCGCCCACGCTGTGGGTGGTGATGGAAGAGGCCGTACTGCACCGCGTTGTCGGCGGCCCCGAGGTGATGCGGGAGCAGATCGAACGGCTCCTGGAGGCCGCGGAACTGGAGCATGTCAGCGTCGACGTCGTGCCGTTCACCGCCGGCGCCCACGTGGGGGCGTGCGCCCCGTTCACCTACTTCCGCTTCGAGGAACCGGAACTGCCGGACGTCGTCTACACGGAGGTCCTCTCCGGCGCGATGTACCTGGATCAGCGCTCCGACGTGTCGGCGCATCTCGAGGCGCACAACCGCATGTCCCTGCTGACCTCGGACACGGACAGCAAGGCGCTCCTTAATCGCATGCGCAAGGAGTACTCATGACCGGCACCGACTGTCACGTCTACAACGGGATGCCCGCCGCCGAACTCGGTGACCAGGGCTGGGAGTCGCCGTGGAGCGGCCCCAACGGGGGTCAGTGCGTGCAGACGAAGCTCCTGGCCGACGGCCGGGTGGCCATGCGGCAGTCGACCGATCCGGCCGGCCCCGCGCTGATCTACACCCCGCAGGAGATCGCCGCGTTCGTCGCGGGCGTCAAGCGGGGCCTCGCCGACCATCTGACGGCCGGCTGAGCCACGACCCGAACCGGACCTGCCCCGGCAGCGACCCGCCCGACACCCCCACGCACACCACTTGAGAGGGACAGGATGACCAACTCGCCCGCCGCGCGGGAGATCGACACCAGTCGGCCCCACTCCGCCCGGATGTACGACTACTACCTCGGCGGCAAGGACCACTTCGACGTCGACAAGCAGGCGGCCGAATCCGTCGCGGCCACCTACCCCGGCATCTTCACGTGCGCCCGCGAGATCCGCTCCTTCATGCACCGCGCGACCCGCGTCCTGGCGCAGGAGTACGGCGTCCGGCAGTGGCTGGACATCGGCACCGGCATCCCCACCGAGCCGAACCTGCACCAGGTGGCCCAGTCCGTGGCCCCCGAGGCACGGGTGGTGTACGCCGACAACGACCCCCTGGTCCTCAAGTACGCCGAGCGTCTGATGAGGAACACGCCCGAGGGCCGAACGGCGTACGTCCAGGGCGACTTCACCGACCCCGAGGCCATCCTGGGCTCCTCCGAACTGGCCAGGACCCTCGACCTGAACCGGCCGGTGGCCCTGTCCCTCAACGCCATCCTGCACTTCGTGCCGGACGACTGGGACCCGTACGGCACCGTCGCCCGCCTCATGGACGCCCTGCCGTCGGGCAGCGCGCTGGCCGTGAGCCACTGCACGGGCGACTTCGCCCCGGAGCTCTGGGAGAAGCTCGTCGGTATCTACGCCGCCGCGGGCACCCGGGCCCAGGTCCGCAGCCAGCAGGAGGTCGCCCGCTTCTTCAAGGGCCTCGACCTGCTCGAACCCGGCGTCGCCCTGACCCACCGCTGGCGCCCCGGCGACCCGCAGGGCTCCGGTCCTGAACTCACGGACGCCGAGGTCAGCGCATGGGCCGGGGTGGGCATCAAGCCGTGACCGGAGACGGGCCGTGCGGGATCCGAGCGACCCGCACGGCCGGTCCGGGCGGCTGACGCGACCGTTCAGCCGGACGGCGTCGGCGGGGACCACACGCCGAACCACTGCTCGGCATCGAAGGCGTGGAACCGCTCGACTTCGGTGAACCCCAGCTTCGCGGCGAGGCGCATCGAGCGTTCGTTGGCGGTCTGGGTGCGCAGCACCACCGCCTCGCCGGGAAGCCCCTCGGCCACCCAGCGGAGCGCCGCAGCGCACGCCTCGGCGGCGTACCCGTGCCCCCATGCCCGCGGCAGGAACAGGTAGCCGAGTTCGGTCCTCCCGACATCGGGACGGATGTGCCCCGGTCGCTGCGCGTGCGGATCGAGCATGACCGTGCCGACCATCGTGCCGTCGAGTTCGACGGCGAACGAGCCGGGGCGTCGCCCGGGTACCTCGGGAACCTCACGTTCGAGCTCGTCGCGCGGTCGTGGGCCGCCGAGGTAGGTGTTCACCTCGGGTGCGGCGAACAGCTCGATGAACGCCGTACGGTCCCGGGCCTCGGTGGCACGGAGTACAAGCCGTCCGGTGCTGATCGGGGCAGGTGGCCAGGCGATGGTTCCGAGTTCGGGCAGAGGCATGGCGGGGAACCTATCGCACCCCTTCACCAGTGGTCAGGTGGGGGCTCTCGGCTGCCTGACCGGTCGCGGTGGACGCGTGGCAAGATCATCGTCATGAGCATCGAGCAAGGGGACCGGCCCGTCGCCCTGGTCACCGGGTCCACGTCGGGGATCGGGGAGGCCGTCGTACGGCGGCTCGCGGCGGACGGGATGCGGGTCGTCGTGCACTCGCGGCACAGCACGGAGGCCGGTCAGGCGCTCGCCGCGGAGCTCGGCGGCAGGTACGTGCGGGCCGATCTGGAGGTCGAGGAGGAGGCCCGGGAGCTGGTCGAGACCGCGCTCGGTCACTTCGGTCGGCTGGACGTGCTGGTGAACAACGCGGGCATCAGTTGGCCCATCCCGCACGCGGACCTGGCGGCGGCGACCGCGGCGGACTGGCGGCGGCTGCTGGAGGTCAATCTCATCGCTCCCTGGGTGCTGTGCACGGCGGCCCTTCCGGCGCTGCGGCGGTCTCCCGGGGGCGGCAGCATCGTGAACATCACCAGCCACGCCGGGGTACGGCCCAAGGGTTCCTCGGTGCCGTACGCGGCGAGCAAGGCGGCGCTGAACCATGTGACCCGGCTGCTCGCGGCAGCGCTCGGGCCGGAGGTCCGGGTGAACGCGGTGGCGCCGGGCCTGGTGGACACGCCGATGACGAAGGATTGGGTCCAGGCGCACGAGCTGTGGCGGGACCGCGCGCCCATGCACCGTCCGGCCCAACCCGCCGACGTGGCCGACCTGGTGGCCTCGGTCATCGGCAGCGGCTATCTGACCGGCGAGGTCATCGTGCTCGACGGCGGCCTCAACCTGACCTGAGGGACGGGGAGACCGGGGTCAGCCCGGGACGTCCGTCAGCATCCGCCACCCCGGCGCGTAGTTCCCGTGCAGGACCAGCGAGGCCGCCCCGACCGCGCCCACCGTCTCGCCGATCACGCTCTGTTCGACGGTGACCGCACGGATCGTACGGGCGACGGAGGTGCGGTTGACGGCGGCCTCGACCTCCTCGCGGATGATCGGCTCGATGCCGCGCAGCGCCTCGCCGCCGAGGACGACCCGGCTGACGTCGAGGAGGCTGGCCGCGCCCCGGGCCGCCTCACCGATACGGCGCGCGGCACGGCGTACGACATCGCAGGCGTCGGGGTCGCCGGCGCGGGCGGCTCGGCGCAGCATCTTCCAGTCGTCGTGCACCGAGTCCGGGGCGCCGGTGAGGCCGATGCGGTCGGCGGCGGCCCGGCCGTGCAGGCGCAGCAGGTCATCGATGATCGCGGCGGGGCTGACGTAGGGGCCCAGACAGTCCATGGCGCCGCAGTGGCAGACGCGGTCGCCGGGTTCCACGGCCATGTGGCCGAACTCGCCGGCGTTGCCCGAATCGCCGTGCAGGACGGTGTTGTTGAGGACGATTCCGGCTCCCACGCCGGTGCCGAGGTAGAGGAACAGGAAGCTGCCGGCGCGGTCGGCGCCGCCGATCCAGCGCTCGCCGATGGCGGCGGCGGTGGCGTCGTTGTCGAGAGCGACGGGCAGGCCGGTGGCCTCGGCGAACATGTCGGCGAGGGGGACGCGGCCCCAGCCGGGGAAGTTCGGCGGGGAGACCACGGCCCCGGTGGTGCCGTCGAGCGGGCCGGGCGCGGCGATGCCGAGGCCGAGCAGGCGGGTGCGGTCCACGGCGCTGCGGTCCAGGAGCCGCCCGGTCGCACGGGCGATGCGGTCCACGACGTCGGCCGCGTCGCCGGGGTCGGTGAGCCGGAGGCGGCGGCTGCCGATGACCTCGCCGGCCAGGTCGACCACCACGATGACCGCCGCGTCGGGGTCGAGGTGGACGCCGACAGCGCAGGCCCCATCGGCCCGCAGGGTCAGCAGGGTGCGGCGTTTGCCGCCGCTGGAGGGGGCCTGGCCGGATTCCGCCACCAGGCCGGCGTCGAGGAGCTTGCGGACGACGTTGGAGACGGTCTGGTTGGTCAGGCCGGTGAGGGCGGCCAGTTCGACCCGGCTCACCTGTCCCGTGGTGCGGATGGCATCCAGCACGACGGCCTGGTTGTAGCCGCCGACTCGCGGCAGGTTCGTCCCGCTGAGCATCGTCACCTGTCGGTCACCTGGTCCCCTCACGTCAGCCCCGCTCCCCCTTCGGAGGGCTTCGACGAGCCCTCCGACGGACGAAAGTTTACATACTCGAAGCATTGACTTCATCCATCAAATGGATTTAGCTGACGCCCATCAAATCAGGCCATCTGGCCAGTCAGCGCAGCGCGGCGCCGAGCGTGGAACCGCCGTCCGACCTGGTCTCCCGGCCCATGAACTCTCGGCTTTCCCTCAGGTTTCGCGTCCCGGAGGAACCACTGTGCGCTCGAGAATCGTCACCGCCGCGGCCCTCACCGCCGCCACCGCCCTGGCCGTCACCGGCTGCGGTTCGGGCTCGTCAGGCAGCTCGGCCAAGTCCATCAAGGTCGTCTACTGGCAGAACCTGGACAGCACGAACAAGCTCCAGGCCACCTTCCTCTCCTCGATGGTGAAGGAGTTCACCAAGGCCAACCCGGGCACCAAAGTGAACGTCGTGCCCGTGGTCGCCTCCGAGAACGACTACTACACCAAGATCCAGCTCATGATGCGCTCCCCCGCGACCGCGCCCGACCTGGTCTACGAGGACACCGCGCTCATCAACTCCGACATCGCGGGCGGCTACCTCAAGCCGCTGGACGCCTACACCGCGAAGTGGGCCGACTGGTCGCAGTACGCCAAAGCCGCGAAGGGCGCGGTGACCGGCGCGTCCGACGGCAAGGTGTACGCCGTACCGGACGACACCGACACCCGCGGTATCTGGTACAACAAGCAGCTCCTCCAGAAGGCCGGGATCCCGGTGCCCTGGCAGCCGAAGACCTGGGCCGACGTGATCGCCGCCGCCAAGAAGATCAAGGCGAAGCTGCCCGACGTGACCCCGCTCAACCTGTACACCGGCCAGGCGGGCGGCGAGGCCTCCTCCATGCAGGGCTTCGAGATGCTGCTGTACGGCACGCCGGCCGCCGACAAGTCGCTCTACGACGCCTCGCAGAAGAAGTGGGTCGTGGGCAGCCAGGGCTTCAAGGACGCGCTGGACTTCGTGCACACCGTGTACAGCCAGGGGCTCGGCCCGGCCAAGGAGCAGGCGCTCGGCGCCAACTTCGGCACCACCGTGGGCACCGAACTCATCCCCGAGGGCAAGCTGGCGATCGACATCGACGGCTCCTGGATGCCCAACAACTGGAGTTCGGCGGCGGCCAAGCCCTGGACCGAGTGGCAGTCGGTGATGGGCACCGCGGCCATGCCGACGCAGAACGGCCAGGCGCCCGGCCGTACCAGCATGTCCGGCGGGTGGGCCTGGTCGATCCCCGCGAAGGCAGCAAACCCCGATCTCGCGTGGAAGTTCGTGTCGACCACACTGCAGACGAAGACCAACGCGGCGAAGTGGAACGCCACCAACGCCAACATCGCGGTGCGCACGGACGTCGCTTCGGACCCGACGTATCTCGCGTCGGTGCCGACGAACAAGTTCTTCACCGAGCTGGTCGCCGACACCCACTACCGTCCCGGGCTGCCCGCCTACAACCAGGTCTCGACCGCGATCCAGAAGGCGATGGAGTCCGTGACGACCGGTCAGGCCTCCGTCGACAAGGCCGCCTCGACCTTCGATAACGATGTCAAGGCGGCGGTGGGCGGCGACAAGACCGTGGAGGGCTCTTCGTGACCGCTCTCGCTCCGGCGCCTCACGGGACCGGCGGTCATCCCCGCCGGTCCCGCGGGACGCCCCCTCCCGCCGTGCGCTCGCTGCTGCGCGGACTACCGACGGTCCCGGCCGTGGTCCTGCTGGCCGTGTTCCTGGCCGGACCGATCGCGTACTGCGTGTACTACGCCTTCACCGACATGCAGCTCACCGGCGCCTCCGGCACCCACTTCGTCGGCGTCGACAACTTCACCAGGGCGTTCGAGGACACCGACTTCCGCAACGCGATGTGGCTGACCCTGGTCTTCGTGGTCGGTTCCGCCGTGATCGGCCAGAACACCCTCGGGCTCGCGCTGGCCGTCCTGATGCAGAAGGCCACCAAGCCGGTACGGGCCCTGGTGAGCGGAGTCGTCATCGCCGCCTGGGTGCTGCCCGAGGTGGTCGCCGGCTATCTGATGTACGCCTTCTTCTACGACCAGGGCTCGCTCAACTCGCTGCTGGACGCACTGCATCTGCCGGACCAGAACTGGCTGTACACGATGCCGATCCTCGCGGTGTGCCTGGCCAACGTGTGGCGCGGCACCGCGTTCTCCCTGATGGTCTTCACCGCCGCCATCAACGACGTCCCGCAGGAGCTGGTGGAGGCCGCGGAGATGGACGGCGCGAACGCCTGGCAGCGGCTGTGGCGGGTGGTCCTGCCGGTCATCAGGCCTTCGATCCTGACCAACCTGATGCTGATCACGCTGCAGACGCTCTCCGTCTTCGGGCTGATCTACACCATGACCCGCGGCGGCCCCGGCAACAAGAGCGAGACCCTGCCGATCTTCATGTACCAACAGGCCTTCCAGAACAGCCTGATCGGCTACGGCACCGCCATCGCCCTCGTCCTGCTGGTGGTCGGCGCCCTGTTCTCCGTCGTGTACATCCGGCTGCTGAAACTGGAGGACGACTGATGGCCGCCGTCGCCATGACTCCGCCCGAGACCGTCACCAAGGTCCCTGCGGCGTCCGGTCGTCCGCGCGGGCGCCGGATCCGTCCGGGGCGGGTCACGGTGAACCTCGTCCTGCTCGCCGTGTCCGTGCTGTACGTCCTGCCCCTGCTGTGGATGGTGCTCGCCTCGGTGAGCGACACCAATTCCTTCCGGCTCACGTGGCCTTCGTCGCTGACCCTCGACAACTTCGACGCGGTCCTGAACGTCGACACCACCTACCGGCCGATGCTCAACAGCCTGCTGCTGTGCGGCTTCGGCACGGCGGTGACCGTGGTGGCGTCGGTGCTCGCCGCGTATCCGCTGTCGCGCTACCGGTCCCGGGTACGGCGGCCTTTCCTGTACACGATCCTGTTCTCCACGGGACTGCCCATCACCGCCGTGATGATCCCGGTCTACAGCATGTTCGTGCAGGTGAACCTGATCGACTCGATGCCCGGTACGACCCTGTTCCTGGCCGCGTCCGCGCTGCCCTTCGGGATCTGGCTGATGAAGAACTTCATGGACGGCGTCCCGATCGTCCTGGAGGAGGCCGCCCGCATCGACGGCGCCAACACCATGCAGGTGCTGTGGCGGGTGGTGCTGCCGCTGATGCGACCCGGCGTCGTCGTGGTCACCATCTTCACGTTCATCGGTATGTGGGGGAACTTCTTCGTCCCCTTCATCCTGCTGCTCTCGCCGGAGAAACTCCCCGCGTCCGTCAGCGTGTTCACCTTCCTCAGCGCCCATGACCAGACGCAGTACGGGCAGTTGTCGGCGTTCTCCCTGATCTACTCCCTGCCCGTCGTGATGCTCTACCTGCTGCTGGCCCGCAAGTTGGGCGGTGGCTTCGCGCTCGGCGGGGCCCTGAAGGGCTGAACTCCCCCCACCTCGCACTTCGCTCCGGAGAAAGACACCTGATGCACAACGACCGTGAAGTCATCGAACAGCGGCTGGCCCGCGTGCTCGACGAGCGGATTCGGCCTGCCGTCCACGCCCGGTCCGTTCCCCTCGACGTGGAGATCTGGAGTGTTCCCGGCGAGCCGGTGCCGGTCCGTGAGGGTCTGGCCGCTCCCTACCGGCCGGCCCGGGTCGGCGAGTGGTGGGGCCCCGCGTGGTCGACGAGCTGGTTCAGGGTCAGCGGGACGATTCCGGCCGAGTGGGCCGGTGCGACCGTCGAGGCCGTGCTGGATCTCGGGTTCTCCACCCATTCCGCGGGCTTCTCCGCCGAGGGGCTGGTCTACCGGGCCGACGGCTCGGCCGTGAAGGCCCTCAACCCGCGTAACACCTGGCTGCCGGTGGCCGAACAGGCCGTGGGCGGCGAGGAGTTCGTGGCCTTCGTCGAGGCCGCCGCGAACCCGGTCGTCATGCACACCGCTCCCGGCGAGCTCACCTTCGGGCCCACGTCGGTGGGCGGCCGGGCACCGTGGCTGGGCGACCCGGCCGCGGACCCCGGGGAGCCCCTGTACCGGCTGCGGCGCCTGGACCTCGCCGTGTTCGACCGGGAGGTTTACGAACTCGTGCAGGACCTGGAGGTGTTGGGGCAGCTGATGCCCGAACTGTCTCCCGACGATCCGCGCCGCTGGCAGATCCTGCGGGCGGTCGAGCGGAGCCTCGACGCGATCGACCTGCAGGACGTCAGCGGCAGCGCGGCGGCAGCGCGGTCCGCTCTCGCTCCCGTACTGGCGTCGCCCGCGCACGCGAGCGCGCACCGGATCTCGGCTGTCGGACACGCGCACATCGACACCGCATGGCTGTGGCCGCTGCGTGAGACCGTCCGCAAGGTGGCCCGCACGGTCTCCAACGTCACCCAACTCATGGACGACCACCCCGAGTTCAGGTTCGTGATGTCCCAGGCGCAGCAGCTCGCCTGGCTGAAGGAACACCGGCCGGAGGTGTACGCGCGGGCGCAGGAGAAGGCGAGGACCGGGCAGTTCCTGCCCACCGGCAGCCTGTGGGTGGAACCCGACACCAACATCAGCGGCGGCGAGGCCCTGGTGCGCCAGTTCGTGCACGGGAAGCGGTTCTTCCTGGAGGAGTTCGGCGTCGAGACCGAGGAGATGTGGCTGCCCGACACCTTCGGCTACAACGCGGCCCTGCCGCAGCTGATGAAACTGGCCGGGGTGAAGTGGTTCCTGACGCAGAAGATGTCCTGGAACACCACCAACAAGTTCCCGCACCACAGCTTCTGGTGGGAGGGCATCGACGGCACCCGGATCTTCAGCCACTTCCCGCCCGTCGACAGCTACAACGGCGAGCTGTCCGGTGCCGACATCGCCCACAGCGTGCGGAACTTCCAGGACAAGGCGGGTGCCAACCACTCCCTGATCCCCTTCGGCTACGGCGACGGCGGTGGCGGCCCCACCCGGGAGATGCTCGCCCGCGCCGAACGGTTCAGGGACCTGGAGGGCTCGGCGCGCGTCGGCGTCGAAGGCCCCGCGGACTTCTTCCGGCGCGCGCACGACGAGTACGAGGCGAACGGCGGCGCCCCCGTGTGGTCCGGGGAGCTCTACCTGGAGTTCCACCGTGGCACCCTCACCAGCCAGCTCGCCACCAAGCAGGGCAACCGGCGCAGCGAACACCTGCTGCGCGAGGCCGAGTTGTGGGCGGCGACCGCGGCCGTACGCCACGGACACCCGTATCCGTACGAGGCACTGGACCGGCTGTGGAAGACGGTGCTGCTGCACCAGTTCCACGACATCCTGCCCGGCACGTCGATCGCGTGGGTGCACCGGGAGGCGGAGGAGACGTATGCGGCCGTGGCCCGGGAACTGGAGGAGCTGATCGGAGCGGCACAGGGGACGCTGGCCGGGGAACCCGGAAGCACGGTCGTCTTCAACTCCGCGCCCCATGCCCGGGGCGGTGTAGCGGCGTTCGGCGCGGGCCCGCGCGCGGAGACCGCCGACGCGCCGGTGACGCCGGTACCGGACGGGGAGGGGTTCGTCCTCGACAACGGTCTGGTGCGGATCGTGGTGAACGCCGACGGTCTGATCACGTCCGCCTACGACCACACGGCCGGCCGGGAGGCCCTGGCGCCCGGGGCGGTCGGCAACCTGCTCCAGCTCCACCAGGACTTCCCCAACCAGTGGGACGCCTGGGACATCGACGTCTTCTACCGCAACACGGTCCGCGATCTCACCGACGCCGAGTCCGTCACGGCGACCGGTGACGCCGTGCGGGTGGTCCGATGGTTCGGCGCGTCGAGGATCGAGCAGACCCTGACCCTCCCGGCCGGTTCACACGGCCTGGTGATCGACACCGTCGTCGACTGGCACGAACGGGAGAAGCTGCTGAAGGTGGCCTTCCCCCTGGACGTCCGGGCCGCCCACTCCACCGCCGAGATCCCCTTCGGACACGTCGAGCGGCCCACCCACACCAACACCAGCTGGGACGCGGCCAAGTTCGAGACATGCGCCCACCGCTTCCTGCACGTCGGCGAGCCCGACTGGGGAGCCGCCCTGGTCAACGACTCCTCCTACGGCCACGACGTCACCCGCGACATCCGCACCGACGGCGGTACGACCACCACGGTCCGCCTCTCCCTGCTGCGCGCCGCCCGCTTCCCCGACCCGGACCAGGACCAGGGCACCCACCGGCTCGGTTACGCGCTGGTGATCGGCGCCGACGTGTCCGACGCGCGGCGCGAGGGGTACCGCTTCAACCTGCCCGAGCGGACGGTGCCCGGCAGCGCGACGGTCGCCCCGCTGGTCTCGGTGGACCACGCCGGGGTCGTCGTGGAGGCGGTCAAGCTCGCCGACGACGGCAGCGGTGACGTGGTCGTGCGCGTCTACGAGTCCCGCGGCACCCGCGCCGCAGCCACTCTCACCACCGGGTTCCCCCTGGCCTCGGCCGTCGTGACCGACCTGCTGGAACGCCCGGTGGACGACCCGTCGAGCCACCGACAGGTGGGCGGAGACGTCCGGTTGACGCTGCGACCGTTCCAGATCCTCACGCTGCGCCTGCGACCTGCCTCTGGCTCCTCGGAGCGCCGATGAGGGAACGCGCGGCGCCGCTCGACGCGGTTGAACTGGATGCGGCCGACGCGTCCGACATGCTCGACCTGGTCACGCGTGCCAGGCCCTTCTGGCTGGCCGCGCACCCATGAACTCGGCACCTACCTCGGCATCCGCGACCACGGGGGCTGGTCGCCATGGCGGGCGAATGGCTCCGGCCTCCGCCAATCTGGCGTCGTACGTCGAGACGGCCGGCTGACTCAGGCGTCGGTTCCCGCAGGGGCCACGGGGAGTTCCACGGTGATACGGATCCCGCCGGCGGAGCGCGGGGTGAGGGTGAGGGTTCCGTCGTGGGCGTGCGTGATGGTCTTGACGATGGCCAGGCCGAGGCCGACGCCGGCGTGGTCGGTGCGGACGCGTTCCGTGCCGCGCTGGAACGGTTCGGTGAGGGTCGAGGCCAGGGCCGGGGTGAGTATCTCCCCGGTGTTCTCCACCGTGAGCACCGCGGCCTCGGGGCGGACGCCGGTGGTGATCCACACGGTGCCCTGGTCGGGCAGGTTGTGGACGATCGCGTTGTGCACGAGGTTCGTGGTCAGCTGTTGCAGGAGCGCCGGCGATCCGGTCGCAGGAGTGATGTCGCCGCGGGTCTCCAGGGTGACGCCGTGCTTTTCCGCGAGGGGGAGAAGTGTCTCGGTGGCCTCTTCCACCATGAGGGACAGGTCGACGGGTTCCCGGGTGAAGGACCGCTGTTCGGCGCGGCTGACCAGGAGCAGTGCCTCGGTGAGGTCGATCGCGCGGGAGTTGACGGCATGGAGGCGCTCGACGAGTTCGCCTGTGTCGTGGCGCGGATCGGCACGGGCCACGTCGAGAAGCGACTTGGAGACCGCCAGCGGGGTGCGCAACTCGTGCGAGGCGTTGGCCGCGAATCTCCGCTGTTCGGCGACGTGGGCCTCGAGCCGGGCGAGCATCGCGTCGAAGGCGTCGGCCAGTTCGCGGAATTCGTCGTTGCGGCCCTGGAGCCGGATCCGGTGGGAGAGCGATCCGTCCGCCGCGGTGCGGGTGGCGTCCTTGATGCGGGTCAGGGGGGCGAGCATGCGGCCGGCGAGGATCCACCCTCCCAGGAGGCCGAAGATCAGCAGGAACGCCATGACCGCGGCCGCCCTCGGAGCGAAGACCTCCAGAAGGACGGACCGGATGGGGAAGACACCCGTCGGTCGGTCATCGGGGTTGATGAGCATCGCGCGGTCGGGGACGTAACGCAGGAGGAAGATCCATACGGCTGCGAGCAGGAGGGCGCCGGCGAGCATGAGGAATCCGGCGTAGCTGAGGGTGAGTTTGAGGCGGACGCTCAACCCGGGCGCTCTATCCACGGCCCCCTCCTGCGTGTTCGGGCTCCGTCTGCGGGTCGATGCGGTAGCCGACGCCCGGCACCGTGGTGATGATCCAGGGTTCACCGAGGCGTTTGCGCAGTGCCGAGACGGTGATGCGCACGGCGTTGGTGAACGGGTCGGCGTTCTCGTCCCAGGCGCGTTCCAGGAGGACTTCGGCGCTGACGACACCCCCCTCGGCGGCGACCAGGACCTCCAGGACGGCGAACTGCTTCCTGGTCAGCGCGACGTAGCGGCCGTCCCGGTAGACCTCTCTGCGGAACGGGTCCAGACGCAGACCCGCGATCTCCCGCACCGGAGGCCTGCTGTGGGCGCGTCTGCGGTCGAGTGCTCTGAGCCGCAGCGCGAGTTCCCGGAGTTCGAAGGGTTTCGTGAGGTAGTCGTCGGCGCCGAGTGCGAATCCGGAGGCCTTGTCGTCGAGACGGTCGGCGGCGGTGAGCATGAGGATCGGCATGCCGCTGCCGGAGGCGACGATGCGTGCGGCGATCTCGTCACCGGAGGGTCCGGGCACGTCTCGGTCGAGGACGGCGATGTCGTAGGCGTTGACGCTCAGCAGTTCCAGCGCGCTGTCGCCGTCGCCGGCGAGGTCGGCCGCGATGGCTTCCAGGCGCAGGCCGTCGCGGATGGCTTCCGCCAGATAAGGCTCGTCCTCGACGATCAGCACACGCATGTCCTTGATGCTACGAGCCGACGGATATCGTCGGCGTATCGAAAACCGCATACGTACCGGCAACACCGGGCCGCCTTGACTGGCGGTATGCCTCAGACCCCGCTCTCAGCACGGGCGACGCCCCGCCGGATCGGCCGGCCCCTGGTCCTCGTTCTCCTGCTTGTCGCGGCGGTGGCCGTCACCGCCGCCCTCGGCTACCGATTACTGAAGCCGCCGGCCACCTCGTCCGCCCCGTCCTCCTCGGCGCCGGCCTCCTTGACCACTCAGCGCCCCGGGCACCTCGGTGCGCTGGGCGAAGCCGATGGTGTCGTCTCCGACGACGTGACGGTCTTCGACGACCGGGTTCCGGCCGTGGCCAACCTCGATCCGGACCTGCTCGAGGCCCTCCGCCGGGCTGCCACGGACGCCGCGGACGACGGCGTCACGTTCTCCCTCAACAGCGGCTGGCGGTCCCCGGCGTACCAGGACGAGCTGCTGCGCAGGGCGGTCTCCCGGTACGGATCCGAGGACGAGGCCGCCCGATGGGTGGCCACCGCGTCGACGTCTCCTCATGTGTCGGGGCACGCGGTCGACCTCGCGCACTCCGATGCGACGGCTTGGCTCTCCGGACACGGCGCCCGGTACGGGCTGTGCCCGATCTACCGGAACGAGCCCTGGCACTACGAACTGCGCCCCGAAGCGATCTTCCACGGCTGCCCGCGGATGTATGCCGACCCGACCCAGGACCCCAGGATGCACAAGTGACCAGCGGTGAACGAGGACAGACGATGACGCAGGTGGACACGGCGGAGCCCGGGCAGCACGACGTCGGCGGACGGGACACCGGATCCGGGGCCCGGCGCGCGGGCATCCGCCGGGTGATCCGCGTCGCCTCCCGGCCGGAGCCGTGGAAACGCGGCCCGGTGCTCGCGGCGCTGGCGCTGCTGCTGGGCCTGCTCATGCTGCTGCACGCGAGGATCACGGACGTCGGGGGCCTCGGCAGCCTGGTGGAGACGTTCCTGCCGTGGTTCGGCCTGTTCGTCCCGGTGCTCCTGGCCGGGGCCCTGTGGCGCCGCTCCGCCTCCGCGGTGGCCGCGCTGCTGCTGCCGGTCCTCGTGTGGCTGAACCTCTTCGGCGGACTGCTCGCCGACAAGTCCCACTCGGGCGGCGACCTCGTCGTGGTCAGCCACAACGTCGGCGCCGACAACCCCGATCCGGCCAGCACGGCTCGCGCCCTCGCCGCCTCCGGCGCGGACCTGCTGGCCCTGGAGGAGATCACCCCGCAGGCCGCGGTCACCTACGCGAAGGAACTGGCGAAGGAGTACCGCTACCACGCGGTCAGGGGCACGGTCGGGCTGTGGAGCAAGCTGCCGCTGTCGGACACCCGGACCGTGGACGTCGCGATGCTGGGCATGGCCGGGCCACTGGCGGCGAACCTCACGGCCGAAGAGAGGGCCGCCACGCCCCGGGCGCTGCGCACCACGGTGGCCACGGACAAGGGGCCGCTGGCGGTGTACGTGGCCCATCTGGGTTCCGTGCGGGTCATGCCGAGGAACGGCTTCTGGACCAGTCAGCGGGACGCGGGCGCCGACGACCTCGGCAAGGCCCTGGCCGCCGAGCGGAACGAGCGGGTGGTGCTGCTCGGCGACCTGAACGGCACCACGGACGACCGCGCGTTCGCCGGTATCACCTCGCGGCTGCGATCGGCCCAGGACGCGGCCGGGGACGGCTTCGGCTTCAGCTGGCCGGCGACGTTCCCGGTGGCGCGGATCGACCAGATCCTGGTCCGCGGTGTGCGGCCGGAAAGCTCCTGGGTACTGCCGTCCACCGGCAGCGACCACCTTCCGGTGGCGGCCGGGATCAGCTGGTGAGCCCGACCGGCGGAGGTCACAGGAGTCCCGGTCGTCGCCACTCCTCTTCCAGGACGTGGTGGTTGCGGCAGTTCGTTTCCAGTATTTCTGTGTACGTACACACTCGACCTGCACAGCCATCAGGCCTCTAACCTCGATGAAATACCGCTGACACGCGTATTTACAGCGTCCATCAGCTCTTCTACTGTGATCGTTCACAGACACACTCCCCCATGCGCATGTCAGGCCCACCGCCGACTTGGCGCCGTCTCGACCAAAGGAGGCCGGGATGACCGTGAACGGTCCGCGCCGCATGATGAAGGCTGCCGTGCTCTTGGCCGCACTCGCCCTGCCCGCATCCCTGCTCACCACGTCCACCAGCGCTTCCGCGGCCGGCTCGCTCACCATGCGCGGTGCCGACGTGTCGACCGCCCAGCGAGCCCTCGACCTCGGCGCCAAGTACTACGACGCGAGCGGCACCGCCAAGGACCCGCTGGACATCCTCAAGGGTCTCGGCGTCAACTACGTCCGCCTGAGGGTGTGGAACAACCCCGCCAGCGGCTACAACAACAAGGCCAAGGTGCTGTCGTACGCGAAGCAGGTGAAGGCCAAGGGGCTGAAGCTGCTGGTCGACTTCCACTACTCCGACACCTGGGCGGACCCGGGCAACCAGAACAAGCCCGCAGCCTGGGCCGGCCACACCATCAGCCAGCTGCAGACCGACGTCTACGACTACACGTACGACGTCTGCAACAGCCTCAAGTCGCAGGGCACCACCCCGGACAGCGTGCAGATCGGCAACGAGATCAACGTCGGCATGCTGTGGAACGAGGGCAAGGTCGTCAACAACGACTTCACCAACCTGAGCCTGCTGCTCAAGTCGGGCTACAACGCGACCAAGGCGTGCAACAGCGGCACCCAGGTGATCATCCACACCGCCGACGCCGACAATGACGCCAACGCGCGCTGGTTCTACGACGGCATCAAGGCCCAGGGCGTCAACTGGGACATCACCGGCCTTTCCTACTACTGCCCGTGGCACGGCACGATCGCCAACATGGGAAGTGTCGAGGCCGACGTGAAGTCCCGTTACGGCAAGGACGTCGTCATCGCCGAGACCGCCTACCCGTTCACCTCGGCCAACGCGGACGGTACCGCCAACTCCATCACGACCGGCTGCTCGGGCTATCCGCTCAGCTGGCAGGGGCAGGCGGACAACTTCACCGCCGTGCAGAACGCGGCGCGCAGCAACGGCGCGATCGGGGTCTTCTACTGGGAGCCGACCTGGTACGCGGTGACCGGGAACGGGTGGAACCCGGCCGACATCAACAACAGCGGCAACGGCTGGGACAACATGGCCGTCTTCAACTGGACCGGCAATGTGAACCCGAACATCAAGTGGACCCCATAACGGGCGACATGGACCAGAACGGCACCGTCCCCGGGCGGTGCCGTTCGCCGTTCCTGTGACGTTGCGGAGGATCGGGCCGGCAATCACCCCCCGCCATGGGAGCACCGCAGCGGGTGACATTACCCTGTGGTACGCCTGACCGAGGGAAGGAAGCCATGGGGGTTCAACTGAACAGCGGGGCGGCAGCCGGACACGAGTCGCTGGAGTCGATGAGCCTCGAGCCGCTCATGACCCGCGACTACGAACGAGATCCGGCGATCGTGTACGAGCGTCTGCGGCGGACCCACGGTCCGGTCGCGCCGGTCGACCTGCTGGGCGTGCCCGTCTGGCTCGTGCTGGGCTACGAGGAGGCGCTGGAGGTTCTCCGCGACGACCACGCGTGGCCGAAGGGGCTGGAGAACTGGCGGGCGCGCAGGGAGGGGCGGCTGCCTGCGGACTGGCCTCTGGCGCCCTCGCTGGACGTCAACCACATCCTGATCCAGGGCGGCGAGGGGTACCGCGGGCTGAAGGTGGCCTGGGACACCGCGCTGCGGCCCTTCCAGGACCCTCGGCACCCTGTCGCCAAGCAGCTCAAGGCGCGCATCACCCGTGACGCCGACGAGCTGATCACCCTGTTCACGCAGGGCGGGCGCACCGGGTGGGCGGATCTGTCGGCGCAGTTCTCACGGCCGTTGCCGCTGATGGTCGCAAGTCATCTGCTCGGTTTCCCGGGTTCGCAGCACGACGACGCGCTGATGGACATGTGGCGGGTGCTGGACGCGGGGCCGGACGCGGGGCCCGCACTCGAGCGGCTGCTGGCGACGCTGTCGGAGCTGGGCGAGTCGAAGATGAAGGAGCCCGGCGAGGACTTCCCCTCCTATCTGCTCGCCGCCCATCCCGGCCTGAGCGTCGAGGAGTTGTCGCGCGAGCTGATGATGCTGCTGGGGATGACGTCGGACCATGTCGGCATCCTGATCTCCAACACCGTCGTGGAGGTCATCACCGGGAACCTCCCCGCGAGCGCCAGTCTTTCGGCGGGGCTGATCAGGGAGACCATGAACCGGGTGGTGATGCAGAAGCCGCCGCTCATCAACTTCGTCCCGAGGTTCCCGGTGGCCGACATGCGGCTCGGCGGCCGCACCATCGCGGCGGGCGATCCGGTGTGGGTGTCGGTCGGCGCCGCGCACGCGGACCCGGCGTTCGCCGAGAAGGTCTGTCCGGAGTCGACCATCAGCACCAGGGCGCATCTGTCCTGGGGCGCCGGTCCGCGGCAGTGTCCGGCCCGGGAACTGGCCGGTGGTGCGGCGGCGATCGGGGTGAGCAGGCTCTTCGAGCGGCTGTCCGAGCTGGAGTTGTCGCTGCCCGTCGACCAACTGCCCTGGCGTTCCTCACCGTTCATGCGCGGCCTGCGGTCGCTCCCGGTGCGTTACACGCTCTCGGGCGCGCCCGCCCTGCCCGTGCCGACTCCCCCGGCCCGGCCTGCCACGGCCGGTTCCGAACCGGTCCACGAGATCTCCGTACGGCCGCGTTCGTCCCTGTGGCGGTATCTGGCAGGGCTGGTGCGCGGGCGGTGACGGACTCCTGGAACGCCCGAGCGGGCCACGGTCCCGGGAGACGTTCGTGGCCCGCTCGGTGCGGCGGTGGGTGGTGGGGTGTCAGCCCAGCGGGGGTGTGCGGATCGCGGCGATGTCGAACTGCAGGCGTACCTTCTCGCTGACCATGGCGCCGCCCTCGGCGAGCTTGGTGCTGTAGGTCAGGCCCCAGTCGGAGCGGTTGATGGTGGTGGTGCCGTCGAAGCCGGCCCGTTGGTAGCCGAAGGGGTCGGTGACATGGCCTATGTAGGTGAGTTCCAGGAGGACGGGGCGCGTGGTCGCCTTGATGGTGAGGTCGCCGGTCATGCGGTACACGTCGGGGCCGGCGGCCTCCACGGCGGTACTGGTGAACCGCATACGGGGGTAGGTCGCGGCGTCCAGGAAGTCACGGCCCACGAGGTGGCCGTCCCGCTGTTCCACGCCGGTGTCGACGCTGCCGGTGGAGATGATGATCTCCGCCTTCGAGCGGGACGGGTCGATGCCGTCGAAGTACAGACGGCTCTGGTACTCCAGGAACGCGCCGCGCACGGTGGTCACCATGGCGTGGCGTACGGAGAATCCGATCCTGCTGTGGGCGGGGTCGATGGCCCATTCCCCGGTCAGGGCCGCCATCCCGGGGTTCGGGAGGACGGCTGTGGCAGTGGTCGGCGACCCGGTGGGGGGCTGGGCGCCGGCGGCGGGTTCCGTGCGGTCGGCGCGACGGAACGGGGTGCCACGGTTGAACAAGTTCATGCATCACCTAATTACTGCACGGGAGTTGTTGCCGCAAGCCATGATCCCCCGTCGACAGAATATCCACGTATTCATCACATGATTCCCGGAAGCTGCGAGAAATCGGCTAGTCGGCCCCGACAAGGCTGCGCACTTCGAAATCCTCGTATGTCTCCTTTGTTTCGGGGCGGCTGAGTACCGAACCGAGCCAGCCGAGGAGGAAGCCGGCCGGGATGGAGACGATTCCGGGATTCTGCAAGGGAAACCAGGCGAAATCGGCGTCCGGGTAGAACGAGGCGGGCGCGGAGGAGACGACCGGGGAGAAGACGACGAGCAGGACGGAGCAGAGGAGGCCACCGCCGAGGCTGAGGAGCGCGCCCTGTGCGGTGAAGCGCCGCCAGAAGAGGCTGTAGACGAGGGTGGGGAGGATCGCGGACGCGGCGATGGCGAAGGCGAGGAAGGCGAGGGTCGCGGAGTTGGCACCCCAGGAGATCAGGGCGAGCAGCATGCCGAGGATGCCGATGACGGCCGCCGCGAGCCGGGCCACGGCCAGCTCTTCCGTCTCGGTGGCCCTGCCCTTGCGGATCACCTCGCCGTAGAGGTCGTGGGCGAGGGAGGAGGCGGCGGCCAGGGTGAGGCCGGCGGCGACCGCGAGGAGGGTGACGAAGGCCAGGCAGGAGAGCAGGGCGGTCAGGATGGCGCCGCCCAGTTCGTGCGCCAGCAGGAGCACGGCGGCGTTGCCCGTGCGGTCCTTCTGCGCGATGGTGTCGCTGCCGAGGGCGGCGGTGGCGCCGAGGCCGAGAACGCCGGCGGCCAGGCAGACGAGGCTGACCAGGCCCATGGCCCACACCACCGAGGTGCGCAGGACGTCGACCGACTTCGGGGCGAGCAGCCTCATCATCACGTGCGGGAGGGCGGCGAGGCCGAGGACGATGGCCAACTGGAGGCTGAAGAAGTCGAGTTTGCTGGTGGCGCTGGCGCCGTAGCGCAGCCCGGGCTCCAGGAACCGCGCTCCGTGTCCGCTGTTGTCCGCGGCTGCGGCGAGCAGGTTCTCGAAGTTCCAGTCGAAGCGGTGGAGCACCATGACGGCGGTCACCGTGACGCCGAAGATGAGCATGACCGCCTTGACGACCTGGATGAAGGTGGCCCCGGGCATGCCTCCGATGGCGGCGTAGACGATCACGATGGTGCCGATGACGATGACGCACAGGGTGCGGGTGGCAACGCTCGGCTCACCGGTGAACTGCGTCAACAGGGCGACACTGCCGACGAGTTGGGCGACGAGGTAGAGCGTCGTGATGACCAGCGTGCACAGTGCCAGGGTGAGGCGGACCGGCCGTCGCATACGGGTGAGGCGGACCGCCACGGTGTCGCCGAGGGTGAACTTGCCGGTGTTGCGCAGGGGTTCGGCGATCAGCAGCAGGACCATCATCCAGGCGACGGCCGTGCCGCACAGGTAGAGCAGCCCGTCGTAGCCGGTCAGGGCCACCAGGCCGGTGCTGCCCAGCAGGGTCGCTGCCGACAGGTAGTCGCCGCACATCGCCAGTCCGTTGCGCAGCGGGGACATGGTGCGGTTGCCGAGGTAGAACTCGCCGATCTCGTCGCGCTGGGGTGCGGTCAGCAGCGCGGTGAACAGGGACACGACGACCACGGACAGGAAGAGCACGAACGTCAGCTGCAGGCTGAGGCGGTCCGTGACGGAGGCGCCGAGCGTCACCACGGGCGGAACTCCTCACCGCGGGGAACCGTCCGTGTCCCGAAGGCCGCGCGGTCGCGGGCCACGGTCTCGTGGTGACGGACCAGGCCGCGCAGACCGCGGACCACCGGGGTGACGTGAGTGCGCATGTGTACGAGGTAGCGCCACACGATCACACCCATCAGCACGAACTGCCCGAGCCCCAGGGCCAGGCCGATCGTGAGGTGGCCGCTCAGCGAGGTGTTCATCAGGCCGGGCAGGAAGCTGGACAGCAGAACATAGAGCAGGAATCCGCCGACGGCCACGCCGGTGGCCCGGACGCCGAACCGGCGGTGGGCCCGGCGGAGCGACTGATATGCCGGATCCCGCGACACTGGTTGCCGGTCCGCAGGTTCGGGGTCTGACGGGTAGGGGGGCGGAGGCCCGCCGAATCCCATGGAGTGCCGTGACACATGCACCTTCTTTACTGCCGCGCCGGTCGTTGCAGCTGAGGCACGCCGGAGTCATGCGCAGAAGCGGACTTGTGGGGAGTTCGCGAATCTGGAATTCGCGCGATTCGAATTTCGTGATCGACGACGAACCCCGCGGGGCGGTCGGCCGGTGGGTCGAGGAGGGGACGACGAGGCCAGGACCGGGATTGTCGCAGCGCCTTCGTTGATCTATCAACCGGCCGGTCGAACCGAATCGGTGAGCTGACTCATTCACACGCTTCGATACATGTACCCGCCATCGCACAGCCTGCGAAAAGGCCAATCCGCGGAATAGGTCTGCACCTTCTCTCCGGCCAGTTTGTCTCAAATGCAGTGCACAGGCGACGCCCTTGCCATAGCCGGACCCTTGTCACCCACGGACGAAGGACGGCCCCGCCGGACTCACCTCACGCAAACAGAACCGCGTTCGGCTCGGCACGCCTCGGGGGCGCTGCCATATTCGAAGGCCACTTCGGAGGTGGTTGTGACATTAGAGGTGACCTCGACACGTCTGCCCGACCGCACCGCCGACCGCGTCCTCGCACTCGAGGCCCGCCGGGTACAGGCCCTGGCCGGCAACGGGGCGAGAAGACGGGGCAGGTTCAGCGCCCGGGAGCGGATCGAGCTGCTGCTGGACACCGGATCGTTCACCGAGACCGGCCTGTTCGTGCGGGCCCGCCCGGCCGGGGACGGTGCCCGCCGCCCCTACGGGGACGGTGTGATCACCGGGTACGGCACGGTCGACGGCCGTCCCGTGTGCGTGTTCGCCCAGGACTCCACGGTCTTCGGCGGCAGCATGGGCGAGGCCTTCGGCGAGAAGACCGTGGCCCTCATGGACCTCGCCATCCGAACGGGGTGCCCGGTCATCGGGCTGAACGACGGCGGCGGCGCCCGCATCCAGGAGGGCGTCGTCTCGCTCGCCCTCTACGCCGAACTGGTGCGCCGCAACGTCCAGGCGTCCGGGGTGATCCCGCAGATCTCCGTCGTCCTCGGCCCCTGCGCGGGCGGCGCCGCCTACTCCCCCGCCATCACCGACTTCACCGTGATGGTGGACGGCGCCTCGCACATGTTCGTCACCGGGCCCGACGTCATCGAGGCGGTCACCGGGGAGCGCACCAGCGCCGAGGACCTGGGCGGCGCCCGCACCAGCAACTCCGTCAACGGCAACGCCCACTTCCTCGCCGCCGACGAGGCGGAGGCCCTGGACACCGTACGGGACCTGCTGTCCTACCTGCCCGTCAACAACCTGGAGCGGCCGCCGCAGTACGCCCCCGTGCCGCCCCCGGCGGACGTGGCGCTGGACGAGATCGTGCCGGACCGGCTCAGCCAGGCGTACGACATGCGGGACATCCTGCGGGCGGTCGTCGACGACGGTGAACTGATGGAGATCCAGGCGCTGTTCGCGCCGAACATCATCTGCGCGCTGGCGCTGGTCGAGGGCGCGCCCGTCGGGGTCGTCGCCAACCAGCCGCTGCACGCGGCCGGGGTGCTGGACATCGACGCCTCCGAGAAGGCCGCGCGGTTCGTACGGTTCTGCGACGCGTTCGGCATTCCCCTGCTGACCTTCGCCGACGTACCCGGCTATCTCTCCGGGGTCCGTCAGGAGCAGGCCGGGATCATCCGGCGCGGCGCCAAGCTGCTGTACGCGTACGCCGAGGCGACCGTGCCGAAGGTGACGGTGGTGGTGCGCAAGGCGTACGGCGGCGGATACGCGGTGATGGGCTCCAAGCACCTGGGCGCCGACATCAACCTCGCCTGGCCCACCGCACGGATCGCGGTGATGGGCGCCGAGGGGGCGGTGGGCGTCCTGCACCGGCGTGAACTGGCCGCCGCCGACGACCCGGAGGCGCTGCGGGCCCGACTCGTCGACGCGTACGAGAGCACCCACGGCACGCCCTATCTCGCCGCCGAACGCGGGTACGTCGACGCCGTCATCGCCCCGCACGACACCCGCGACCACATCTGCCGTGCCCTGCGCACACTGCGCGGCAAGCGCGCCCCGATGCCGGAGCGCCGGCACGGCAACATCCCGCTCTGACCCGTCTCGCGAGGAGACCTGCCTGATGGACAGCCGCCGTCCGCCGCTCGCCCCCGCGTTCCGCACGCTGCCGGAGTATCTGCGGCACTGGGCCGAGACCACGCCCGAGCGACGGGCGTTCACGTTCGTCGACCACCCCGCCCCCGGCTCACGGGGCGTCCACCGCACCCTGACCTGGCGCCGGCTGGACGTACGGGTCCGTGCCGTGGCCGCGCGGCTCGCGGAGGAAGCCGAACCCGGGGCGCGGGTCGCGCTGCTGTGTCCCCAGGGGCTGGAGTACGTCACCGGGTTCCTGGCGGCGCTCACCGCCGGCCTGGTCGCCGTCCCGCTGTATCCGCCCGGGCTGCCCGGACAGGACGACCGGCTCACGGCGGTCCTGGCCGACGCGCGTCCCACCGTCGCCCTGACTACGGGCCGACACCTCGGGCAGGTACGGGAGTTGTGCGACCGGGTGGTGGCGGTGGACGAGGTCCCGGACGCCGCCGCGGGCGGCCTGCGGCCGGTCGACGGGGAGGTCGCCTACCTCCAGTACACCTCCGGGTCCACACGCACCCCGGCGGGCGTGGAGATCGGCCACACCAACGTCGTCGCGAACGCCCGCCAGGCGCTGGGCGCCTACGGTGCCGACGTCCGTCCGGTGACCTGTGTGGGCTGGCTGCCGCTCTACCACGACATGGGGCTCGTCCTGAGTGTCGCCGCCCCGGTCGTGCGGGGGCTGCTGTCGGTGCTCATGGACCCGGTCGCCTTCCTGCACGAACCCGCGCGCTGGCTGCGGCTGTTGAGCGCGCATCCGGGAGCGTTGAGCGCGGCGCCCAACTTCGCCTACGACTACTGCGCCTCGGTGGTGACCGACGCCCAGAAGGCAGATCTGCGACTGGACGGGGTCTTCGCGCTCATCAACGGCAGCGAGCCGGTCCGCCCCACCACGGCCGACCGGTTCCAGGCGGCCTTCCGCGGGCAGGGTCTGGCGGCGGAGACGCACTGTCCGTCGTACGGCCTCGCCGAAGCGACCGTGTTCGTCAGCGCGGCCCGGCCGGGGCAGCCGCTGCGCCGGTTCGCGCTCGACCGGGACGCGCTCGCCGAGGGCAAGGCGCTGCCGGCGCGGCCCGACGATCCCCGGGCCGTCCTGCTGGCGGGCTGCGGTGCCCCGGCCGGGCAGCGGATCCGGATCGCCGATTCCCACTCCCAGGCCGTCCTGTCCGAGGGAGAGATCGGTGAGATCCAGGTGCAGGGCCCCAACGTGGGCCGCGGCTACTGGAACCACGAGGACCAGTCCCGGCGGGTCTTCGGCGCGGACGGCTGGCTGCGCACCGGTGATCTCGGGACGGTCCTGGAGGGCCAGTTGCTCGTCACCGGCCGGCTCAAGGACCTGATCGTCGTCGACGGCCGCAATCACTACCCGCAGGACGTGGAGGCCACCGTCCAGGACACGCACCCGGCGCTGCGGCGCGACCGGCTCGCCGCGTTCGGGGTGGCGGGCGGGGCCGGTGAGCGGGTGGTCGTGGTGGCCGAGCACGCGCGGACCACGAGCCTCGCCGAGATCGACGTACCGGCTCTGGTGCGGGGCGTGCGGGCGGCCGTGTCGGGGCGGCATGGGCTGCGGCTCGCCGACGTCGTCGTAGTACCGCCGGGCACGGTTCCCCGCACGTCGAGCGGCAAGGTGTCCCGGTCGCTGACGCGTGAGCGGTATCTGGCGGGCGCCTACGCGGTGGACGGCGCCGCGTGAGGCCCGTGGACGCGGGCGCGGTGCGCCGGCTGGTCGTGGAGCGGGTCGCCGCGTGGACCGGAACGGCCGCGGCGGAGGTGCCGACGGACCGGCCGTTGGCGGACCTCGGCATGTCCTCGCGGGAGGCCGTCGTGCTGGCGGGTGAGCTGTCCCGGCTGACGGGCCGGGAACTGCCCGCGACCCTGCTGTGGGAGGCGCCCACCGCGGACGCGCTGGTGGCACACCTGTGCCGGACGCCCCCGGGGACCACCCGGGCAACGGCTCCGGCGGCCCCGGCACCGACGGCTCTCGGCGAGCCCGTCGCCGTCATCGGGGTCGGCTGTCGCCTCCCCGGCGGCGTCCACGGACCGTCCGACTACTGGCGGCTGCTCACCGACGGCGTCGACGCGATCCGCCGGGTCCCCGAGGACCGTTGGCGCGACTTCACCCCTTTCCCGCCCGAGGACGCGCTCCCTTACGGCGGCTACCTCGACGACGTCGCCGGGTTCGACGCGGACTTCTTCCGGATCAGCCCGCGCGAGGCGGCCGTGATGGACCCGCAGCAGCGGATCCTCCTGGAGGTCGTCCACGAGACGCTCGCCCATGCCGCCGTCCCGGCCGCCTCCCTCGCGGGCAGCGCCACCGGAGTCTTCGTCGGGGTCTCCGCCCCGGAGTACGGCTCGCTCACCGGCGCCGACCCGGCCGCCGTCGACCCCTGGGCACCGGCGGGCGGGGCGCTGAGCGTGACGGCGGGCCGGCTGTCGTACGTGCTGGACACCCGTGGGCCGAGCATGGCCGTGGACACCGCCTGCTCGTCCTCGCTGGTCGCCGTGCACCACGCCTGCATGAGTCTGCGCACCGGTGAGAGCGACACGGCGATCGCCGCGGGCGTCAACGTGCTGCTCTCCCCCACCGTCACCGTGGCGTTCGGGCGGGCGGGCGCCCTCGCCCCGGACGGACGGTGCAAGCCGTTCTCGCCGGACGCCGACGGCATCGGGCGCGGCGAGGGCTGTGCGGCCGTGCTGCTGAAGCGGCTGTCCGACGCCGAGCGGGACGGTGACCGGGTCCTCGCCGTCATCCGGGCCACCGCCGTCAACTCCGACGGCCGCTCCAACGGCCTCCTGGCGCCCAACCCGGCCGCCCAGCAGGCCCTGTTGACCACCGCCTGCGCGCGGGCCGGGCTCGCCCCCGCCCACATCGACTACGTCGAGGCGCACGGCACCGGCACCCCGCTCGGCGACCCGATCGAGGCGGGCGCGCTCGGCGCGGTGCTCGGCGCGGGCCGCGACCCGGACCAGCCGCTGCTGCTCGGCTCGGTGAAGTCGAACCTCGGGCACCTCGAGTCCGCCGCGGGCATCGCCGGGCTGGTGAAGACGGTGCTCGCCCTGCACCACGACGTCATCCCGCCGTCCCTGCACTGCTCCGAGGGCAGTGCCCTGGACGACGCACGGCTGCGGGTGGTGTCCGAGGCCGAGCCCTGGCCGCGCTACGGCGGTACCGCCACCGCCGGGGTCTCCGGGTTCGGGTTCGGTGGCACCAACGCCCATGCGGTGCTGGAGGAATGGCGGCCCGAGGTCCTGCCCGCGCGTCCGGCCGAGGAGCCCGGCGCCCGGCTTCATCTCCTGTCCGACCTGGACGAGGAGCGGCTGCGGGACACCGCGGCCCGGCTCGCCGACTGGGTCCGCACGGCCGCCGCACATCCCGACGACGTGGCGCGCACCCTGGCCGGCCGCGTCGGTCGCGGGAACGTGCGGGCGGCGGTGGTCGCACGGGACCGGGCCGAACTCGCGGACGGACTGGACGCGTTGGCCCAGGGCCGCCCGCACGCGCGGGTCGTGACCGGCGAACGTGATCTCGCGGGGCGCGGGCCGGTGTGGGTCTTCTCCGGGTACGGCAGCCAGTGGGCCGGGATGGGGCGCCGGTTGCTGGCCGAGGAGCCCGCGTTCGCCGCGGCCGTGGAGAAACTCGACGCGGAATGCGGGCTGTCCCTGTACGACCACCTCGTGTCCGGGAGCGATCTCGACCGGCTGGAGGTCTCCCAGCCGGTGCTGTTCGGACTCCAGGTGGCGCTCGCCGAGTTGTGGCGCTCCTACGGTGTCGAGCCCGCCGCCGTGATCGGCCACTCCCTGGGCGAGGTGGCCGCAGCGGTGTGCGCGGGCGCCCTGGACGTGTCGGACGGCGCCCGGATCGTCACCGTACGGGCCCGGCTGCTCAGCGGGTTGCAGGGCGGGGCGATGGCGGTCGTCGACCTGGACGACGGTGAACTCGACGCGCTGGCCCGGGACTTCCCCGGTGTACACGTCGCCGTCCACTCCTCGCCCGGCCAGAAGGTCGTCACCGGTGAGGAACGCGCGGTGGCGCGACTCGTGCGGTGGCTGGAGCGGGAAGGGCGGGTGGCACGGTCCATGCGGGTCGTCGGCGCCGGGCACTCTCCTCAAGTCGAGCCACTGTTGGCCGAGTTGACCGAATCCTTGGCGGACATCGGAGGCAGACCCGCGCGCGTGCCCGTCTACTCCACCGTCCTGGACGACCCGCGCGGCGACAGTGTCTTCGACGCCGCGCACTGGGCCGCGAACCTGCGGCGGCCCGTACGGCTGGACCGGGCCGTCGCCGCGGCCGCCGCCGACGGCCACACCGCCTTCGTCGAGATCTCGCCCCACCCGGTCCTGGCCCGGGCCATCACCGACACCGCGCCCGGCTCCGTCGCGATCGGCACGCTCCGGCGGGACGCCGACACAGGCGCCGACTTCCTCACCCGGGTGGGGGCGCTGTACTGCGCGGGCGGCCGGCTGCCGCTCCCGGCCGGACGGGTCATCGATCTTCCCGCGCCTCGCTGGAAGCATGTGCGGCACTGGTGGACGGACGGGCGGCCGGCGGTGCCCGCCAGGGGTCGGGGTGAGAAGGCGCAGGCGGGTGAGGACACGTCCGTCGCCGCCCGGGTGTGCCGCCACATCGCCGCCGTCACCGGCCATCCCACCGGCCGTGTCACTCCCGGCACCGCGCTCGCCGACCTCGGCCTGGACTCCCTGATGGCGGTCCGGATCCGTACCGCACTGGAGCGCGAGTTCGCCGTCGAACTTCCCCTGCGCGACCTGCTCGGCGCCCGCACCGTCGAGGAGGTGGCCGGTCTCCTCCGGCCGACTCCGCCCACGGGTGCGACACGCCCTCTCCGCGCCACCGGCTCCCTCCCGCCGCTGTTCCTCGTGCATGCCGCCGGCGGAACGACGGACGTCTACCGGGCGCTCATCGAACGTCTCGGCGGCGAGCGGCCCGTGCACGGTCTCGAACGCCTCGACGACGCCCGCACGGTGACCGAGAAAGCGCGCCGCTACGCCGAGGCCGTCACCGCCGTCCACCCCGACGGGCCCTGCCTGCTGGGAGGTTGGTCGTTCGGCGGCTTCGTCGCCCAGGAGACGGCACGGCACCTCACCGCCGCGGGACGGGACGTGGAACTCGTCGCGCTGATCGACTCCGTACGGCCGCTCCCCCAGCCGGACCGCACACCGGCCGACCGGACCCGCGCCCACTTCGAGGGGTTCGCCCGCCACGTCCACGACGCCTACGGGGTCAGGCTGGAGCTGCCGTACGACGACCTCGTCGCGATGGACGACGACGCCGAGCGCATCGACACCGTGCTGCGGATCCTGCGCGCGACCGCCGACGTGCCGCCCGCCGCCCTCGCGCACCAGCGCGCCTCCTACCTGGACCTGAGGATCGGCGAGGCGCACCGGCCGGGCAGGTATGACGGGCCGGTGGTCCTGTACCGGGCCACGGAGCCCGCTCCGCACACCGTGCGTGATCCCGCCTACGAGCGGGACGACGAGGCACTGGGCTGGGACGAGGTGTGCCCGCGCCTGACCGTCGTACCGGTCACGGGACACCACCTGTCGCTGCTCGATGCGCCACACGTCGACGAGATCGCCGCCCACCTGGGGCGGCGGCTCGCCGAAGGGACCCGCTGAACGTGATCCGAGGAGAGCCGCCATGCACCGTCGCACCACCGCAGTGTCCCGACGTACCGTCACCAAGGCCGCGGCAGGTGCCGGTCTCGCCGTCCTGTTCGGCGCCCGGACCGCCTCGGCGCTCGGGTCCCGCACCATCGACGTGTCCGTGCCCTCCGCCGCCCTGGGCCGCAGCGCGCCGGTACGGCTGATCCTGCCGACGGGGTTCGACACCCAGCCCACGCGCACCTACCCCGTCCTGTATCTGCTGCACGGGGCCCACGACGACTACACGTCCTGGACCCGGGAGACGGACATCGAGGACTTCACCGCGGGCCGCGACCTGATCGTGGCGATGCCCGACGGGGGACCCACCGGAATCCCCACCGCCTGGCGCGGCGGGCCCGACTACGAGACCTTCCAGTTGTCGGAGGTCCCGGCGCTGCTCGCCCGCAGCTACCGGGCCTCCGGGGTACGGGTCGTCGCGGGCGTGTCCACCGGGGGCTACGGCGCCATGGCGCACGCGGCACGGCATCCCGGCATGTTCGCCGCGGCGGCCTCCTACAGCGGGATCCTCGACACCATGGCCCCCGGTGTCCCCACCCTGGTCGACGCCATCGTGGCCCGGGAGAACCTGGTCCCCGCCTCTCTGTGGGGCAATCCGTTCCTGAACCTGCTCACCTGGCGCGACTTCAACCCGCGCGACCGCGCCCAGGGGCTTCGCGGCACCGCCCTGTACGTCTCCAGCGGCAGCGGACTCGCGGGGGGCACGGGCGACTGGCTGCCCGAGGCGCTGGAGAGCACCCTGTGGCCCTCCGCCCACAGCTTCACCGACACGCTCGCGCTGCTGCGCGTCCCGGTCACCACCCACTTCTACTCGGGAGGCGGGCACAGCTGGGCCTACTGGAAGCCGGAGTTCACCGCGTCATGGCCGATGCTCGCCCGTGGGCTGGGGGTGGCGGAGTGATGTCGGTCCCGTCGGGGCACGGAACGCAACGCAGGGGTCGTCCGTCCAACACGGGACTTACCCCTCGTCCCACGGGCACCAGCCCGCGGGTGAGCCGCTTCCGGGTGAAAGGAGGGCCCCCCTTGGCCACCCCCGCCCCGCACGGGACCCCGAAGGGCCTCGGCGCCGCCCCAGTGCCGCCCGACCTGGCCGACCTGCTGCGTTCCCAGCTCGAGGAAGTCGCCGACGAGGTCGAGGAGGAGGTCCGCCGGCAGGTGCCCGAGTACGCCCGGCCGGCCGACGGCACCTTCCGCGAGCACCTCAGAGCCGGTGTGGTGCAGGCGCTGACCCTGTTCGTCGACCACATCGCCGACCCCCGCGGCCGTGGGGACGCGATCGCGGCGACGTACTACGAACTCGGCCGCGGCGAGGCCCTGGAGGGACGCAGCCTGGACGCCCTGCAGTCCGCGTTGCGGGTGGGCGGGCTGCACGCCTGGCGGCTGATGGGCCGCACCGCGGAGGAGGTCGGCCTGGACTCGGCGGCGGTGACGACTCTCGGCGAGCTCGCCTTCCGTACGGTGCACGAGGTCGCGGAGGCGGCCGCCGCCGGATACTCCGAGGCCCGGGCCCACGACACGGACGAGCTGGAACGCCGGCGCAGACGTCTGCTGGACCTGCTGCTCGGCGAGGGACCGGTGGCGCAGGCGGCGGTGCAGGACCTGGCGCACGGTGCCCGGTGGCCGGTACCCGCACAGGTCGCGGTCGTCGCGCTCGCGGCCACCCCCGAGCAGCGGGAGGAGGACTGGCCACTGGTCGCCGCGGGAGCGCTCGTGGACATGGAGTCGCGGCCGCCGCGGATGCTCATCCCGGACCCGGAGGGTTCCGGGCACTTCGGGGGCCGGGCGTTCGGTCTCGCGCTGCGCGGGCGGCCGGCGGCGATCGGGCCGACGGTGCCGCTCACGCAGGCCGCCCGGTCGCTGCACTGGGCCGGCCGGGCCCTGGGGCTGATGGGGCGCGGGATCCTCCCCCGGCAGGGGGTGGTGCGCTGCGCCGACCACCTGTCCACGCTGCTGCTGCACAGTGACGAACCGATGCTCGACCACCTGCGCGCGCGGGCCCTCGCCCCGCTCGAGGCCGTGTCGGAGGGGCAGCGCGAGCGGCTCGCCGAGACCCTGCTGGCATGGCTGCTCAGCGGCAGCAACGTCCCCGATGTGGCCGCCGGTCTCCATGTCCATCCGCAGACCGTGCGCTATCGGCTTCGTCAGCTGGAGAAGGTCTTCGGTGACTCGCTGCATGAGCCCGGTTCCCGTCTGGATCTGATTCTGGCACTCACCACCGCACAAAAGAACGAGGAATTCCTGAATTCCCGTCCATAACACCGGACATGGTCAAGCGAATACGTTCGGGTCATCCTTTCCACAGGCGTTTCACACGCCCCACCCTCAAAGGATCCCCCCATGCGTATTCGCTTGTGCCTCGCCGCGCTCTCGCTGGTCGGCGGAGCTTCGGTGGCCACCGTCGCGGCACCGTCGGCATCAGCCGCGGCCTGCTCGGACATCGACGTCGTCGCTGCTCGCGGCACGTTCGAGCCGGGCGATCTCGGCCTGATCGTCGGCGACCCGGTCTACTCGGCCCTGCAGAGGAAACTCACGGGCCGGAGTGTCACCAGCTACAAGGTGAACTACCCCGCGGACCTTTCCCTCACGTCGGCCGCGCAGGGAAACGCGGATCTGGTGAACCACGTGAACAGCCAGGCGGCCTCGTGTCCGAACCAGCGTTTCGTTCTGGTCGGCTATTCGCAGGGCGCGAACGTCGTCGACAACTCCATCGGCATCAGCAGCGCCGGTGCGGTGGTCGGCAGTCCCATCGTGGCCACCATTCCCGCCGCCCTGCAGTCCCGCGTGGCCGCGGTACTGCTGTTCGGCAACCCGATCCGGGCGATCGGCAAGAGCGTCACCGGCACCTACCAGAGCCGCACCATCGACTTCTGCGCGAAGGGTGACCCCGTCTGCGAGGCGGGCGGCAACGACACGCTGGCCCACCTCGGCTACACGGCGAACGCCGACGCGGCGGCGACGTTCGCCGCGGGCAAGGTCTGAGTGACAGCGTGAGGAAGGGCCCGGGAGGAGTTCTCCTCCCGGGCCCTTCCCCCTTCCGTGGGGGCTATTGAGGTGTGCGGGCGAACTGCGTCAGTGCGGTGGACACCGGCTCGGGCCGGCCGTTGTTCTGGACCGGCGCCGCTGTCAGCACGTCGAGGTGCTGGTAGCCGTCGGCGACCACGGGATGCAGATCGGCGGGGACCCGGCCGGCGAGCAGTCCGTCGCCCGCGAGGACCGTCAGCGTCGGGTTCGCGGTGAGCCCGTCGGGGTGCACCACGAGTCGCTTCACCTGCGGGGAGGTGGCCAGTTCGAGGTCGGTGACCAGCTTGGTCGGGAAGTACTGCTCGGTGAAGTCCAGCGGCTGCCCCGCCATGCTGCGCGCCAACTCCTGGATGTCGGTGACCTCCTTGCCCGCCGCGGTGAACGGCGTCCCGTCCGAGGACCGGTATCCGGGGTCGTCGGGGTCGCCGACACGGTCGTAATCGCGCCACGTGTACAGCGGTCCGTGGGGCACGGCCGGGATGGCCTTGTACTCGGTGCCGAAGAGCCCGGGTTGCTGCGAACTCCCGTTGGCGGCGGGGAAGTTCTTGTCGGTGATCGGCCCTCCGTCGAAGAAGCCCACGCTGCTCTGCAGGAAGGCGAGCGGGACGGACTGGTCGTCCATCAGCGATCCGAGCACCGCCTCGTTGGTGAGCCGGAAGTCCTTCACCGCGGGTGAACCGGTGAGGAAGGTCGCGGTGTCCTTGGAGAACAGGAAGCGGTTGGTGGCCTCGATGTTGGTGTTGGCGGGCAGATAGCTCGGCAGGTCGGCCTCGCCGCCCGGGTTCTGCAGGGCACCGACGCCCGCGATGGCGAGCAGGGTCATGGTCTCGGGGTTGAGCAGGACGGGCGCGGACAGCGAGCGCGGGAGCACTCCGCTGTCGAGTCCGGCCTGGACCACGCCGTAACCGAGGCCCACGTCGGGCAGGTTGGTGTCGCCGGGGACGCTGCCGCTCAGGTCGCCGAGCGAGGTGGAGACGGTGGTGTCGAGGGCGAAGTAGCCGGCGCACTGGTTGTGTCCCGCGTCGGTGGTGGTGGCGGGGTTGCCGTCGAAGTCGGCGGTGGCGAAGTATCCGGTGATGACACCGCCGAGCGAGTGGCCGCCGCACAGCACCTTGTCCCTGCGGACGCCCTGGTCGGGCAACTCGGCTGCGAGCAGGTCGTATTCGTCGCGGACGGTCTGCTCGATGCCGAGCTTCGCCATCCACCCGAGCTGGTCGTTGCCGACGAACCCGGCGAAGGTGCGGCCCGCGACCTGCTTGCCGCGGTAGTAGTAGTCGACGGCGGTGTGCTGGTCGCCGGAGGCTGTTCCGGTGTGGTCCTCAAGGCAGTTGGAGCGCCGGTCCAGGGCCCAGAACTCGATGTCCTGGCCCTGTTCGGCGGCCCGGGTCACGGTGTTGCGGGCGACGCTGTCGAAGGCTCCGGCGCCCTCCAGGATGCCCGGCTGGGCGACGAGGATCCGGTCGGCGTCGGCCGATGCCGCCGGGCCCGCCGAGGACCGGTAGCGCAGATACGACAGCCAGTCGCACGCCGCCGGGCGCGCCCCGAACGAGGCCGGCAGCGGTGCTCTCACCCGCACCACGGTCTCGGTCACACCGGCGCTCTTCGCCACGGCTGTCTCGGTTCGCGCGCTGTCTCCCTGGGCGTCCGGGGACGCCACGGTGAACGCCCCGGTGGTCAGCAGCACCGCCAGCGCCGCGGTGCGCCATGTGCTTCCTCTGCTGCGACTCGTGTTCATGCTGGGACGGTAGGGCGAGGGGCACCGCGCTCTCGGCGGTTGCTCACAAGAACGCAGGGCCTGCCGAACGCTTTGTCACCAGCCGCAGAGCGGACGTCAGCCGTCGTGCAGGGTGCGGCGCGGCGGACGGTCGTAGGAATGCCGGTAGAGGGTGGCGAAGCGGCCCGGATGGTAGAAGCCCCAACGCGCGGCGATGTCCGTGACCGTGGCGCCCTCCTCGGGGTCGGCGGCCGCCAGCTCGTCGTGGGCATGGGACAGGCGGACCTTGCGGAGGTACTCGAGCGGGGTGCTGTCCAGATGCCGGCGGAAGGCGTACTGAAGCGCGCGGACGCTGACGTGGGCCGCCTCCGCGATCTCGGCGACGGTCAGGGGACGGTCCGCGTGGTCGTCGATGTGGGCGAGGGCACGGCGCAGGGCCGAGGGGTGGGCGTCCTGGCGGTCGGCGCCCGTGGGGTCGGCGGACGCGGTGTTGGGGAAGGTGGCCAGGACGGTCGCGGCGAGGTGCTGGGCCGCGGTGGAGGCGACCAGTGGCTGGTCGGCGACGGCCGGATCCGCCAGGACGTGGTCGCGCACATAGCGGATCGTCGTCCGCAGCCGGTCGCCCGCGGCGGGACTGACCGGCCGGTGTCCGGTCAGCCGGACCGGTTCCCCGCGCCCGGTGGCCGGCTCCCCCGCGACCTGCGTGAGCAGCGCGGGGTCCAGCATGGTGATGTTGTAGCGGGCCGCGCGGACACGGCCCGCGTAGGACAGCTCCGGCGGGGCGAACGACACCACGTCGCCAGGACCGAAGGAGTCCGAGACGCCCTGGTAGACGTGGTCCTCGATGGTGCCCTCGTGGACGACGCACAGGCAGATCCGGCCCAGCGGGGTGACCGCGTAGCTCATGTCGAAGTCGAGTTCGAGTTCGTCGACGCTGAGCGCGTCGATCGCGCTGCGGTGGATCCGGGCACGGCTGCTGTCCGAGGTGCCGTTGCCGATGCGCATCCGCGCGTAGGCGTGACTGAGGAACTCCTCGGTGCGGTCCAGGTCGTCGCTGTCGAATGTGAGCGTCTCCATGGCGGCCAGGTCCTTCCACTCGCGGCTCGGCTCCCCTGTGGCACCTACCCGCGATTGTCGTGATGAGCGGGCCGCGTTCGTTTTCTGTCCTGGCAGGTCGCGAGGTGTGCGCCCGGTGGCTCGCGGCGGTGACCTGCGGCGGGCAGGCTGGAGGGGCGGCGGCCGTTGGAGTCGCCGGGCACCAGGGGGAGAGGGATACAGGGCTGTGCATGACAGAACGCGAAGAGCTGGTTGAGAAGATCGAGGAACTCCAGGAGGAAATCGCCCAGCTCAAGCAGGCCCTTGTCTCGCACGCCGTCGTCGATCAGGCGATCGGCGTCGTCACGGCGGTGAGCGGTCTGCACCCCGAGCAGGGGTGGGAGGTCCTGAAGACCGTGTCCCAGCGCACCAACACCAAGCTGCGGGATGTCGCCCTGCACGTCGTGCACTGGCCCGACCTCGGCACTCTGCCCGCGGAGATCCGCCCGGCGCTGCGCATCGCGCTGGCCGAGGCGCACGCGGTCCACGGGGGGCGGGGACTGGTGAGCCAGGAACAGTGGTGCAAGGGCTACAACGGCGTCCTCTCCCGGAAAACCCGGTGACGGGCGGGGAGACCCGCGGATACCGTTGATCGCATGAAGGTCAGCAGCTGTACCCACATCGCAGCCGCGCGAGCGACCAGCTCGCCGGCTGCCGACGCCTGACCTCTCCCATCCCCCGGCGGCCGGAAACGGACCGCCGGTGCAGGACCTCTGGTCGCCGTCTGTTCCCGCGGTCGTTTCCGGTCCCACCAGACCCGAGGACCACTGCCATGGACACGGACCGGACCGTACGCGTCTTCACCGACTTCTACCGCGAGCGCGGACACCACCTGATCACGGGCAGCACGCTGCTGCCGCCGCCCGGGGACCCGGTGCTCTTCACCACCTCGGGCATGCACCCGCTCACGCCCCACCTGGAGGGCCTCCCCCATCCCCGGGGCCGCCGGCTGGTCAATGTGCAGCGCTGTCTGCGGACGACCGACCTCGACGAGATCGGTGACTCCACGCACCTGACGGTGTTCGAAATGCTCGGCTCGTGGTCGCTCGGCGACTACGGCCACCCCCAGAGCCTTCGCTGGGGATACGAGCTGCTGCGCGAGGGTTTCGGCATCCCTCACGAGAAGCTGCACGTCACGGTGTTCGGCGGCGACGGACAGGTCGGCCCCGACCTCGAATCGCAGCGCACCTGGCAGGAGCTGGGCGTGCCGGTCGAACTCACGAGGGAGGACAACTGGTGGTCCAACGGGCCCGTCGGCCCGTGCGGCCCCGACTCGGAGATCTTCGTGTGGACCGGCGGGGTCCCGCCCCGGGGAACCCCCACCACCGACCCGCGCTGGGTGGAGATCTGGAACCACGTCGTCCTGCGCTACCGGCGCCTGGACGACGGCTCGCTCCAGCCCCTGGAGCGTCCGGGCATCGACACCGGCATGGGGCTGGAACGCCTGGCCACCGTCCTCCACGGCTGTGACTCGGTCTACGACACCGACCTGTTCGAGCCATGGATGCGACTGCTGCCGCCGCTCTGGAAGCTCGACGAACCGTCGCTGCGGCTGGTCTGCGACCATCTGCGCTCCGCTGTCGTCGTCATCGGCGACGGGGTACGGCCGTCGAACACCGGGCGCGGATACGTCCTGCGCCGCATCGTGCGTCGGCTGCTCACCGGTCTGCGGCGCGACGACCCGTCCCGCACCCTCGCCGACCTGCCCGTGGAACTCCTCCAGCACACGCTGGACCACTTCAGGACGGCTTCCGGGACAGATCTCGTGCGTGACGTGCTGCTGGAGGAGGAACGCCGGTTCGACCGGCTGCTGGAGCGAGGTCGCCGTCTGCTGTCCGGGCCGCGGTACCGGGGGCCGCTGAGCGAGGAGGACTACGAGTACCTCCACGACACCCACGGCCTGCCCCGCGACCTCGTCGTAGGCCTCGTCGCCGGCCTTCGCGGCGAAGGATGACCCTCACTCCGTGCGCAGAGCCGTGGCCGTGCGCGCCTTCGCCGCCCAGCCGGCCGGGAGCATCGCACCCAGCAGCGCGATGACCAGGCCGGCCAGGCCCAGCAGGAGCAGCTGCGGGGTGTCGTAGACGTCGAGGACGACGGCGGGCAGTTCGGTGCCCGCCGCGCGTCCCATCACCGGCAGCACATAGCCGTGCAGCGCGTATCCGACGGGCACTCCGACGAGGCCCCCGAGTACCCCGATGCCGGTCACCGAGGCGAGGACGAGGCTCACGGTCTGTCGCGGGGACATGCCCAGTGCCTTGCACACGCCCAGGTCGTGGACGCGCTCCCGGGTGTCCAGGACGACGGAGTTGAGCACGCCGAGGCCTGCGACGCAGACGAGCATCAGAGTGAGGAGCGCGGCCATCGTGTTCAGGATGAGCACCAGGTTGTCCTGCTCGGAGGGGGCGTTGGCCCGGGCGTCGGCGCCGAGGGGCTCGATCCGTGCGGCGAGCTTCTCGGCGTACGAGACCGCGGAGACGCCTTTTTTGAGGTCGACCAGGAACACCTGGGGCTTGGCCGCAGGAAAGTCCGCCAGGTTCGCCTGGATCTCCAGTTCGCCGCCCGAGCTCTCGAAGGCCACGCCGACGATCCGCAAGGTGGCCGTTTCCTTCCCGACGGTCACCCGCACCGTGTCGCCGATCTCGGCACCGGTGGTCTCCAGGAACCGGCCGGGTACGACGACCTGGCCCGCGCCGGTGAGCCAGTGCCCGGAGACCATCGCGTAGCCGCCGGCGGTGGAGTCGCCCTGGTAGAGGGTCGCCCGGGCCGTTCCGGAGATCCCGGCCACCGTGGCGTCCTGCCCGCTCATGCCGTAGTACGAGGCGGTGCCCGACTGGGCCCTGATGGCGGCGCTCACCTGCGCGGGGTCGGCCGGCTCGGGCTCCGGGGTGCCCGGTGCTGGGACGTGCTCGCCGCCCGCGATGCTCGGGCCGCCTGCGAAGACGGTGACCGGGGAACGGTTCTCGGGGTCCTGTATCGCACTGACCTCGTTCAGTGAGGGGGTGAGGCCGACGGCGAAGGTCGCCGCGATCGTGCCGAAGGCCACGGCGAGCAGCATCGCGAGGGTGCGGACCGGATGGGCGAAGGGGCTGGCGAGGCCGTAGGTCACGGCTCGGGGCAGCGGCAGCCGTCCCGCCGCGCGGTGGGCCCACTGACCGCGTCCGGTGCGCGGGGCGCGCCCGACAGCGATGGCCTCGACCGTGCGCAGCCGCCCGGCCCGCAGGGCGGGGAAGAAGGCCGCGACCCCGACGACCAGCAGGGCGCCGACGGGGACCACGACGTCCACCCACCAGGCGACGGACAGGGTGGCGGTGCCGTACGCCTGCTCGGTGTCGTCCAGGAGCGGCACGGCCAGCAGGTTGCCGAGGACGACGCCGAGCGCGATGCCCGCGGCTGCCGGGATGAGCGCCTGGGCGACATAGGCGCGGACGACTTCGCGCGGGGTGAAGCCGATGGCCTTGAGGATGCCGATCCTGCGCAGGCTGGTGCCGACCGCGCCGCTGATGACGCTGCCCACGATGATCACCGACATGACGATGCCGAGGACCCCGAACGCGACCAGGAACGGGATGGTCGGCGCGGCGCCCGAGTCGGCGGCGCGCTTGGTGTCGAGGTAGGACCGGGTGCCGAGGAGCGCAGCGGACGGAACGGCGCCCAGGAGCTTCTTGCGGTCAGCGGCGATGTCGCCGTTCGAACCCGCCGAGTCGAAGCGGTAGAGCATCTGGCTGGTGACGGGGTGTTCCTTGGAGGCAAGGGCCCTGACCTGCGAGGGAGTTGCCCACATGTCGGCGGTCTCGCTGGCCGAGGTGGCGAAACCGACGACCGTGAGTGTCGTGCCGGAGGCCGTCAGGGTGTCGCCCACCTTGAAGGCGGGCCCCTCGTAGGAGGAGCTCAGTACGATCTCGCCCGACTTCCTCGCCCACCGGCCCGACGTGAGGTCCAGGTCGTCCACGTCCGCGTGCGGACCGGTGCGTCCGACCAGGGTCATGGCTGGGGGCCGGCGGCCGGACGAGTCCGTCGCCTCGATGACCGTGGAGGGGTACGGCCCCGCGCTCGCGGTGACCGCATCCAACCGCTCGGTGGCCCCGAGCTGCGCCGCGGTGACCTTGGCCGGGTCGAACTCGGCGGTGAGGTGGGCGCCCTTCTGCTGGGCGAAGGCGTGGTCGAAGGGCGCGTTGGAGACGACGATGAGGGAGCCGGCGACCACGGCCGCCGCCACGGCCATCATCGTGGCGACGGCGATGACCACGGTCTGCACACGGCGTCGCCCCACCCCGGACCGGACGACCCGGACGAGCGGTCCGCTCATCACACGGCCTCCGCACGGGAGTCGAGGGCGACATGACCGTCGACGAGGTGGACGGAGCGGCTCGCGCAGGCCTCGGCCAGGGCCGGGTCGTGGGTGACGAGGACGATGGTCTGTCCGCCGCGGTGCAGGTCGACCAGGAGTTCGCGGACGTCCTGGCCCGAGGCGCTGTCGAGGGCGCCGGTCGGTTCGTCGGCGAGCAGCAGCGCGGGCCGGTTCACCAACGCCCGGGCGACGGCGACGCGTTGGCGTTCGCCGCCGGAGAGACGGCCGGGGTAGGCGCGGGCGTGCTTCTGGATGCCCAGGACTTCCATGAGCTCCTGTGTCCGGGCCTCCGACGTGCGCCGGGAGACGCCGGTGAGCTGGGCGGGAAGCCGGATGTTGTCGAAGACGGTGAGGTCGTCGAGGAGGTTGAAGAACTGGAAGACCATGCCGATCCGTTCACGGCGGAACCGGGCCAGGGCGTGCTCGCCGAGCCGCTCGACCTGCTGCCCGGCGACGGTCACGGTGCCCTCGGTCGGCTTGTCGAGTCCGGCGACGAGGTTCAGCAGGGTGGACTTGCCGCTGCCGGAGGGGCCGGTCACGGCGAGGGCCTCGCCCTGGGCGACGGAGAGGTCGAGCGGTCCGAGCGCGGGTGCGCCGGCGTTGTCGTAGCGCTTGGCCACGCCCTTCAGTTCGATCACTTGGTCATGGGAGGTGCCCGTCCTCACGGTTGTCGGGTCGTGTCCTTGCCGGCGTGGCGAAGGTACGGACGGGCGGGCCGGCTGCGCGTCCGCCGGGGCGCCGAGATGCGGCCCTTCGCGCGGAGGACGCGGTGACGGGGTCATCCCTGCGAAGTACGCCCGGCGGACGGGGTGTTGGTCGTGCAGACGGACGCGCCGCGGGCCAGGGGGCCGCGACAATGTGCGCATGGAGACGAGGTACCTGCGGGGATGGCGTCGGCAGGTGCGTGCCGCGCTGCGGCCGGAGGCGAAGGGCGCCGCGCTGTCGCGGCGGTCGGTGTGCTTCGACGTGCTGCTGGCCGTGCTGTTGACGGCGGTCGCTTTGGTGGTGGCGTCGCGCTATCCCGGAGACGGGCCGGTGCAGGTGTCGAGGATCGAGTACGGCGCGCCTGTTCCGCCCCGGCCTCCCGTTCTTCCGGGTGGCCGGATCGAACCGCTGCTCCCCTCGCCGCCCTGGGGACTGGTCGTGCTGTCGGCGCTTCCGCTGGCGGCGCGGCGGCGGTTTCCGCTGACCGTGTTCGCGGTGGTGCTCGGCGCGGCCCTCGCCATCGGCGACGACGCCTCCTGGATCACCGTGCTGACCTGCGTCATCGGCACGTACGGCGCGGTCATGCACAGCCGGCACCGGGTGGGGGCGATGGCAGGCCTCGTCGTCGCGGCCGTGCTGGCCGGTGTGGCCTTCCGGTCGACGGAACCGGTGCTGCCCGGCTGGTCGAGCCCCGGGGTGCTGCTGCTGGTGGCCGGGGTGCTGGCGAGCGTGGTCCGGAGCGGACGGCGGCGGCTCGCGGCCAGCCGGGACCGGTTCGCAGCACTGGAGCGGGCGCACGAGGAGGCGACACGCAGGGCCGTGGAGGAGGAACGGGCGCGGATCGCCGCCGAGTTGCACGACGTCGTGACCCACAATGTGAGCGTGATGGTCATCCAGGCGGGCGCCGCGCGCAAGGTCATGGACGCGTCCCCACAGCGGTCCAAGGCGGCGCTTCTCGCGGTCGAGGCCGGGGGCCGGGCCGCGATGGCCGAACTCCGGCACGTGATGGGCCTGTTGGCGGCCCCGGACACCGGCCGCCCGGACTCCCCCGCCGACGGCCTCGAACCGCAGCCGGGCCTCGGGCAGTTGGGCGCCCTGATCGACCGGGTGCGGGCCGCCGGGACGCCGGTGGGCATCTCGGTGTCACTGCCCCCGGAACCGCTGCCGCCCGGCGTGGACCTCACGGCGTACCGCGTGGTCCAGGAGGCGCTGACCAACACCATCAAGCACGCGCCAGGCGCCGAGGCCGTCGTCACCGTCGGCTGGAACGGTGACCAGCTGGAGATCGAGGTCATGGACACCGGCCCGGTCCGCGACGGCGTCCCGGCGGACGGAAACGGCCGCGGGCTGATCGGGCTGCGCGAGCGCCTCGCGGTCTACGGCGGCGAGCTGGCGGCCGGTCCGACTCTCGCCGGCGGCTTCCGGATCAGGGCGGAGGTGCCGTGGCGAACGGGGTGAGCGGGCACCGGCCCGCACGGAGACTGCTGCGGGGCACGGCGTGAGCGGCGACGGATCGGCGGGGGGACCGGAGTGGAGGACGACGTGAACGGACACCGGGTCGACGAGGAGACCGGGTTGACGGACGGTGCGGGGGAAGACGTGTTGCGGGCCGTCATCGCCGACGACCAGGCCCTGGTGCGGACCGGATTCGGGATGATCCTGACCGCGGACGGCATCGAGGTGACCGCGGAGGCGGCCGACGGGGCGGAGGCGGTCGCCGCGGTCCGGCGGACCCGTCCCGACGTCGTCCTCATGGACATCCGGATGCCGGTGATGGACGGCATCGAGGCCACCCGGCGGATCCTCGCCGACGACACGGCGGGCGAGATCCGCGTGATCATCCTGACCACGTACGACCTCGACCACTACGTCTACGCCGCCCTCACCGCGGGGGCCAGCGGCTTCCTCCTCAAGGACGTCACCCCCGAGCATCTGGTGGCCGCCGTGAAGCTGGTGCGGTCCGGAGACGCCCTGTTGGCGCCCGCGATCACCCGTCGGCTGATCGAGCGCTTCGCCCACCGGGAGGAGGCCCTGTCCTCGACCACTACGCACCATGACCTGTCCGGGCTGACGCCCCGTGAGCTGGAGGTGCTGCGGCTGCTGGCGACCGGGCTGAGCAACGCCGAGCTCGCGGAGCGGCTGGTCCTCAGTCCGACGACGGTGAAGACACACATCGGCCGGATCCTGTCGAAGCTGGAGCTGCGCGACCGCGTCCAGGCGGTCGTCCTCGCCTACGAGAGCGGGCTGATCACGCCGGGCGCCACCGCGGACGGCATCCTCTAGGGCATCTGGGACATCAGGCCGGCCGCGAGCGTCGCGCCCAGTTCCCAGCACGCCTCGATGTCGGCCTTGGCCGGTTCGCCGGTGACGGCCACGGGTTCGGCCGCGCGGCGCCAGCCGAGGCCGGTGGTGATCGACTCGATGCCGCGTAGCGCGCCGGTGACGTCGTTGCCGCCGTGCACGTAGACGCCGTACGGCCGGCCGCGCGTCTCGTCGAGGCAGGGGTAGTACACCTGGTCGAAGAAGTGCTTGAGGGCGCCGGACATGTAGCCGAGGTTGGCCGGGGTGCCGAGCAGGCAGCCGTCCGCCTCCAGCACGTCCGAGGCCGTGGCGGACAGCGCCGCGCGGCGCACGACGCGGACGCCGTCGATCTCCGGCGCCGTCGCACCGGAGACGACGGCCTCGAACATCGCCTGGCAGTGGGGCGAGGGCGTGTGATGCACGATCAGCAAAGTGGCCACGTCCGAACCCTGCCCTGCCTCGGCTTTCGTCCGCAAGCCACGGCGCACCCGGGCGGTGCCGGGCTACGATTCACGGACACCACGAGGGGGGAGCAGGCCGTGGCCGACGAGGAGCACGGGCAGCGGGCGGCAGCGGTGTTCGACGCGCTGGGGCTCACGTACGAGAAGGCGTTCGCCCATTCCGAGGCGCATCTGGCGTCACTGGAGTGGCTGCTCGGCCGGCTCGCGCCCGGCAGCCGTGTCCTGGACGTCGGCAGCGGGACCGGCCGCCCCACGGCGTCGACGCTGGCCGACGCGGGCCACGAGGTGCTGGGGGTGGACGTCTCCCCCGTCATGGTCGACCTGGCGACCCGCCAGGTGCCACGGGCCACGTTCCGCCACGCCGACATCCGTGAAGTGCCGCTGGAGGAGGGGTCGTTCGACGCGGTGTGCGTGTACTTCTCGCTGCTCCAGATGCCGCGCGCGGACCAGTCGGAGGTGCTGACGCGGCTGGCTCGGACGCTGCGGCCGGGAGGCAGTCTGGTGCTCGCGACCGTGCCCGCGGACGTGGAGGACTTCGCGATCGAGTTCATGGGCCGACCCGTCCGGGCCACCAGTTTCGCCGCCGAGGGCGTCGTGGCCCTGGCGCGGGCCGCCGGCCTCGCGGTGGAGTCCGAGCAGCATGTGGAGTTCACCCCGGACCACCCGGACGGCGCCACCGAGCCGCACCTGTTCCTGTACTGCACGCTTCCTGCGTGAACACCGTGACCACGTGACCACGTGACCACCCTGAAACACCGTGAAAGCGACGATCAAGGCTGCAGCGCCACGGGGGAAGAGAAGCATGGACACCGTCATCGTCCAGTTGCCCGACACAACGGGCCCTGGTCGCGCGGCAGTTGACGGCAAACCCCGGCTCCTGCACATGGGCCCGGGGGAAACCAGTGACTTCGGCCGTGGAGCACCGGGCGTCGAACCACCCATCTCGCTCCCCGATCCCGGTGTGTCACGGCATGCGGGACGGATCGAGGCGGCAGGGGACTTCTGGCGGCTGTCGAATTTCAGCGTGACGTCGACCTATGTCGTGGAGAACCTCGAGGGGGCGGGCGAGCATGTCAAGGTCGCGCCGGGACGGCTCGGGGCGCCCGTTCCCTTCGAGTTCTCCCGGGTCGTGCTGCCCGCGCTCGACGGCACCGTCGGCTTCAAGGTGTTCGCGCCCCAGCACGCCTACGCCCAGCCGGGCACCGGCCCCGACCACGGGGAGAAGACCCTCAGCCCCTTCTCCCTCGACCCGACGTCGAAGTACTTCCTCGTCCTGGTCGCTCTGTGCGAGCCGCGGCTGCGCAACGTTTCCGGCGCGGCGCTCCCCGGTGCCGGAGCGATCGTCGAGCGGCTGCGCGACCTGGAGTCGTGCCGCGACCTGACCCGGTCCGCCGTGAACTACCACATCGACTACCTGACCACCGCCAAGCTCCGGCTGCGCACCGACGACACCGACGACGAGGACGGCACGCGGGTGGGGGCCAAACGCGAGGAACTGGTCTCACTCGCCCTGCGCTTCGACCTGGTCCACGAGGAGCACCTGACCCTGCTGCCCCCGCGTTCCGCGCGGCCGTACCGGTCGGCGGCGCGCGCCTGAGGACGCGGCAACTCACGCCTCCCTGACATCTGTCAGGGACACCTCGATCTCATGTCTCCCTACAGTCCTGAGTGCTGTTCAAGACCACGTCGCACAGGTCGATACAGATCGATACAGGGGGAAACACGTCATGCTCACTCGCACCCTCGTCAGAGCCGCGCTCGTCGGTGCCGGGACGCTCGCCGTCCTCGCACCGCTGACCGCCGCGAACGCCGTCGCCGCCACCACCGTCGAGCAGGGCTCCGCGCAGATCCTGGCGGCGCCGTACGCGGTCGTGCCGTACGAGACCGTCAACGTCCGCAAGGGCCCCTCCAGCAAGACCGAGAAGGTCGGCAGCATCGTGGCGAACCAGCCGCGCGGTGCCGACTGCTGGACCTACGGCGAGACCATCGTCGACCACGGCTACACCAACAACATCTGGGTGCACGTCGTCGAGGGCTACGTCAGCGCCGTCTACCTCAAGGGTGACCAGTACGGCGATCTGCCCGCCTCGGCCCAGTGCTGACCCACGACCACCACCTAGGGGGAACACATATGAACAGGCTGATACGTCACTCCGCCACCGCACTCGCCGCGCTCGCCCTCACCACCGGAGCCCTGGCCACGACAGCCTCGGCCGCGCCCGCGGCACCCGCCGGGGCCACCGGCGGCGACCCGACCCTGACCGACGTCTACATCTGGGCGACCGACGTCAACCTGCGGGCCCAGCCGACCAAGGACTCGGGCGTCCTGGCCGTCCGCTCGAAGTACTGGCTGGACGCGGTGTGCCAGAAGCAGGGCCAGTCCGTCACCGACCCCGCCGTCGGCACCAACAACTGGTGGACGGCGGTGCAGGAGTTCTCGGGCAGTGACATCGCCTACGTCAACAACCTGTATCTGCGGGGCGGCGTGAAGATCGCCGGCGTACCGGACTGCTGACCTGCGCCACGCGGGACACGAGGCGCACCCGGTACGGGACGGGTGCGCCCTCCGCAGGTCGCCGCACGGCCGCCTGGACATACGGCACCAGCCGCACCGTGGGCTGTTCGGCTCTGAGCCGGTTGATGAGCGGCGTCGCCACCGCGACCTCGATCGTGTTCTCGCCTCGCCGCAGTGCGGGGCCGAGATCGACGTCGCGTGTGACCGGCGGGGGCACGGCCGGGGTCCTCGTGGTGACGGTACGGCCGCACAGCGTCGGCGTCGGTGCCCTCGACGTGCGGGTTGCTGCCTGCCGGTCGCCGAACCGGCTCGGCCGCCCCAGAGCGACGATCAGCGTCTGCCCGGGCCGGTGCCTGCGCGTCGGTTGGCCCGGCGGAACCTACGAGGTGCCCCGCAGTTGACGTATCGTCCCGCCGAGCTTGTTCCGGGCCGTGTCCAGGTGTTCCGCCTCGGCGCTGACCACCCAGCGCGGGCCCACCAGGTAAGTGCCCCCGTAGACACTGGCCGCGTCGAGCCAGGCCTCCTTGAACTTCTCGGCGGGGAAGGTGGTGATGCGGTAGTCGGCCTGCTCCGAGTGGCACAGCCCTTCACGCAGTTCGTCCGCGTCGATGCGGATGTCGGCCTCGCAGCCTGCCAGACCGGCGATCACCTCGATTCTGGCCGGAGCCACGATGCCGGCGGCGGGCGCGGCCGAACTCTTGGACGCCCGGGCGCCTTTCGCGGTGTCGCTCTCGCCTCCACTGCACGCCGTCACCAGAGCGAGGCCGCCGACAAGGGCGGCCAGTAGTACCCCGGCGATCCGATGGTTGCGTCCTCGTCGCGGCACGAGCCTCTCCGTCTCCAGTCGGCGAACGACTACGCCATGAGGTACGGAAGATCGGATACGGCTGTTCAGCCGCCGGGAGCCTTGCGGGGACGCCCAAGGCTCCTTCACTCCATCGCGACCTGCTCGATGCCCGTCATCGGGCACCCGCCAGGAGGCCGTCGAACGAGTGATCGCTAGGGTCCGGGATCGAGCCCGCCACCGGTCCTGCGGCACCCACGAGAAGGAGCACGTGTGCCGTTCGTGACTTCCCAGTCAGGATCTTCTCAGCGGCACGGTCCTGGCAGCCGCCGATCCACTGAACATCCCGCATGACCACAGTGGCCAGGTTCTGCAGCTCCTGACGCTGCCGGCGAGCTCCGACGACCTGCGAGGAGTTGAGATCCCTCATCGCGGACCACGAGAGTGATGAGTGGCTTGCCGATGAGCGCTCACTCGGACGGCTCCGGCTCGCCCAGGGCTGACTCTTCGCGCCGGCGACTGCGCGCACGGATGGGCCGGGCGCCCGTCCGTCCGGCCCATCCGCACGTGCGGGGTCAGCCGCCGTTCAGTCGTGCGCGCAGCAACTTCTTGCCGATCTCGGCGCCCTTGCGGCTGTCCGCCTGGGCCTTGCGGAACAGGTCGGCGACTTCGGTGTCCTTGCCGCGTTCCGCGTCCTGGATGTAGCTCTCCAGCCGCAGCGCGTTGCTCAGGCACGCCTCCACGTACCAGACCAGGTTGTAGTCCTTGTCCGGCGTGCCGGTCGCGCCGCCGGTCTCCGTGCTGCTGGTCATTCCGGCCTCCTCCAGCGGTAGTCGTTCCGGAGCAGGACGAGTACCCGTCGTAGGCAGGTCAGTCCACACCGATCCCGGTTAATCCGGCTCGCGCACGTGTTGTCCGTGGACCACATGTCATATGTCATAGGAGGACACTGAGCTCGCCATCACAGGGCAGACGCGTCGCAGGGGGTCGACCGGTCCCCCGTTCCGGTCGCTCCCCCCGCGGTGCAACGAACTTACGTCGCCCGCAGGCACTTGTGAATCGTGGCGATGCCCGCTGCGCGGAGCACAGGACTCACCCGTGCACAGGTGCGTCCGGAAGGCCCGGATCGTCCCGGAGCAGGACGGGCTGTTCGAGGGCGCCGGTGGCCAGATGGGCCAGGACGACCTCGTAGAGGCCGCTGCCGGAGGCGACAAGTCGGCGTTCCAGGACGGGTTCGGCGCTGCGGACGTGGTCGCGTACGGTCTGCGCGTGGACGGCCAGCGTCCGCGCGGCCCGCTCCGCGTTGCCGCCGGCCGCGGTCCAGCTGCGCAGGGTGCGGCGCAGGTCGCGGGCGTCGTTGTCCAGGCGCCCCAGCAGCTCCCGCGCCCAGGTCCCGAGGGCCGGCCCGGCCAGCAGGTCGCCCAGCCGGGCGCGCATCCGCCGGGGACCCTCGTCTCCCTGTCCGTCCGCGAGGCTGACCTGGGTGCTCAGGGCCAGGTGGACGGTCGCACGGACGGTGAGATCGGTGAAGTCGGTGCGCAACAGGGACTCGACGCGGTCCATCCGTGCTCGCACGGTGTTGCGGCTGACGCCGAGGATCTTCGCGGCGCTCACCGCGGTGAACTCCAGGCCGAGGCGTGTGGTGACGAGCAGTTCGGCCCGGGTGTGGTGCGGCAGGGTGTCCAGTGGCCGCAGCAGCTCGGCGGTCCACTCACTCAGTGAGACGGGGTCCATCAGGCGCTCGGGACGGTTCCGTTCGGCGTAGACGGCCGCTCTGTCCGGCTGTACGCGCGCCACTGCGAGGGCGCTCACCGCCTGCCCGTAGGCGGTGGCGGTCCGGGCGAGGCTCTGGCGGGTGCTGCCGCCGAGCAGGGTGGCGGGGTTGCGGTCGACGAGCGCGCGCAGGCCCTCGCCCGCCGCGTCCACGGCGGTCACGATGATCACGTGTCCGTCCATGGCCGGGCACCGCACCACGTGTGCCTGGTCGCCGGTCACCCCGAGGCACTCCTCCACGAGCCGGTCGCGTTCCGAGGCGTCGCCTTCGAGGACGTAGACGCATGCCGTGTCCGTGTCGAGCAGACCGGGCCACAGTCCCGCGGCGACGCGGCGGGCCGAGACGGTGTCCTCCACCATGAGCAACTGGAGTATGGCCAGGCGCAGATCGGAGGTGGCCTGCCGCAGCCGCCGTACGGCCTCGGTCGTCTCCCGGGCGCACAGCAGGAGTTCGAGGACCTGGGCGGTGTGCGTGAGGATGTCGGAGGTGCGCCGGTCGAACGGGGCCGGGCGGGCCACCGCGAGCACTGCGGCCGCCGCCGGGTCCGAGTGCTCGACTCTGACCAGGCGCAGGTGGGCGTCCTCGTCCGCCGAGGCCGCGGCGGCGATGCGTCCGGCGAGGATGTCCGCGACCAGCCCCTCGTCCAGCGGTATGGGCGTTCCTGCGACGAGGGTTCCGGTGTCGTCCTGGAGCGAGGCCGTGCCGTCCAGCGTCCTTGCGAGCCAGGCGACGATCCGGCGGACATCACGCCCCGTGGGCCGCAGATGGTCGAGGAGCTCCTGTGCCCAGGCGGGGGTGCCGGCGTCCTCCGCGGTACCCCTGCCGAATCCGCCCTGCCGGCCTGCCACTTCGCCCTTCCCCTCGTGCCTGGCGTCCTTCCTGGCACACCTCTTGGGACGTTACCTCACATATGACCGACGGGCGTTCGACCGTTCGCTCCCCGGTGTGAAGGGGGCATGGGTGAAGGCGCCCGTCGAGCGGAAAGGGGTGTCGGACCCCGGACTGCGCCACCACCCCGGGCTGCGTCGCCGCCCCGCATCGCCGCCCTGCGTCGCCGCCCCGTGGCGACGGGCATAGGCTCGGCGGATGGCGAAGTACTTCGACGTGCACCCCGACAACCCGCAGCCCCGCACCATCTCCCAGGTCGCCGAGAGCGTCCGTTCGGGAGCGCTGATCGCGTATCCGACGGACTCCTGCTACGCGCTGGGATGCCGGCTGGGCAGCCGTGACGGCATCGACCGGATCCGGACCATCCGGCAGCTGGACGACCGGCACCACTTCACCCTGGTCTGCGAGGACTTCGCGCAGCTCGGCCAGTTCGTACGGGTCGACAAGGACGTGTTCCGCGCGATCAAGGCGTCGACGCCGGGCAGCTACACGTTCATCCTCCCGGCGACGAAGGAGGTGCCGCGCATGCTCCAGCACCCGAAGAAGAAGACGGTCGGCGTGCGTATCCCCGACCACGTCGTCACGCAGGCACTGCTCACCGAGCTCGGCGAGCCGCTGCTGTCGAGCACCCTGCTGCTGCCCGACGAGGAGGAACCGATGACCCAGGGCTGGGAGATCAAGGACCGCCTCGACCATGTGCTGGACGGAGTCGTCGACTCCGGGGACTGTGGTACCGAACCGACGACGGTGATCGATTTCTCGGGCGGCGAGGCGGAGATCGTGCGGCACGGGGCGGGCGACACCAGCCGGTTCGAGTAAAGCCGCCCTCAAGTGGGTGGGGGCTGCGACGGCCCCTTCGATGGTGCGTGCAAGCATGTGGCCGCTCCGGTTCCGCCGGGCCGGCGACCTGCTCGCCGTCGTATGCGCAGAGAGGCACGTCCATGACCTCCGTACAGGGAACCGCGGTCGACATCCTCACCGAGGACGGCACCGCCGACGCCTATCTCGTCCACCCCGTCGACGGGCAGCCCCGCCCGGCGGTCCTGCTCTACCAGGACGCGTTCGGACTGCGCCCCCATCTGAGGTCGATGGCCGACCGGCTCGCCGAGGCCGGTTACACGGTCCTCGTTCCCAACCTCTTCTACCGGCACGGTCGCGCGCCGGTCTTCGAGCTGCCCGAGTTCATCGACCCGGCCGCGCGGCCGGAGATATTCGAGAAGATCGTTCCTGTCATGCAGTCGCTGACGCCCGAACTCGCGATGCGGGACGCCGACGCGTATCTGCGCTGGCTGGCGGCCCGCCCGGAGGTCGCCGACGGCCCGGTCGCCCTCACGGGCTACTGCATGGGCGCCCGGCTGGCTCTGCGCACCGCCGGCGCATACCCCGACCGGGTGGCCGCGGCGGCCGGTTTCCACGGCGGCGGCCTGGCGACCGACGCACCGGACAGCCCGCACCTGGCGGCCGAGCACATCACCGCCGAGGTGTACTTCGGTCACGCCGACGAGGACGCCTCGATGCCTCCCGAGCAGATGGAACGTCTCGACGCCGCGTTGACCGCGGCCGGGGTCCGCCACACGTGCGAGGTGTACTCCGGCGCCCGCCACGGTTACACCCAGGCCGACACCTCCGCGTACGACGCCGAGGCTGCCGAGCGGCACTGGGCGGCGCTGCTCGACCTGCTCAAGCGCACGTTCTAGGACGGCCGCCGTATGCCCGGACGGGACGTGAACTCCGTTCGATGCCCGGCCCGGAAGCCTGGTGGGACGCCGACGGGCGGGTGTTCATCCCGTGGAGGGGCCGGCCCCGGCCGGGCCTGAGCGATCTGCACGGCGACAGCGGGCCGTCACTTTGTGTTAGCATCTGATATTTGCGCGCTCATTGGCGTCGTACATTCCTGCCGGGCCTTCCTCGGTACGTCCCCCACGCGGAAGGCCCTTCATGGACCACCCCGATCCCGTCCAGTCGGCGACCGCCGCTCAGGCAGTACCGTCGGCCGGTTCCTTCGCCGACCTGGAGCTGCCGGTCGAGGTGCTGCGGACCCTCACCGCACTCGGCGTGCACGAGCCATTCCCGATCCAGGCGGCCACGCTGCCCGACGCCCTCGCGGGACGCGACGTCCTGGGGCGCGGGCGCACCGGGTCGGGCAAGACGCTCGCCTTCGGTCTGCCGCTGCTCACGCGGACGGCGGGGCAGCGCGCGGAAGCCAAGCAGCCCCTCGCCCTGGTCCTGGTGCCCACACGGGAACTGGCCCAACAGGTCACCGAGGCCCTCGTGCCGTACGCCGAGGCACTGCGGCTGCGGATGGCCACGGTGGTCGGCGGCATGTCGATCGGGCGGCAGATCGCCGCGCTGCGCGAAGGGGCCGAGGTCGTCGTCGCCACCCCCGGCCGGCTGCACGACCTCGTCGAACGCAAGGCCTGCCGTCTGGGCCGGGTGCGGATCACGGTCCTCGACGAGGCCGACCAGATGTGCGACATGGGCTTCCTGCCGCAGGTCACCGAGGTTCTCGACCAGGTACGTCCCGACGGTCAGCGGATGCTGTTCTCGGCCACCCTGGACCGCGACGTCGACCACCTCGTCTCCCAGTACCTCCACGACCCCGTCGTCCACTCGGTGGACCCGTCCGCGAGCGCGGTCACGACGATGGACCACCATGTCCTGGTCGTCCACGGCCCCGACCGGTACGCCGTCACCACGGAGATCGCCGCCCGCGACGGCCGCGTCCTGCTGTTCCTGGACACCAAGCACTCCGTCGACCAGCTCACCCGGCATCTGCGGGCCAGCGGGGTGCACGCCGCGGCGCTGCACAGCGGCAAGTCCCAGCCGCAACGCACCCGCACCCTCGCGCAGTTCAAGGACGGCCAGATCACCGTCCTGGTGGCGACCAACGTCGCGGCGCGTGGCCTGCACATCGACGACCTCGATCTCGTCGTCAACGTCGACCCGCCGACCGACGCCAAGGACTATCTGCACCGCGCGGGCCGCACCGCCCGGGCGGGTGAGTCCGGAAGGGTCGTCACCCTGGTCCTGTCGGGCCAACGCCGCGAGACGAGCCTGCTGATGGCCGAGGCCGGCGTCGAGCCGACCGTCACGAAGGTGCGCTCGGGCGAGGCGGAGCTGAGCCGGATCACCGGCGCCAAGGCCCCCTCCGGCAGGCCGCTCGACAGTGGGCCCGCCGCATCCCGGCCCAAGAACACCAACGCCCCCTTCCGGGGCCTTGGCACCAGCAAGGACGCGTCCGGCGGCACCGGGGGCAAGTCCCGCAAGGCCGGCGAGGCGCGCAAGCTCGCCGAGGCCCGCAAGGCGGCCCGGACGCGTCGCGGCGGCTGAGAGCGGCTGCCCGCCGACGGAGGGACCTCTCCGCGGCTCATGGCGGCTGCCCCGGCGGTTTCCGTCGCGGCCCGGTCCGGGACCGGGTATGTGCAGTGCCGGGCGAGAGGTCGGCGTCGCGCGAAAGCGGAGACGCGAAAGCGGAGATCCGTCCCACCGGAGAACACGAACTAGTGGGCGAGCAGCGGGTGTTCGGACATAGGTTGAGCCATGACTGACCGACGCCCCGGCTGAAGGACGGACTCGCCTCATGACCGACCCCGTGACGACGCCCGGACCAGCGGAGCAGCCGAAGATCGACACCTCGGTGCCGCACTCCGCCCGGATCTGGAACTACTGGCTCGGCGGCAAGGACAACTACCCCGTCGACGAGGCAGCAGGCGACGCCTACACCGCCGTGTTCCCCGGCATCGTCACGATCGCCCGCGGCAGCCGCGCCTTCCTGCGCCGCACCATCACGTACCTGGTGTCCGAGGCGGGCGTCCGGCAGTTCCTGGACGTCGGCACCGGGCTCCCGACAGCGCAGAACACCCACGAGGTCGCGCAGCGGATCGCCCCCGAGGCCCGGATCGTCTACGTGGACAACGACCCGATGGTCCTGTCCCACGCGCGCGCCCTGCTCTACTCCACCCGCGAGGGCGCGACCTCCTACATCGACGCCGACGTGACGGACCCGGACCGCATCCTCGCGGCCGCCGCGCAGACCCTGGACTTCGGGCGCCCCGTCGCCCTCGTCCTCAGCAACATCCTGGGCCATGTCGCCGACCATGATCAGGCCCGCTCCATCGTCACCCGGCTGATGAGCGCCCTGCCGTCGGGCAGTCACCTCTGCGTCAACGACGGATCGCTCGGTATCGACCCTGTCTTCGAGCAGGCCCAGGACGCCTACAACAAGAGCGGCGCCGTCCCGTACATCCTGCGTACGGTCGAGGAGATCACCGGTTTCTTCGACGGCCTGGAACTCGTCGCCCCCGGCGTCGTCCCGGTCACACACTGGCGCCCGGAGCCCGGCTCACCCGCCCCGGACGCCGTCGCCGAGCACGGCGGCCTCGCCCGGAAGCCGTGACGGCCAGCCACGTCGAACACGTCCGACCGACCCCACGAGACCCGGCGAGCAGTCATTGAGCAAAGCCCGCGCAGCGGAGCTGACTTGACCGTGAGTGGGACCGACCCGCTCCACGCACGACCCGGTCTCCGTCTCACCCCTCCCGCCGCGCCGCCCCCAACACCAGTCTCCGGATGTCGGCCAGGTCGGCCTCGAACTCGGCGGTGAGGTCGACGGGAAGGTCCAGCCACGGCCCGAGCCTGCTGTGACCGGGCAGTTCACTGTCCTGGAGCTGACCGCGGCGGCTGCGCGGATCGAGGTCGCCCGGGGCGAAACGTCCCGATGCCTCGGAGGTGGCGAAGCCGATGACGAAGGTGCTGATGAGGCGCTCCAGGCGGGGTACTTCCGGTTCCGGGACCCCGGCCTCGATCAGGGCCAGGTAGATGATGTCCACCGCGCGCACGGCGTCCGGTGTGACGGCGGGGCGGGAGAACAGCAGCTGCGCCGCCCAGGGGTGACGTTGGGTCACCTGTCGGCAGGTGCGCGCGAGCGCGTTCAACCGCTCGTCCCAGGTCTGCTCCTGCTCCGTGTCCGACGGCAGCAGCGCAGACAGCAGGCGACCGACCATGCCGTCGAGCAGGGCCGCCTTGTCTCTGACGTGCCGGTACAGCGCCATCGGCGTGACCCCGACGCGGTCGGCCAGGGCGCGCATCGACACCGCCTCCAGGCCGCGCTCGTCGGCGATGGCCAATGCCGCGTCCAGGATCTCTTCCCGCCTGCCACTCATGGATCTACAGTGTAGACGTATACATCGTAGACATGAGGGGGAAGGATGCTCGTCGCGAACGGGTTGGTGAAGACCTACGGCCGCCATCGCGCACTCGACGGCTTCGACCTGACGGTCCAGCCAGGTGAGATCGTGGGCCTGATCGGTCACAACGGGGCCGGAAAGACGACGTTCGTGGAGATCGTCACCGGACTGGTGCGGCCCGACGCGGGCCGGATCAGCATCGGGGCGTACGACGCGCTGCGTTCCGGACGGGCCGCGCGGCGGCTCGTCGGAGTGGCTCCGCAGGAGCCGGCCCTGTACGGCAGCGTCTCGGTGCGGGAGAACCTGCGGCTGCTCGCCGGGCTGGCGGGACTGCGCGGGCGGCACAGGGACGCCGGAATCACACAGGTCCTGGAGGAACTCCAGCTGTCCGACCTCGCGGACCGGCCCGTGGGCGTCCTGTCTGGCGGGCAGCGCCGCCGGGTACAGGCGGCCACCGCGATGGTCGGCTCGCCACCGCTGCTGTTGCTGGACGAGCCGACCGCCGGGGCCGATCCGGAGACCCGCTCCGCACTGCTGGCCGCCGTCAGGTCCCGTGCCGAGGCAGGTGCCGCCGTCCTTTACACGACGCACTACCTGCCCGAACTCGTAGACCTGGACGCCACGTTGGCACTCGCCCGGGGCGGCCGAGTCATCGCGCGCGGCACCCAGGAGGAACTCACGCGCCATCTGCCCGGCGAGCTCAGGGTCTCCTTCACCGACCCGGCAGAACCCGAACTGCGGCTTCCGACGACGGACCCCGGCGGCGACCTGGCGGCCCTGCTCGCCTCCGGTCGCACCCCCGCCTCCGTCGACGTACACCGCGCGGGACTGGACGACCTGTACCGCTCCCTGGAACACGCGGCGACCGAGAGGACGGAGGCCCGCGATGCCGCCGCGTGAGTCCGCCACCCGCCTGGCCGTCCTCATACGCCACAACGCGCTGCTGATGCTGCGCGAACCCGGGCCGCTGCTGAGCCGGATGATCCTGCCGCTCGTCTTCATGACCCTGCTGCGCCCGCTCTACCTGTCCGCGCAGGGTCGGACGGCCGGTACCGAACAGGCGGTCGTCGCAACGCTGGTCACCTTCTCGCTGCTTGCTCTCAGCATCTCCGGCAACGCGATCCTGACCGAACGGCTCGGCCGCACCTGGGACCGGCTGCGCGGCACGACGCTGCATCCGGCCGAACTGCTCCTCGGCAAGGCCGTCCCCGTCCTCACCGCACTGCTCGCCCAGCAAATCCTGCTCGTCGGCTTCGGAGTGGGCGTGTTCGGGCTGCGCGTTCCGCATCCCTTCCTGCTCCTGGGCGTCCTGCTGAGCTGGAGCTGCACCCTGCTCGGCCTCGGGGCGCTGCTCGGCGTGCTGGTACGCAGCGTGGGCGAGCTCTCGGCCGCCTACGACATCGGCGGCATGCTCCTCAGCAGCGTCGGCGGCGCGTTCGTGCCGCTCGGCGTCCTGCCGGGCTGGGTCGCGGACGTGGCCCCCGTGTCCCCCGGCTACTGGGCCGCGCACGGGCTGCGTGCCGCTCTCGCGGGCGATGTCCGCTCGACTGCGGCGGCCTGCGGCACACTGCTGGGCGTGGCCGTGGTCTGCGCGACCCTGGCCGCGGTCCGCCTTCAGGGCAGCGGCGGGCGGGTGATGGCGCTCTAGGGGGTCTCCACGCCGGTCGGTGACGTGGATTCCGCGCCGCGGCGATGAGTTCCACGCCTCCGCGGGGTCCCCCTCACATACGACTCCCGCAGAACGGATGTGATGACCGTGCCCGACAGCTCCGCCTACGCCAAGGTCAACGGCCTGGAGATGTACTACGAGATCCACGGCTCGGACCACGAGGAGCACCGTCCGCTGGTGCTGCTGCACGGTGGCGGGCTCACCGTGGATCTGGCCTTCGCCGCCGTGCTGCCCACCCTGGCCGCCGACAGGCGTGTCGTGGCTCCCGAACTCCAGGGGCACGGCCACACCGCCGACACCGACCGCGAGCCGACGGTGCCGGTGCTGGCGGATGACGTGGTGGCGCTGCTCGACGAACTCGGCATCCAGCAGGCCGACTTCCTCGGGTACAGCCTGGGCGGGCTGATCGCTCTGGAGATCGCGGTCAGGCACCCGGAACGCGTCGGCCGGATCGCGCTCGCCGCCGCCATGTACACCCAGGACGGTGTCCACGACGACGTACGCGTCCCGGACTACAGCTCCCCCAGGCTGCCCAGCCGGGCGGACTTCCAGGCGATGGCCGACGCCTACGCGGCCACCGCACCGCATCCGGAACACTTCCAGGACTTCCTCGCCAAGGTCTCCGCGACGGCACACGCCCCGCTGCCCTGGACCGCCGACGACCTGCGCGGGCTGCGGGCTCCGACGCTGCTGCTCGTCGGCGACCGCGACTTCGTGCGCGTGGAGCACGCTGCGGAGATGCAACGCCTCATTCCCGAGGCCCAGTTGGCCGTCCTGCCGGCCACCACGCACATGGCCCTCATGCGGCGGACGTCCCTGGTGCTGCCGCTGCTCGGCGAGTTCTTCGCGTGACGCGGCGGCACCACGCGGGTGATCCGGGCCGGCCCGGGCCGGGAGAGGGCTCAGTCCAGCCCGCCGTTGCTCTTGAGCAGTTGGCCGTTGACCCACTGCCCTTCTCGTGAGCACAGGAAGTCCACGAGGTGGGCGGTGTCCTGCGGGGTGCCGAGGCGACCCAGTGGAGTGGCGTCCAGGCATTGCGCTCGGGTCGTGTCGGACATCCAACCGGTGTCGACGGGGCCGGGGTTGACGGCGTTGGCGGTCACGCCGAGGTGGGCGAGTTCGTGTGCGGCGGCCAGGGTGACGCGGTCCATGGCGCCCTTGCTCGCCCCGTAGGGCAGGTTGCCCACGGTGTGATCGCTGGTGAGGCCGATGATCCGGCCGGTGCCCCGTTCCGCGGTGAAGCGGCGGCCGAACTCGCGGATCAGCAGCCAGGTCGCGCGCGTGTTGACGGCGAAGTGCCGGTCGAAGCTCTCGACGGTGGTGTCGAGCAGACCGGAGTCGACGGACTCGCAGTGGCTCATCACGAGCGCGGTGACGGGACCGAGCCGCCGCTCCGCCTCGTCGAAGACCCGGGCCGGAGCGGCGGGATCGGCGAGGTCCGCCTCGATCGCGACAGAGGCGGCTCCTTGCTCGGACAGGAGGCCGGTGATCGCCTCGGTCGCGCCGGCTTCGGCGCCCCAGGCCATGCGGGCGTCGTACGGGTTCCAGTAGGTGAAGGCGATGTCCCACCCCGAGGTCGCGAGCCGCTGCGCGATGCCGGCCCCGATGCCGACAGTGCGGCCCACGCCGGTGATCAGCGCGAGCGGGCGGTCGTCGGGCGTGGCGGAGTGTTCGGTACGTGTCGTCACGGGCGGCGATCGTTCACGAACGACGACGGACGGACAACCGCTTTTTCTCGCTCCGGTCCCGTTGGACGCCGCCTCCAGATTGTTGAAAATTTATCTACTCTCCCACACCCACGAGACCCTGGAGGCCGCTTGGCCGAAACTCGCCCCCTTCTGACTAAAGTTCAACCACGCCGCTGACCAGTTCGGCGTTTACCCGCGGTAATGGCTTGATTTACCGGATCCTCAGCCGTAACTCTTCCTCCACAAGCAGCCAAAGCTCTGGGGGGAGTTGGCTTATGGAAGGCACAGTCGACGGGTTCCGCTACGGAGCGGTGACCCCGGTCGCCGCCTATGTGATGGCGTGTTTAGGAGGGGCTCTGGGGCTGCGCTGCATCGTGCGCACCCTGCCGGGCAACCAGTCATGGAAGGGGGGCTGGCTGGCGCTCGGCGCGGCCTCGATCGGCTGCGGCATCTGGACGATGCACTTCATCGCGATGATCGGTTTCCAGGTCGTGCAGACCCGGATCCGTTACGACGCCGGGCTCACGGTGCTCAGTCTCGCCGTGGCGATCGTCGTCGTAGGCATCGGTGTGTTCATTGTCGGCTATCGCGGCGCCAGCACCCTGAACCTGTCCTTCGCGGGCGTGATCACCGGAGTCGGCGTGGCGGCCATGCACTACCTGGGCATGGCCGCACTGCATCTCGACGGGACGATCCACTACGACCCCGTGATCGTCGCTCTCTCGGTGGTGATCGCGATCGTCGCGGCGACCGCGGCCCTGTGGGCTGCCGTCACGATCCGGGGTTTCCTCACCAGCCTCGGGGCGAGCCTCGTCATGGGTGTCGCCGTCTCCGGTATGCATTACACGGGAATGGCCGCGGTCAGCGTCCATGTGCACGGCAGGACCGGCGGAACATGGGCGGGCGACTCACCCTCCTCTCTGCTGCTGCCGATGCTCGTGGGACCGGTGATCTTCCTCGTACTGGCCGGGGTGGTCGTGATGTTCGACCCCATGCTGGTCCTCGGCGACGGGGACTGGAACCGCCAGGCCGTCCCGGCCGCGCGCACCGCGCCACGGTCCGAGTCGCTCTTCGAGAACCTCGGCAACCAGGAGAACGGGGCAGTCGGCTCCCCCACCCCGCAGGATCCGTACTGGGCGGCACCGCGCAGCCCACAGAGGTGAGACACGGCCCCGGAGCGCCACGGATCAGGTGATTTCCGGGAGGGGCGATGCCGTACGGCACTCCCCCTTCCCGGCCTGTTCCAGACCGTTGTTACGGTGCACCGGTGTCTGACTCCTCACGCGATACCGCCGAAGGCGCCGGCTGGGGCTCCGCCCGACTCGGCGAGTACAAGCGGCTGATGCCGCCCAAGGTCGAGAAGATCTCGTGGCTGAACCCGAAGACGCTGTGGGCCGCCCGCAACGGTGTGGTGGCCTCCTGGTTCGGGGACCCCACGGGCCGTACCCGAAGCCGCTGGGTGGCCCAGCGCGCGGCGGCCGGCGCACCCGCCGACAAGGTGATCCGGCGCGAGGACCCGGAGCGGTTCTCGTTCATGGTCATCGGTGACACGGGTGAGGGCGACGACCCTCAATACGCGGTGGTGCCCGGCTTTCTGAGGATCAGTCAGGACACCCGGTTCGCCGTCGTCGCCAGTGACGTGATCTACCCGGTGGGCAGCGCGGACGACTACGGCACGAAGTTCTACCGGCCGTACCAGGACTACCCCGCGCCGATCTACGCGATACCCGGCAACCACGACTGGTACGAGGATCTCGGCGCGTTCATGCGCGTCTTCTGCGACGACGCCCCGCCCCTCGCAGCCGAGCCCGCCCCACGCCCCCTCACCCGCGCCTGGCTGCGCTCCCTGCTGTGGCACCGGCCGCGCGCCGACGACGGCCAACCCCTGGACAGCGTCCGCGAGTTGCGTGCGGACCCGGCCCAACAGGCCGTCCAACCCGGCCCGTACTGGGCCATGGACACGGGCCCGTTGCGCATCATCGGCATAGACACCGGACTTCTCGGAACCATCGACGCCGAACAGGGCGCCTGGCTGCGCGAGGTCTCCAAGGGCCCCCGCCCGAAGATCCTCGTCACGGGTTCACCCCTGTACGTGGACGGCGAACACCACCCGTGCCCCATCGAGGGCGGCGGCACCGTCGACGACATCGTGCGCGATGCGGAGCACCACTTCGTCGCGGCGATAGGCGGCGACATCCACAACTACCAGCGCTACCCGGTCGAGGTGGACGGCCGGACCATCCAGTACGTCGTCTCGGGCGGCGGCGGAGCGTTCATGCACGCGACGCACACCATCCCGCAGGTCTCGATCGCGAACGTCACCGAGAAGGACTTCCGCTGCTATCCGCTGCGCGGCGACTCGCTGGCCTTCTACAGCAGGCTCTACGGCCGCAGGCTGCGTCTGCGCCACTTCTTCACCCTCACCGAGGCCGAGGCCACCGCGGTGATCGCCGAGCGGCTCGGCATCCCGCCGACCCGGCTCCCGGGCGAGGCGGCGCGCGTGACGTTCCGCACCCGGCTGGTGGCCAGTCTCCTGGGCGCCGGCGGCCGCCCCGACCGCACCTCGCGGTTCCGGCTCCCGGTACGCAAGATCTACACGCAGCTGTTCTCGCCCAGTTCGGCGACCTACAGTCCGCCCTTCTTCAAGTGCTTCCTCCGCCTGGACGTGACCCCGGAGGCGGTGCGTCTGCGCTGTTTCGCGGCCACCGGCAACCTCGCCCAGGAGCTGGACCCGCCGGTCGAGGACGAGGTGACCATTCAGCTGGCCTGACGCGGAGCCCGACAGCCCCGCGGATCGGGAACATCACCTGTGGCGGTCGGGTTGGCACCGTCGTACTACTTGATGCATCAAGCACCCACGGAGGAACCCGTGCCGTCGACCCCACGTCCCTTGCGCAAGCTGGGCTTCCTGACCATCGGCCTGTTCGACGAGACGGATCCGCGGCGCGGCCACGAGTCCACCCTGGAGATCATCGAGCTGGGCGAGCGGCTCGGCTTCGACAGCGCGTGGCTGCGCCACCGCCACCTCCAGTACGGCATCTCGTCCCCCGTCGCCGTGATGGCGGCCGCCTCGCAGCGCACCAGCCGGATCGAGCTCGGCACCGCGGTCATCCCGCTCGGCTGGGAGAACCCACTGCGGCTGGCCGAGGATCTCGCCACCGTGGACATCCTGTCCGGCGGCCGGGTGAACCCGGGCGTGAGCGTGGGCCCGCCGATGCACTTCGACGAGGTCAAGGAAGCGCTGTACCCGGACACGGCCGACGCCGAGGACTTCTCCTACGAGCGGGTACGGCGGCTGCTGGACCTCGTGCGTGGCAAGCCGGCCAGTGACTTCAGCGGAGTGCAGGGGTTCGAGGTGTTCTCGGACCGAGTGCAGCCGCACTCCCCCGGCCTCGGCCGACGTCTCTGGTACGGCGGCGGCAGCCTGGGCTCGGCGCGCTGGGCCGGTGAGCACGGCATGAACTTCCTGACCAGCAGCGTCGTCAAGGCGGAGGCCGCTGAGGGTCCGTACGACTTCGCGGACATCCAGTTCTCGCACATCCGCGCCTTCCGCGCCGCCCACCCGGACGGCGAGGACGCCCGGGTGTCCCAGGGTCTCGTCGTCATCCCCACCGACTCGGCCTCGCCGCAGCAGCGCGCGAAGTACGAGGCGTACGCGGCGAAGCGCACCCCTCGTACCGCGTCACCGCAGGGTCCGGCGCGGCTGATGTTCGCGCCGGACATCGTCGGCACCTCCGCTGAGATCGCCGAACAGCTGCGCGCGCACGCCGCGTTCCGCGAAATGGACGAGGTCGCGTTCGCGCTGCCGTTCTCCTTCGACCACGAGGACTATGTGCAGATCCTCACCGACATCGCGACGAAGCTCGGGCCGGCGCTGGGCTGGAAGCCCGCCGCGTAGGCGCTCGGGCGGGCCGGTCCGGACCTGGGACACCGGTCAGCCGGTGCGGGGGCAATCCGTGCCGTTCTGCCGGGTCACCAGCGCCCCACCTCGGTCCCCGTGACCGGCTCCGACGGCTTGCCGTCCGTCCCCACCGGGACATCCCCCGCGAGCATCACCCGGTGCATGGTGCGGGGGAAACCGAGATGTGCGTTGTCGCTGGGGGCCAGATGAATCGTGGCCCGGTTGTCCCAGAAGGCCACACTGCCCGGCTCCCAGCGGAAACGCACTGTGTACTCGGGCCGTACCGCCTGTTCGAGGAGCATGTCGAGAATCGCCCGGCTCTCGGCACGGGAGAGGCCGGCGATCTGCTCGACGTAGTAGCCGTTGACGTAGAGGATCCGCTCCCCCGTCTCGGGATGGACGCGCACCAGCGGGTGCAGTGAGGCGACCTGGTGGTCCAGGAGGTGCCGGACATAGGAGTCGTCGCCCGGCCGGGGCTGGTAGCCGACACCGAGCCGGTGCTCCGCGCGCAGACCGTCGGTGAACTCCCGCACCGGGCCTGAGAGTCCGGCGTAGGCGGCCGCGAGGTTGGACCAGGTGGTGTCGCCGCCGTACGGCGGGACGGACTCGGCGCGCAGGATGGTCGCGGCGGGCGGGTCGATGCGGGCGCCGTGGTCGCAGTGCCAGCCGCGCAGCAGGGTGTGCCGTCGGCGTTGCAGCCACTCCTCGTGCTCCATGCCGAACTTCCCGCCCAGTTCCAGGCGGTCGGCGGTGGTCTCGATCTCCGGGAAGTCCGCGGGTGAGGCACCGCCCCGCTTGCGCAGCACGACCGGCTCACCGAACCTGCGGGCGAAGGCCACGTGTCCGGTGTGGTCGAGCTTCTGCCCGCGGAAGAAGACCACCTTCCAGCGCAGCACCGCGGCCCGGATCGCGGCGACGACCGGATCGTCGAGGTCGCCGGCCAGGTCGACGCCGGTGATCTCCGCACCGATGTGCCCCGCGACCGGGTTCACCTCGATGCCCGCGTCGCGCTCCGCCGTGCCCTTGTCCGACTCCATGCATGCTCCGTCGATCGCCGCGTCCGTACCTGTCCGAGCGTGACCTGTCCCCGCAGGTCCCGTCACCCAAGCTTCACTGCCCATCGTGACCGCTTCCTCAACTCCACGAAACCGGTGCGTCTGCCTGCCGACCGACTTCCGGTTGGTCACCGCTCGCTCCATCCGTGAGGCTGGGGGGACGACACAGTCAAGGGAAGGTCCGGCAGTGATCAGCATCCCGACGCACACGCTCAACGACGGTACGCACATTCCCGCCCTCGGTCTGGGCACCTGGCCGATGGACGACGCGGAGGCGGAACGGGCGGTCGGCACCGCCCTGGAGAGCGGTTACCGGCTCCTCGACACGGCGACGAACTACCGGAACGAGACCGGCGTCGGACGTGGCGTGGCCGGCGGCGGCGTCCCTCGCGAGGAGATCGTCGTGACGACGAAGCTCCCCGGCCGCCATCACGGCTACGAGGAGACCCTGGCCTCGTTCGAGGAGTCCCGCGCCCGCCTGGGACTGGAGTACGTGGACCTGTTCCTGATCCACTGGCCGCTCCCCCGCGTCGACAAGTACGTCGACTCGTGGAAGGCCATGATCAAGCTGCGCGAGGACGGACTCGTGCGGTCGATCGGCGTCTCCAACTTCGCGGCCGCGCACATCGAGCGGCTGGAGAAGGAGACCGGGGTCCTGCCGTCGGTCAACCAGATCGAGCTGCATCCCTTCTTCCCGCAGGACGAGCTGCGCGCCCTCCACGCCGAGAAGGGCATCGTCACCGAGAGCTGGAGCCCGCTGGGCCGGGGCTCGGACCTCCCGGACGACCCGGCCGTGGCCACCGTCGCCGCGGCCCACGGTGTCACCCCCGGCCAGGCGATCCTGCGCTGGCACATCCAGCTCGGTGCCCTGCCCATCCCGAAGTCCGGCGACCGGGACCGGCAGCGCGCGAACCTCGACGTCTTCGGCTTCGAGCTGAGCGAGGCCGAGGTGGCGGCGATCGGCGATCGTGCGCGCCGGCGCCTGGGCGGGGACCCGGAGGTGCACGAGGAGTTCTGATCCCGGGCCCGGACGACATGGGCGTCCGGGCCCGGGTGATCCACCGAATCCGGCCCCAACTGCCCTTCCGTGCCTCTATGTTCACTGCGACGTTCACTGCGACATGTCGTCGCTCACGCACTAGAGCCAGGAGGCCTTCCGTATGCGCATCGCGCTCAGAACCGCCGTGTCCGGCGCGGTCGTCGCCGCCACCGTTCTCGCCGGCGGCACCGCCCGGGCGACCCCGCCCGGCCCCGGAGTCGTCGGCACACTGATCGCCCAGAAGACCGTGGGCGACACCGACTACGTTCTCAGGGAGATCACCGTTCCGCCGGGGCAGGCAACCGGCTGGCACTACCACGACGGCCCCGTCTACGGGTACGTCAAGCAGGGCACGCTCAGCCACTACCACGCCGACTGCGCCGTCGACGGCGTCTATCCGCAGGGCACGGTCGTGCGGGAGCCGGGCGGCCCGAGCGACATCCACCTCGGCCGCAACGAAGGGAACACCCCGCTGATCCTTGAGGTGCTGTACGTCCTGCCGCACGGCTCGCCTTACTCGGAGGACGTGCCGAACCCCGGCTGCTCCTTCCAGTAACCAGTAACCAGTGACCGCGGGGATCAGAACTCCGGCGGTTCCAGGGACTGTTCGGCCCAGATCGTCTTGCCGCTGCCGGTCTGCCGGCTCCCCCAGCGCTGGGTGAGCTGGGCGACCAGCAGCAGCCCGCGGCCGCCCTCGTCGAACGCGTGGGCGCGCCGCAGGTGGGGTGAGGTGGAACTGCCGTCGGACACCTCGCAGATGAGGGTGCGGTCGCGGATCAGCCGTAGCTGGATGGGGGGTTCGCCGTACCGGATGGCGTTGGTGACGAGTTCGCTGACGACGAGTTCGGTGACGAAGGAGGCCTCCTGAAGTCCCCAGGCGGCCAGTTGCTCGTTGGCGGCCTGCCGGGTGGCGGCGACGTGCGCGGGGTCGGGCTCGACGTCCCAGGTGGCGACCCGGTCCGCGCCGAGGGCTCGGGTGCGGGCCAGCAGCAGGGCCACGTCGTCGCCGGGCTCCTCGGGGAGTACGGCCTTCAGGATCGTGTCGCACAGTTCGTCGAGGGTGTCGGTCCTCGCGGTGAGCGCACGGCACAGTTCGTCGGTGGCGTGATCGATGTCGCGGTCCCGGTCCTCGATGAGACCGTCGGTGTACAGCGCGACGACGGCGCCCTCGGGCAGTTCGATCTCCGTGGCCTCGAAGGGCAGCCCGCCGACACCGAGCGGGGGCCCCGCGCTCAGGGGGACGAGGCGTGTGGTGCCGTCGGGCAGGACGACGGCGGGCGGCGGATGGCCGGCGGCGGCCGCGGTGAGGCGGCGCGAGACCGGGTCGTAGACGGCGTAGAGGCAGGTGGCGCCGAGCTCGGCGACCTCGCCCCCCTCGTCGGGGCGATCGTCGGAGGCGAGGTGGGTGACCAGGTCGTCGAGGTGGGTGAGGAGCTCGTCGGGCGGCAGGTCGACGTCGGCGAGGGTGCGCACGGCCGTGCACAGGCGGCCCATGGTCGCCGAGGACGGGATGCCGTGGCCCACGACGTCGCCGACCACGAGGGCGACGCGGCTGCCGGAGAGCGGGATGACGTCGAACCAGTCGCCGCCGATGCCGGCCAGCGAGCCGCAGGGCAGGTAGCGGTGGGCGACCTCGACCGCGGCCTGTCCGGGCAGGCCGCGCGGCAGGAGGCTGTTCTGCAGGGCCAGGGCGGTGCTGCGCTCCCGGGCGAAGCGGCGGGCGTTGTCGATGCAGACGGCGGCGCGGCTGGCGAGTTCCTCGCCGACGGCGGCGTCGTCGGAGCCGTAGTCGTCGGGATGGGCGATGCGGACGGCGACCACGACGCCCAGGGTGGTGCCGCGGGCCTTGAGCGGCACCGCGAGCATGGAGTGGACGCCCTTGCGGTAGGAGCGGCCTGCGGGTGCGCGGGCGTTGCGTTCGGCGACCCAGCGCATGAAGTCGGGCTCGCCGGCCTGGCTGATGGCCGCCCGGCCCTGTCGCAGTGCCCGCGCGGGCGGGGAGAAGCCGGGGTAGACATCCGTTTCGCCCAGGTGGACGGCGGCTTCCGGAGTGCCTTCGAAGGCGGAGCCGTGGGCGACGCGGCGCAGGACGATGTCGCCTTCCAGCACGGTCGGCGGTTCGTCCGCTCCGAGGACCCATTCCAGGAGGTCGACGCTGGCGAAGTCGGCGTACCGCGGTACGAGGAGTTCGATGAGTTCCTCGGCGGTGCGCACCACGTCCAGGGTGGAGCCGATGCTGGCTGCGGCCTCGTTCAGCAGGGCCAGTCGCTGCCGGGCCCAGTGCTGCTCGCTGCTGTCGAATCCGGCGAGGGCGACCCCGGTCAGCTCCCCGGTGTCGTCGCGCACGGGCCACATGTCGAAGCTCCAAGCATGCTCCCTGTTGCTGGAGGGGGCGCCCGTGAAGCTCTCGTAGCGGACCGGCATGCCCGTCTCGGCCACCTGGCGCAGATGGGCCAGGAAGCCCCGGCTGTGCTCGGCGTCCTCGACGGTGTCCGGGAAGTAGCGGCCGAGCAGTGCGTCCTCCGGCACCCCCATGACCCGGCAGGCCGCGTCGTTGAGGCGCAGATAGTGCTGGCGGGGGTCGAAGACCGACATGGACATGGATGCCTGCTGGAAGGCCCGCCCGGCCAGCGTCGGCTCATCGGGACCGGGCGGCCGACCGGTGATCACATACCCGGCCGGTGTGCCGTCGCCGCTCAGGACGGGGCACGCCTCGACGGCGAGCGTGAGCGGGGAACCGTCGCTGCGCCGCAGTACGACGGTGCCCTTCAGCGCCGCCACGGCCGGGCCCGGCGGGTCCTCGGCGAGCAGCGCCCGTGCCGCCCGCCCCACGACCTCCTCGGCCGTGCGTCCCGTCAGCCGCCGGGCACCCTCGCTCCACCCCGTCACAATGCCTGCGGCATCGGTGACCGCCGTAGCGGAGACGTGCTCCATATAATCCAGGATGGTCCCTTTGTCAGACCGCATCAACCGAAACGGGGCAACTGGGCCCCGCCCGTCACTTCCGGTGTGCGCGCAGGGCCTCGAGAGCGCGGTCGGCGTGCGTGTTCATGCGCAGTTCGCTGCGGACGACGTCCAGCACCGTACGGTCCTCGGCGATGACGAAGGTGGCACGCTTGGTGGGTGCCAGGGAGAAGCCGCGCTTGACGCCGAACAGCTCGCGTACGGCGCCGTCGGCGTCGGACAGCAGGGGCATGCCGAGGGTGTGGCGGCCGGCGAACTCCTGCTGGCGCTCGACGGTGTCGCCGCTGATACCCACGGGCTGCGCGCCGACGGCGGCGAACTCGGCGGCGAGGTCGCGGAAGTGGCAGGCCTCCGCGGTGCAGCCGGCGCTCAGGGCGGCGGGGTAGAAGAAGAGCACGACCGGGCCGTCGGCGAGCAGTTCGGAGAGCCGGCGGCGGGTGCCGGTCTCGTCCGGGAGCTCGAAGTCCTCGATGGTGTCGCCGGTCTCTATCGCCTTGCTCATGCCTGGCCCTCCGTGTTCTTCGCGATACCGCGTGCCCACAGCACGAGCGGCAGTTGCAGCGGCAGCCGTCCGATCGCCGCCGCCTTCTGAGGTGCGGGACGGTGGCGCCAGTCGACGGCCATCTTGACGTTGGCGGGGAAGACCCCGACGAAGAAGGCGGCCGTGGCCAGGGCGGCCGTCCGTCGGGTCCGCGGCAGCGCCAGACCGCCGGCGAGGGCGAGCTCCACGGCGCCGCTGGCATACGTCCAGGTCCGGGGCCTGCCCGGCAGGGCCTGGGGGATGGTCGCGTCGAAGGAACGCGGCGACGCGAAGTGGGCGACGCCCACGGTGGCCAACAGGCCGGCGAGCAGCAGGGGTGAACGTGGGGACCGTGGCACGGTTTCTCCTTCGGGGGGCTGCCGCGCACATTACTGGACGGTACAGGCAGGTCCGACGGGGGCCTGCCCACGCCCTGAAGGCCTTACCGGGAACGGCGGTTGTGGGTGCCCGGGGTATGGCGGAAGGAGTGGTGGGCGACGGTCGTGACGGGGACGTGGTCGGCGAGCACGGGGTGCGGCGGGCGTACGTACTGACCGTGTTCGCCCTGTCCGGCGGTGTGTCTGTTCATCGCCCCGCCCGGTGGGCACGGTGAGTGGGCTGCCCGCGCTGGGCGGCCCGCTGCTACGGCAACTGCGCGAACCTGCGTCCACGGGGCCGGCGCGGGCGCCCCGCATCACGGCGGGGTGAGCCTCCGCGGTCTCGGGGGCGTGTCCGGCATCGGCCTGGAACGGCCCCGGCCCGTGTCGGTCTCAAGCGGTCCCGGCCGGTGTCGGTTCCTCGCTGTCGTCGTCGATGGAGTACGAGAGGAAGTCGTCGACCATGCGGTGGAAAAGGCCGGCGAGCTGCCGCAGCTCCTCGGGCGACCAGTCGGACAGGGCCAGCTGCATGCCCCGGGCGCCGGCGTCACGGATGCGGTCGATGGCCTGCTGACCGGTCCCGGTGAGCTGGATGCGCTGGGCGCGCCGGTCGTCGGGATCGGGGACGCGGGTGACGTAGCCCGACTTCTGGAGCTGCTGGACGGTGCGGGTGACGTGGGAGGCCTCCACCCCCAGCCGGTTGGCCAGTTCCCCCGGACGCATCGGCTCGGTGTCGGCGACCTGCCGGAGCAGGGCCACGGCGGCACGGTCCAGCGGCACCTCGGCCAACGACATCAGCCGGTCGTGCTGCCGGGCGCGGGTGCTCAGGTAGGTGACGCGAGTGAGCGCCCGCTCGATCTCGATGACTTCCGGGGACGCGGGGACGTCGGGGAGCGGCTGTGAGGACATACTCACCAGTTTACCATCTTGTTGCGTAACTCAAGTAATCTACGGCGGAGGTTTAGCGCGAGTACTGCGAACGTACGACAACCGGCCGCCGCCCACGGTCACGGAAGGGGGCGCCGACAGCCGTGACTGCCGACGCCCCCTTCCAGCCGCTCAGGCCTCGGTCGCCGGATTTCCGGTCCGCACGGTCTCCCGCCAGGCCGCTCCCGTCACGATGGCCTGCCGCCACCGGCGCATCATCTTGGGCGGCATGCCCACCGCGAGGGCGCCACTGACCCGGTCCCCCGTGCGGTACGCGGCAACGAACCGGCGTTCGTTCAAGTCGCCTTCCATGACGGCGACTTCGTCGTGTCCGCGCAGGAACCCGTAGGCCTGGACCTTCATGTCGTACTGGTCGGACCAGAAATACGGGACCGGCGCGAACGGCTTCCGCGCCTCCGGAGCGGCGAGCAGGTTACGGGCGGCGGCCATGCCCTGCTCGGCCGCGTTGGTGCGGTGCTCGATCCGCATCGACGTGCCGAACAGCGGGTTGTACCAGCGGGCCACGTCGCCGGCCGCGTACACGTTCCTCGCGGCCTCGCAGTACTCGTCGCACACCACCCCGTCGCCCACCGCGAGCCCGCTGCCGCCGAGCCACTCGGTGTTGGGCAGCGAGGCGACGGCCACGAGCACCTCGTCCGCCTCGACCTCCTCTCCGTCGGCGAGCCGGACACCGTCCTCGGTCACCTCCGTCACAGTGACTCCGCAGCGCAGCTCGACGCCCCGGTCCGCATGCGCCCGGGCCAGCATCTGCCCGACCTCGGCGCCGACCGCGTGTGCCAGCGGTACGGCGGCGGGTTCGAGGAGAGTCACCCGCGCACCCAGACTCCGGGCCACCGCCGCGGCCTCCGCGCCGAGGAACCCGGCGCCCACCACGACCAGACGGCGGCCCGGCGTCAACCGCTCCCGGAGCATGAGGGCGTCGTCGAGGGTGCGCAGTACGTGAGCGCCCTCCCCGGGCAGCCTGCGCGGCCGTACGCCGGTGGCGATGACGAGTCCGTCGTAGGGCACCTCGGAGTCGTCGGCCAGCCGGACGGTGCGGGCGACGAGGTCGAGGCCCGTCGCCGCGATGCCGAGCCGCAGGTCGAGGTCGAGCGCGGCCAGGTCGGCCGGGGCGCGCAGGGCGAGCCGGCCGGGCTGCCACTCCGCGGCCAGGACCTGCTTGGACAACGGGGGACGGTCGTAGGGAGGTTCGGGCTCGTCGCCGACGAGGGTGATGCTCCCGTCGTACCCCTCGCGGCGCAGGGTCTCGGCCGCCGCGAGCCCGGCGGCCGAGGCTCCGACGACGGCGATCCGCCTCACTGCCGGACCAGCCGGATGGCGGCGGCCGGACAGACCGCGACGGCCTCCTTCACGTCGTCGAGCCGGTCGTCGCCGACCTCCTGCGCCAGGAGGACCGCGATGCCGTCGTCGTCCTGGTCGAACACGTCCATGGCGGCGACCACGCACTGCCCCGAGGCGACGCACTTGTCGGCCTCCAGTTCCACCTTCATGGGATTCCCCTCAGTTCTCTCGTGGTTGTCGTTCGTGCGCGGGACGGAGAGCCGTCACCAGGCGACCGGCAGTTCGTGGATGCCGTAGATGAACGCGTCGTGCTTGAACTTCACGTCCTCGAGGGCGCAGGCGAGCTTCAGGGTGGGGATGCGCCGGTAGAGGGTGCCGTAGACGACCTGGAGTTCCATGCGGGCGAGGGGCTGGCCCAGGCACTGGTGGGCGCCGAAGCCGAACGCGACATGGCGGCGGGCGTCGCGGGTGATGTCGAGGCGGTCGGGGTCGTCGAAGACCCGGGGGTCGCGGTTGCCGATCTCGTTGACCATGATGACGCCCTCTCCGGCCTTGATGACCTGCCCGGCGATCTCGATGTCCTCGGTGACCGCGCGCCTGCGTCCCTGGTGGGTGATGTGGAGGTAGCGCAGCAGTTCCTCGACCGCCGAGGCGACCAGCGCGGGGTCGTCCGTCTCGCGCAACAGGGCCAGCTGGTCGGGGTGTTCGAGGAGGGCGGCGGTGCCGAGCGCGATCATGTTCGCGGTGGTCTCGTGTCCCGCGATCAGCAGGAGCAGCGCCATCTCCGTGGCCTGCCCGTGCGTCAGCTCGCCCGCGGCGACGCGTCCGGCGATGCCGGTGAGCAGGTCGTCCCTGGGCTCGGTGAGCCGCTCGGCGAGCTGACCCGCGAGGTAGCCGGCGATCTCCCGGGTGGCCGTACCGCGCTCCTGTGGCGTCGCGGTCGTGCGGACCATCGTCTTGGTGTTCTCCTGGAACAGCTCGTGATCGTCGTAGGGCACGCCGAGCAGTTCGCAGATCACCAGCGAGGGCAGGGGGAGGGCGAACGCCTCGACGAGGTCGGCCGGTTGGGGGCCGGCCAGCAGGTCGTCGATCAGTCCGTCCACGATCCGCTGCACGGCGGGCCTGAGGGCCTCGATCTTCCTGATGGCGAAGGGTGCCGTCACCATCCGGCGCAGCCGGGCGTGTTCGGGGTCGTCCATCATGATGAAGCTCAGCTTGCCCTCCCCGGCCACGGAGTCGGCCTTGGCCGGATAGCCGGGGCGGTCGGTGTCGGCGCTGACCCGGGGGTCGCCCAGGATCGCCCGCTGCTCGGCGTAGCGGGTCACGAGCCAGGGCTCGGTGCCGTCCCACAGGCGGACCTTCGCCAAGGGCCCTTTCTCCTGGAGCTCCTTGAGGGCGGGCGGCGGGTCGAAGGGGCAGCGGGGGGCGCGGGACATGGGGAACTCGGGGGCGGTGCGCGTCACGTCGTGCGCGGGGCCGGCCGGGGTGACGGCCATGGTTCTCCTCGGTGGTGGGGGCTCCGCCGGGCTGGGCGGAACGCCGGGGCGAAGTGGTCGAGGCCTCGATGAGCACATGCGAACAGACGGGCCTGACGCCACCCCGCCAACAACCTGACGGGAAGCTGACGTGACTCACATCACTTCGCCATCAACTTTCCTGAACGGTGAAGGAGTTGAGGATGTCCCGCAGCGGCATGACCGCCGCCGCGGAGATTTCGGCCCCGTTTGCAGCGAACGTCAGGCCCCGGCGTCGGCACGCCCCAGCCAGTAGCCGAAGCCGCGGCGGGTGTGGATGAGTTCGGGAGCGTCCCGGTCCACCTTGCGTCGAAGCCGGGAGACGAGTTGTTCGATCGCGTTGTCGCCGCGGTGGTCGCCCCAGACGTACCGGCCGATCTGTTCCTTGGACAGCACCCGGTGGGCGTTGACGAGGAGATGTCGCAGGAGCCGGTATTCGGCGGGTGTCAGATCGAGGGCGCGCGGTCCGCGCCGGGCCTCGCACAGGCTGTCGTCCAGGACGAGTTCGCGGTAGCTCAGCGCGCCGCCCCGGGCGGCTCCGGCGCCCGTGCCGCGCAGCAGGACCTGCACCCTGGCCAGGAGATCGGCGACCCGGAAGGGCTTGGTGACGTAGTCCCGCTCCCCCAGGCCGAGTTCGGGCACGATCAGGTCCAGGGACCCGTACTCGACCAGCAGGAGGACGGGCGGGCGGCGGGCCAGGGTCGGCCGGGTGCGGCCCAGTTCCGCCACGTCCGGCAGCGTCACGTCGACGACCGCCAGGTCGAACCGTTCACGGCTAAGCCGCGCCAGGCCGTCGGCGGCGGTGGCTGCCGCGACGACCCGGTACCCCGCCAACTCCAGCGTGGTGCAGAGCAGTTCGGCGACATCCGAGTCGCCCGCGACGATCAGGAGACGCTGACCGGCACCGCGGGCGAGTGCCGGCCTCTCGCTGGAGCTGCCGTACATGGGCCAAGACCGTTCGTGGGGGGGCACGCTCCCCCCACCCTAGCGTCTCCTTGCGTAACTCAAGTAACAACCTTCGCGGGGTCCCACGGGAGCCGTCATCGGGTGGTCGTGACCGGGGCCGTCCACATGGCGACCACGACGTCACCGAGACCGGTGGCGGCGTCGCGCCAGCTGGCTCGGGGGGTCGGGGTGTTCTCGGCGAGGGCGCGTTCGCGGTCGGCGGCCATGTGCACGATCAGATGGCGGGCCATCTCGGCCCGCTCGGCACGGACGTCGGCGGGCAGTTCGGGCAGACACCGGTGCAGACCGTCCACGATCTGCTGGAGCGACGGCGAGGCCATGGACTCCTCGACCATGATCTGCTGGAGCACCGGGTCGGTCATGACCTGTGCGCAGAACCTGGCGAACCAGGTGGGGCTGCCCAGCGCGGCGAGATGTTCGGGCACCGGCCGCACCAGACAGTCCACCCAGTCGCGTACGTCCGTGGAGGCGCCGACCCTCCCCAGCAGCCGGGCGCGGATCTCCTCGATGCGGACGTGGTGCTTGCGGGCGATCGCCCGGACCAGGTCGGCCTTGGTGCCGAAGTGGTAGCCGACCGCGGCGTTGTTGCCCTGTCCCGCGGCCTCGCTGACCTGCCGGTTGGACACCGCGAGGACGCCGCGTTCGGCGAAGAGCCGCTCCGCCGCGGTCAGGATCAGCTCCCGGGTCGCGCCGACCTGCTCCTCGCGTACCGTCCTGCCCGCCATGCTCACCACCGCACCGGGACTTCACGGAGCCCTCCGACGGCCAGCCCCTCGAGCCGCCTGAGGTCCGCCGGCGGTGCGGCGAGTTCCAGTGTCGGAAGCCTACGCAAGAGCACGTCGAGGACGGTGCGCAGCACCGCTCGGGCGAGCGCCTGGCCCAGGCAGGACCGGGCTCCGGCGCCGAACGCGAGATGGGGGTTGGGGCTGCGGTCGAGCTCCATCTCCTCGGCGGCCTCGAAAGCGGTCTCGTCGCGGTTGGCGGCGGCCGCGTCGCACAGCACGGTGGTGCCCGGCGGCAGCAGGGTGCCCGCGATCTCGGCCGCCTCGGCGAGGTAGCGCGGCACGCCGAGTCCGGGGTCGGCGTCGTAACGGAGCACCTCCTCGACCGCGCTCGGCACCAGGGAGCGGTCCGCGAGGAGCCGTTCCCAGCGGCGCCGGTCGGCGAGCAGCAGGGCGACCATCTTCGCGAGGACGTTCATGGTGGTCTCGTGTCCGGCGACGAGGAGGGCCTGGCCGGTGAAGACGAGTTCCCGCTCGGAGAGGCGTCGGCCGTCGGTGTCCCGTGCCGTCACGAGCGCGCCGAGCAGATCGTCGGTGGGCTCTGCCTGCCGGGCGTGGACCTGGGCTCCCAGATAGTCGACGAACTCGTCCTGGGCGCACTCGTACTCCTCCTCGGTGCAACGGGTGAGGTTGAGGAGCACGTCGGACCAGCGGGCGAAGCGGTCGCGGTCGCCGGCCGGGACGCCGAGCAGATCGCACATCACCCACACGGGAAGCGGGAAGGCCAGGTGTGCCCGCAGGTCCGCGGGGTGGCCGTACTCCACCATGGCGTCGACGAGCCGCCCGGCCCGCGCCTCGATCCGGGGCGTCAGGGCGGCCACCCGCTCGGCGGTGAGCCACTGCCCGACCAGGCGCCGCCACCGCCGGTGGGCGGCGCCCCCGTCCGGGATGGCCGCCGCCATGTCGCTGCCGAAGACCCCGCCGGACTCGTGGTCCGCGATCCGTGCCGCGTCCCGCGCGGTCAGGCGGCGGGTGAACCGATGGTCGGCGAGCACCTGCCGGACGTCCTCGTAGCGGGTCAGCAGGGCCGCCTCGTCACCGCTCGGCAGGGTCACGCGCGCGACGGGACAGCGCTGCCGCAGTGCCGTCCACTCCTCGGGGGGTTCCAGGACCGGCTCCCGGCGCAGTGGATAGGCCAGTGACGGTTGGCGCTCGCTCCAGGACATGGGTCCTCCTCGGCTCCGGCGATCGCTGTACGGACAGGACAGCCGGGGCCAGTAAGCTAAGTCAAGCACCTGACTTAACTTCGGCCGAGTTCCCGGCCGCCTGCCCTGTCCTGTCCTGCCCTGGAGGCTCCTTCATGTCCGACGCTCCCGCCGGATCCGCCGACGCGGGCCCTGTGGTCCCGCCGCGGCCCAACGCCGTGGTGGCGGTGCTGGCCTTCGCCGGAATCGTCGTGGCGCTGATGCAGACCCTGGTCATCCCGATCGTGCCGGAACTGCCCAAGCTGCTCGACGCCCCTGCCTCGGACACCGCCTGGGCGGTGACCGCCACGCTGCTCGCGGCGGCCGTGGCCACCCCGGTCGTCGGACGGCTCGGCGACATGTTCGGCAAGCGCCGGATGCTGCTGGTCAGCGTGGTGATGCTGGTGGCCGGCTCGGTCGCCTGCGCACTCAGCGACGCCCTGGTCCCGATGATCGTCGGCCGCGCCCTCCAGGGCCTGTCCTCCGGTGTCATCCCGCTCGGCATCAGCATCATGCGCGACGAACTGCCCGCGGAGCGCCTGGCCGGGGCCACCGCGCTGATGAGCGCCTCCCTCGGCGTCGGCGGCGCCCTGGGCCTGCCGACGGCAGCGCTGATCGCGGACAACTTCGACTGGCACTTCCTGTTCTGGAGCTCGGCCGCCATGGGCGTGGTGGCTCTCGTGCTCGTCCTGGCGTTCGTGCCGGAGTCCCGGGTGCGCACCGGCGGCCGCTTCGACGCGGTCGGCGCGGTCGGAATGGCAGTGGGCCTGATCTCGCTCCTGCTGGCCGTCTCCAAGGGCGCCGACTGGGGCTGGACCAGCGGCACCACGCTCGGCCTGTTCGCCGCGGCCGTGATCGTCCTGCTGGCCTGGGGCTTCTTCGAACTGCGCACCACCCAGCCGCTGGTGGACCTGCGCACCACCGCACGCCGCCAGGTGCTGTTCACCAACCTCGCGTCGATCGCGATCGGTTTCTCGATGTTCGCGATGTCGCTGGTCCTGCCGCAGCTGCTCCAGTTGCCCACGCAGACCGGCTACGGCCTGGGCCGGTCCCTGCTGACCGCCGGCCTGGTGATGGCTCCCTCGGGTCTGGTGATGATGGCCCTGGCCCCGGTCTCCGCCGTGGTCTCCAAGGCCAAGGGTCCGAAGGTGACGCTGATGATCGGCGCCCTGATCGTGGCCTGCGGTTACGGCATCAACATCGTGCTGATGTCCCAGGTGTGGCACCTGGTGCTGGTCTCCTGCGTGATCGGTGCCGGCATCGGTTTCACGTACGGTTCGATGCCCGCGCTCATCATGGGCGCCGTGCCCGCCTCGGAGACGGCGGCCGCGAACAGCCTCAACACCCTGATGCGGTCCATCGGTACGTCCTGCGCGAGCGCCGTGGCCGGTGTGGTCCTGGCCCACATGACCATCGACCTCGGCGGCTACGCGCTGCCGTCCGAGAACGCCTTCAAGACCGTCATGGCGATCGGCGCGGGTGCGGCGCTCCTCGCCTTCGCCCTCGCCTCCTTCATCCCGCGTCCGCGCGCCGCGGTCCCGGCGGCGGCCTCGGCGCCGGCCGCCGCGGAGACGTCGGCCGGGACGCCCTCCGGACGCTGACGTTCACCGCCTGACGACCGCCGGCCTGCGGTCGTCAGGCGCTTGTGTCCTGCCCAGGGAGGACACGGTTCCTGGCGCGTACTGCGATCTCAGTAGCGCGCTTGTCGGCCGAGGTACGACGACGGGCGGGAGCGGTCCGGGGAGACTGGGAGCCGTCAGGACCGTCGACGTGGGCCGTGACGTTCACTCGCCGGACGGTCCGCGGCGGCCGTGCCGGCGGGCGTCGGCCACCATGGTTCCAAGGACTAGACCGGAGAGCCGATGAGCCTTGCGTCGCGGCGGGGCGCGGCGTCCCGGCATCGACCCGCCGGACGTGGCGGGTCGCCCCGGCTCCCCCTGTCCCCCGCCGTCACGGAACGCCAAGAACGGACCCCATGACCATCCGCGTACTGCTCGCCGACGACCAGGCCCTGCTGCGGGCCACCTTCCGGATCCTCATCGACTCGTGCGACGACATGGAAGTGGTCGCGGAGGCCACTGACGGCGCTGCGGCGGTCGATCTGGCGCGCATTCACCGCCCCGACGTGATCCTGATGGACATCCGCATGCCGGGGACCGACGGTCTGGCCGCCACGTCCGTGATCTGCGCGGATCCCGAGCTGTCCGACACGCGCGTGCTGATCCTGACCACGTTCGAGATCGACGAGTACGTGGCACAGGCGCTGCGGGCCGGGGCCAGCGGGTTCCTCGGCAAGGACGTCACCGCCGAGGCCCTGCTCGACGGCATCCGGACGGTGGCGGCCGGTGATTCCCTGCTCTCCGCCGGGGCCACCCGCACCCTGATCACCCGCTTCCTCTCGGCCCCGGGGCTGGGCACCCGGCTGGCGGCCGCCGACGACCTGACCGGCCTCACCACCCGGGAACGCGAGGTGATGGCCTGGGTGGCCGAGGGCCACTCCAACGAGGGGATCGCGGAGAAGCTCTTCGTCAGTCCCCTGACGGTCCGTACCCACGTCCACCGTGCGATGACGAAGCTGGGCGCCCGCGACCGCGCCCAACTCGTCGTCATGGCCTACCAGTCGGGACTGGTGCAGGCGCTGCCGCCCGAGGAGCGCTGATCCCTGAGCTTCTCCGGCCCCTCGGACATCGACGACGCCATGTCGTTCCCTGGGACCGACGACGTCCCGGCGCTCGCAGGCTTCTACGCACGGTCGGCAACGCAAGGGGTCCGGGCCCTCAAACCGCCCGCCACCCGGCCCGCCTCCCGGAGCCCGGTCCTCTCACCGTCGCGTGGTCGTCGCCGCACGGCAGCTCCTCGGACGGCGCCCGTTCAGGGGAACCCGGCGCGCGGCGCGCGTGACGGTCGGTGCTCGCGTCGACAACTCACCCGTGACCCTTCCGTTGATCCCGCCCATGCTGGCCACGCCCGGCACCCTGCCACCCGCCTCCCAGGACGCGCGGTGGGCGTACGAGACCAAGCAGGACGGCCAGCGGGTGGTGATCTGCCTCGCCGGGGACGGAAGTGTGGTGCTGCGTGCCCGGTCGGGAGAGGAGATCACCGGCGCCTATCCCGAACTGCGGCCGCTGGGCGGCTCCCTCGGCACCACGCCGGCCGTGCTCGACGGGGAGATCCTGGCCCTTGACGAACAGGGGCGCGCCGACTTCCAGTTGCTGCAGCCGCGGATGCAGCTGGCCCACGCTCCCGGACGGGCGGCACGCCGGGCAGCCGAGGCCCCCGTCCATCTCGTGCTGTTCGACGTGATGCACCTGGGGCGGCGATCCCTCCTCTCCCTCCCCTACGTACAGCGGCGCGCCCTGCTGGAGGGGCTGAACCTGACCGGACCTCACTGGTCGACGCCCGCCGCCCTCGTCGGTCATGGCGAGCAGGCCCTGCGTGCCACGCGTGAGCACGGAATGGAGGGCCTGGTGTGCAAGCGGCTGGACTCGGTGTACGAGCCGGGCGTGCGTTCGCGGGCCTGGATCAAGATTCGCCACATGCGCAGCGAGGACGTCATCGTGGGCGGCTGGCTGCTCGGCAAGGGTCGGCTCACGGGACTTCCGGGCGCTGTGCTGGTGGGACAGCGGGCCGGAGGCCGGCTGTCGTACGTCGGCAATGTGGGCACCGGCTGGAGCGAGCCGGAGCGAGCCGAACTCGCCGCGCTGCTGGCCGCCGCGGCGACTGACGTGTGCCCCTTCGATCCCGTGCCGTCGGTCCCCGGTGCCCGGTGGGTGCTGCCCCGGCTCGTCGGCGAGGTCCGCTACAGCACCCGCACCCGGGCGGGGTTGCTGCGGCAGCCGTCCTGGCTGCGGCTACGACCGGATCTCGCGCCCGAGGAATCCGCGGCCGACCTCCCGGACGCACCACCATGATCCGACATGATCCAAATATTGGTCGGTCCTTAACCGGAGCGACGCGTTCAACCTCTTGGCGCGGACATGAAAAGCCGGGAAGCTGAACTCCCCAGTAACCCCCAGCCGTTCGGCTGCGCCCGGTCCCGAGGAGGACGCAGTGTCGTCACCGTCGATGAAGTCGATGAAGAAGCACCGCACCAGGTGGATCACCGGCCTTGCGGGTGCCGCAGCGCTCGTTCTCGCCTTCCCCGCCGCGGCGTTCGCCGCCCCGCCGGCAGCGCTGCCCAGTAACGCCGAGAGTGCCGAGTACACCTACCAGCCGGCCTTCGACTACGACACGGACGGCTGCTACTCGTCGCCCGCCATCGGCCCCGACGGCACCATCAACGGCGGTCTCAACCCGACGGGTTCGCTCAGCGGCGACTGCCACGACCTCTCGGACCTGAACAACACCAACACGTACTCGCGCTACAAGTGCAACAACGGCTGGTGCGCGTACATGTACGGCCTGTACTTCGAGAAGGACCAGGCCGTGGCGAACAGCAGCATCGGCGGGCACCGGCACGACTGGGAGCACGTCGTGATCTGGGTGCAGAACGGCACGATCCAGTACGTGTCCACGTCCAACCACGGCTCGTTCACGGTGAGCGCGGCCTCCGGTGTCCGCTTCGACGGCACGCACGCGAAGATCGTCTACCACAAGGACGGCATCAGCACGCACTGCTTCCGCCTGGCCAACTCGGGCGACGAGCCGCCGGAGAACGCCAAGGGCACCTGGCAGTACCCGCCGCTGGTCGGCTGGAACGGCTACCCGTCGACGGCTCTCCGGGACAAGCTGAGCGCGTACGACTTCGGCAGCGCCAACTTCGGCCTCAAGGACGCCAACTTCGCGGCACACCTGACGTCGGCGAAGCCGTCGGGGATCACGTTCGACCCCAACGCCTGACCCTGGTGCACGATCGGGCGCGGGACCTAGGACCCGCGTACTCGCGGTCTCCACCCCGCGCCCGATCCGGGCCCGCCGGGCCGCCGCTTAGCGTCTCCGGCATGGAGACCAGCGGCACCACCCACACCGGCGGGCACCTCGAAGAAGCCCTGGAACGCGTCCACGCCTCAGGACCGGAACGAGAGGGCTGGCTGAGCAACCACGCCCCCATGGTCGTCGAGGCGCTCGCCGCGCACGGACAAGCCGGCTCGGTGCACCGGTGGCTGGACCTCTACCGGGACAGACTGGAGGACTTCCCCGCCCGCACGGCGCCCGTCACGGACGCCAACTGGCCCTCGGCGCTGGGCGATCCGCGCCGGATCACGGACTGGACCGACCATTTCTCCCGCACCCTCGCCGAGCGCCCCTGGAAGGACGTCCTCGCCGAATGGTGGCCACGTCTGCTGCCGGGGCTGTACGGCGGTGCCACCCACACGGTCATCCGGGTGGGCCACGCCGTCCGCGCCGTGGCGGCCGAGGAGAACGCGCCCCGGGTCACCGAACTCGCGCACGCTCTGGGCTACTGGGCTGCACGGCACCAGCCGGTGACCGGCCTCGTGGCACTGCCGGGTGCGGTGTCCGCGAGCGCCGCCCTGGACGCGGTACCCGCGATCGGGCCGGGGCACCTGGGATTCCGGAACCGCCTGGACGCCGTACGCGGACTGCCCGTGTGGGCGGATCAGGTCACCGACCCGGACACCGCCAAGGAGCGGCTCATCGAACTCGTCCGCGCCGCGACCCACCGCTACGCCACCCACGGCCACGGCGAGCCCACCATGCTCGTCCACGCGGCGACGGCCCCCAACGCGGTACTGCGGGCGCTGGATTCGCTCCCCCGCGACCAGTGGATACCCAGCCTGCACGCGGCCTGGACGGCGTCGGCGGCGGTCACGGCGATGTACGCGCCCACGGAAGCGTTCGCCTACATCCCGTCCGCCCGCATGGCGCCGGAAGAGGTGGTGGAGCGGGCCCTCGCCCATGGCGACGAACACGTCATCAAACTGACCGACACGGCCCTGGACGTGGGCGACGAGCAGGCCCTCGCCGCCGCCCTCCGATCCATCGAGCTCAGCGAACCGCTCGCCTAGCCGGGTCCGGTCGCGCCACCGGTCACCACGGCGTCGCCCAACGGTGTCCGCCCGTACAGCACGTGGAGGCCCTGTCGCCGCGAGCCGAGCAGACCCGCCTCGCGCAGGGCCGAGAGATGGGCGGAGACGGTTGACGGGGCGAGGCCGTGACGGCGGGCCAGGTCGGTGGTCGAGGCCGGGGCATCGAGCCCGGCCAGGACCGCGGCGCGCTGCCGCCCCAGCAGACGGGCGAGCGGTTTCGGCGAGTGCGGCGCCCCGCCGGTGTGCAGAGCGCCCATGCCGCGGGCGGGATAGATGACCGTCGGTTGCCAGGGCCGGGCGAACCCACTCACCACGTCCGGCCAGACGAACACACTCGGCATGAGCAACACCCCTCGTCCGTCGGCCGGTTGCACCTCCGTCGGATCACCGCGCAGCGGAAGTGTGAGGGCCCCGGCGGTCCAGTCGACGTCCGGATGCAGTCCGGCGAACAGCGCGTCGAGTCCGGCGTCCGCGACCTGCCGGGAACGGTGGGCGATGTCGGCCTCCAGGACGGCACGATGACGTGCCCAGTCCGGTGCGACCAGCACCTGCCAGGCCTGTTCGGTGAGGTCTGCGAGCCGCCGTACGGCCGCGCCCGGGTCGTCCAGGGCGGCCCGGCCCTGCGGTGACCCGGCGAGCCCCGGTGTGCAGGCGAGTGAACGGGTCATCTCCGCGTGGGCCAGGGCGGGGTCGGTGGCGCGCACGCGGTCCAGTTCGTCCTCGAAGCAGGGGTACGGCTCCTCGGGCGGCGGTCCCAGGAAGTCGGGGGTGTAGCCGCCGACCGGCGGGATGAACAGCCACAACGGGGTGAGGTCCAGCCCTGCCACGGTGGACGCCGCGCGGCGCAGCCAGGCCCGGTGGTAGCCGTGCCTGGCGGACCGGCGCAGCATGCGCAGCGCTTCATGGGTCTGGCACAGCGGGGAGACGGCGAACCGGCATCGCCTGAGGTCCTCGTTCCCCAGCCGCAGGGTCAACGGCAACGCGGTCACCCTCCCCGAGCGCGGCAGCGGTGAGTGATTCGTCCTGGACCGAAAGAGTAGAGCCGGGCGCATCGGCGCAGCACGATTGCCGTCCCTCTCCCCCCGTCCCCGGAAGGCACTTGGATGGGCAGCACAGGTCCGGCCCCCTGGCGCAGAGCCGTCATCGTCGCGGCGCTGATGCTGGCGGCGTTCACCTTCAACACCACCGAAAACCTACCGGTGGGCCTCCTGTCCCTCATGGCGGGCGATCTGCGCGTCTCGCTCACGGCGGTGGGCGCACTGGTCAGCGGCTACGGCCTGACGGTGGCCGTCGGTTCGATGCCCCTGGCACACGTCACCCGGTCCGTGCCGCGCCGGTACCTGATGACCGGCCTGCTCACGGTGCTCGCGGTGGCGTGCTGGATCTCCTCGCTCGCCGCCGTGTCGTACGGCCTGTTGCTGGCCGCCCGGGTGGCGACCGCGCTGGCGCAGGCGCTGTTCTGGGCCGTGATGGGGCCGGTGGCCGTCGGACTGTTCCGGCCCGAGCGGCGGGGCCGGATCATCGGACTGCTCTCGGTCGGGGGTTCGCTGGCGACGGTCGCCGGAGTACCGGCCGGGACATGGCTGGGCGGTCACGGTGGCTGGCGGGTGCCGTTCGCGGTGCTCGGAGCGCTCGCCGTCGCGTCCCTGCTCGCGGTCGCCGCCTTCCTCCCCACCTCCCCTCCGCGGGAGAGCCACGCGGCGTACGGCGCCTCCCCCGACCGGCGCCGGTTCGCGGTCGTACTCACCACCACGGCACTGACAGTGACGGGGGCGTTCACCGGGTTCACGTACCTCGTCGCCTTCCTGGACGACGTGAGCGGCTTCGGCCGGGACGGGATGAGCGCCGTGCTGCTGGCGTTCGGGGCGGCCTCGCTCGCCGGGGTCGCGGTGGCGGGACCCCTGCTGGACAGGTATCCGCGGGCCACGCTGACCGTACCGGTGGCGGGGCAGGCGGTGGCCCTGGCCGGGCTGTACGCGGGTGGCGGCAGCCGGGTCGCCACCGTCGTACTGCTCATGCTGCTGGGGGCCTCGGTGGCACCGACGTTCATGGCGACGCAGAGTCAGGTACTGCACGTCGCCCCGGGGCGCACCGAGACGGCCCTCGCGGCCAACTCGGCGGCGTTCAACGTGGGGGTGGCCGCCGGCGCTGTCCTCGGTGGTGCGCTGCTGCCCCTGACCGGGACGCGCGGCACGTTCCTGGTCGGCGCGCTGCTCACCGCGGGGGCACTCGCGGTGCTGGTGTGGCCGTTCACCGCCGTACCGCCGCCGCGGCCCTCCGAAGCGGTGGACGCTTCGGAACCCGGCGTCCGATGAGTGACGTTCCCCGAGTCGGGTGCGCCGCCCTCCCCGAAGTCGCCGAAAGGCGCCTCACCATCTACCCCTTAGTCCCTGAGCGTCAAACACGGACCCTCCGCAGGGTCTATCGTGTCCCGCATGTCCCTCCCGGAACTGATCCGCATCGTCTCCCGTGACTCGCCGATGGCGCTGGCCCAAGTGGAGCGTGTCAGAGGCGAGTTGGCCGCCCTGTACCCCGGCGTGCGCACCGAGGTCGTGCCGGTGAAGACCACCGGTGACAAGTGGATGGGCGACCTGTCGAAGGTCGAGGGCAAGGGCGCGTTCACCAAGGAGGTCGACGCCGCGCTGCTCGCCGGCGAGGCTGATCTCGCGGTGCACTGCGTGAAGGACGTACCCGCCGACCGGCCCCTCCCCGCGGGAACGACGTTCGCGGCGTTCCTGAAGCGGGACGACATCCGTGACGCCCTGATCCACCCGGGCGGCCTCACCCTGGACGAACTGCCGGACGGCACCCGCGTCGGCACCTCCTCGGTGCGCCGCGTGGCCCAGCTGGCCGCGACCCACCCGCATCTGGAGTGCGTGCCGTTCCGCGGCAACGCCAACCGGCGCCTCGCGAAACTGGCCGCCGGTGAGGCCGACGCGCTGCTGCTCGCGGCCGCCGGCCTGGAGCGCATCGGCCGCCCGGATGTGATCAGCGAGATCCTCTCCCCCGAGACGATGATGCCGCCGATCGGCGCGGGCATCCTCGCGCTCCAGTGCCGGGAGGGCGACACCGAACTGATCGACACGGTCAGCGCACTGGGCGACCCGGACACCTTCCGGGAGGCCACCGCCGAGCGCATGTTCCTGCATGTGCTCCAGGGGCACTGCAACAGCCCGATCGCCGGATACGCCCGCGTGGACCACACCGGCGAACTCTCCCTGCGGGCCTGCGTGTTCACCCCGGACGGCAAGACCCGGCTGAACGCCCACGAGTGGGCGGGCCGGCTGGACCCGGCCACGCTCGGCACCTCGGTCGCCGTGGCGCTGCTGCGCCAGGGGGCCCGCGAGATCATCGACGGCATCCCGCACTGAGGCCCCGCGGGATCAGGCAGTGCCCTCTTCGGCCTGGTCCCGCAGGAAGTTGCTCACCTGGCAGGCGAGGCCCTCGCGGCCGACGCCCGTGTGCGCGGTTCCCTCGTCGAGGCCGATGCCGCCGGCCCACAGTCGCCGGTCGGCCCAGTCGTCGTCGACCCGCAGCTGGATCTGCACGTCGATCTGGTTCAGGCTCGCCTCCGGTCCCGCCGCGAACAGCACGGCGGTGACGCGGCGCAGCGGGTAGACGTCGAAGCCCTCGATGAACTGCGAGTTGCGCCAGTCGATGAAGGCGCTCTCGCCGTCGGGCCCGATCCGGACATCGATCTGCCCGTCCTCCAGGTGGACGGTGGGGTGCCGCTCGCCACGGTTCTCGACGGTCACCCGGACACTGAAGTACGTGAGCCCTTCGGCTGCGTCGTCGCGTCCACGCGGCGGCTCGGCCGCCTCCAGACGGTGGACGCGGACACGCAGACCGGCATGCTCGTCGTACTCAAGCCAGTCCCCGACCACGTTGGGCTCGTACACAGTGCACCTCTTCGACCTCAGAGAGCTGCTTCCTATCTGTGTGCTCAATGCACTGTCAAATGAGCAGAATGCGCTGTGGCCAGGGAATTCGCCCCCTTTGATCGCTGATCAAGCCGTGCGCAGGAAGAATCCGCCGGACGGCTGGAAAAACCCTTGCACCGGCGTGCCGCACATCACGTTCCCGACGCATGATCAACGGGCCAGGCGGCCCAGGAGCGAGGAGGCCGCGGTGATGCCGAGCGCGGCGGCCACCGCCAGCACCCCGAAGTCGAGCGCCAGATGGGCGTGCGTGCCCAGAAGGAGGCCGCGCAGGGCGTCGACCTCGTAGCTGAGGGGGTTCACCCTGCTGATCGCCTGGAGCCAGCCCGGCATGATCGACAGCGGGTACAGGGCGTTGGAGCCGAAGAAGAGCGGCATGGTGATGGCCTGCCCGATGCCCATCAGGCGGTCCCTGCTGAGCACGATGCCGGCGATGGTCATCGACAGGCAGGAGAAGAACGCCGAGCCGAGGATCACGATCGCCCCGACTCCGAGGAGTTTGAGCGGGTTCCAGGTCAGGGACACGCCGAGCAGGGCGGCGATGAGGATGACGACGACGGCCTGGATCAGCGACTTCACGCCGGCCGCGAAGGCCTTCCCGGTGGTCAGCGCCGAGCGCGGGGTCGGGGTGACCAGGAGCTTGTTGAGGATGCCCGCGTCCCGCTCCCAGATGATCTGGATGCCGTAGAAGATCGCGATGAACATCGCGGACTGGGCGATGATGCCGGGCGCCAGATAGTCGATGTAGGGGATGCCGCCGGTGGGGATCGCCCTCATGCGGGTGAAGGTCTGGCCGAAGATCAGCAGCCACAGGGCGGGTTGGACGGCGCGGGTGTAGAGCTCGGTGCGGTCGTGACGCAGTTTCTGGAGTTCGACGGCGCACATCGCCACGACCCGGGCGGGCAGCAGCCGCCAGCCCGCCCGGGGCTCCGGTGGGCGGAGCAGCAGGTGTATGGCGCTCGGGTCAGCCGACGCGGTTCGCGGTGCGGCGGGTGCTTCGGACATCGCGGAAATCCCCTCCCTCGTCTTCGAGTCCGCTGCCGGCGACGTCACGGAAGACGTCCTCCAGGGTCGGCAGGGTGTCTGTGCCCCGGCTCTCGGCGAGTCCCCGTCTGAGCTCGAGGGGAGTGCCGAGGGCACGGATGCGGCCCCGGTGCATCAGGCCGACCCGGTCGCAGTACTGGTCGGCCTCGTCCATGTAGTGGGTGGTCACCAGGACGGTCATGCCGGTCGCCTCGCGTACCGCGTTGATGTGCTCCCACACTCCGGTGCGGGCGATCGGGTCGAGGCCGATGGTCGGCTCGTCGAGGATCAGCAGCCGGGGCGCGCTGACCAGGGCCTGGGCCAGCTCCAGTCGGCGGACCATGCCGCCGGAGTAGGTGCCGGCGAGCCGGTCGGCGGCGTCGGTGAGGTCGACCGCGGCCAGGGCCTGGCCGACGCGTTCGGCGCGTTCCTTGCGGGCCACGTCGAAGACCCGGGCGAACAGGGCGACGTTCTCCCGGCCGGTCAGGTTGGCGTCGGCGGACAGCTGCTGCGGGACGTAGCCGAGCAGGCGCCGTACGGCCATCGGGTCGTCGGCGGTGTCGCGGCCGAAGACGCGGACCATGCCCGCCGGGACCGGCAGCAGGGTGGTGATGCAGCGGATGGCGGTGGTCTTGCCGGCGCCGTTGGGGCCGAGCAGTCCGAAGACCTCGCCCTGCGCCACCGCCAGGTCCAGCCCGTCCACGGCGTTGGTGTCACCGAAGGCGTAGGCAAGGCCCGTACAGGAAACAGCTTCGGGTGTCATGACTCCTCGGCCTCCTCGTGCAGATTGACGGCGAGCGCGCGCAGGGCCGGGAGCGCGGCGCGCAGGGCTTCCTGGTCGGCCGGGGCGAGCCGGGCGACCTGTCGTGCGACGAGGGCGATCCGCCGCTGCTTCCAGTCCCGCAGCCGCGTCTCCGCCTTGTCGGTGAGCAGGAGCCGGGCGGCGCGCCGGTCGGCGGGATCGGTCTCGCGGATCAGGTGCCCCTCCTTGACCAGTTGGTTGACCAGGGTCGAGACGGAGTTCCCGGCGAGAAACAGCTCCTTGGCGGCGTCGGAGACGCCGATGCCGGGCCGTGACCCGACCAGGCGCAGCAGTTCGACCTCGGCGCCGCGCAGCCGCGGCACGGTCAGTCCGGCCCGCAGTCTGCGCCTGAGCAGCCGCTGGACGCCGACCAGTGCGTCGGCGAGTTCTTCCGGGAGGGTCTGTTCGTCCACACGAGCGAGATTAACTCTGTGTCAGAGGTAAGTTCCCCCAAGGGCGGGTCAAGCGGCAATCCTCCACAGGCGCATATCTGCACTATTAGCCCTTTTTGTTTTATTTCACCCGGAAGCGGGAATCCGCAAAGAAGTGCTTCGGACAGGAGGCACGTCCGTGGGAGCCCGCCCCGCAGGCCCCGGATGTCTCTGCGCAGGCCCGAGTGCCCCTCCCACGGTGTCTGTCCATCCAGCACCCGCTCAGGGAGGTGCGCGACATGACCGTCGCCACCAGATCGAAGCCTCATCCCCACCACGACGCCCCCGACACGAACGCGGCCTTCGAGCGCCTGGCACAGCTGCCCGAGGGCCCGGCGCGCAAGGCGCTGCGGGACGAGCTGATCGAGCTCTGGCTCCCCATGGCCGAGCGGATCGCCGTCCGGTTCCGGGGCCGCGGCGAGTCCCTGGAAGACCTCTACCAGGTCGCCGCCCTCGGTCTCGTCAAGGCGGTCGACCACTACGACCCGGCACGTGGCAGCGCCTTCGAGGCGTACGCGGTGCCGACGGTCACCGGCGAGATCAAACGGCACTTCCGCGACCACATGTGGACACTGCACGTGCCGCGCCGGGTGCAGGACCTGCGCAACCGGGTCCGGCAGGCCTCCAAGGAACTCTCCCAGACCACCTCCGGCCGGGCCCCCACCACCGCCGAGATCGCCGAGCAGGCACAGCTGACCGAGGACGAGGTGCGCATCGGTTCGGAGGCGCTGGAGTGCTTCTCGGCGCTGTCACTGGAGGCCGAGATGCCGGGCACCGACGGCTACGCCCTGGGCGACGCGCTCGGCGCCCCCGACCCCGGCTACGACGTGATCGTCGACCGGGTGGCCGCCAGGCCCGCTCTCGAAGCCCTCCCCGAGCGCGAGCGGACCATCCTCTACCTGCGCTTCTTCCGGGGCATGACGCAGAGCGGCATCGCCGAGGAGCTCGGCATCTCGCAGATGCACGTCTCCCGGCTGCTCAGCACGTGCTTCGCCCAACTGCGCGAGGAGGTCGTGACCGACCCCGGCTGAGCGCCGCGGGCTGCCGTCACTCCGGCGGCGCCCCCGGAATCTGCGTCGGACCGTGGCGCTCGAGGGCTTCCTGGAGCTCGACACGGATCTCCGGGGGCATCTCTCCCGAGCGTCCCCAGATGAGGATCAGGTCCGCGACGTTGCGCAGCTTGATGTTCGTGTGCTGGGACACGTCCCTCAGCACTTCCCAGCCCTGGTCCGGGGTGACCCTGCCCAGCGCGACGACCATGCCGATGGCCTGGTCCACGACAGCGTGGGAGGCGACGGCCTCCTTCAGCTGGTCGACCTGCTCCTGGAGCTCGAAGACCCGCTGCGACTCGTCGGCGGGCTCGTCCGGTACGGCTGGCACCCCTCCATCCTGTCACTCGGACGGGCCCGCGCCACCGGGCCGGAGAGCACCGGAGCCACCGTTTCGCCGCCACTGCCGGGGTACTCGGCAGGCGCCCGCAGCGGTTCCGGAACGACACTGGTGACAGACCCCCGGTGGCCGCCGGCCGACGAGAGCAGGACGCGACTGCCATGAACCACGACCCGAGACAGCCCACCGTGACCGCCGACGCCGTCTCCACGCACCATGTCTTCGGTGCCCCCTGCTGGGTGAGCCTGACCAGCCGTGACCAACAGACCACGGAGGACTTCTACGGGGCCGTCCTGGGGTGGCAGTGGATGCCGGCGAAGCTCGGGGACCGCTTCCGGATCGCGCTGGCGGACGGCACGCCGGTCGCCGGGATCGCGGCGGTGGCGTCGATGTGGCAGATGGCGGTGGCCTGGACGCCGTACTTCGCGGTGCCCAGCGCGGACGAGGCCGTGGCCCGGGTCCAGGAGCGCGGCGGCACCCTGGCGGTCGGCCCGCTGTCCTTCCCGCCCGGGCGGGCGGCCCTGCTCTCCGACCGTGACGGGGCCACCTTCGGCATCTGGGAGGGCGAGCTGGTCGCGGACTGGGAGGTGTGGCGCCACGCCCAGCCGGCCTTCGTGCGGCTGCACACCCGCGACGCGTTCGACGCCGCGATCTTCTACGGCGAGGTCCTCGACTGGGCCTCGCAGCGGCCCGGCGGCTGCGAGGTCCAGTACGAGGGCGGTGAGGTGGTGCTGCGCAGCGGGGGCGACATCGTGGCGCGCATCGAGTCGGGGGCGCTGGGGTCGGCACCCGATCCCACGATCCGGCCGCACTGGCAGGTCCACTTCGCGGTCACGGACGTGGCGGCGTGCGCCAGGGCCGCGGAGGCCCACGGCGGCAGCGTGCTGTCGAAGGACAGCGGGGAAGCCGTCCTGGGGGACCCGGACGGAGCCCGGTTCACGGTGACCTCGCGCCGCACGCGCTGAAACCCGAGGGCGCTGCCTCTCACCCGCCCGCACGGGAGGGCCGGGACAGCAGCACCAGACTCCGCGCCTCGACGGTCATCTCCGTGCCGGCCTTGTGATCCGACTCGTCGGGGCCCTGCGGTTCGGCCGTGTCGAGCAGGGTGGTCCAGCGTTCGCCGTAGGTGAGGTCCGGGAGCCGGAAGTCGACGGGCTCCCAGTAGCCGTTCAGCAGGAGCAGGAACGAGTCGTCGGTCACCCGGCGCCCGCGCGGGTCGGGTTCGGCGATGGCGTCGCCGTTGAGGAAGACCCCGACCGAGTGCGCGTCCGAGCGCTGCCAGTCCGCCTCCGCCATCTCGCGGGCGTCCGGCAGCAGCCACACCAGGTCGGGCAGGGGCTGTCCCGCGTGGGTCACGGTCTCGCCGCGGAAGAAGCGGCGCCTGCGCAGCACGGGGTGCGCCGAGCGCAGTGCGATGACCTGCCGTGTGAACTCGGCGAGTTCGCGCTGTTCGCCGGTCAACCGCCAGTCGATCCAGGAGAGTTCGTTGTCCTGGCAGTAGGCGTTGTTGTTGCCGCCCTGGGTGCGGCCGAGTTCGTCGCCGTGGCAGAGCATCGGGATGCCCTGCGAAAGCAGCAGCGTGGCGAGGAAGTTGCGCTGTTGACGGGCGCGCAGTTCGAGCACGGCGGGGTCGTCGCTCTCGCCCTCGGCCCCGCAGTTCCAGGAACGGTTGGCGCTCTCGCCGTCACGGCCGCCCTCCCCGTTGGCCTCGTTGTGCTTGTCGTTGTAGGAGACGAGGTCGCGCAGGGTGAAACCGTCGTGCGCGGTCACGAAGTTGACGCTGGCGCGCGGGCGGCGTCGGCTGTGCTGGTACAGGTCGGAGGAGCCGGTGAGCCGAGAGGCGAACTCGCCGAGCGTGTGCGGTTCAGCGCGCCAGAAGTCCCGTACGGCGTCCCGGTACTTGCCGTTCCACTCCGACCACAGCGGCGGGAAGTTGCCGACCTGGTAGCCGCCCTCCCCCACGTCCCACGGCTCGGCGATCAGCTTGACGCGGCTGATCACCGGGTCCTGCTGGATGAGGTCGAAGAAGGCCGACAGCCGGTCCACCTCGTGGAACTGCCGGGCCAGGGTAGCGGCGAGGTCGAAGCGGAAGCCGTCGACGTGCATCTCGGTGACCCAGTACCGCAGCGAGTCCATGATCAGCTGGAGGACGTAGGGGTGCCGCATCAGCAGGCTGTTCCCGGTGCCGGTGGTGTCGTAGTAGTGCCCCCAGTCGCCGTCCACCAGCCGGTAGTAGGAGGCGTTGTCGATGCCCCGGAAGGAGAGCGTAGGGCCCTTCTCGTTGCCCTCGGCCGTGTGGTTGTAGACCACGTCGAGGATGACTTCGAGGCCGGCCGCGTGCAGCGCCTTCACCATCGCCTTGAACTCGGTGACCTGCTGCCCTCGGCTGCCGTGGGCGGCGTATTCGTTGTGGGGCGCGAAGAAGCCGGTCGTGTTGTAGCCCCAGTAGTTGGCGAGGCCACGGTCCTGGAGCACCCCGTCCTGCACGAACTGGTGCACCGGCATCAGCTCCACGGCGGTCACACCGAGCGAGGTCAGGTGGCCGGTCACCGCGGGGTGGGCGAGGCCGGCGTAGGTGCCCCGCAGCTCTGGTGGGACGTCGGGATGGGTGCGGGTGAGGCCCCGGACGTGCGTCTCGTAGATCACGCTGTCGGCGTAGGGCCGTCCGGGCGGTCGGTCGTCACCCCAGTCGAAGGCCGGGTCGGTGACCACGCCGAGCATGGTGTGCCCGGCGCTGTCGGCCCCGGGGGTGCGGAGGGAGAGGTCGTTGTCGGTCCGGCCGTCCACCGCTTTGGCGTACGGGTCCAGCAGGAGTTTCGCCGGATCGCACCGGTGGCCGAGCTCGGGCTGCCAGGGTCCGTGCACGCGATAGCCGTAACGCTGCCCCGGCCCGGTCCCCGGCAGGTAGCCGTGCCACACGAAGCCGTCGGCCTCGGTCAGCGGGACGCCGCTGTGGGCGCCCTTCTCGTCGACCAGCACGAGTTCGACGCGCTCGGCGACCTCGCTGAACAGCGCGAAGTTGGTGCCCTCGCCGTCGAAGTAGGCGCCCAGCGGGTAGGGGCGCCCGCTCCACGCGGGCACCCCTTTGCGCTGCCTGTACGGCTTCTTCCCGGACGCCGGCACGCTCAGCGCCCGCCGTCGACGGCACCGACGGCCAGGGCCGCGACCGGCATCGCGCGCGGCACCTGGAGCACCTCCCGCAGGCTGGGTGCGGGGACCCTCGGCACCCGCGGGACGCGCTCACCGGAACGGGCCCGCTGCGAGAACCAGATGACCTTGCTGCCGGTCTCCGTGGCGCAGCAGCCCCAGCCGTCGCTCATCACGGCGATGCGCTCGAGGCAGGCACGCAGATCCAGGTCCGGGCGCAGGTCGCAGTCGTTCTCGGCGACGGCGGTGATCAGATGCTGGCCGTTCCACCACAGTTCGATCGAGGTGTTCTTGTCCGTCGCGTGCTCGTCGATGGCCTCCAGCAGCAGTACGGCACCGCGGCAGACGGGCTCGACCAGGGTCTCCAGGTCCCAGAGCCGTAGGTGGGCGGCCAGGATGCGCCTGACCTGCCCGACCCGTTCCGGGCTGACCTCCACGTCGAGGTGGTAGTAGCAGGGCACTGCGGTCTTCATCGTCGCTCCTCACGGCGAAGCTCCCGCTCCTCCCGGCCCCCGCGGGGCCGGGCCCCGAACAACGGAGCGTGAGCGCTGATCGCTTCAGAGTGACTCCCAGAGTGGGAGAGCTACGCCATTCGTGCAACACGAGCGACCCGCGAGGTGGTTGAAGCGCCAACAAGACGCTGGGTCGTTGCGCGTGCACCATGAGTGAGGATCCCTCTCGAATCCTGTCGAGTCCTGTCGAGTCCTGTCGCGTACGAAAGGTGAACGGCGCCATGCTGCTACCGGCCAAAGCCGAGGTCGCCCGGCAACTGCGGCGGTATCGCGCCCAGGAGCGCGTGATGCTGGCCTCCCCCGCCGACCTCACCGTCCGGAGCACCTTCGAGGACGCGGGCTACACGCTGTGTGTCCTGATGGGCAAACGCTGTGCCCGCGAGGCGGCCGACGCGGCCGAGCGCTATCTGCGGACCAGCGTGGTGACGTATCTCCAGGAGCAGAGCGACCTCCCGCGTGCGGGCGCCGCCGTCAGACGGGGGCCGCCGAGAGCAGCCGAGCGTTCCCCCGCGGGGAGGTAACCCCCTTCCGGCGCAGCTTCGATCCCCCGGCCGGGCGCATTCAGCGCCCGGCCTCGAGCACGGCGGAGGCGAGAGCATGAGTACCACCCCGGTCATCGGCCGCATCCCGGTACGGGACGTCCGCCCTGCCGTCGAGTGCGGGAGGCGCCCCGCGAAGGCGGTCGTGGGCGAGACATTCGAGGTCACCGCCACGGTGTTCCGCGAGGGCCACGACGCGGTCGCCGCGAACGTCGTTCTCACCGACCCGGAGGGCAGGCACGGTCCGTGGACTCCGATGCGGGAGCCGGTCCCGGGCACCGACCGCTGGAGCGCCGAGGTCACTCCGGACGTCGAGGGGCGCTGGACGTACCGGGTCGAGGCCTGGAGCGATCCGGTGAGCACCTGGCGGCACACCGCTCGCATCAAGGTGCCCGCCGGCCTCGACACCGGCCTGGTACTGGAAGAGGGCGCCGAGCTGTACACCCATGCGGCGGCAGGGGTCCCGGAGGGCCCGCAGCGCGCGGTGCTGCTGGCGGCGGCGAAGACGCTCGCCGACGACTCGCTGCCCGTCGCCACCCGTCTGGCGGGGGCCCTGACCCCGGAAGTCGACGCGGTGCTGACGCGTCATCCGTTGCGGGAGTTGATCACGGCGTCGGAGTCGTTGCCGCTGCTGGTGGAGCGGGAGCGGGCGCTGTTCGGCTCGTGGTACGAGTTCTTCCCGCGCTCCGAGGGCACTGCGGAGCGGCCGCACGGCACGTTCCGTACGGCCGCGCGCAGGCTTCCGGCGATCGCCGCGATGGGCTTCGACGTGGTGTACCTGCCGCCGATCCACCCGATCGGCACGACCTTCCGCAAGGGCCGCAACAACACCCTGTCCGCGGGCCCCGAGGATGTGGGGGTGCCGTGGGCGATCGGCTCGCCGGAGGGCGGCCATGACGCCATCCACCCGGATCTGGGCACCCTGGAGGACTTCGACTGGTTCGTCCAGCAGGCCACTGGTCAGGGTCTGGAGATCGCGCTGGACTTCGCCCTGCAGTGCTCCCCCGACCATCCCTGGGTGCAGAAGCATCCGGAGTGGTTCCATCACCGTCCGGACGGCACCATCGCCTACGCGGAGAACCCGCCCAAGAAGTACCAGGACATCTACCCGATCGCCTTCGACGCCGACCTGGACGGTCTGATCGCCGAGACGGTGCGGGTGCTGCGGCACTGGATGGACCACGGGGTGCGGATCTTCCGGGTGGACAACCCGCACACCAAGCCGGTCCTCTTCTGGGAACGCGTGATCGCCGACATCAACACCACCGACCCGGACGTGATCTTCCTGGCGGAGGCGTTCACCCGGCCGGCGATGATGCACACGCTGGCGCAGATCGGCTTCCAGCAGTCCTACACCTACTTCACCTGGCGCACCACGAAGGAGGAACTCACCGCGTATCTGAGCGAACTCTCGGGTGAGGCGGCCTCCTACATGCGGCCGAACTTCTTCGCCAACACCCCCGACATCCTGCCCGAACACCTGCAGCACGGCGGCCGCCCCGCGTTCGCCCTGCGCGCGGTGCTCGCCGCGACTCTCTCGCCGACCTGGGGCATCTACTCCGGCTACGAACTCGCCGAGAACACCCCGCTGCGGGCCGGCGGCGAGGAATACCTCGACTCGGAGAAGTACCAGCTCAAGACCCGCGACTGGGACCGAGACGACTCCCTCGCCCCCCTCATCACACAGCTCAACACCATCAGGCGCCGCCACCCCGCTCTCCAGCGCCTCAGGAACATCCGCTTCCACGCGACCGACAACGACGCGGTCATCGCGTACAGCAAGCGCACCGGCGACGACACGGTCCTGGTGGTCGTGAACCTCGACCCGCACCACACCCAGGAGGCGACGGTCTCGTTGGACATGCCGCAACTCGGCCTGGAACCGCACGAATCCCTGTCCGTGCACGACGAGCTGACGGGTGAGACCCACCGCTGGGGCAGAAGCAACTATGTGCGCCTGGACCCCGGCCGGGCACCCGCGCACGTGTTCCAGGTCCGCAGGCCGGCACCACAGATCGGAGAGTCCACCGCGTGACTGTCAACCAGCCCGTCCACGACACCTTTGAGGACACCCCGGCCAGGGACCGGAATCCCGACTGGTTCAAACGCGCGGTCTTCTACGAGGTCCTGGTCCGTTCCTTCCAGGACAGCAACGGCGACGGTGTCGGCGACCTCAAGGGGCTGACCGCCAAGCTGGACTACCTCCAGTGGCTCGGTGTCGACTGCCTGTGGCTGCCGCCGTTCTTCAAGTCACCGCTCAGGGACGGCGGTTACGACGTCTCCGACTACACCGCCGTACTGCCGGAGTTCGGCGACCTCGCCGACTTCGTGGAGTTCGTCGACGCCGCCCACCAACGCGGGATGCGCGTCATCATCGACTTCGTCATGAACCACACCAGCGACCAGCACCCGTGGTTCCAGGAGTCCCGCAAGAACCCGGACGGCCCCTACGGCGACTACTACATGTGGGCCGACGACGACAAACAGTACGACGAGGCCCGGATCATCTTCGTCGACACCGAGGTCTCCAACTGGACCCACGACCCGGTCCGCGGCCAGTACTTCTTCCACCGGTTCTTCTCCCACCAGCCGGACCTCAACTACGAGAACCCGGCCGTCCAGGAGGAGATCCTGGCCGCCCTCCGCTTCTGGCTGGACCTCGGCATCGACGGCTTCCGCCTCGACGCCGTGCCCTATCTCTACGCGGCGGAGGGCACCAACTGCGAGAACCTGCCCGCCAGTCACGCGTTCCTGAAGCGGGTGCGCCGCGAGATCGACGCGATGTATCCCGACACCGTGCTGCTGGCGGAGGCGAACCAGTGGCCGGAAGACGTCGTCGACTACTTCGGCGACTACGCCAAGGGCGGCGACGAATGCCACATGGCGTTCCACTTCCCGGTCATGCCCCGCATCTTCATGGCCGTCCGCCGCGAGTCCCGCTACCCGGTCTCCGAAATCCTCGCCAAGACGCCGGCGATCCCCTCCAACTGCCAGTGGGGCATCTTCCTGCGCAACCACGACGAGCTCACCCTCGAAATGGTCACCGACGAGGAACGCGACTACATGTGGGCCGAATACGCCAAGGACCCGCGTATGCGCGCCAACATCGGCATCAGGCGGCGGCTCGCCCCCCTGCTCGACAACGACCGCGACACGATCGAGTTGTTCACCGCCCTGCTCCTGTCCCTGCCCGGCTCGCCGATCCTCTACTACGGCGACGAGATCGGCATGGGCGACAACATCTGGCTCGGCGACCGCGACGCCGTACGCACCCCCATGCAGTGGACACCGGACCGCAACGCGGGCTTCTCCACAGCCGATCCGGGGCAACTCAACCTGCCGATCGTCATGGACCCGGTGTACGGGCATCAGGTCACCAACGTCGAGGCCTCCATGGCCTCGCCGTCCTCCCTGCTGCACTGGACCCGCCGGATGATCGAGATCCGCAAGCAGAACCCGGCCTTCGGGCTCGGGTCCTTCACCGAGCTGCCGTCCTCCAACCCCGCGGTGCTCGCGTTCCTGAGGGAGTACGAGGACGACCTCGTCCTGTGCGTGCACAACTTCTCCCGGTTCGCCCAGCCCACCGAGCTGGATCTGCGCGAGTTCGACGGTCTGCACCCGGTCGAGCTGTTCGGCGGGGTCCGCTTCCCGGCCATCGGGGAACTGCCGTATCTGCTGACCCTCGGCGGGCACGGCTTCTACTGGTTCCGGCTCTCCCGAGTCGCATCCCGCATCGGCCGACGCCAGTGAGCGTGCCGACGAAAGGACGCGTCACCATGCCGAAGACCGTATTCCTCAGCCCCGGACCCGCGCTCGGCACCGATCTGATGGCCTCGCTCGGCGGCCTGCTGCGCCAGTGGCTGCCGCGGCAGCGCTGGTTCGCGGGCAAGGACCGGCCCGTGAACGAACTCGGTCTGCTGTCGATGACCGAGCTGTTCCCGGGCTGTCTGCATCTCCTGGTCCACACCGGCCACGGCGGCGTGCCCGCGCCCGGCGGTGTCACCCCGGCCGGTGACTGCTACCAACTGCTCCTCGGCGTACGCAAGCACCTCTCGCCGCGTCTCGGCCGCGCCCTCATCGGCCGCGCGGAACGGGGTCCACTGGCCGGCCTCACGGTGTACGACGCCCTGCACGACCCGCGCTCGGCGCAGCTGCTGCTGGAGCGGCTGCGGCAGCCCGGCACGGCCGGCCCCCTGCGCTTCGAGCGCGACCCGTCGGTACCGGTGCCCGCCGGGCTGCCGCCGCGGTTGCTGGCGGCCGAGCAGTCGAACTCCTCGCTGGTGTACGGCGACGAGTTCATCCTGAAGGTCTTCCGCCGCATCCAGCCTGGAGTCAATCCCGACCTGGAGGTGCCGGTCGCGCTGGCCGGACAGGGCTGTCGTCGGGTGCCCGCGCCCGTCGCCTGGTGGCGGACCACGCATCCGCAGGAGGCGACGCTGGGCGTCCTGCAGCCGTATCTGCGGGACGCGTCCGACGGCTGGGCGCTGGCCCTGCACGCGCTGGCCTCCGGTGACGACTTCACCGTGCAGGCGCACGAGCTGGGGCGGGCCATGGCCGAGGTGCATCTCGCGCTGGCCGCCGCCTTTCCCGGCGACGTCGGCGCTCACGGCGACAACGACTCCACGGCCGCCACGATGGCCGAGCGCCTGGACTCCGCCGCGCACAGCGTGCCGGCGCTGCGGCCGTTCGTGCCGGGCCTGCGCAACGCCTTCGGCGCGCTGGCCACCTGCGATGCCGGGCCGCCCGCGCAGCGCGTGCACGGTGATCTGCATCTGGGACAGGTGCTGCGGGCGGGCCGTGAGTGGTTCGTCATCGACTTCGAGGGCGAGCCCTCCCGCCCGCTCGCCGAGCGGCGCACCGCGCAGTCCCCGGTGCGGGACATCGCGGGCATGCTCCGCTCCTTCGACTACGCGGCCCGGCAGCGCCGCCCCTGGCGTCCGGAGTGGGCGCGCCGCTGCCGCGAGGCGTTCTGCGGGGGCTATGCCGCCCTCGCCGGCTGGGATCCGCGCAAGAAGCACGGTCTGTTGCGCGCCTACGAGACCGACCGGGCCGTCTACGAGGTCCTGTACGAGGCACGGCACCGCCCCGACTGGCTGCCGGTGCCGATGGCGGCGATCGAACGACTCGCCGTGAGAGGAGACTGAGCCGTGGCCCTGCGTGACACCTCACTGCCCGAACCGTCCGGACCGGCCCGGTGCGACACGGCCCCTCCGCTCGATCCCGCCGAACGGTCCCGGCTGCTGGCCGGTGCCCACCACGACCCGCACGCGCTGCTCGGCGCCCACCCGGTCACGGGCGGGATCGCCTTCCGTGCGCTGCGCCCGTTCGCCCGCGCGGTGAGCGTCGTCGTCGACGGCGAGCCCAGACGGCTGGCCTCGGAGGGCGACGGCCTGTTCACCGGGCTGCTCCCCCTCGCCGAGATCCCCTCCTACACACTGCTGGTGTCGTACCCGGACGGGGAGCAGGAGGTGCACGACCCCTACCGCTTCCTGCCCGCGCTCGGTGAGAGCGACCTGCATCTCATCCGCGAAGGACGCCACGAGCAGCTGTGGAAGGCGCTCGGCGCCGAGCCGATGACCCACGAGGGCGTGACCGGCACCCGGTTCACGGTGTGGGCGCCGAACGCCCAAGGGGTCCGGGTGGCCGGGGAGTTCACGTTCTGGGACGGGCAGGCGTTCCCGATGCGCTCGCTCGGCTCGTCCGGGGTGTGGGAGCTGTTCCTGCCGGGGATCGGCGAGGGCACGCGCTACAAGTTCGAGATCACCTCCCGGCACGGCGACAGGTTCCTGAAGTCCGACCCGATGGCGCGCGGCACCGAGGTACCGCCCGCGACCGCGTCGGTGGTGACCGCCTCGCACTACGAGTGGGGCGACCAGGAGTGGATGACCCGGCGCGGTGAAGTCCCCGTCCACGAGGCGCCGTTCTCCGTCTACGAGATCCATCTGCCGTCCTGGCGCCAGGGCCTGACCTACCGTCAGCTGGCGGACGAGCTGCCCGTGTACGTCAAGGACCTCGGCTTCACCCACGTCGAGCTGATGCCGGTCACCGAGCACCCCTTCGGCGGCTCCTGGGGCTACCAGGTCACCGGCTTCTACGCGCCCACCTCCCGGCTCGGCGGCCCCGACGACTTCAGGTACCTGATCGACGCCCTCCACCGGGCCGGCATCGGCGTGATCATGGACTGGGTGCCGGCCCACTTCCCCAAGGACGACTGGGCGCTGGCCCGCTTCGACGGGGACCCGCTGTACGAGCCGGGAGACCAGCGGCGTGCCGAGCATCCGGACTGGGGGACGTACGAGTTCGACCTCGGGCGGGTCGAGGTGCGCAACTTCCTGGTCGCCAACGCCGTGTACTGGTGCGAGGAGTTCCACATCGACGGCCTGCGGGTCGACGCGGTCGCCTCCATGCTCTACCTCGACTACTCGCGCGACTCCGGACAGTGGTCGCCCAACGTGTTCGGGGGCAGGGAGGACCTCGACGCGGTGGCCTTCCTCCAGGAGATGAACGCGACGGTGTACCGCCGGGCGCCGGGTGTCGTCACGATCGCCGAGGAGTCCACGGCCTGGGAGGGCGTGACCCGGCCGACGGACAGCGGTGGCCTGGGCTTCGGCCTGAAGTGGAACATGGGCTGGATGCACGACTCCCTCGGCTACATCAGCCATGAGCCGGTGCACCGCAAGTACCACCACAACGAGATGACCTTCTCGATGGTGTACGCGTACAGCGAGAACTACGTCCTGCCCATCTCCCACGACGAGGTCGTCCACGGCAAGCAGGCCCTGGTGTCCAAGATGCCGGGCGACTGGTGGCAGCAGCGGGCCGACCATCGCGCGTATCTCGGCTTCATGTGGGCCCATCCCGGCAAGCAACTCCTCTTCATGGGCCAGGAGTTCGCCCAGGGCTCGGAGTGGTCCGAGGCCCACGGCCCGGACTGGTGGCTCCTGGATCCCGCCTACGGGGCGGAGGCCGACCACCGGGGCGTCCGCGACCTGGTGCGGGACCTGAACACCGTGTACGGGACGACCCCCGCCCTGTGGCAGCGCGACACCGACCCCGCAGGATTCCGGTGGGTGGCCGGGGACGCGGCCGAGGACAACGTCTTCGCCTTCCTGAGGTTCGACGCGGCGGGCAGCCCGCTGCTGGCGGTCTCCCACTTCTCCCCCGTCGTGCGCGAGGACTACCGCCTCACGGTCCCGGACGGCTTCGCCCTCTGGCAGGAGTCCCTCAACACCGACGACGCGCGGTACGGCGGAAGTGACCTCGTCCGGCGTGACCCGGTCAAGGCCGAGGACGGGGTGCTGCGGCTCACCCTGCCGCCCCTCGCGACGGTGTGGCTGGTCCCGGTGCCCGGCTGAGGGCCGCGGGCGATGCCGAGGTGTCCGACCGGCCCCGACGGGGCAGTCGGGGTCGTACACGACCGAGCATCCTCGTCGTCGCCGAGGGCCACAGAAAGGCTGCATCACGTGCGCACCGTCGGAGTGGAGGAGGAACTCCTCCTGGTCGATCCGGAGACCGGCGAACCGCAGGCGCTGTCCGCGGCCGTACTCGCGCGCGCCGCGCAGGACGAGCCGGGCCAGGACGTCTTCGAGAAGGAACTGCACAACCAGATGCTGGAGTTCGCCACCCACCCGCAGTCGGGCATGGACGAACTCCGCGCGGAGATCGTGCGCTGCCGCAAGGAGGCCGCCCGGCTGGCCGGCGAGAGCGGCTGTGCCGTCGCCGCCCTGGCCACCTCACCGCTGCCCGTCAGCCCTTCCGTCGGCATCGGGCGCCGCTACCAGTGGATGGCGGAGCAGTACGGCATCGCCACCCGGGAGCAGCTCGTCATGGGCTGCCATGTCCATGTGTCCGTCGAGTCCGACGACGAGGCCGTCGCCGTCGTCGACCGGATCCAGCCCTGGCTGACCGTCCTGGCGGCGCTGAGCGCCAACTCGCCCTTCTGGCAGGGCAAGGACACCGGATACAGCAGCTATCGCAGCCGGGTGTGGCAGCGCTGGCCCTCGGCCGGTCCGACCGAGCCCTTCCGCTCCGCGGAGCGCTATCACCGGCGGGTCGCGGACATGGTGGCGACCGGTGTCATCCTCGACGAGGGAATGATCTACTTCGACGCCCGGCTGTCCCGGAACTATCCGACGGTGGAGATCCGGGTCTCGGACGTCTGTCTGCACGCGGACACCCCGGTGCTCCTTGCGACCCTCGCCCGCGGCCTGGTGGAGACGGCGGCCCGTGAGTGGCGGGAGGGGCGGGAACCGGTGACGCACAGCGTGAGCCTGCTGCGGCTGGCGGCCTGGCGGGCCGCGCGCTCCGGACTCTCGGAGGAACTGCTGCACCCGGCCACGATGCACCGCATGCCCGCGGAGACGGTGGTCCGGGCCCTGCTGGAGTACATCGGGGACGCGCTCGCCGAGAGCGGCGACCTGGACATGGCCCACGAGGCCTGCGAGCGACTGCTGCGGGACGGCAACGGCGCCCGGGTGCAACGGGAGTTGCTGGAGCGCACCGGGAGCCTGCGGGACGTGGTCACCGAGTGCGTGCGCCTGACCCAGACGTAGATCTCACAGGGCCAGCACGATCGCGTACGCCAGGAAGAACGCGGCGACCAGGACGGTCAGGACGAGGATCAGGGTCAGGGGCGCCTTGGCCCAGCCCTTGGGCGGATTGTGCGTCTCGCGGGGTCCGGCCCCGGGCATGCTGCTCTCGGCGGGCGGGGTCTCGCCCTGTGGCACGCCACCGCCCGGTTCCAGGCCGGTGGTGCGCTCGGGTTCGGGATCGGGGTTCGTATGACTCATGTGTTCCGGGTCCCCCGATCACGGCGGGATCACCGTTGACCGTCTACTTCCGTATTCCGGTTACCGTCCGGTCCGACCTGCACTAGATTCGAGCACCGCCGATGACCGAGCTCATCGGCGCAGTCACAGCCCGTACACGTCAGGAGCAGCGCATGCGCGACTTCGCCCTCGCTCCCCGGACCATCTCGCACACCAGTGGTGGTCTGGCGGACAGCGTCTTCCAGAGGGCGGAACTCGACCCCACGCTGCCGGTGCTCGCCCGTCGTCCGGAGGGCTCCTCGGCCGGCTGGCAGGAGGTCACGGCCGTGGAGCTGCGGGACGAGGTGATGGACCTCGCCAAGGGCATGGTGGCGTCCGGGATCTCGCCCGGCCACCGCGTGGCGATCATGGCGCGCACCCGATACGAGTGGACGGTTCTCAGCTACGCGCTGTGGGCGGTCGGCGCGGAGGTCGTGCCGATCTATCCCACGGCCTCGCGCGACCAGGTCGAGTGGATCCTGCGGGACGCGGGCTGTGTGGCGGTGGTGGTGGAGGACGAACAGGCCGTGATGACGGTCGGCTCGGTGTGCGCCTCGCTGCCCCGGCTGCGGCACGTCTGGCAGCTGGACGCGGCCGCGCTGGAGGAACTGACGGAGCGGGGCGAGCAGATCCCCCTCGCCACCGTCGAGTCGTTGCGCCGCATCGTGCTGCCGGACTCCACGGCGGTGGTCGCCTACACCTCCGGCACCACGGGCCGTCCGCTGGGCTGCGCGCTGAGCCACCGCGCCCTCGCGAGCCCCTGCGACACGATCCTGGAGGGCTGGGGCCACACCGCGTCGGCGCCGGGACAGCAGCCGTCCGTCCTCGCCTTCCTGCCCTTCTCCCATGTGTACGGCCTCATGATCCAGGGCGTGTGCATCAGGGGCGGTGTGCTCATGGCCCACGAGCCCGACCTGAGCGAGGAGGTGCTGGCGGCATCCCTGCAGTCCTTCCGCCCCACGTACTTCTATGCCGTTCCCTCGCTCTTCGAGAAGATCTACAAGAACTTCCTGCGCGCGGCCCAGCAGGCGGGCCGCGGTGCCCTGTTCGAGCGGGCCGCCGAGACGGCACGCCATTTCGCCCTGGCCTGCGAGCGGCAGCGGCTGGGCGAGGGCTCCGGTCCCGGTTTCGACCTGCGGCTCCAGCACGCCCTGTACGAGCGGACCGTGTACCGCAGACTGCGGGCCGCGCTGGGCGGCCGGGCCCGCCGTGCCACCTCGGGCGGCTCCACCCTCAACCGTGAGCTCTCCCTGTTCTACGAGGGCATCGGCATCTACGTGCACGACGGGTACGGCCTCACCGAGACCAGCGGCGGGATCACCATGCAGCCACTGGGCCGGGAGAAGTCCGGAACCGTCGGCCGGCCCCTGCCGGGCGTGGACCTGCGGGTGGCGGACGACGGGGAGATCCTCGTGCGCGGACCGTCGGTCTTCCAGGGCTACGTCAACGACGAGGCCGCGTCCCGGGCCGCGCTGTACGGCGGCTGGCTGGCCACCGGGGACCTCGGGCGGATGGACGCCGACGGCTATCTGACGATCACCGGCCGCAAGAAGGACATCCTCGTCACCACCAGCGGCAAGAGCGTGGCCCCGGCCGCCCTGGAGCACCGGCTCAGGATGCATCCGCTCATCCACCAGGCGGTGGTGGTGGGTGACAACCGGCCCTGCGTGGGCGCCCTGCTCACCCTGGACCCGGTGTTCCTGGCCCACTGGCGCCGGGTCCTGGTGGCACAGCAGGACCCTTCGGTGCGGGAGGCCCGGGAGGAGAACGCGCTGCGCGAGGAGATCGCGCGGGCCGTGGCCGCCGCCAACAGCATGGTCTCGCGCTCGGAGTCGATCCGGGTGTTCCGGGTGCTGACGGAGCCGTTCGACCTGGCCAACGGCCTGCTCACGCCGTCGATGAAGCTGCGCCGGGACGAGATCGTGCGCCGGTACGCGTTGGAGATCGACGCGATGTACCAGGCCCGTTCGGCCGGTGCCCGACGCCACCCGTCCGAGGACCTGCTGAGCTGGGACGACCCGGACGACGTGTTCAGGTGATGGTCGCCCGCAGACAGCGTTCCGTGAGGTCAGGACGATTGGGCCGCGCGCCCTCGGGAACACGGCTCAGTGGCGACACGAGAGAAAACAGGACACCCAAGACAGCCGTGCTGACGCCGGGCCACGAGGGCGTCACGGCGACCGAGCCGCGTAGGGACGAGACACTGACTTCCGAGGCGATTCCGAGCCGCACCACCCGTTTCGCGGGCGAACCGCATTGTGTGACGGGTGCGCGGCTCGCTGCCGAGGAATTCCTGTGCGACCTCGGCGAGAGCGTGCCCCCCACGAGCCCCGAGCACTGGGACGACATCCTGCTGGTGGTCACGGAACTCGCCGCCAACGCCGTCCAGTACGCCCCCGGCCCCTTCGCCCTGCGCATGCGGCGGACCTTCGACGGTGTGCACGTGACCCTGCGCGACACCAACACCACGCCGCCCGCCCCCCGTTCCTTCGATCCACGCACCGGTGGCGGGGGCATCGGCTGGCACCTGGTCCAGGCGCTGTGCGACCAGGTCAGTGTGGTGACGGACGAGCGCGGCAAGGATGTGCACGTCTTTCTGCCGTGGTGATGTGCCCCTGGCCGCTCAGGCGGTGGCCGCTAGCCGCAGGTAGTAGGCGCCGACCGCCGTGAGGTACTCGCGGTCCCTGGTCTCGCTGTCGGTCCCGAAGCGGGGGGCCGCCTTCACCTCCGAACCGGTGCAGGCCAGCGTGACCCGGCGGCCGTGGGTGTCGATGCCGGTGACGACGCCCAACGGCACCAGGACGCTCCTGCCGAAGACCCAGACGCCCGTGTCGACGACGAGGTGACCCATCCCGTGGGGAGCGGCCTGCCGGTCCACGTGTCCGATCGTGCCGTCGCTCGCGACGACGCTGAAGCCCGTCAGGTCCTGTCCCTCGACGTATCCGCTGTCCGGCGTGTACGACCAGATTCTGTCGGTGGTCACGCTGCTCCTTCCCTGTTCGAGCACTGCACGGGTCCCGGCGGTCCGTTGCGTCCGGGCCCACAGCACCAAATACCCGTCTGTCGCACGCGCATTCGGCGATGGCCCCCTCACAAGCGGTTTCCCCGGGTCCGGTCCGTGCACCTCCTTCACCTTTCTCCCGGTGCACTTTCAGGCCAGGGCGGGCATGGTGGTCCTCGACGCGTTTCGTCGTGCCCTCGCGGGCAGACGAAGGACGTTCGAGGCAGACCGCCTGGAGCCGCAGAAAGGGATGAAAACCGTGACACGACCCAGGATCCTGGTGGTTGGCGCCGGCTTCGCCGGTGTCGAGTGCGTTCGCCGACTGGAGCGGAAACTCTCCCCGGACGAAGCAGACGTCACCTTGGTGACGCCGTTCGCCTACCAGCTCTATCTCCCGTTGCTGCCCCAGGTCGCCTCCGGCGTGCTCACGCCGCAGTCGATCGCCGTGTCCCTGCGCCGCAGCAGGAAGTACCGCACCCGGATCATCCCGGGCGGTGCGATCGGCGTGGACCTCAAGTCCAAGGTGTGCGTGATCCGCACCATCACCGACCAGATCGTCAACGAGCCGTACGACTACATCGTGCTGGCGCCCGGCAGCATCACCCGCACCTTCGACATCCCGGGCCTCACCGACCACGCGTTCGGCATGAAGAGCCTCGCCGAGGCCGCCTACGTCCGCGACCACGTGATCTCCCAGCTGGACCTCGCCGACGCCAGCCAGGACGAGGCGGAGCGCGCCTCGCGGCTCCAGTTCGTGGTGGTGGGCGGCGGTTACGCCGGTACCGAGACCGCGGCCTGTCTGCAGAAGCTCACCCACGCCGCCGTCAAGCGCTATCCGCGCCTGGACCCGGCGCTCATCAAGTGGCACCTGATCGACATCGCCCCGAAGCTGATGCCCGAACTCGGCGACAAGCTGGGCAGCAGCGCCCAGGAGGTGTTGCGCAAGCGCGGGATCGACATCTCGCTGGGTGTCTCCATCGCGAAGGCGGGCCCCGAGGAGGTCACCTTCACCGACGGGAGGGTCGTCCCCACCCGCACGCTGATCTGGACCGCCGGTGTGGTGGCGAGCCCGCTCATCGCCACGCTCGGCGCGGAGACGGTCCGGGGCCGGCTCGCGGTCGCCGCCGAGATGAACCTCCCGGGCCACGACGGGGTCTTCGCGCTCGGCGACGCCGCGGCGGTGCCCGACAAGGCCAAGGAGCAGCAGGACGCGGTCTGCCCGCCCACCGCGCAGCACGCGATGCGGCAGGGCAAGCACGTCGCCGACAACGTCATCGCCACGCTGCGGGGCAAGTCGCTCACGCCGTACGTCCACAAGGACCTCGGTCTCGTGGTCGACCTCGGCGGCAAGGACGCCGTGTCCAAGCCGCTCGGCATCGAACTGCGGGGCATCCCCGCCCAGGCCGCCGCCCGCGGCTACCACTGGTCGGCACTGCGCACCAATGTCGCCAAGGTCCGCGTGGCGACGAACTGGTTGCTCAACGCGGTCGCGGGCGACGATTTCGTCCGTACCGGTTTCCAGGCCCGCAAGCCCGCCAAGCTGAAGGACTTCGAGTACACCGACGCCTATCTGACGCCGGAACAGGTCAAGGCGCACGTCGACGGGACGCAGCGGCTGGACCAGTAGCGGTGACGCACGTCACTCCGGATCGTCGATCGGTTTCCGGCCGGTCGACGGTCATAGGAGGGACAGCACAACGCCTCCGCGAAAGGACACCACCATGGCCGAGACCGTGAAGGGCCCCGCGAGCTACTTCCCCTCGATCGAGAAGAAGTACGGCCGCCCGATCACCGAGTGGCAGGACCTCATCCGTTCCTCGCCGCTGACCCGGCACATGGAGCTCGTCACGTGGCTGAAGACCGAGCACGGCCTGGGACACGGGCACGCGGGCGCTCTGGTCGCGCACACCCTCGCGGAGACCGGAGGGAAGTGATGTCACTCCGCCGTGCCATGCTGGAAACGGATCATGACGTGACACGGGAGTGAGTACGGCGGAGTGAACACAGCGAGGCTGCGCGATCGGGTCGCGGCGTCGGACCCCGGTCTGCTGCGGCTGGCCGCCGGTCTGCGCACGGTGGGCGCGATCGCGCTCACGCTGGTCGTGCTGGGTCTGCTGGGGGTGAGCGTCCCGCATCTGGTGGCGGGGGCGATCGCGGCGATGGTCGCGACCTTCGCCATCCGCGAGAAGCAGCGCCTCCCGCAGGCCGTGACGCTCGCCCTGGGCCTTCCGGTGGCGCTGGCCTCCATGTCGCTGGGCGCGCTCCTGAGCTCCCGTGTCCTTGCGGGTGACCTCTTCTTCGTCGTACTGATCTTCTGTGCCGTCTACGGGCGCCGCTTCGGCGACCGGGGCACCGCGCTCGGCCTGATCGGCTTCCAGGTCTACTTCGTGTCCCTGTTCGTCGGCGCCACCGTCTCCGGCCTGCCCGAGCTGTACGGCGTCCTCGGCGTCGCCTTCTCGTGCAGTGCGGCGGCACGCTTCCTGCTGGTGCCGGAGACTCCCGCGGGCCTCCTCGAACGCCTGCGGGAGGCCTTCCGGGCCCGGCTGGCCCAGCTGGTGTCCGCGCAGCTGCAGCTGCTGGACGCCGGGCCCGGGGAGATCGACGAGGCGCTGTCGGACGTACGCGAGGGAACCGCGCGGCTGCACGAGACGGCGCTGATGATCCAGGGGCGACTGGAGGAGGGCACCTCCGACGCGGCCACGGCGCGGCTCGTGCAGCGGCGGATCGCGGACGCCGAGATCGCCGCCGAGCGGCTCGGCCTGCTGCTGCTGACGGCCCGCAGCGCCGAGCGGGCGGACACGCTGACCCTGCATCTGCCGGGTGCGCCCGCCCCTCGGGCGGGCCGGATGCCCGGCCGGGACGGGCCGACGGACATGGTCCGCCGGGATCTGGAGGCGCTGCGGCTGCTGGTGCTGCGCCCCGTCGCCGCCAGGACCGGCACCGCCCTGTCCCAGGTCCGCAACCGGCTCCTCGGGTACCGCGAGGAGGAGAACCTGCCGCCCGCGCCGCCCTCGGTCCAGGACGTCCTGCGGGGCATCGGCGAGGCCGCCCGCGCGGTGCTGGGCCTCAGGATCGCCCTGGACGGTCCGCAGGACGAGTCCGACGACTCCCCCGCGACGGCCCGCTCACGCGAGGAGCTGGACGCCGAGGACGCCGTCATCGACGCCGGCGGGGAGGAGGCTGAGGCGCAGGAGGAGCTCCGAGGGCTCAGGCGGCCCACGACCCGGGCCGCGGTGCAGGTCGCCGTGGGTTCGTCGCTCGCCATCGTCGGCGGTGAGTTCCTGTCCAGCCAGCGCTGGTACTGGGCGGTGCTGACCTGCTGGATCGTCTTCATCAACACCGCGTCCACGGGCGAGATCCTGGTCAAGGGCTACCGTCGGCTGGTGGGCACCGTCCTCGGAGTGCTGGCCGGGATCGTGCTGGCGGGGGTGGTCGGGCAGCACACCTGGCCGGCGTTCGCCCTGGTGTTGGTGCTGGTGTTCGCGATGTTCTACACCGCGCCGCTGTCCTACACGCTCATGTCGTTCTTCGTCACCGCCGCACTGGGCCTGCTCTACACCCTGCTGCACACCTACAGCCTCTCGGTGCTGCTGCTGCGCGTGGAGGAGACCGCGCTCGGCGCGGCCTGCGGGGTGATCGCGGCGGCGTTCGTCCTGCCGGTGCGCACGGACCGCCGTACGAACGAACTGCTCGTCACCGTCCTCACACGGCTGGACGAGGTGACCGAGACCGCGGTGGACCAGCTCAGCGGCGGCTCCGCCGTCGACCTGCTCGACCAGGCGCGCGACCTGGACCAGGCGCTGGCCGATCTGCGGGCGGCCACCCAGCCGCTCACGCATCCGATCACGCCGTTGCGGGCCCGGCGTGACACGGCCCGTTATGTCGTGGCGCTGCTGGAGACCTGCGCGTACCACGCGCGTTCGCTGGCGGCCACGGCCGAGTTGCTGCCCACGCATCCCTCGATCGCGGCGGACCCCCGGCTGCGCCGGGCCGGCCGGCGCATCGGGGACAACATCACGGCGATCGCGGCGCATGTCGCGGACGAGCGCTCCACCGCCGAGGTCGAGACCGGGCCGAGCATCGCGTCCCTGCTGGGGGCCGAGGTCCCCGGCAGCGCGCGCTACGGCCGGGTCACCGACCGCGTGCTGCGGCACGTCCAGCGGCTGGACGAGACCCTGGTGGGTCTGGCCCGGCCGCTGAACGTGCCGGTCGCGGCGCCGAAGCGATAGGGCACGGCGCTCACAGATCCGTGGGCAGGTTGCTCACCTCGGCGATGCCGCGCAGTTCCTCGTCGGTCTGCCGGCGCTCACGGATGTAGTCGGCGATCTCGCCGAGGCGCTCCGGATCGGCCGCGGTGTCCGCGTCGGTGACCACCCGGACGGGGCCGGTGTCGTCGACGTGGAGCTCGACCACCTTGTTGTCCAGGCGGCCGGTGACCGCGGTGGCGATGACCAGGGCGGCCTCGTCGCGGATCTCCTGAGGCAGCCCGTCCTCCTGGGCGTCCTCCAGCGCGAAGTCCAGGGCGGGCAGGTGTTGTTCGTCGATGGCCTGCAGGACCGGACGGACCACGCTCAGCAGCAGCTCGTAGTCCTTGGAGGCCATACGGATGCGCAACAGGTCCAGGTAGACGTCCACGGGCCTACCGTCGGGCGGAAGCTCGGGTTGGTTCATGCCCTGCGGGTTCCCCGCCTTGGGCCGGTCAGACCCGTCGCCAGCGGGCCATCGCGAAAGAGAAGATCCCGAACAGCACGAACCCCGCCGCGACACAGACGAGGAGCCACGGCCCCAGCGGGGTTTCGGCGAACGAGCGGAGCGTGTCGTCGAGGCCCTTCGCCTTCTTGGGCTCGTAGTCGACCGCGGCACGAACGGCGAAAGCACCCGCCGTGGCGAACACCGCGCCGCGCGCCACTCCGCCGCCCACCCCTGTCACGTCGACGAGCTTCCTGATCCGCGGGCTCATCTCGCCGAGCTTGAGATCGTCGTGGAAGGACCGGCGGACCGCCTTCACGGCGATCCACACGCCGGCCACCGCGACACCGGCCCCCGCGACGCCCACCAGCCACTGTCCGCCGGGCACGCCCAGGGCCCGGGCGGTGATGTCCTGGGACTGCTTGTCGCTCGATCCACCGCCGCCGGAACCTGCGGCGAAGGACAGCACGGAGTAGGCGACGAACGCGTAGAAGACACAGCGGGCCGCTGAGAGCAGGCGTTTGCCCGCCTTGCGGCCGTCGGGTCCGGCCGCGCCGAACAGGGCCTCGGACAACCGCCACAGCGCCATCCCGACGAGCCCGATGCCCAGCGCCCACAGGACGACCGAACCGAAGGGCTTGTCGGAGAGCGCGGCGAGCGCACCACCGCGGTCGGCCTGGCGCTTGCTGTCACCGAAGGCGACCTGCAGCGCCAGCACACCGACCAGCAGATAGATCACACCGCGGGCGGTGAGTCCGGCGCGGGCGGCGCCCTCCGTCACGGAGCCGCGGGCTGCGCGCCCGGCCCGGATCCGACCGGTCTGTGCCATGGAGCTCGTGTTCATGTCGATCTCCTGAAATCCGGATGCCCGGAGGCCGGGCGCTCACACGGCATACGTCAGTCGGCCAGTCGCGCGCGTTCGGGCATGGCCGCGAGCAGGCGGTGGGCCTTGTCGAGGGCCACCCGCACGTCCCGGGTGCCGGTCGACACACAGAGCGTGTAGGCGAGGTCCCTCGCCCGCGGGCTCGGTTCGGCCGCCGTGGTGGCCTCCTCGGCGCGCAGTTCCTCGTACTCGTCGACGAGGCGGCGCAGGAACGCGGGATCGGGTATCAGCATCTGGCTCACTCCTCGTACGCTCCGGCCGCCGACGGCCCGTCTGCGGTTTGCCGCCTCGACCGGTCCGCCATCGCCTCGTCGCGCACGCGCGCGCAGCTGCGGCTGATGAGCCGGGAGACGTGCATCTGCGAAATGCCGAGCTGGTCGGCGATGTGGCTCTGAGTCATGTCCTCGAAGAAACGCATGTAGAGAATGGCGCGCTCACGCTCGGGCAGCCGGCGCAGGCCCTCCTTGGCGGACTCGCGGTCGATCACGGTGTCGTACGACGTGTCGGGGCCGCCCAGGGTGTCCGCGAGGCTGTAGCCGTCGTCGCCGGCCGAGAGCTCGGCGTCCAGGGACAGGGTGCTGAAGCTTTCCAGGGCCTCCAGGCCGGTGGTGACCTCTTCCTCGGTCAGGCCGGTGTGGGCGGCGAGGTCGGCGGGCGAGGGTTCGTTGGAACCGGGGTTCTGGGTGAGCTCGCGGCGGGCCACCCGCACCTTGTTGCGCAGTTCCTGCACCCGGCGGGGCACCCTCAGGGCCCACATGCGGTCGCGGAAGTGGCGCTTGACCTCTCCGGTGATGGTGGGCACGGCGTAGCTCTCGAAGGCTCCTCGTTCCGGTTCGAACCGGTCGACGGCCTTCACGAGCCCCAGTGCCGCGACCTGCCGCAGGTCCTCGATGGACTCGCCGCGATCGCGGAATCGGCCTGCGATGCGGTGGGCCATGGGCAGCCAGGCCTTGACGAGTTCGTCGCGCAGGACGTCGCGCTCGGGGCCTTCCGCCAGCCCGGCGAGCCGGGCGAACAGGGCCATGGTGTCAGGGGCGTCGTCGTGCCGGCGCCTGCCCTGGGGGGCGGGGCGGTCGTGGGTGGTCGAACGAGTGGTCGACGTGTCGGTGAGCATGCGGATTCGCTCCTGAAGAAACGGGTTCAGGGACTGACCGCGGGACGAACGCTGCCGGACCGCCGAAAAAGGGCCCGCAGCAGCGATACCGCTCCCGCTGGCGCGCCTCCGGTCCGAAGCACGAAACTGCGTCTGCCCTGCTGTATGGCACCCAAACACCGCTGCGGACACTCCGTTTTCGGCGGCTTCCACAGCGGTGCCGGATCAGCTCAGGGGCACCACGGCGGTGATCTGCTTGCCGCCCAAGGGCAGATCGGTCACCCGGACGTCCCGGGCCAGCCGGCACACGATGGGCCAGCCGTGGCCGCCGGGCCGCCACCTGCCTTGCGGGTCGACGGGCTCCTTGGCGACCGGCAGTGCGGCACTGCGGTCGCTGACCGAGACGCACACGCCCCGGCCCTCGACGACGACGTGGAAGTCGGTGATGCCGCCGCCGTGCAGGATCGCGTTGGTGGTGAGTTCCGAGGCGACGAGCAGCGCGTCCGAGAGGGCCTGTGGCTCGCACGGGGTGTGCGTGGCCCGGCATCGTTCGGACACGGCCCGTTCCACGGCCCGGCGCGCCTCGGCCGGCCTGCAGGGCCGTGACCGCGGGCGTCGGTTCGCGACGGAGGTTTCGGGGGCGGCTTCGGTCCTGTGCTCGTCGCACATGACGTAGCTCCTGATCGATGGAACGACTGGTTCTCTGGTCGGTGAAGCGACAGCCGGGCGCGGTTCCCCGGCCCATGGACACGGTGACCGCGTTGTACGGTGCGCGCTCGCCGCGAGCCTCCTTAATCGGCTGACCTCTCCACGTCCGGTCAAACCTCACCGTTCCGGGCGGTGCGCCCGGCCATTCGATCGCGATCCCGGGGTACGCGCACCATATGACGGATGTCGTGGACTCAGACGAACTGCTGCGCCGCATCCGGCGCGCCCGGGACTGCGCGGCCCAGGAGGAGCAGACCTGGCGGGCACGGAGCGACGAACTGCGGCCCGCCGACCCGGAGACCGCCCGGGACGCCGCCGTGCGCACTCTGGCCTACGAGGCGGTGACCCGGGTACTGGACGAGATTCTGCGGCCGGGCAGCCGCTGACCGTTGGCCGGCCCGGTCGGCACTGATTGACGGACGCCCGGTGCGGGCACCCGGGGCCCATGACCGTCGACCACACTCAAGCACCCGTTCTGGAAGCCCTGGCCGACTATCACCGCAGGGGACGCCTGTCCTTCGCGCCTCCGGGCCACAAACAGGCCCGCGGAGCCGACCCCGCGGTGCGGGAGGTACTGGGTGACGCGGTGTTCCTCGGGGACGTGCTGGCCTCGGGCGGCCTGGACGACCGGCTCACCCGGGGAGCGGTGCTGGAGCGGGCCGAGGCGTTGCTGGCCGACGCCGTGCACGCCGAGCACACCTTCTTCACCACGTGCGGCAGTTCCCTCTCCGTCAAGGCGGCGATGCTGTCCGTCGCAGGCCCGCACGAGAAGCTGCTGATCGGGCGGGACGCCCACAAGTCCGTGGTGTCGGGGCTGATCCTGTCCGGGATCGAGCCCGTCTGGGTCGAACCGCGCTGGGACGCGGAGCGCCATCTCGCGCACCCGCCGTCGGCCGCGGAGTTCGAGCAGGCCTTCGAGGCCCATCCCGACGCGAAGGGCGCCCTGGTCGTCAGCCCGACTCCTTACGGCGGTTGCGCGGCCCTCGAGGACATCGCCGCGGTCTGCCACCGGCGTTCGGTTCCGCTGATCGTGGACGAGGCCTGGGGCGCGCACCTGCCCTTCCATCCCGATCTGCCGTCCTGGGCCATGGACGCCGGCGCCGACATCTGTGTGACCAGCATCCACAAGATGGGCAGCGGCCTGGAGCAGGGATCCGTCTTCCATCTCCAGGGCGATCTCGTACCGCCGGATCTGCTGAAGATGCGGGCCGACCTGCTGGGCACGACGAGTCCTTCGGTGCTGCTGTACGCCGGTCTGGACGGCTGGCGCCGGCAGATGGCGCTGCACGGCAAGGAGTTGATGGGCGGGGCGCTGGATCTGGCGGCCCGCGTCCATTCCGTGATCGAGGAGATCGACGGAATGCATGTCAACGACCGCGACGACTTCTGCGGGCCCGGTCTGGCCGACGACCTCGATCCGCTGCCGGGCGTCATCGACATCGAGGAACTCGGGATCACCGGGTTCCAGGCCGCTGACTGGCTGCGCGAGCACCGCGGCATCGACATGCATCTGACGGACCACCGCCGGATCGGGGCGCAGATCACCCATGGCGACGACGAGGAGACCACCGGACAGCTGCTCGCCGCGCTGAAGGATCTCGCGGAGGTCGCGCCGGAGTTGGACCCGGCCCCGCGCGTGGACGTGCCGCCGCCGTCCGAGCTGCGGATGGAGCAGGTCCGTCTCCCCCGGGACGCGTTCTTCGGGCCGGCCGAGAACGTGCCGGTCGCCGAGGCCGCCGGGCGGATCGCCGCGGAGATGATCACGCCGTACCCTCCGGGCATCCCGGCCGTACTGCCCGGTGAACTGCTGACCGAGCCGGTGCTGCGGTATCTGCGCACGGGACTGGCCGCGGGCATGAACCTCCCCGATCCCGCGAACGCGGAGTTGGAGACGATCAGGGTGGTAAACGGGTCCGCCGAGTGAAACCGGTCACTCACCCCGGACGCGAGGGCGCAAAATCGCCATGGATGGTTTACGGTTCACTCATACGTGGTGGCGGGGTCGACACACCGTCCTCCGGACACCACCTCTGACTGCCCTGGCTGGTCTCCCCCGTCCAGCCAGGGCTTTTTCATGCCGTGGGCAGCTTCCTCAGTCCGCCGAGGTGCCCCGAACGGCGGCAGCCGCTGAAATGGGCGTAGGCACAACACCGGAATCCCTCGCCGGCAGGAGCCCCGCGTCATGACCAAAGCGACCAAACTGCTGACCGCTCTGCCGCAGCCGCAGCGCCAGAGCCTGATGACGCTCGCCGAGGAGGTCTCCTTCCCCGAGGACTTCCGCATCTTCGAGGCGGGCGGCACGGCCGACCGGTTCTGGGTCATCCGCTCCGGAGCGGTCACCCTGACCCAGCAGGTGACCGCCCAGCAGCGTGTCACCGTCGCCGGGCTCGGCTCGGGCGACCTGCTCGGCTGGTCCTGGCTGTTCCCGCCCTACCAGTGGGACTTCGGCGCGGAAGCGTTCAGTCCCGTACGTGCCTACGAGTTCGAGGCGGCGGCGGTGCTCCGGCTGTGCGAGGAGGACCAGCAGCTCGGGATGATCCTGGTCCGCACCGTCGCCGAGATCCTCGCCCACCGGCTGGAGACGACGCGGGGCAAGCTCATGGAGCAGTACGGCTCGCACCGACGAGGTGTTCTCTAGGACCTGCCCGGCACGGAGCGCCTCGACCGCGAGTGGCGGCGTCACCGACGACGCCACTGAAGCACCCTGCCCCGAGTACGGGCACACCGGGTGTCTCAGACGCGGTAGCGGCGCAGCGCCGGCACCGCGAGGGCCAGGCTCAGCATGGCGGCGACGACCAGGAGTCCGCCGCCGGCGACCGCGGTGCGCGCGCCGAAGGCCGAGCCGGCGGTGCCGTGCAGGACGTCGGCGAGCCGGGGTCCGCCCGCGACGACGACGGTGAAGACACCCTGCATCCGGCCGCGCATCTCGTCGGTGGCGGCGGAGAGCAGGATCGCCCCGCGGAAGACCATCGAGACCATGTCGGCGATCCCGGCCACGGCGAGGAACACCACGGCGAGCCAGAGACTGCCGCTCAGCCCGAACCCGGTGATGGCCACTCCCCAGGCGACGACCGCGCCGATGACCATCCAGCCGTGCCTGCGGGCCCGGGAGAAGGTGCCCGAGAGCAGTCCGCCGACCACGGCGCCGATCGGGATGGCCGCGAACAGCAGACCCAGCGCGAGGCCCTCGCCGTACGGTGCGTAGGTCTCGGAGGCGAGCTGGGGGAACAGGGCCCGGGGCATGCCGAAGACCATGGCGATGATGTCGGCGAGGAAGGACAGCAGCAGCACCTTGTGCGCGGAGATGTACCGGAATCCCTCGGCGATCTCGCGCACGCCGGCCCGACGGGCCACCGCGCTCGCGAGGGGCGGCAGGGACGGCAGCCGGTATACGGCCCACACCGTGACGCACAGCGCCAGGGCGTCGATGAGGTACAGCTCCGGAAGGCCGATCACCGGGATCAGGACACCGGCGAGCAGCGGGCCGACCACCTGGCCGGTCTGCATCACGGTCGAGCCGAGCGCGTTGGCCGCGGGCAGCTGGTCCTCGGGGACCAGCCGGGCGATGGACGCGTTGCGGGCAGGGGAGTTCAGGCCCCAGAACGCCTGCTGCACCGCGAGCAGGACCATGAGCGCCGCCACCGAGTCCAGTCCGGTGACGGCCTGGAGCCAGAACAGGACCGACGTGACGGCGATACCGGTGTTGGTGATCAGGAGCAGCTTGCGGCGGTCCACGGTGTCGGCGACCGCACCGCCCCACAGCGCGAACACGATCAGCGGCAGCAGTCCGGCCATGCTCGCGGCGCCGACCCAGGCCGAGGAGCCGGTGATGTCGTAGATCTGCTTGGGCACGGCCACGGCGGTGAGCTGACTGCCGACGGCCGTGACGATCGTCGAGCTCCACAGCCGGCGGTAGGCCGGGAGACGCAGCGGGCGGGTGTCCATGGCCCAGCGGCGCCAGCCGCGCCGGGGCGGCGGTGCCCCTTCCACGGCCGGTGTCTGAGGTTCGGTGCTGCTCTCGCCGGTGTCCACGCGCTTCCTGGTTGCTCGTTACATCTAACGGGTCCAGGGCTCACTATCGCAGCACCGGCCAGGAGTTCGGAACGCGATGTCTCAGCTCGCGGACCGTGCGCCCGGGCTCTTCACGCTCCGGCCACCAGTGCTGCGCCGAGTGCGATCATCATGACGGCAACCAGTCCGTCGAGGACCCGCCAGGCGGCCGGCCCGGCCAGGAGACGGCCGAGCAGCCGGGCACCGAACCCGAGCGCGGCGAACCAGCACAGGCTCGCGAGTACGGCTCCGAGCCCGAAGGTCCAGCGCAGCGGGCCCCGGTCGGCGGCGACGGAACCGAGCAGGAACACGGTGTCCAGGTAGACGTGCGGGTTGAGCCAGGTCATCGCCAGACAGGTCAGCACCGCCCGCTTGCGGGAGCCCTCCGCCGCACCCTCCGCCCGCAGGCCCGACTCGCCCGGCCGCACCACGCGCCGGGCGGCCAGCACGCCGTAGCAGAGCAGGAAACCGCCCCCGATCCAGCCGACCAGGGTCAGCGCGCCCGGCCAGGCCACCACCACGGCGCCGACACCGCCGACGCCGAGGGCGATGAGCAGGGCGTCGGACAGAGCACAGATGCCGACGACGGCGAGGACCGCGTCGCGGCGGATCCCCTGGCGCAGGACGAAGGCGTTCTGGGCACCGATGGCGACGATGAGCGAGAGACCGGTGCCGAAACCCGCGGCAGCGGCGGACAGAGAGGCTTGCATGGCTTCGACCGTACGGAGACGATCACGGGGCGTACAGCTAAAGATTCTTACGTATCATTAGTTGACGTGATGATGACCGAGCTGCCCCTGGATCAGGTACGGACTCTGCTCGCGGTTGTCGACGAGGGGACGTTCGACGCCGCGGCGGCAGCACTGCACGTGACCCCGTCCGCGGTGAGCCAGCGGGTGAAGGCGCTGGAGCAGCGCACGGGGCGGGTGCTGCTGGTCCGCACGAAGCCGGTGCGGCCGACCGAGTCCGGCGAGGTGGTGGTGCGGTTCGCCCGGCAGCTGGCCCGGCTGGAGCGGGACGCGCTCGCCGAGCTGGGGATGCCGGGCGAGGGGGAGGTGACGCGTGTCTCCGTCGCGGTCAACGCGGACTCGCTGGCGACCTGGTTCCTGGGGGCGCTCACGCGGGTCCCGCAGCGGGAACGGCTCTGCTTCGAGCTGCGGCGCGAGGACGAGACGCGCACGGCAGAGATGTTGCGGGAGGGGCTGGTGATGGCGGCGGTGACGTCCTCGCCGGATGCGGTGGCGGGATGTTCCGTGCGGCTGCTGGGGCGGATGCGGTATGTGGCGGCGGCGAGTCCAGGGTTTGCGGAGCGCTGTCTCGGAGGGGGGTCCTTGCGGGACGGGCTGGCGGCGGCTCCGGTGGTGACGTTCGACCGCAGTGACGACATCCAGGACGGGTTCCTGCGGAAGCTCCGGCGGGGTGGGGCCGGGTCTGTGCGGCATGCGGTGCCGACGTCGGAGGGGTTCGTCGACGCGGTCGTGCTGGGGCTGGGGTGGGGGATGGTGCCGGAGGTACAGGCCGGGAAGTTGCTGCGTACCGGTCGACTGATCTCACTGGCGCCGGATCAGCCGGTGGATGTTCCTCTGTACTGGCAGCAGTGGAAGCTGGATTCGCCCGCGTTGGCCGCGGTGGCGTCGGCGGTGGTGGACGCTGCGTCGGAAACGCTGCGATAGGTCCCGTCGTTGGTCGGCTTCAGGTCCGTTGTGGCTGGTCACGCCCCGCGGCGGAGCCGCATGTCGATACCGCCCCGCGCCCCTTGTGGGGCGCCTCCTGAACCCATGCCTCCAGGCTGTCCAGGAGCATGTCCAAGGCCGTCTCGTACGCGCTCGTGACCATGCGGGTCGCCAGGAGAGGTGCCGCCTCCGCGATGCGCGGGTAGCTGTCGGCGGGCAGGTGGGCGTATGTCGAGCGCCATCTCGCCTCGTCCTCGTCCAGTGCCTCGCTCGGCAGGGCCAGGGAGGCCGCGTCCAGAGCCGCGAAGGCCAACGTCTGGTCGATGAATGCGTGGTAGATGCGGACCGTCTCCGGGAGCGGGAAACCCGCCGTGCGCAGGATGTCCAGGACCGTCTCGTCCGCCGCCAGTTCGTTCGAGCGACCGGTGACCCTGCTCGTCGTCAGCAGGGCGGCCTGGGGATGGGCGACATACGCGGCGTGGATGCGCAGGCCCACCTCGCGCAGATCCCGCCGCCACTCCCCCGTCCGTTCCCAGCCCTCCAGCGCCTGGCCGATCAGCGCGTCACCGATGGCGAGCGTCAGATCGTCCATGCCGCGGAAGTAGCGGTAGAGGGTGCTCGGGTCGGCGTCCAGGGCCAGGCCGAGACGGCGGGCGGTGAGCCCGGTGCTGCCGTGCTCACGGAGCATGCGCAGGGCGGTCTCGACGATCAGCCCCTCAGACAGCACGGTGCCGCTCCTGGTGGGCCTGCGTCGACGGCGTTTCTCCTCGGGGACAACCGGCTTCGGCGTCATGGGCCTCCTTATGCCAACGCCATTGACCTTAAACGAGGGCACGGCGTTGTATCTCCGCCAGGGGCCCCGCACATCCGCGGGCCGCGGCCCGTGAGGGAGTGTCTGTCATGCGTGTACTGCTCGTGGGCGCCGGAGGCGTCGGTACCGCCATCACCCGGATCGCCGCCCGGCGGCCGTTCTTCGACGCCATGGTCGTCGCCGACTACGACCCTGCTCGCGCCGAGGCCGCGGTGGCCGCGCTCGGCGACAGGGGCGGCCGGTTCCGCGCCGAGCGCGTGGACGCCGGTGACGAGTCGGCCGTGACCGCCCTGCTGGAGCGGCACGCGTGTGACGTCCTCCTCAACGCCACCGACCCGCGCTTCGTGATGCCGCTGTTCCAGGCGGCGCGCTCCGCCGGGGCGGCATATGTCGACATGGCGATGTCCTTGTCGCGGCCGCACCCCGAGCGGCCGTACGAGCAGTGCGGGGTCAAGCTCGGCGACGAGCAGTTCGCGCGGGCCGAGGAGTGGGAGAAGGCGGGCGCGTTGGCGCTCGTCGGGATGGGTGTGGAGCCGGGTCTGTCGGACGTCTTCGCCCGGTACGCGGCCGACGAACTGTTCGACGAGATCGAGGAGATCGGTGTCCGCGACGGCGCGAACCTCACCGTGGACGGCTATGACTTCGCCCCCTCCTTCAGCATCTGGACCACGATCGAGGAGTGCCTGAACCCGCCCGTGGTCTACGAGGCCGACCGCGGCTGGTTCACCACGGAGCCCTTCAGCGAGCCGGAGGTCTTCGACTTCCCGGAGGGCATCGGTCCCGTCGAGTGCGTGAACGTGGAGCACGAGGAGGTGCTGCTCGTGCCCCGCTGGGTCGGCGCGCGCCGGGTCACCTTCAAGTACGGACTGGGCCGCGAGTTCATCGAGACGCTGAGGACGCTGCACCTGCTGGGTCTGGACCGCACCGATCCTGTGACCGTGCCGAGCGCCACCGGGCCGGCCGCGGTCTCGCCCCGGGACGTCGTGGCCGCGTGTCTGCCCGATCCGGCGACGCTGGGCGAGCGCATGCACGGCAAGACCTGCGCGGGCACGTGGGTGAAGGGCGTCAAGGACGGGGCACCGCGCGAGGTGTACGTCTACCACGTGGTCGACAACCAGTGGTCCATGGCGGAGTACGGCTGTCAGGCGGTGGTGTGGCAGACCGCGGTGAACCCGGTCGTGGCCCTCGAACTCCTCGCCACCGGTGCCTGGTCCGGCACCGGCGTCCTCGGCCCGGAGGCCTTCCCGGCCCGCCCTTTCCTGGATCTGCTGACCGCGTACGGCTCCCCGTGGGGCATCCGCGAGCAGTGACCGGGGGTGTCCCACGGGACCCGGTTGTTTCACCGCGCATCGACAGGTGACCCGAAATCCAGTAAGGCTTCCACGAGGGCACGTACGACTCGATCGCAGGTGACATTGATGGACAACTGGCGAGACCATGCCGCGTGCCGCCACGAGGACCCCGACCTCTTCTTCCCGATCGGCACCACCGGCCCCGCACTCGTGCAGACGGAGCAGGCCAAATCGGTCTGCCGACGCTGCCCCTCCCAGGAGCAGTGTCTTCAGTGGGCCCTGGACACCGGGCAGGGCATCGGCGTCTGGGGCGGCACCAGCGAGACGGAACGCCGCGCGCTCGCCCGGCGCGCCGCCGCCGCGCGGAGAAGGTCCGGCTGACCGGTCCCGCGACGGAATTCGCACCTACGGCTACGGCGTCGGTCCCCCGGGAAGCCGCAGGGTGAAGACGCTGCCGGTGCCGGGCTCGCTCGCCGCCTGGGCCGTGCCGGCGTGGGCGGCCACCAGTTGACGGACGATGGCCAGGCCCAGACCCGATCCTCCGGTACGACGGCTGCGTGACTTCTCGGCGCGCCAGAACCGGTCGAAGACGTGGGGCAGGTCGTCGGACGCGATACCCGAGCCGGTGTCGGCGACCTCCAGGAGGACGTCGTCGCCGTCCCGGCGCGCGGACACCGTGACGCAACCGCCGGGCGGGGTGTGGCGCAGCGCGTTGGACACCAGGTTGCCCAGCACCTGCCGCATCCGCACCGGGTCGGCGTCCAGCCACGGCTCGCCGTCGACGTCGGTGCGCAGCCCGACCCCCCTCGCATCGGCCGCGACCCGGTGGGCCGCCGCGACCTGCTGGAGGAGTTCGTCACAGCGGACCGGCTCCCGGTGCAGGCGCAGGGTGCCGGCGTCGGCGTCCGCGAGGTCCTGGAGGTCGTCGATGACACGCTGGAGGACGAGGGCCTCCTCGTGCAGGGAGCCGAGCAGGGCGGGGTCGGGGTCGACGACGCCGTCCCGGGTGACCTCCAGCCAGCCCCTGATGTTGGTGAGCGGGCTGCGCAGTTCGTGCGCGATGTCGCTGACCATCGCCTTGCGCTGGGCTTCCAGGCGCTCGCGGCGCTCGGTGAGGTCGTTGAAGGCGGCGGCGAGGATTCCGGTCTCGTCGCGGGTGGTCACCGGGACGCGCACATGGAGTTCGGGCGGCTGCTGGGCCGCGGCCGTGAGCGCGCGCAGCGGCCTCACCAGCCTGCTGGCGACCAGGGCGGTCGCGGCGACGGTGACGGCGAGCACGAGCCCGGCGGCGCCGATGACCTTGGCCTTGTTGGCCGGGGACATGTCGAACAGCACGGCGGGGGTGTCCCCGGTGCCCAGGAAGAGTTCCGCGGCGGGTGCGACGTAGGGGTCGAGCTGGGTGCGCAGGGCTTCGTCGAAGCAGGGCTGCGCCTGGCGTGCCTCCTTGTCGCCGAGCTTGCCGGTCAGGGTTCGGCGCACGTCCACCGCGCCCGGTCCGCTCCCGAGCAACGCGGCGTACTCGACGGGGAGTCCGGCCTCGGCCAGGCATGCGCGGGCCGGCCCCCGGGCCGCCTTGATCGCCTTCTGCTCCGTCGGGGTGGGGGTGTTGAGCTGTCCGTCGGCGCAGGCGTCGGGCACGTGGTCGGGCGCGGAGTCGCTGTCCGGGTCGGTGATGACCATCCGCCCGCTCGGAATACGGCTCAGGCTGGTCCTGACACCGAACTGGGAGAAGCAGAGCTGTCGTTTGCGGGCCAGCGCGTCGACCTTGACGCGTTCCGCCTCGGTGAGCCGGTACGGGCCCACCGCTCGCGGATCGATGCCGGGGACCTGGGCACCGCGCTCGCTGTCGGTGTCGGTGTGCAGCGGGTCGACGGCGGCGGCCGCGCTCGGCGGCAGGGAGGTGCCCGCCGGCGCGGAGTCGGCGATGACCCGGCGGCCCGAGGTGGTCAGGGCGATACGACGGCCGGTCTTCGCCGACAGCTTCCGTACCGTCTGCGCCACCCCGGACCAGTCGGGGTGGGTCGCCGCATAGCCGCTGAGCTCGGCGAGGACGTCCATGTCGTCGGCGAGCGCCTGACCCTGCTCCTCGCGCAGGGCCTGGGTGGTGGTCGCCACGGCCAGCCAGGCGGTCGCGGCGACCGAGCACACGGCGATGAGTCCCGACGTGATCAGCAGCCGCACCAACAGCCGCTTGTGCAGGGGGATGCGCGCACTCATCCGCGGCCGCCGCTGAGCTTGTAGCCGACGCCGAACACGGTCAGCAGCCGGACCGGGTGGCGCGGATCGGCCTCGGTCTTGCGGCGCAGGTTCATGATGTGCACGTCCACGGCCCGTTCGGTGGAGGACCGGTCGGTGCCTCGGGTGACCTCCAGCAACTGGCGTCGCGAGAACACCCGTTCCGGTTCGGCGGCCATGGCGAGGAGGATCTCGAACTCGGCCGGCGTGCACTCCACCGGCACTCCGTCGCAGCGCACTTCGTGCCGTACGGGATCGACCGCGAGACCGCTCGCGCGGACGACGGGATCCTCACGTCGGCCGGAGGCGTCCGCCCGTCCGCTGCGCCGCAGCACGGTCCGGATGCGGGCCATCAGCTCGCGCGGACTGTAGGGCTTGGTGATGTAGTCGTCGGCGCCCAGCTCCAGGCCCAGCAGGACGTCGTCCTCGGCGGAGCGCGCGGTGAGCATCACGACGGGGATGTCGGGGGTGTCGTCCTGCCGCAGTACCCGGCACACCCCGAACCCGTCGATCACCGGCAACATCAGGTCCAGGACGACGAGATCGGGGGCGAGCCGCCGGGCCGCGTCGAGGGCGGCCCGCCCGTCGTGGACCACGGTGGCGGTGTGGCCCTCCGCGAGCAGGGACCGTCGTATGAGTTCGGCCTGCATCTCGTCGTCCTCGGCCACCAGCACATGTGCGCACACCCGGCGGATCCTAAGCGGTCAGCGTTGCAGGGACTTCGCGTCGCCCATGACGACGACGGGACGCAGGTCCGGGTTCAGGGCGCGGAGCAGGTCCTTCATGTGCTCCTCGGCGATGCTGACACAGCCGTGCGTGGGCCCGCCGTGGTCGACGTGGAGCCATATTCCGCCCCCGCGGCCCGCGCCGAGGGGACGTGTCCAGTCCAGGGGTGAAGTGCCGGGCCGCCGGTTGTAGTTGATGGCGATCACGTAGTCGAAGGACCCGGCCAGCGGTTCGCCCTCGAAGCCGGTGCCGGGTGCGGTGAAGCCGCTGGAGCGGTTGTACGGCAGCTTCGTACCGGGGTCCTTCAGCAGTCCTCCGGCGTCCGTGAGGGTGTAGACGCCGATCGGTGAGTGCAGGTCGCCGGCCAGGTGGTGGTCGGTCCAGCCCCTCAGTGCGTTGTGTGCGGGCCAGCTGCCGCCGGCCTGCCAGCCGGCCGTGGTGCGTTCGTACAGGACGACGGTCGAGTCCGAGGAGTCGCGGCCCTTACCGGTGACGACCACGGCCTGCCGGGTGTCGGCCGGCACCTTGGCCAGGGTCTTCGGGCCGAGGCCGGGTATCTGCTGGGGCGCGACCTCGACGGATATCTCCGGTGAGGGGGTGGGCTCCGGAGTCTCCCGGGACGGCGCGGGTGCGCCCTCCGTACTGGCCACAGCCCCGCCGCCGCATCCCGTCAGGAAGAGGGACGCGGCGAGCAGGGACACATGGGTTCTGCGTGTGATCATGGAACGACTCTTGCCGATACTTATCAGGAACTCGTCAGGATTCAGGGCCTGTTCGGCTTGCCCGGCGCATACACCCAGGTCTGGAACAGGCTGTCGAGCTTCTTCCCCGAAACACGTTCCGCAAGCCGCTCGAACTGTGCGGTGGTTCCGTGTCCGTCGCGGTGCTCGGCCGCCCAGGCACGCAGGATCCGGAAGAACGCCGGGTCGCCGACCGTCGTGCGCAGCACATGCAGGGCCATGGCGCCCCGGGCGTAGACGGGAGTGCCGAAGATGTTGGCGCCGCTGCCGGGATCTCCCGGCGGGAACTCCCACAGACCGTCGCTCGCGGGCTTCGCGTAGAGGTCGTCGAAGGTCTTCTGCGCGCTGTCGCCGCCGTGCTGCTCGGCGTAGAGCCACTCCGTGTAGGTCGCGAAGCCCTCGTTGAGCCAGATGTCCTTCCAGGAGGTGAGCGAGACGGAGTCGCCGAACCACTGGTGGGCGTTCTCGTGGACGAGGGTGCTCAGGTCGGGTGCCCGGTCGTAGACCGGTCGGCTCTGGGTCTCCAGCGCGTAGCCGACGTTCGGCGCGTGGTCCACGATCGATCCGGCGGCGCGGAACGGGTAGGGCCCGAAGAGTTTGGCCTCCCACTCGAGCACGGAGGGCAGTTTCTTCAGGACGGGGGCCGCCGCGGCGGCCTCGCGCGAATCGACGGCGTTGTAGACCCGGATGCCGTCCCTGGTGGTGTACTGCTGCACCGTGAACTTCCCGACGGTCGCGGTGGCCAGGTAGGCGGCCATGGGCTCGCTCTGCCGCCAGCGGAACGTGGTCTTCGCGTGCGCGGTCCGCTCGGAGAGGAGAACGCCGTTGGCGACCGCGGTGTGCCCCTTGGGGACGGTGATCGTGAAGTCGTACGACGACTTGTCCGTGGGGTGGCTGTTCGACGGGAACCAGGTCATCGCGCCCTGCGGTTCCCCGGCGACGAAGGCCCCGTCGTCGGTGGGGATCCAGCCGTCGGGCGAGCCGTCCGGGTCGGTGACGGGGCCGGGCTTGCCCTGGTAGGTGACGGTGACCGTGAATCGTTCCCCCTTGCCCAGGGCGCGCTTCGGGGTGACGACCAGTTCCTGCCCGTCCCGGCGGAAACCGGCCTTGGTGTGATCGACCGTCAGGCCGGTGACGGTCAGTCCCTTGAAGTCGAGGTCGAAGCGGCCGAGGCGCTGCGTGGCGCGGGCGGTGAGCACCGCCTTGCCGTCGAGGTGACCGCTGCCCGGGTCGTAGCGCAGTGTCAGGTCGTAGTGGCCGACGTGGTAGCCGCCGTTGCCGGAGAGCGGGAAGTAGGGGTCGCCCACTCCGGAGGAGCCCGTCGGCGAAGGCGCGGCGGCACCGAGCAGGGCGACGGGGGTGGTGACGAGGACGAAAGTGCGTCTGACGGCCTTCGGCACGTGCACTCCTACAGGTGGGGGGGTGGGCAACGCCTTCACACTAAAGGCCGCCTCCCCGGCAACTCACCCTTGATCAGGTCAAGTCGAGGCGCTCCGCGCAGTACGCTCCCGACGCACTCACCCCTTTGTCGAGAGGCCGCCCGTGAGCATCCGCGTCCGCCGTGTCTACGAACCGCCCGTCCCCGCGGACGGTGTGCGTGTCCTGGTCGACCGGTTGTGGCCGCGCGGCCTGCCCAAGGACGCGGCCCGGGTGGACGAGTGGCCGAAGGCGCTCACCCCGTCGACCGAGCTGCGCCGCTGGTACCACGCGGGCGAGGGCACGTACGAGGAGTTCGCCGGGCGGTACGAGGCGGAACTGGCCGCTCCCGAGGCGGCCGAACTTCTCGACCGTGTCCGGGAGTTGGTGGCCAAGGGGGACGTGACCCTGCTGACGGCGTCGAAGACACCGGAGCAGAGCCACGCCACCGTGCTGGTGCGCCTGTTGGAGTCCTAGCCTGCCGGCCGGTGCCCTAGCCGGTCTGCTTCGCCGCCGCCCGGCCCGCCGCGCGTCCCGAGAAGAGGCAGCCGCCGAGGAAGGTGCCCTCCAGCGCGTTGTAGCCGTGGACACCGCCGCCGCCGAAGCCGGCGACCTCGCCCGCCGCGTACAGGCCCTCCAGGGGTTTGCCGTCGGTGCCCAGCGCCCGCGAGTCGAGGTCGGTCTGGATGCCGCCCAGGGTCTTGCGGGTCAGGATGTGCAGCTTGACGCCGATCAGCGGGCCGGCTGCGGGGTCGAGGATGCGGTGCGGGGTGGCGACCCGGCCGAGGCGGTCGCCGATGTAGCGGCGGGCGTTGCGGATGCCCTGGATCTGGGCGTCCTTGCTGTAGGAGTTGGCGATCTGGAGGTCGCGGGCCTCGATCTGGCGGCGGAGCGAGTCGGCGTCCAGAAGTGCCTTGTCGGTGAGCCCGTTCATCTTCTCGACGAGCTGCTCCAGGTTCGGGGCGGTCACGAAGTCCGCGCCCTTGCGCAGGAACGCGTCGACCGGGCCCGGCGCGCCCTTGCCGAGGATCCGCTCCTTGAGGAAGCCCGCGCGGTCCTTGGCGGTGATGTCGGGGTTCTGCTCGGAGCCTGAGAGCGCGAACTCCTTCTCGATGATCTTCTGGGTGAGGATGAACCAGGAGTGGTCGTGCTCCGCGATGTCCTCGGTGGTGCGCAGGTGTTCGAGGGTGCTGAGGGTGTCGTAGCCGGGCAGACAGGGTTCGGGCAGGCGCCGGCCGAGGGCGTCGAACCACATGGAGGACGGGCCGGGCAGGATGCGGATGCCGTGGCCGGGCCAGATCGGGTCCCAGTTCTGGATGCCCTCGGTGTAGTGCCACATGCGGTCGCGGTTGACCAGGCGGACGCCCGCGTCCGCGCTGATGTCGAGCATGCGGCCGTCGACGTAGGCGGGGACGCCGGTGACCATCTCGGTGGGCGGGTTGCCGAGCCGTTCGGGCCAGTAGCGGCGGACGATGTCGTGGTTGCCGCCGATGCCGCCGGTGGTGACGACGACCGCCCGGGCGATGAGTTCGAAGTCGCCGACGCGGTCACGGTTGGAGGCGACACCGCGCGCGGAGTTGTCCTCGGCGAGGACGGTGCCGCGCACGCCTCGGGCGGTGCCCTCCTCGACGACCAGCTCGTCGACCTGGTGGCGGTGGTAGAAGGTCAGCAGTCCGTCACGCGCGGCCTGCTTGGCGTAGTCGACGAACGGCTCGACCACTCCGGTGCCGGTGCCCCAGGCGACGTGGAAGCGGGGCACGGAGTTGCCGTGTCCGTGGGCGGTGAGGTCGCCGCGCTCGGCCCAGCCGACGGTGGGCAGGAACTTGATGCCGTGTCCCTCCAGCCAGGACCGCTTTTCCCCCGCCGCGAACTCGACGTAGGCGCGCGCCCAGCGCACCGCCCAGGAGTCCTCGTCGTCGACACGGTCGAACTTCGCGCTGCCCTGCCAGTCGCTCCAGGCCAGGTCGAAGGAGTCCTTGATGCCGAGGCGCCGCTGTTCCGGGGAGTCGACGAGGAACAGCCCGCCGAAGGACCAGAAGGCCTGGCCGCCGAGGTTGGCGGCGTTCTCCTGGTCGACCAGCGCGACCCTCTTGCCGCGGCTGGTGAGCTCGTGCGCGGCGACGAGGCCCGCGAGCCCGGCTCCGACGACGATGACGTCGGCGTCCATGGCGACCGTCCCTTCCCTCATGCGGTGGTGTCGCTGCCGTCGGTGAGCAGCGCGGTGAGCAGTTGCTTGAGCCAGACGCGGGCACGCTCCACGTCCGCGTCCAGCAGCAGTTGGACGGTGACCCCGTCGTAGGCGGCGACCACGGCGTGGGCGGCACCTTCGACGTCGGTCAGTACTGCGGGCAGTTCGGCGTCCCCACGCGTGCGTGCCAGCCGGTCGGCGATCGCCCGCCTGAGCCGCGCCCGGTGTCCGAGCAGGGTCTCGGCGACCTCGGGCGCGCGGGCGGCGTGCACCAGGAAGTCGGTCTTCACCAGGAGCCAGTCCCGGTCGAGGAGGAGTACTTCGGTGACCCGGTCGACGGCGGCCGGCACGTCGAGGCCGGGTCCGTCGAGGGCGAGGGCCCCGGAGACCTGCTCCGCGATGAGGTCGGCGCGCTGCTGGTACAGGGCGAAGAAGAGCTCGTCGAGGCTGTCGAAGTTCGAGTAGAAGGCGCCCCGGCTGTAGCCGGCGGCCTCGCAGACCTCCTCGATCGACACGCGCCCGAAGCCCTTGGCGGCGAAGACCGCGAAGGCCGCTTCGAGGAGATTGGCGCGCGTGCGGACCCGGCGCCTGGTCACGCGCCTGGTCGTCTCCTCCACCAACGTGCCCTCCGCCATGTCGGCCCCTCCGCCCTCCGTTCGATACGCGAATGTATCGGATACAGCGATGTATCGAAAGAGTCGAACACTCGAAGGAATTTAATGGGAACAGATTTTCGAATCAGGCGTACGCTGGATCCATGACCGCGCACCTCCAGGGCTCCCTCTTCGACCAGACCGACCAGCTCCGGCTCGGCCCCCTCGACGGGATCCGCCGTACCGTGCTCGGGTTCGGCGCCTGGATCGACGTGCTGCCCGGATGGCTCGGCGGCTCCGACAGCCTCTTCGAACAACTGGCCGCCGAGGTGCCGTGGCGGGCGGAGCGCCGCACCATGTACGACCACGTCGTCGACGTACCGCGCCTGCTCTCCTTCTACGGCGCGGACGACGAACTGCCCCACCCCGTCCTCACCGAGGCCCGCGAGGCGCTCACCGCGCACTACGCCGACGAGCTGGGCGAGCCGTTCGCCACGGCCGGGCTGTGCCACTACCGGGACGGCCGGGACAGCGTCGCCTGGCACGGCGACCGGAGCGGGCGGGGCGCCCGGGAGGACACGATGGTCGCCATCCTCTCCGTGGGCGCGCCCCGGGATCTGCTGCTGCGCCCGGTCCGCGGCGGCCTGGACACGGTCCGGCGGCCGCTGGGACACGGCGACCTGATCGTGATGGGCGGCTCCTGCCAGCGCACCTGGGAGCACGCCGTACCGAAGACCACGCGCGCGACGGGACCGCGCATCAGCGTCCAGTTCCGCCCGCACGGCGTGCGCTGAGGCAGAGAGGCGGCTGCTTCGGCCGCGCGCGGGGGCTGCCTCCGGCGGACGGCGCCGGAGGCAGCCTCGTCTTACGGAAGTTGACGGCTGGAGGACCGGTACCCGCCGCTCCGGTTCGCCTGAGCGTCTGCTTTGCTGTGTGCCGTCGGGCAGGGACTCATCGGGCGGGGCGATCATGAGCGCGGGCGTGCAGCAAGTCGCGGACGGCACCTATCTGGTGCACGGCAGCAACACCAACTGGGTGATCCTGACCGAGGGGGACTCCGCCACGCTGGTCGACACCGGCTATCCGGGCGACCGCGAGCAGGTGCTCGCCTCCCTTGCGGAGGTGGGGAGTTCACCGGAGGCGGTCACGGCCGTACTCATCACGCACGCCCACAACGACCACCTCGGCTCCGCCGAGTACCTGCGCGGGGCCTACGGCACCCCGGTGTATCTGCACGAGGCCGAAGTGCCGCACGCGCGGCGGGAGTTCCTGCACCAGGTGACCGTGGGCACGGTCCTGAAGAACGGCTGGCGGCCCGGTGTGCTGCCATGGGCGGTGCACGCGATCCGCTCGGGCGGCACGGCCCATGTGCCGGTGGCCTCCCCGCAGCCGTTCCCGGCGGAGGGCGCCCTCGATCTGCCGGGCCGGCCCGTGCCCGTGCACACGCCGGGCCACACCGACGGGCACTGCGCCTTCCACCTCCCCGAGCGCGGGGTGGTGATCTCCGGCGACGGCCTGGTGAGCGCCCACCCGACCTCGCGGATCAAGGGACCCCAGCTGCTGCCCGACATGTTCCACCACGAGCGGGCCAGGGCCGTGGCCTCCCTCGACGTGTTCGCGGAACTGGACGGCGAACTGATGCTGCCCGGGCACGGTCCCGCCCACCGCGGTCCGGTCCGTGAGGCGGCACTTCAGGCCAGGGACCGCGCACTCTAAGGTGAGGTGACGATCACCGGCGAGACAAGGACAGATCAGCCATGGCACTGCAGATCAGCGCTACGAACCCGGAGCATCCCGCGCTCCTGCTGGAACTGCCGTGGCACCTGCCGCTGGAGGAGTGGCCGGAAGAGGTCCTGGTCCCGCTGCCGCGCGGCATCTCCCGCCACGTGGTGCGCTACGCCCGGGCCGGCGACGAGGTCATCGCCGTGAAGGAGCTCGCCGAACGCCCGGCGCTGCGCGAGTACGAACTGCTGCGCGACCTGGACCGGCTCGGGATTCCCGCGGTCGACCCGCTGGCCGTGGTCACCGGGCGCACCGACGGCGGCGACGCCCCCCTGGAACCGGTGCTGATCACCCGGCACCTCGGCGGCTCGATGCCGTACCGCTCGATGTTCGAGACGACCATGCGGCCCGCCACCATGCACCGCCTGATGGACGCCCTGGCCGTCCTCCTGGTCCGTCTGCACCTGGCCGGGTTCGCCTGGGGCGACTGCTCCCTGTCCAACACCCTGTTCCGCCGCGACGCGGGCGCCTACGCGGCCTATCTGGTGGACGCCGAGACCGGCGACCTGCATCCGCAGCTCAGCAACGGGCAGCGGGACTACGACCTCGACCTCGCCCGTGTCAACATCAGCGGCGAGCTGCTCGACCTGGAGGCGTCCGGGGCGCTGCACCCCTCCGTGGACGCGATCGAGTTCGGCATGGAGATCTGCTCGCGCTACGCCAGCCTGTGGGAGGAACTGACCCGCAGGTCCGTGTATCCGGCGGGCAAGTACCACTTCATCGAGCGCCGGATCCGGCGTCTGAACGAACTCGGCTTCGACGTGGCCGAGATGCAGATCGAGCACGCGGCGAACGGCGACACGGTCACCTTCGTGCCGAAGGTCGTGGACGCGGGCCACCACCAGCGCCAGCTGCTGCGCCTGACCGGTCTCGACACCGAGGAGAACCAGGCCCGGCGGCTGCTGAGCGACCTGGAGAGCTGGATGGCCACCCAGGACGACTACGCCCCGGGCGACCCCCTCGGCGCCCGTCCCGAGGTCCTCGCGCACCGGTGGGTGCGGGACGTCTTCCGGCCCACCGTGCGGGCCGTACCGCTCGAACTGCGCGGCTCCATGGACGCGGCCGAGATCTACCACGAGCTGCTGGAGCACCGCTGGTACCTGTCGGAGCGTGCCCAGCACGACATCGGGCTGGACACGGCCGTCGACGAGTACATCAACAACATCCTTCCCAAGACACGGGAGACGCTCCAGCCCACCCCCGCCACCGCGGACTGACTCAGACGTGCGGCACCACGGCCACCGGGCAGTCCGCGTGGTGCAGCACGCCATGGGCGACCGAGCCGATCCGGGCGCCCACCGCGGTACGACGAGCCCGGCGGCCGACGACCATCAGCTGGGCGCGCGCGGTCACCGACAGCAGCACCTGCCCGGCACTGCCCATCTCCACGTGCTCGACGACCGGGACGTCCGGGAAGCGTTCCCGCCACGGCTGGAGCGCCGAGGCGAGGGCCTTCTTCTCGTACGGTTCCAGGCCCCCGGCCTCGTCGAGGAGCTTCAGCGAACCGGGGCTGTAGGCGAACACCGGCGGCAGCGTCCAGGCCCGTACGGCACGCACCGTGGCGCCCCGGGCCGCCGCCGTCTCGAAGGCGAACCGCAGGGCGGCGGCGCTGTCCTGCGGGTCGCCCTCCTGGCCCACGACGATCTCGCGGCCCGCGGCCTCGGCTGTGGCCTGGTCACCGGCGCGCACCAGGACGACGGGCCGGGCCGCCTCGGCGATCACCTGCTGCCCCACCGAGCCCAGCAGGAAGCCGACGACGGGCCCGTGTCCGCGGGAGCCCAGGACCATCAGTTCGGCGTCGGCAGCGGCGGCGACCAGCACGTCGACGCTGTCGCCCTCCAGGACGTCGGTGGACACGTCGAGTCCCGGGTGCCGTCCGACGACGGCCCGCACGGCCTCGGCCGTGGCGTCCCCGGCCCAGCCTGCCTGGGTGTCCCGGTCCCCCGCGTCGATCCCCTCGTACGGCTCGAACCGCCACGCGTGCACCACCCGCAACCCGGTCCCTCGCCGGACCGCCTCCCGGGCGGCCCACCCGAGTGCCGCGAGGCTCTCCTCGGTTGCGTCGATGCCTGCGGTGATCGGGCGCGTCATGCGCTGGCCTTCCTGTTCGCGGTCACGTCGGTGGGGCCCAGTCTTCACTACGCTGCCTCCATGGCCTTGGAATGGGAGCAAGTCATCGTGGACTCGGCCGACCCCGTCGCCCTCGGGCGCTGGTGGGCGAAGGCGCTGGAATGGGTGGTGGTCGAGGACACTCCGGACGAGTTCGAGATCCGCCCCGAGAAGGACCGGTTGCCGGGAGTGCTCTTCGTACCGGTGCCGGAGGCGAAGACCGTCAAGAACCGGCTCCATCTCGACTTCCGGCCGGACGACCAGGAAGCCGAGGTCACCCGCCTTCTCGCCCTGGGCGCCCGGCACGCGGACGTGGGGCAGGGCGAGCAGCCCTGGGTGACGCTGATGGATCCGGAGGGGAACGAGTTCTGCGTGCTGGGCGAGCGCCGAGCCTGACCCCGGCAGGGTCAGCCATACCTGCGCGCGCGGCGCATGGATCGAACATACGATGGCCTGGACCGGGCCGGTGACGACGGCGACACCGTGCTCTGAAAGCCGACCGCTCGGGGTGGGAGACGTATGGCACAGGCCGCCGAATCAGCGCGGACCGTCATCCTGACCGTGGACGACGACCCGGGGGTCTCCCGTTCCGTCGCCCGCGATCTGCGGCGGCGTTACGGCGAGTCGTACCGGATCGTGCGCGCGGAGTCCGGTGAGTCCGCGCTGGAGGCGCTGCGGGAACTGAAACTGCGCGGCGACCTCGTAGCCGTGATCCTGGCCGACTACCGCATGCCCCAGATGAACGGCATCGAGTTCCTGGAACAGGCCCTGGACGTGTATCCGGGGGCCCGCCGTGTGCTGCTGACCGCGTACGCGGACACCAGCGCGGCGATCGACGCGATCAACGTCGTCGATCTGGACCACTATCTGCTCAAGCCGTGGGACCCGCCCGAGGAGAAGCTCTACCCGGTCCTGGACGACCTCCTGGAGGCGTGGCGGTGCAGCGACTACCGCCCGGTGCCCGCCACCAAGGTGGTCGGACACCGCTGGTCGGCGCGCTCCTCGGACGTACGCGAGTTCCTGGCCCGCAACCAGGTGCCCTACCGCTGGTACTCGACGGACGAGCCCGAGGGGCAGCGGCTGCTGGCCGCCGCGGGGCAGGACGGGCAGCGGCTGCCGGTGGTGATCACCGCGGACGGCCTGCCCCTGGTCGAGCCGGATGCGCCGGATCTGGCCGCCCACGTGGGCCTCGCCACGACGCCGACCGCGGACTTCTACGACCTCGTCGTCATCGGCGGCGGTCCTGCCGGGCTCGGAGCGGCGGTGTACGGGGCCTCGGAGGGGCTGCGGACCGTCCTCGTGGAGCGCTCGGCGACCGGCGGACAGGCCGGGCAGAGCTCACGCATCGAGAACTACCTGGGCTTCCCCGACGGTGTGTCGGGAGGTCAGCTCACCGACCGGGCCCGGCGCCAGGCGACCAAGTTCGGCGCCGAGATCCTGACCGCCCGCGAGGTGGCGGGCCTGGAGGTCAACGGCGCGGCCCGCACCGTGCGCTTCTCGGACGGGTCGACGGTGTCCGCACACAGCGTGATCCTGGCGACCGGTGTGTCGTACCGGCAGCTGCAGGCGCCCGGCTGCGAGGAACTGACCGGGTGCGGGGTGTTCTACGGCTCGGCGCTCACCGAGGCCGCGTCCTGCCAGGGGCAGGACATCTACATCGTCGGTGGCGCCAACTCCGCGGGACAGGCGGCGATGTACCTGTCCCGGGGCGCCAAGTCGGTGACCCTGCTGGTGCGCGGTCCCGACCTCGCCGCGTCGATGTCGCACTATCTGATCCAGCAGATCGAGGAGGCTCCCAACATCTCGGTACGCGCGCGTACCGTCGTGGAGTCCGCGCACGGCTCCGACCACCTGGAGCAGCTCACCCTGCGCGACATCGAGACCGGGGAGACCGAACTCGTCGACACGCAGTGGTTGTTCGTCTTCATCGGCGCGGCCCCGCTGACCGGCTGGCTGGACGGTACGGTGCTGCGGGACGAGCGCGGGTTCATCCTGGCCGGCCCCGACCTCACCCCCGACGGGCGGCCGCCGGCGCAGTGGGAGCTGGACCGGCCGCCCTACCACCTGGAGACCAACATTCCCGGTGTGTTCGTCGCGGGCGACGCGCGCGCCGAGTCCGCGAAGCGGGTCGCGTCCGCCGTCGGAGAGGGAGCCATGGCCGTGATGCTCGTCCACCGGTATCTGGAGCAGTCATGAGCGGGCAGATGATGCCGTGCAGCCCCGAGGAGATCGGGGCGCTGTTCCTGTTCGAGAAGCTGCCCCCGGAGCAGTTGGGGCAGTTGTGCGCCGCGGGGCGGGTGGAGAGGTTCGAACCCGGCCCCGTCTACACCGAGGGCGAGCCCGCCACCTGCTTCTACGTGATGATCGAGGGCACGGTCGTGCTCTCGCGCCGGGTCGGCGGCGACGACGTCGAGGTCAGCCGTACCTCCCAGCAGGGCGTCTACGCGGGGTCGATGCAGGCGTATCTGGGCGACCGGGTGCCGCAGGTCTACAACAACTCCATGCGGGTCACCGAGCCCACGCGGTTCTTCGTACTGCCGAGTCTGAAGTTCTCGGACTTCATGCAGGAGTGGTACCCGCTGGCGGTCCACCTGCTGGAGGGGCTCTTCTTCGGTTCGAAGAGCACCCAGCGGGCCATCGGGCAGCGTGAACGGCTACTGGCGCTGGGCTCGTTGTCGGCGGGGCTCACGCACGAGCTCAACAACCCCGCCGCGGCGGCCGTACGGGCCACGGCGACGCTGCGGGAGCGGGTCGGCAAGATGCGGCACAAGCTCGCCGTCATCGCCCAGGGGGCCTACAGCCCCGAGGTGATGGCGAACCTCATCGACATCCAGGAGCGCACCGCCGAACGGGTCGCCAAGGCACCCGTGTTGAGCCCGCTGGAGGCGTCCGACCGCGAGGACACCCTCAGTGACTGGCTCGACGACCACGGCATCCAGGACGGCTGGCGGATCGCCCCCACCTTCGTGCAGGCCGGCCTCGACGTGGACTGGCTGGACCAGATCGCGTCGGCCGTGGACGAGGAGATCCTGCCGAACGCGATCGGCTGGCTCAACTACACGGTCGAGACCGAGCTGTTGATGGACGAGATCAACGACTCCACGGCCCGGATCTCCCATCTCGTCGACGCGGCCAAGCAGTACTCGCAGCTGGACCGGGCGCCCTATCAGGTGGCCGACGTGCACGAACTCCTCGACAGCACGCTGCTGATGCTCTCCGGGAAGATCGGGCCGCAGATCAAGGTGGTCAAGGACTACGACCGGACACTGCCGCGGATCCCGGCCTATCCCGCCGAGCTCAACCAGGTGTGGACGAACCTGATCGACAACGCGGTGCAGGCCGTCAACAGCGTGGGCGGGGAAGGCACCTTGACCGTCCGGACCGCTCTCGACCACGACCGGCTGCTGGTGGAGTTCCGGGACACCGGGCCCGGGGTGCCGAAGGACATCCGCGGGCGTATCTTCGATCCGTTCTTCACCACCAAGCCGGTGGGCGAGGGGACGGGGCTCGGGCTCGACATCTCCTGGCGGATCGTGGTCAACAAGCACCACGGATCGCTGCAGGTGGAGTCGTCGCCCGGGGACACCCGATTCCAGGTGCTGCTTCCGCTGACCGCCGCGGACAACGACACGACCGAGGAGCCCGAGTGACCGACATCAAGGGGATCGACCCGAGCGTGGCGCCCAGCGGCGACGGGTGTGTGGAGTGCGATACGGCGGGTGGATGGTGGTTCCATCTGCGACGGTGCGCTCAATGCGGGCACGTGGGGTGTTGCGACTCCTCGCCCGGGCAGCACGCGACCGGGCACTTCCGGGACACGGGCCATCCTCTGGTACAGAGTTTCGAACCGGGCGAGGAGTGGTTCTGGAACTTCGAGACCAGCGACATGTTCGAGGCGGGACCGGAGTTGGCTGCGCCCGCAAGTCATCCGGTGGGGCAGCCTTCGCCCGGGCCGGCGGGGCGAGTGCCGGAGAATTGGGCGCGAGTGCTTCGCCGATGAGCTCGGGGCGGCCTGTCCGCCGGCGGCTGCTGGTGCGTTGTGGCTGGTCGCGCAGTTCCCCGCGCCCCTGAGCGGGTCCACCGGTTGTCAGTGCGAAGTGCCAGGATGTAGTCGTGTCGCAGATCTCCATCAGTACGCCGCTCATCGGGCGCGAAGACGAGCTTGACCGGCTTTCCGGGGTGCTGGAGCGGGCCCGGGGCGGGGAGGCCCGGGCTGTGCTCGTCGCCGGGGACGCCGGGGTGGGCAAGACGCGGTTGCTCGACGAAGTCATGGGACGGGCCGCTGCGGGCGGGATGACCGTGCTCACCGGGCACTGTGTGGATCTCGGGGATGTCGGGCTGCCGTATCTGCCGTTCACCGAGGTGTTGGGTGTGCTGGCCGGTGATGAGCGGTTCTCCGGTGTCGTCTCGTCCCATCCGGTTGTGGAGCGGTTGCTGGGCGGGGGGTCTCCAGGGGACTCCGGTGGGCGGCTTCGGTTGTTCGAGGGGATCGCGGGGCTGCTCGCCGATCTGGCGGACATCACTCCCCTGCTCCTCGTCCTGGAGGATCTGCACTGGGCGGACCAGTCGTCCCGGGATCTGTTGCGGTTCCTGCTCAGCCGGGGGATCTTGCAGCGGGCGGCGGGCGGGGCGCCCACGCATCGGCTGGCGGTGCTCGCCTCCTACCGGGCCGACGACCTGCACCGGCGTCATCCGCTGCGTCCGCTGCTCGCCGAGCTGGTGCGGCTGCCCGCCGTCGAGCGGCTGGAGCTGCGGCCCATGGGCGACGCCGAGGTGGCGCGGCTGGTGCGGGCACTGCGGGAAGGCCCCTTGCCGGACACCACCGTGCGGCGGATCGTCGAGCGTGCCGAGGGCAACGCCTTCTATGCCGAGGAACTGCTCGCGGCCACGGGCAGTGGGGACGGTGGAGTGCCCAGCGGGCTCGCCGACGTGCTGCTGATCCGTTTCGAGCAGCTCTCCGACACCGCTCAGCAGGTGCTGCGTTCTGCGGCCGTGGCCGGGCGGCGCGTCGAGCACGACCTGTTGCGGGACGCCGTACGGCTGCCCGAGGAGGAGTTGGAGGCCGCGCTGAGAGAGGCCATCGGGCGGCAGGTGCTGGTGCCGGGTGACGGGGACACCTATGCGTTCCGGCACGCCCTGGCCCGTGAGGCCGTGTACGCCGATCTGCTGCCCGGTGAGCGGGCGCGGCTGCACGGCGGGTTCGCCCGGCTGCTCGACGGGCGGGGACACCGGGCCGAGAGCGCGGCGGAGCGGGCCCATCACTACCGGGAGAGCCATGATCTGGCTCCCGCGCTCGCCGCCTCGCTGGAGGCCGCCGACCATGCGCTCCGGGTGGGAGCGCCCGCCGAGGAGCTTCGGCATCTGGAGGCGGCCCTCGACCTGTGGTCGGCGGTGCAGGCTTCCGAGCGGCCCACGGGTGAGGGGGTCGACCGGGTACGGCTCATGCTGCGGGCCTCGGGGGCGGCCGCGCACACCGGTGAACTGCACCGGGCGGTGTCGCTCACGCGGGCCGCGCTCGCCGGTGTCGGACAGGGGGCGGACTCCGAACTCGCCGCTCTGGTGCGCTACACGCTCGCCGGGAACCTGATGACCGTCGACAACCTCACCGCGGCCTTCGCCTACAGCAGCGAGGCCCTCGACATGATCCCCGCCGATCCCCCGTCCCGTACCTGGGTGTGGGCCGCGGCGACCCATGTGCTGGCGGCCCGCCATGTCGGGGACAACGAGACCGCGCTGCGGGTCGCGCGGCAGGCCCTCGACAGGGCGGAGGAGCTGGGCGTGATCGACGCCCAGGCGGACCTGTTGGTCTCCCTGGCGGTCCTCGAGGGCGACGGCCGTCGCTCGGTGGAGGGGCGGGAGCGGCTGCGGCGGGCGCTGGAGCTGGCCCGCAGGTCGGGCAACGCGCCGGTGGAGGTGCGCGCCCTGTTCAATCTCGCCATCGGCACCTTCGAGTCCGGGCACCTGGACGAGAGTCTGCCCTGGATCACGGAGGGACTGGACCGCGCCCGCAGGGCCGGGCTGCTGTCCTCGCCGTATCCGATGGAGATGCGTTACCTCCATCTGGTGGTGCTGTACACGCTGGGCCGCTGGGACGACTGCGTCCGGGCGGCGAGCACCGATGCCGAGGTGCTGCCCACGGCCGGTGGGTACAGGGTCGCGCCCGCGCTCTACGTGGCGCTCGCACGCGGCGACTTCACGGCCGCCGACCGGGCCCGGGCACTGCTGGAGGGGCCGTTCGACTGGATGGCCACGCTCGTCGCGGGCATCGCGCTGACCGAGGCGGCGGCGTTGCGGGGCCAGGCGGAGGAGGCCGTGGAGCGGATGCGGTCCACCGTCGCGGCGCTGACCGACGACACGGGCACGCCTCCCCACGTCACCATCCGGCTGGCCGCCCTCGCGTTGTCCGCGGTCGCCGACCGGGCCGGCGATCTGCGTCTCAAGGGAGACCAGGAAGGTGCGCGTCGGTGGGCGGAGACCGCGACCGAGCTGCTGGAGCCGGCCAGGGCCATCGCCGTGCACGGCGGAGTGCCGCAGGGTCCGGAGGGACAGGCGTGGCTGGCCCGGGCCGAGGCGGAGTGGACGCGGGCCGTGTCGGGGCCGGATGTTCAGGCGTGGGCGAAGGCGGTCGCCGCGTTCGACTTCGGTGACGTGTACGAACCGGCGCGCTGCCGGCTGCGGTACGCCGAGGCCCTCCTGGCGGCCGACCGGCGCGAGGAGGCGGCTGCGGAGGCCCGCGGCGCTCGCGAGGTGTTCGCCCGGCTCGGCGCCAAGGTGCTCCTCGAGCAGGCGGACGAGCTGATCCGGCGCGGCCGGCTCGCCGACGCCCCGCCCACCGCGTCCCTGCTGACGGCCCGCGAGCAGGACGTGCTGCGGCTGCTGGCCAGGGGTCGCAGCAACCGCCAGATCGGCGAGGAGCTGTTCATCACCGGCAAGACGGCGAGCGTGCACGTCTCCAACATCCTCGCCAAGCTGGGCGCGGCGAGCCGTACCGAAGCCGTGGCCGTCGCCTATCGAGCGGGGCTGATCGCCCCGGAGACGGCGGCCGACGGCTGACGGCCCGTCAGTGACGTGTGCAGTCGAGGCTGTTCAGGTCGACGGCGTCCGCCATGGCCTGCATGCCCTTGTCGTTGGGGTGGATGTGGTCCCCGCCGTCGAAGAAGGGGAGCATCCGCTCGTGGTCGTAGGGGCTGCGGAGGATGTGGTCGAAGTCGGTGACCGCGTCGAACTCGTCGCCGTGGGTCCTGAGGAAGGCGTTGACCTCCTGGCGTACGGTCTCGGCGGCCGGGTCCCATTCGGGCCAGCCCTTGAAGGGGGCGATGGTGGAGACGACCACGCACTTGCCGGCGCCGTGGGCCCGGTCGACGATCTCGCCGTATCCGTCGATCAGGTCCTGTGCGGTGACGCCGGAGTGGGCCTTGAGGTCGTTGACGCCCTCGAAGAGGAAGACGGTGTGCACGCCCGGTTGGGAGAGCACGTCCCGGTCCAGCCGGTTCAGGGCGCTGGGCCCGGCGCCGTCGGCCAGCACCTTGTTGCCGGAGATCCCCTCGTTGGCCACACCCTTGACTCCCGTGTGCGCTTTCTGGAGGCGGCGGGCGAGGTAGTCGGGCCAGCGGCGGTTGAGGTCGCCGGTGGACTGCCAGCCGTCGGTGATGGAGTCGCCGAGCGCGACCACGGAACCGGTGGCGGCGGCCGTGCGCACCGAGACGGCGTCGAGGTAGAACCACGACCCGACGATGTCGCCCCAGTGTGCACCGCTCTCCTCGGCGGTGTGGTCGCCCTGTGCGGCGTACGAGGTCTGCAGGGCCATCGAGTGCCCGGTGACCGGGCCCGCCGCGTCTGGGGTGTGCAGGCTGACGACCAGGTTCGACCCGGCGGCCAGTGGGCCGGGCAGCGGGTCGCTGTACACGGTGGTGCCCGGCTCCAGGGTGACGGATGACGAGCCGTCGAAGGTGAGCCGCCGGTTGGAGCCGCGCGCCAGCTCGGCACCCTTGAGCTGGAGTCCGGCGTAGACGCTGTCGAAGGTCACCGGCCGGTCCCCGAGGGCGTTGGAGAGCCGGATGCGCGGGTCCCGGCCGCCGACGCTGGTGTGCACGACCATGCGGTAGCCGCGGTCGGCGACCGACTCGCCGATGCGGTAGGCGCTCGCGCCCCAGGTGATGACCCCGTCGGGCGGGCCGACGGCGGCCGGTGCGGGCGTGGCCTGGAACACGGCGGCGACGACCGTGACGGCGATCAGCCGGGCCCTGCGGGCCGTCCGGCGCCTCATCGGTCGAAGCCCCTCAGGGTGACGGTGGCACCCGGCTTCAGTGTCACCGTGCGAGCGCTTCCGGCGTGCGCGACCGTCGTGGTGCGGCCGCCGACGCTCCGGATCCGTGCTTCGGTCGGTTTCCCATCCCGCCAGCGTAGGTCGACGACGAAGCCGCCGCGTGCGTTCGCTCCGGTGAGGGAGCCGGAGGCGGCCCAGGCGTCGGGCAGGGCGGGCAGGAGTTCCAGGTGGCCGGGGCGGGAGTAGAGCAGCATCTCGATCATCGCTGCGGGGGTACCCAGATTCGCGTCGATCTGAAAGATTCCGCGGCCCTTTTCCACCTGGTAGATGTCGAACAGGTTGAAGGCGCTGCCGTTGCTGCCTCCGCTGGAGGGCCGCAGGTTGTTGACCACGAGCTGGTAGGCCTTGTCGGCGTTCTTGAGCCGGGCCCAGCACAGGGCGCGCCAGGCGTTGGCCCAGCCGAAGCTCTCGGTGCCGCGTGCGGTGAGCAGGGCGGTGGCGCCCTTGACGATGTCGGCCGGGGTGGAGCCGTCGGGGCGGATGCGGTCGCCGGGGAAGAGGCCGACGAGCGGGGACAGGTGGCGGTGGGTGGTCTCGCCGAGGTTGTCGGGGGACATCCACTCCTCCAGCCAGCCCGTGGTGGGGCTGACCTCAGGCAGGTACAGGCGTTTGCGGAGACCGGCGATCGTGGCGGCGAACGCCGTGTCCTTCTTCAACTGGACCGCGGCATTGCAGTAGTTGCCGAACAGGGCCCACACGAGTTCCTGAGCGTAGGTGATGCCCTTGGCGTCGAGGGGGCCGTGTTCGGGCGACCAGTCGCTGTCGGCGACGAGGACCTCCCTTGACGTGCCCGGGAGGGTCATGGTCAGCAGCCGGGCCTCCCAGAACTCGCAGGCGCCCTTCAGGAGGGGGTAGATCTTCTCCAGATGGGCCCGCGACGCGGTGAACTCGTAGTGCTCCCACAGGGAGTTGCACAGCCACGCGTTGCCTGCCGGATGCCACCACCAGCCGCCCCCGCCGAAGGGGTTGGTGGAGATGGCGACCGTCCAGCCGGCGTTCTTGCCGGTGGAGTTGCGGTAGCGGTTGCGGGGGTCGTTGAACAGCCTGCGGGTGAGATCGGTCCAGGACGGGAGCTGGGCGACGCAGTAGTCGGTGAAGGTGTCGAAGCACTGCGAGAGGCCGGCGCGGTCGGCCGCCCAGTAGTTCATCTGGATGTTGATGTCGGTGTGGTAGTCGCCCATCCAGTCCGGGTCGTTGCCGTCGAGCCACAGTCCCTGGAGGTTCAGCGGCAGGCTGCCGCGCGATCCCGCGATCATCAGGTAGCGGCCGAACTGGAGGTACTGCGCCTCCAGTTCGGGATCGGGTTCACCGTCCCGGGCACGGGCGCGGATCCGCTCCCAGGTGTCGAGGGCCCGCTGCTCGGCGGAGGAGGTGCCGAGCGAGACGTCGAGCTGTCCGAACAGGGCCCGGTGGTCGGCGGTGTGGGTGCGGAGCAGGGTCTTCGCCGGGTGGCGGGCGGCGTTGCGGACCGTGGTGACCGCGTGCCGTTCGGGGTCGAGGGACGGGTCCCGGAATCCGGCGGCCGCGTCGGGCGCGTAGTCGGTACCGCCGCTCAGCACCACGGTGACGTCCGTGCACCCGGTGAACGTGATGTGCGGCCCGTCCACGCGGACGCGGCCGCCGGTGCCGTAGGCCGTGACGGCGGCGCCGTATCTCAGGCCGTTCGCGAGGGTGGCCCCGAAGGAGACCGCGGGCTCCTCGCCGTGTGTTCCCTCCAGCGTGACCGTGCCGGTGTAGTGGCCTCCCCCGCTCTGGCTGAAGTGCAGGACGATGACGTCGTCGGGGCGGCTGGCGAAGATCTCGCGTCGGTAGGTCACTCCGGAGCGGACGTAGGACGCCCCGTTCACGCCCCTGGCCAGGTCGAGGGTGCGACGGTAGCCGGAGACGGCGGACAGGTCGTGGTCGGGGATGTCCACGGTGAGCCGGGCCAGCAGGGTGAAGGAGCCGAAGTCCTGGCGGCCGTAGGGGAATTGACCGTCGGAGTCGAGGGTGTCGTTGAGACCGCCGGTCCACATCGTGGCGTCGGTGACGAGGAGGAGTTCACGGCCGGGGTCGTTGCTCGCGAGGGCGCCGAGGCGGCCGTTGCCGACCGGGAGTCCCTGTTCGATCATCGAGTGCTCGTCGGCGGGGGCCTGCCACCAGAGTTCATGGCGTGTGTCACCGGAGCGGGCAGGTGTGTCGGCGGCGGCTGTGTACGTCGGCAGGGCGGTGAGGGCACCTGCGGCGGCGGTGGCGGCGAGGACACCGCGTCTGGACGGGGCGGGGGTCATGGCGGCTCCTGGAGGCTCGGTCAGGACTTCGGTACGTCGATCCGGTCGATGTCCGGTGCGTAGCCGGTGCCGCTGTCGAAGGTGATCGTGTTGGTGCCGGCCTTGAGCGTCACGGGCACGTAGACGCTCGCCACGGTCCCCCAGTCACCGGTGGAGGGGAGCTTGTGCCGGGTGGCGCCGCCGCCGTTCGCCGAGACGTCCACCGAGCGGGCGTCACCGCTGATGTAGGAGACCTTGATCTGGTAGGTGCCCGCCTTGGCGACGACGACGTCGCGGAAGGTCAGGGTGCCGCCGAGGTACAAGTTGCCGACCTTCTTTCCGTGGGAGCAGGCGGAGCAGTCGGCGACGGAGGCGTTGCCGCCGAGGGTGTTCGTGGAGGACTCGGCCTCGTAGCCGGTGAGGGCGAGGGCGGTGCCGCGCGGGGTGACCGTGAAGAGACGGGAGCCGTGGGCGGGCAGGGCCTGGGTCACCTTGTTCTTGAAGGTGCCGAGGTTCTCGTGGTTCCACAGGTCCCGGACGGCCGCGTTACCGGTGAAGCCGAGGGTGGACCAGTCGGCGCTGACGGCGGCGGGGGCGTCGGCCAGGTTGAACAGGGCGACGGTGTAGGTGCCGTCGGGGTTCTTCGCTGCCCAGACCTGCTGGGGGTCGGACGGGGTGACGGGGTGTGCGGGCGGGTTGGGGCCCTGGTCGAGGGCGATGACCTCGCGGTTGGTCAGCAGGGAGAGGCCGTAGGAGTCGAGGCGGGTGAGGTCGTCGCCGGTGTAGAGGGGGGACTTGGCGATGGCCCACAGGGTGGCGTAGCTCTGCCGTTCGGCCTTGGTGAGGCCGTCCATGGCGCCGTTGCCGACGTCGAGGGAGTCGAGGTCGTTCCAGCCGCCGGGTCCGGCGTGCCGGGTCCAGGCCGGGGTGTCGTCCCAGCGGTCGTCGACGGAGTTCTCCCAACTGACGAGCGTGTTGCAGTAGCACTCGACGTCGGTGTCGATCCGCCAGCCCTGCGAGTACTTCTTCCAGTCGGCGGCGTGCCCGATGTCGAGGGACCAGGACAGTTCGAGGTGGATCGGGCGTCCGGTGGCGGCGATCGCCTTGTTCCAGGCGGCCACGTCGGCAACGTTGTCGTACTGGTCGCCGCTCTTGCCCGAGCCGGGGCCGACGCCGTCGAGCTTGAGGAAGTCATAGCCCCAGTCGGCGATCAACTGTGCCTGGGAGTCTATGTACTTGGCCGTGCACGGCTTGGAGAAGTCGAGCTTGTACGCGCTGTCCCAGCCGTTGGTGGTGCGCAGGTCGCCGTAGACGACGTCGGCGGTGGTGCAGCCGTCGGCGTTCCAGACCGGTGTCTTCCCGTCGCCGTACGCCGCTTTCTCCAGGCCCGCCGGGAGGTAGATGCCGGCCTTGAGGCCCTTGGCGTGGATGCGGTCGGCGACGGCCTTCATGCCGCTGGGGAAGCGGACCGGGTCGGGCTTCTGGCGGCCGTACTGGTCGAACCCGGACTTCCAGGTCTTGTCCATCCACCAGCCGGCGTCGATGTTGACGTACTCGTAGCCGTACGTCTTCAGCTTGGCGGCCATGGCGTCGGTCTGCTTGAGGACGTTGGCCTCGGTGAGGTAGCTGTAGTCGCCGTCCGGGTTGAGGCCGGGGTACTTGGACGACTGCATGCTCCAACTGGTCCAGCCCATATAGGGCTTGGCGGCGAGGGTGGGGGCGGGGGTGTCGGCGGCGTGGGCCGTGGGGACGGCGACCGCCATGAGGGCCAGCACCAGCAGGGCTCTCGCGGGCAGGGCGAAGTACGAGGATGACCGCACGGGCCTTACCTCCAGGGGGTGTTGGGGTGTTCAGCGGCTCGGGGTGATGAAGGACTGGATGGCGGTGGCGGCGGCTCCGCGCGCCCACTCGTCGAAGGGCAGCGGGCGGGTGCGGACGTCGCACCGGGCGGCGGAGCCGAAGGCGGCCGCGACGAAGGCGTCGCGGATCTGTTCGGCGAACAGGTCGTAGGCGGCGAGCCCCTCGCCGGAGATGATCACGCGTTCGGGGCCGAGGAGGTTGGCGACGGTGGCGATGCCCCGGCCGATCGCCTCGCCCGCGCGCGCGTACACGTCCCGGGCTCCGGCGACGCCTTCGCGGGCGAGGGCCAGGGCCTGGTCGGCGCCGGTGAGTTCGGCTCCGGTGGCCTCACGGATCTGCCGGACGATCGCTGCCTCCCCCGCGATCGCCTCGACGCAGCCGCGGTTGCCGCAGTGACACAGCGGACCGGCCGGGTCGACGGTCACATGCCCGATCTCGCCGGCCACTCCGTGCGCCCCGGCGACCACGCGGCCGTGCACCACCAGGCCGCACCCGATGCCGGCGCCGACGGTCACGACGGCGAAGTCGGACAGCCCCACGCCGGCGCCGAACCACTGCTCGGCGACGGTCAGGGCCCGTACGTCGTTGTCGACGGTGACTGGCAGCCCGGTGGTCATCGCGGCGAGTTCGGCGAGCGGGACGTCACGCCACTCCAGGAAGGGCGAGTAGCGGACCGTACCCTCGCCCCGGTCGACGTCACCGGAGACGGCGATGCCGAGGCCCAGCACCGGGGCCGTGGGACTGTCCGCCTGGTCCAGGAGTTGCTGGACCACGTCCGTGATGCCCGCGAGCACCGTCTTGGGGTCGCGGTCGGCCAGTCGCAGGTGCCGTGCGACGCGGACACGGCAGCACAGGTCGGTGAGGACGCCGATGATCTCGTCACCGGTGACCTTGACGCCGATGAACAGGGCCCGCCCGCCGTCGACCCGGACGAGGTTCGCGGGGCGCCCGAGTGCCGGGCGGGCCTCCTCGTCGGCGCCCTCGACCAGGTATCCGGCCTCGATGAGGGGCCGGACCGCCTTGGTGACGGCGGCCGGTGACAATCCGACACGCCGGGCCACCTCCAGACGGGGGAGGGGGCCCTGGGAGAGGACGGTGGTGAACACCTGTGAGGCGGCGGGTGTGTTGGCGGGGAACGTCTCGGCGCGAGGGGTCTGGCGCATGGCCGCGAACTTAGATGGGTTCTTTTCCGTCGTCAATAAAAAAAGCAGGATTGCTGTGCCGTTGCTGTGTCCAGTCAAGGAGAAGAGCCGGATGAGATCAGCAGGAGTGCTCGGTGGCACGTTGGCGGGGACGGTTCTGCTGTCCCTCCTCGCGACCCCCGCCCAGGCCGCACCCCGGGGACCCGACGTGGATCTGGCAGGGCTGCGCGGGGTGTTGCAGTCGGCGGTGCGGGAGGGCGCGCCGGGTTCGATGGCCCGGATCGACGACCGGGGCGCGGTGTTCAGGGCCGCCGTCGGTGTCGACGACCGGACCACGGGGCGGGCCATGGGCGACGCCGACCGGTTCCGCATCGGCAGCGTCACCAAGGTCTTCACCTCCGTGGTGCTGCTCCAGCTGGTGGACGAGAAGAAGCTGAAGCTGGACGCACCGGTCGACCGCTACCTGCCGGGACTGCTGCCGGACGAGCGGATCACGGTCCGGCACGTGCTGAGTCACCGCAGCGGTCTGTACGACTACACGAACGACATGTTCGCCAAGTCGGTCTCCGGGTTCGAGGCGGTCCGCAAGAAGGTCTTCACCCCCACGGAACTGGTGAACCGCTCGCTGCGGCGACCGCGCACGAACGCGCCGGGCGCGGTGTACTCGTACTCGAACACCAACTTCGTGGTCGCCGGCATGCTGGTCGAGAAGCTGACCGGGAACCCGGTGCGGACCGAGTACCAGAACCGGATCATCGAGCCGCTGAAGCTGCGCGACACGTTCTATGTGCATCCAGGCATGAAGATCCCGGGCCGTCATGCCCGTGGTTACCTCACCCCGGACCAGGCGGGCGCCCCGCTCGTCGACGCGACCGAGCAGACCGTGTCGTGGGCGCAGAGCGCGGGCGCGCTGATCTCCAGCACCCGGGACCTCAACACGTTCCTGTCCGCCCTGCTGGGCGGCCGGCTGACCTCGGCCGCCCAACTGGCGCAGATGGAGCGGTGGGCGCCGTCGGGCACCGGGCAGGCGTACGGACTCGGGCTGCGCCGTCGCGATCTGTCGTGCGGTGTCTCGGTGTACGGCCACACAGGTGCCGTGCAGGGCTTCTACACGTACGCGTTCGCCTCGAAGGACGGCAAGCGCGCTCTCGCCGCGGTCGCCAACACGTCCAACAACGGCACGGTCCTCACCACCATGCTGCGCACCCTGGACTCCGCGTTCTGCGGCAAGGCGGCGAGGGCCCCGCGCGGGAAGGCTCCGGTGGAGCGGCACGAGGACGTGGCGCCGGCGGTCGCGCTGGACTGAGTCCGGGCCGGAGGTTTCGGCCGGGCCGGGAACCCCTGTGACCTGGTGCGCGTTCCTGCCTTTGGACGACGACACCAGGGCGGCACGATGAGCGAGTTGGTCCCCGGAGGCAATCTGCCCCTGCCCGACGGGGCTGTCACCGTGCGGGTTCCCGGCCCCTTCGACGTGTCCGCCCTCGTCCTGGACGAGGGCGGCAAAGTCGGGGGCGACGCCGACTTCGTGTTCTACAACCAGCCGTCCGCTCCCGGCGCCCGGCTCGTCGGCGACACGCTCACCGTCGATCCCCGGCGGCTGCGCGCGGGTGCCGCGCGGGTCACGGTGGTCGTGAGCCCGGCCGACCCCGCCACTCCCCTGGGCCGGCTGCCCGCCCCGGTGCTCCAGGTCACCGGGGCGGGAGGCCGCCCGCTCGCCCGGTTCGCGCCACCGCGGCCACGGCAGGAGACCGTGCTGCTGCTCGCGGAGATCTACCGGCGCGGCGACGGCTGGAAGCTGCGGGCGCTGGGACAGGGGTACGCGGACGGGCTGGCGGGCCTGGCGCGGGACTTCGGGGTGGACGTGGTCGACGACACGCCGACGGCCACGGCGCCTTCCGCGTCGGTCACGGCGCCGGGGCCACGTCAGGCCGCTGTTCCGGCGTTCCCTCGTGCACCGGTTCCCCCGGCCCTCGCGGTGCCGAGCGGGCCCCGACCGGCTGCTCCCGGCCCCTACTCCCCCACGGCGGCAGCGCCCTCCGCCGATCTCGCCGACTTCCTCACCCTGGTCAACTCCGCTCGTAGCAGGGCCGGTTCGGCCCCCGTGTCCCACGATCCCCGGCTCACCGAAGCGGCCCGCGCGCACGCCCGCGCCATGGCCTCCGCCGGTCGCCTCGGCGTCGAGGGCCCGGACGGCGTCTCCGTCTTCCAGCGGGTCACCGCCACCGGATACATGTACATCGCGGTCGGCGAACACCTCGTCTCCGGCCCCCGCGACCCGTCCGAGTTCGTCGAGTACTGCCTGCGCACCGAGCAGCCCCGGCGGACCCTGCAGGACCCGGCCGTCACCGACGTCGGCATGGCGTACGTCGGCGGCGGCCGCTCCGGCGACACGTACTGGACGGCGTTGTGGGCGAGGCCCCTCACGCCCGGCGGCCTGGCCGGGACCGTCGACGAGGTCGTCGCCCTCACCAACCGGGAGCGCGCCGGGGCAGGTCTGCCGCCGCTCGCCGTCGACCCCCTCCTCGCCCGCGCCGCGCAGGCGTACAGCACCGACATGGCCGCCCGCGCCTTCTACTCCCACACCTCGCCCGAAGGCACCCAGCCCTGGGACCGGGCCGCCGCAGCGGGCTCCACCCGGCGTTCGATCGGGGAGAACATCGCCTGCGGCCAGCGCTCCGCCGCCGAGGTCGTGGAAGGCTGGATGAACAGTCCCGGCCACCGCGCCAACATCCTCAAACCCGCCTTCACCCATATCGGCATCGGCTTCGCGGGCGGCGGCCCCGCGGGCACGTACTGGACGCAGTTGTTCGGCGCCTGAGCAGTCCGCGGAAGCGAACGGGCGCGCCCCGAACACGCCATCCGGTACGCGATCTTGGCGGAGGGGTTCCCTCCGGGCCAGGATGCCTCCATGAAGGGTGACCTCTTTTCCAGTGAGCACATGGTCCAGCCCGCCACCGCGCCGGGCATGACGGTCGAGAATGCCAAGTGCATCCGGTACACGGTGAACGGCGAGATGCACGCGCGTCAGGGGGCGATGGTCGCCTACCGGGGCAATCTCGAGTTCGAGCGCAAGGGCCAGGGAGTCGGCGGCATGCTCAAACGGGCCGTCACCGGTGAGGGCCTGCCGCTGATGGCGGTGCGCGGTCAGGGCGAGGCCTGGTTCGCCCACGAGGCCCAGAACTGTTTCGTCGTCGACGTGGAACCGGGCGACGAGTTCACGGTCAACGGGCGCAACGTCCTGTGTTTCGACGCCTCGTTGGCGTACCGGATCGCGACCGTGAAGGGGGCGGGCATCGCCGGCGGCGGCCTGTTCAACAGCGTCTTCACGGGACACGGCAGGCTCGGGCTGGTCTGCGAGGGCAACCCCCTGGTGATCCCGGTGTCCGCGGAGTTTCCGGTGTACGTCGACACGGACGCGGTCGTCGGCTGGACCGCGGGCCTCGCGACCTCACTGCACCGTTCGCAGTCCATCGGGTCGATGCTGCGCGGCGGTTCCGGTGAGGCGGTGCAGCTGATGCTCCAGGGGTCGGGCTACGTCGTCGTCCGGCCGAGTGAGGCGACCCCGCAGAAGGCCCAGCAGCACTGAGACCCCGCGCAGTGATCTGCGCCTCACAGGCAACCCCGCCCGCTCCGTCCACGTCTTGACCGGCAACAGATGACGCCCCGGCCCCGGCCGGGGCTCATTTTCGAGGCACTATGCACAGCATGTATACGTCGCATGTATAGATGTGGTGTATACGGACGGAAAGGCATGCATGTACGGCAAGGCATTCGCCCCGGAGTACCAGGGCGCCCTCACCGCGCTCTCCGTGAACTCCTCGCTGGACGACGTACTGGCCGCCGGTACCGAGCAGTTGAGAGCGGCCGAGCGGGCCGGCCGGCACGGGGAGGCGGCCCGCTCCGGGCTCGCGGTCGCCGAGGCGCAGCGCCGGCTCGGCCGGATCGCCGACGCGGACCTCGCCTGGAAGGCGAGCTACCGGTCCGCCCGGCGGGCCGGGGACACCGGGGCGATGGCCTGGGCGCTGTGGAGCGGTGGCACGCTGGCCCGACAGCGCGGCGGATTCGCCCTCGCCCGGCGGCTGTTGGCGCTCGCGGCCGAGCTCGGCGAGCGGGGCGGCGACGTCGTCGTCCGCGGCTACTCCCTGGCGGGTCTCGCCGAGACCGGCCGCATCCAGGGCGACTACGAGGCCGTGGGCCGGCTGCACGAGCAGCTGCTGGCCGAGGCACGGCGGCGCGGGGAGGCACGGCACACGGTGTGGGCGCTGTCGGGCATCGCGCAGATGCACCGCAACACCGGGTCCTACGACACCGCGTTCGCCATGTTCGAGGAGGCGGCGTCGATCGCCGTGGCCGCCGACGACCGGCGCGGTCACGCCTGGGCGCTGCGCGGGCTCGCCGACCTCGCCTCCGTACGGGACGGCGACACCGAGCGGGCCCTCACCCTGCTGTCGGAGGCGGAGACGATGTGCCGGGCGATGAACCTGTCCAGTGCGCTGGCCTACAACCACAAGATGCGCGGCAACGTCCTCTACCGCGCCGGCCGTTGCTCCGAGGCCCGCGAGCTCTACGAGCAGGCGCTGGCGGAGTTCCGCGTCATGAGTGAACCGCGCGGGGATGCACTGGCGCGGCTGGGGCTGGCCAAGTCCCTGGCCCGGCTGGGCCGCGACCGCGCCGAGACCGCGGCCGAACTGGACGATCTGGCCCGCACGTTGGAGCGGACCGGGTTGCGGCACGCGCGGGAGATGGTGGCGCGCGCCCAGGAGGAGTTCGGTGTGCGGACGGAGTCGGTACGGTGACGACGGTCGTTGTTCCCGATGTCCTCGCCCGTTGCCGCGAGTTGGTGCGACCGGCGCTCCGGGAAGCGGTCGGCACACTGCATCCCTGGGTGGCCGAGATGGCCGCGTACTCCCTGGGCTGGTGCGAGGTCGGCGGCGCCCCGACCGTGGCGTCCGGCGGCAAGGGGGTCCGGCAGGCCCTCGCCGTCCTGGGCGCCGAGGCGTCCGGTGCTCCCGGACGGGCCGGGGTGCCCGCGGCGGTCGCGGTGGAACTGGTGCATGTGTTCTCCCTGCTCCACGACGACATCATGGACGGAGACAAGGCCCGACGTGGCCGCCCCTCGGTGTGGAAGGCCTACGGCACCGGTCCGGCGGTCCTCGCGGGCGACGCCCTGTTCGCCCTTGCTGTCGAGACCCTGACCGTCGAGACCCTGGCCGACACCGGGCCGCCCGCCGTGCGGCGCCTGTCCGTCGCTCTGTCCGACCTGGTGCGCGGGCAGGCGGACGACCTGCTGTTCGCCACGCGTCCCTGGAGGGGGCCGGAGCGGGTGCGCCCGGACGAGTACCGGACCATGGCCGAGCACAAGACCGGCGCGCTGCTGGGCTGCGCCGCGGCACTGGGCGCCCTGCTCGGCGGGGCGCCCCCGGCCACGGTGACCGCGATGGACCTGACTGGGCGGCACCTGGGGATCGCGTTCCAGATCGTCGACGACGTCCTGGGCATCTGGGGCGATCCCCTGGTCACCGGGAAGCCCGTGCACGGCGATCTGCGGGAGCGCAGGAAGACCTTCCCGGTGCTGGCCGCTCTCGACTCGACGGCACCTGCGGCCGCACACCTGGCGCGGCTCCTGGAAGCGGACGGGCCCCTGTCCGAGATCGCGGACCTGATCGAGGAGTGCGGTGGCAGAGCGGCCGCCCTCGCCGAGGCCCGCCGTCACCTCGCGGCCGCCGACCCGGCGCACGAACTGCGGCCACTGCTGGACTACCTCCTGCGCCGCGACCTCTGATGCCGAGTTGACCGGCGCCATCCGTGAGGACAGGGTTCGAGACGACCTCTCTCCTTCGGAAGGACGACCATCTTGATCGGGATCGCGGAGATCGAGCAGCAGGCCGGGCGGATCGCCGGACACGTCGTACGCACGCCCACTCTGCCGAGCCCCGGCCTGTCCGCGCTGCTCGGTGCTCCCGTCACCGTCAAGCTCGAACAGCTCCAGCGCACCGGCTCGTTCAAGGTCCGTGGGGCCACGGCCAAGCTGCTGTCGCTGAGCGAGGCGGAGCGGGCGGCCGGGGTGGTGGCGGTGAGCGGTGGCAACCACGGGATCGCCCTGGCCCACATGGCCGCGGCCCTCCACGTCAAGGCGACGGTGGTGATGCCGCGTTCGGCACCCTCCCGGTCCGTGGAGATCGTGGCGGCGGCCGGTGCGTCGCTACGGCTGACGGACGACATGGACGGTGCGTTCTCGCTGGTGAACCTGCTGCGCGACGAGGGGCTGACGCTGGTCCACCCCTTCGACGACCCGGTGGTGATCGCCGGGCAGGGCACGGTGGGGCTGGAGTTCGCCGATGACGCGGGCGACCTGACCGACGTCCTCGTCAGTGTCGGGGGCGGCGGGCTGATCGCCGGGGTCGCGGCGGCGCTGCGGGCACGTCGTCCGGGTGTCCGGGTCTGGGGTGTGGAGACGGAGGGTGCCGAGGCCATGTCCCGGGCCCTGGTGGCGGGCGGGCCGGTGCCGGTCGCGCTGTCCTCCCTCTCGTCCACGCTGAGCGCCCCGTCCGTCTCGCAGCTGACGTACGACCATGTGGCGGCTCACGTCACCGAGGTCCTCGTGGTCCCGGACCGGGAGGCCGTACAGGGCTGCCTCGACCTCGCCGACCATGCCAAGGTGTGGAGCGAACCGGCGGCCGGCTGCCTTCTGCCCGCTGCCCGGCGGGTGCTGGAGCGGGCCGGGGACGGCTGTCGGCTGGGCCTCGTCGTGTGCGGCGGCAACACGACCACCACGGATGTCATGGCGTGGGCCGAACAGTTCGGGCTGCGCTGAGAAAAATGCTCGGCTTCGATCCTTCACCTGGCCGTTCTACTGACTTGTGAGTCAGAAAGTGAACGGCAGGAAAGCGGATTCCATCGGTTGGGGATTTGATTGAACACTCCCCGCCGCACCCGCCGTACCACTGGGAAAGGTGAGAACCAGTGGTTCAGCGAGGGATGAGCATGGTCAAGGCGCACGTCTCCACACACGAGTTGGTCGCAGGACGGTACCGCCCACTGGACGTCCTGCACCGTGAGACCAACCGGACGTGCTGGTACGGCGAGGACATCTCGACGGAACGCCCCTGCCTGCTCACCGAGATCGGACTTCCGGCCGACACGGACGAGGATGCCTCGCAGCGCACCGCCGCGGGAGTCGTGCGGATGTCCAAGACCATGCGGGTGCTCGCCCCCGGCCGGGTCGCCCCGGTCGTCGACGCCGTCGCGCAGGAAGGCGCCCTGTGGACCGTCACCGAGCCCGTGGACGGCGTCCTGCTGGGCGAACTCCTCACCCAGCAGGGAACCTTCGACCATGTGCGGGCGGCACGCATCGGCCTGGAACTGCTGGAGGTGCTGGAGGCGGCACACGGCGAGGGCATCACCCACGGTGAACTCAGCCCGGGCCAGGTGTTCGTACGCAGTCAGGGCCCGGTCGTCGTCACCGGCTTCGGGCTGGCCGGGGCGACACTCGCGCCGAGGGTCTCGGCACCGTCGTACGCCTCACCCGAGCAGGCCCGTGACGAGCGCATCGGGCCGGCCGCCGACCTGTGGGCGCTCGGCGCGATCCTCTACACGATGGTCGAGGGCCGGCCGCCCTTCCGTGACCGCGACCGGCCCGCGGCCACCCTCAAGGGGGTGGACCGGTTGCCACTGCGGGCGCCGGTGCGGGCCGGGCCGCTCACCCAGACCGTCCAGGGGCTGCTGCGCAAGAGCTCCCAGGAGCGGCTGACCCGCGCGGCCGTGCGCACCGCTCTCGTCCGGATCGTCAGCGAGGACCCCGAGGGGGACCTGCCCGAGGAGCCCAGGTCCCGGCTGCGCGTCATGCACGCTGTGGCCCCGGGACGCAGCAGCCGCCTTCTCGTCGCGGGAACCGCCCTGGCCGTGGTCGCAGTGGCGGCCGTCGTCCTCACGGTCACCAACGCCCTGCCCGGCACCGACTCCGCGACGACCGGCGAGGCTCCCGCTCCCTCGGCGTCCGCGCCCGCCTCCGCTTCCGTATCGGCCCCGGCAACGACGTCACCGTCTCCGTCGGCCACCGCGCCCGGCGAGCGCACCGACCAGAGCCCGCGCCCGCCCGCGACGCCCACCCCCACGCCGACCAGGACGGCGTCCCCCACGGCGGGCACGGGTCTGCCGCCCGGATACAGCGTCTACCGCTCTCCCGAAGGCTTCTCCATCGCCCTCCCCAAGGGCTGGAAGGCGCTGGGCACCCAGCGCCAGGAAGACCTGGCCTACCGCGTCACGTTCGGCGCCCCCGGCGACCCGCGCACCCTCGCCGTCACCTACACCAGGGCCGTGGGCAACGCGGACGCGGTGTCCGTGTGGCGCGACGACGTGGAGCCGGAGCTCGAGGACCACCCGGGTTACCAGCGCCTCGGTGACATCCGCGCGACGACCTACCAGGGCCACAAGGCCGCCGACATGCAGTGGACCGAGCAGGTCGACGGCACCCGGGTGCGCACCTTCGGCCGCGGTTTCCTCATCGGTGACGGCCGCGGCTACTCGCTGCGCTGGACGACCCCGGCGGCCGACTGGAACGACGACGCGAACCAGAAGGCGCTGGACACCTTCCTGAGCACCTTCCGCGTGCCCTCGAACTGAGCGATTCCTCAAGCGGGACGCAGCGCCCGCATCCGCCGCAGTGGTCCGACGTGCAGGGGCTGAGTGCGCCAGCGCGCGGTGAACGTCCGGTCCGCGAGCGAACACGTCACCAGCAGGTGGTGAGGCGTCTCAAGGAACGCCACGTCGACGGCGAGGGTCTCTGCGTCGGTCCAGCCGCCACTCACCGCGACGGGCACGGGCTCGTCCACGACCGTCCAGCCGGCCTCCCCGGCTTCGAGCCTCAGCTCCAGCCGGTCCCCGTCGTCGACCAGCGTGACGCGGCCCTCCGGGCCCACCTCGACCGCGGTCAGAGTCGGCTGGTCGGCGCACCCGCCGCCGTAGGGAGCGAAAACGGTCTCCCGATCCTCCGTTCCGCCCGCCGGGTTCGCCTTGCCTTCGGCGGGCGGCAGCGCGAGCCGGGTCAGCCGGTCGGCGAGGGCCGCGTCCGCCACCTCGTGTCCGGGCAGCGGGCCTGGCGCGAAGGCGGGAAGCAGATGCTCCCAGACCAGGCCCAGGACCTTCTGCATGTCCACGGTCTCCGAGGTGATCGCGAGCACCGCGTCCTGCTCGGGCAGCACCACGCAGAACTGTCCGTACGCCCCGTCCCCGCGGTAACCGTGCCGTGAGACCCAGAACTGGAAGCCGTAGCCCTGCTGCCAGTCCGTCCAGCCGTCCTCCGCGGGGGCGCCGTGCGAGATCTGGACCCGTGTCGCCTCGGCCACCCACGATTCGGGCAGCAGACGCTCGCCCTCCCACACCCCGCCCCGCAGATACAGCAGGCCGAGCCGGGCGATCGCGTCGGTGGTGGCGTGCAGCCCGCTGAAACCCAGCTCACGGCCGCGCCGGTCGTGGATCCACGCCACCTCGCCGATGCCCAGCGGGTCGAACAGCCGGGGTCGCAGGTACTCCGTGAGCTTCTGGCCCGTGACGCGCTGGACGATCGCGGCGAGCGTGTAGGTGGCGGGCTGGTTGTAGGCGAAGACCGTGCCCGGGTCCCGCTCCGGAGGGACCAGCAGGAATCCGCGGACGAGCTCATCGCGGTCCTGGGCGCGCGCACGGTCCAGCGTCTCCTCCAGATGACCACTGGCCATCGACGCCACATGCCGTACGAGCATCGCGCGGCTGCGCGGGTCGGTGACATCGGCGTCGAACTCCGGGAAGTACGAGATCACCGGGTCGTCCAGCCGGATCAGGCCCTCGGCGACGGCGAACCCGGCGGCCGTGGCCGTGAAGCTCTTGCTGAGCGAGTAGAGGAGCTGCGGCCGCTCGACGGCGTACGGCGCCCACCATCCGGAGGCGACGAGCCGGTCGTGGCGCAGCAGCATCAGGCTGTGCGGCTCGATGTGCGGGTCGGATTCGAGGGCGTCGAGGAAGGCCGCTATGCCGGCGGCGTCGACGCCCTGGGCCGCGGGGGTGCTGGTGGGCAGGGAACTCATGGGGGCATCCTCCCTCTTTCACCGGCCTTGATCGAGAGGGCGTCCAAAGGCCCGTTTTCCCGTCCGGTCACCGGGGACCCGGGTCCCATGGTGCAAATCGGATACACGATGATGACCGAGCAGGCCGGCCCGCGTGAGCTGGTCGGGCATGTGGTGAAGGCCGAGGAGGCCGGCTACGACTTCTCGGTGACCTCGGACCACTACTTCCCGTGGCTGCGGTCGCAGGGACACTCGCCGTACGCGTGGAGCGTGCTCGGGGCGGCCGCCCAGGCCACCTCACGCATTCCGCTCATGACCTACGTGACGTGTCCGAGCTTCCGCTACCACCCGGCGGTGGTGGCGCAGAAGGCGGCGACGATGCAGCTGCTCTCCGAGGGCCGGTTCCGGCTGGGGCTCGGCTCGGGCGAGAACCTCAACGAGCATGTGGTGGGCGGCGGCTGGCCGTCGGCCGACGTGCGGCACGAGATGCTGGAAGAGGCGATCGAGATCATCCGCGCGCTGTTCGAGGGCGGACATGTGAACCACCGGGGGGCCCACTTCGACGTGGAGTCGGCCCGGTTGTGGGACCTGCCGGACGAGCCGCCGCAGATCGGCCTGGCCGTCTCCGGCGAGCAGTCCTGCAGGCTCGCGGGCCGGCTCGCCGACCTCGTCATCGCCACGGAGCCCAAGGCGGGTCTGCTGGAGGCGTTCGACCGGCACGGCGGCGAGGGCAAGCCGCGTGTGGGGCAACTGCCCGTCTGCTACGACCCCGACCGGGAGACGGCCGTCAAGCGGGCGCACTCCCAGTTCCGCTGGTTCGGCGGCGGCTGGAAGGTCAACTCCGAACTCCCGCACCCGGACGCGTTCGAGGCGGCCACCCAGTTCGTCACGCCCGACGACGTCGCGGCGGCGATCCCGTGCGGCGACGACCCGGACGACTTCGTCGAGGCCGTGCGGCCGTACGCGGAGGCGGGATTCACCGAAGTCGCCCTGGTGCAGATCGGGGGCGACTCGCAGCCGGAGTTCCTGGACTGGTCGGCGAAGACGCTGCTGCCCGCACTGCGCGACGCGCTGGACTGAGCGGGCCACGCTGCCCGCGCGGCACCTGAGGGTGCCATAGGCTTCCGAGCCGCACATCGTGCGGTCCCGACCAGCCTGCCCAGGAGAAGCGCCCGTGACCCTAGCGATCGACCCGTCCGAGACATCGTCCGAGACACCCGTCGAGACCTCAGCCGAGACCTCCGTGGAAACGTCTGTGGAGACGTCCCCCGTGCCCCTGAGCGACCTTGTCGCGCGTGACGCCCGCGAGTTCGGTGTCTACGCGCGGACCGGCGGATGGGCCTTCGGCCTGATGGTGGCACGCAGTGTGCGGCCCGGCGGCCAGAGCTCGGACGAGACACCGAAGGTCTCCGCGAAGGAGTTCGCCGAGCTCGCCGGCTGTTCGCCCGAGCGCGTCATGCGCTACTACAAGGCGTGGGACCGGGCCGCCGACGACGGCATGGTCCCGCACTTCGAGGCATTGGCGCCCGGCCAGGACGTGGAGCTGCCGGACGCGGACGTGTGGCTCGGCTACTACGTCTCCCGCAGCAGCGCCACCTCCGAGCGCGGCGCGGCCATCGCCGAGGCCGCCGAGGCCGAGGGCATCCGCCCCACCAAGGCCCTGGAGGTGGCCGAGAACCCCACAGCGCTGCGCGCCGCGATCCTCGCCGACCCGTCCACCGCCCGGGCCGCGCGCAGCGCCCTGCTCGACCGGATCAAGGAGGACCCCGACCTCCAGGCCGAGCTGGCCCGGGACGTCGTGCGCACGGACGACCTGAAGAAGGCCGTGGCCACCGAGAGCAGGGCGGCCGACCGGATCGGCTACGTCCGCCAGATCGCCGAGTCCGGCCAGGTGAAGACCCCGGCCGGGCAGACCATCGACGCGCCCGTTGACCTGCGTCAGGAGGCCGAGCGGCATCTGTCCCTCCTCGACGAGCTGGAGGAGGACGAGGACACCGGCGAGTGGGCGGCCGAGGCGTTCGACACGATGAAGTCCCTCGTCGCCGAGGCCGTGGAGGCCGATCCCGAACTCCGGGTCCAGGAGCGGCGGACGAAGTTCTACAGCAGCCTCCAGAAGGCCACGAAGGCGTTCGAGGAGCTGACCTTCGACGACGCGCAGGACTTCTACGAGGACGACATGCTCCAGCGCCTGGAGGAACTCCAGCAGGCCATCGCCTCGTGCCTGACCTCTTTGCGCGGCGCGAAGGGTAATCACCCGGAAGGCTGAGCATCTTGGGCGTGGGAGGGGTACTAGAGGGCTCTACATCGTTCTCCCCGGAGGCCTCCAGGTGAACTCCTTCGCCCACAAGACCGCGCACAAGACTCTCGTCGTGCAACTCCAGACCGGCGGCACGGGCCGTTGCCCCGTGCTCGCCCACCTGGGGTACGACGCGGCGGACCCGTTCGCCGTCACCGCCGTGTTCAGCCATGACGGCCGGGTGCTGGCCCGGTGGCGGCTGGACCGGGAGATGCTGGCCGAGGGGCTGCGCGGTCCTGTCGGGGTCGGGGACGTGCGGCTGAGCCCCTCCTCTACCGGCGTCTGGGAGGAACTGCGCATGGAGTTCTTCGGTGACGCCCGCTCCGACGGGGGCCGCCAGCACGCCGTGGTCTTCGCCTGGGTTCCGGCGCTGGCCTCCTTCCTGCGCGAGACCCGCGAGATCGTCCCACCAGGACAGGAGGAGGTCAGCGTCGACGACTTCCTGGCCTCCGTCATCGCCGGCGGCTGATACGCACGCACGCGGCCGGGCACTGATGCGTACGGGCGTTGAGTAGCCGTACTCATGTCGCGGCCGGCCCCCTGCCCGACGATGAGGACTCCTACGACGAGGAGCACCTCATGACCGCTGTGCGACGGCCCCTGCTCGCCTGCGCCGTGGTCGCCGCGCTGGCCCTGTCCGCCTGGGGCCCGCGCGACCGCACCACCTGGTTCCTGGAGACGGTGTGGGTCCTGGTCGGGCTGCCGCTGATCGTGCTCACCTGGCGCCGCTTCCCCCTGACCGACCTGCTGTGCTGTCTGCTGGCGGTCCACGCGCTCGTGCTCATGGTGGGCGGGAACTACACCTACGCTCAGGTGCCGCTCGGTGACTGGGTGCGCGACACCTTCGGTCTCGACCGCAATCCGTACGACCGTTTCGGCCACCTCATGCAGGGCTTCGTACCGGCGGTCCTGGTGCGGGAGTTGCTCAGCCGTACGTCCCCGCTGCGGGGCAGCCGCTGGCTGGCGCCGCTGACGGTGTGCGCGTGTCTGGCCTTCAGCGCCGTCTTCGAGATGCTGGAGTGGGCGGCCGCGGTGATCGGCGGTCAGGCGGCGGACGCCTTCCTGGCCACGCAGGGCGATGTGTGGGACACGCAGTGGGACATGTTCTGCGCGCTGATCGGCGCCACGGTGTCGGTCCTGGTGCTCTCCCGCCTGCACGACCGGCAGCTGGCCGGACCTGACCTCACCGGGTCGTGTAGCGGCGACGGGTCCACAGCGGCAGCACGAACCAGCACAGCAGGTACCAGCCGACGACTCCCGTGACGAGCCAGGGCACCCAGTCGTCGTGGGTCGCCACCCGCAGGACCAGCAGGAGGGCGGCCGTCATCGTCGCCAGGAGCAGGACGAGGCCCACGAAGGTCAGCCGGGAGGCCCACTGCACGGCCTGGGACTTGATGCGCCGTCCCGAGACGAGACGGTGCAGGGACACCGGCCCTATGAGGGCGCCGGTCGCACAGGCGCCGAGGACGACGGTCACGATGTAGATGACCTGGTCGGTGTGGGCCAGGTCGGCGTACTTCGGTGTGAACACCACGGTGAGCAGGAAGCCGAACAGGATCTGCACGCCCGTCTGCGCGACGCGGACCTCCTGGATGAGCTCGCCCCACATGCGGTCCGCGCGCTCGTCCTCGGTCTCGTCGCGGCCTGTCCGTCTCACCGTGTCGACCATGCGGTCCGTGTATCCGGTGGCTGATCGTTCAAACAGCGGGGCTCCGGGGGCGGCCCGGTGGACCGCTCCCGCAGCCCCGCGGGCTCACCAGCGGTTCTCGACCTGGTCCTTGATCCGGCGGTCGTAGAGGTCGCGGATCGCCGAGAGGGTCTCGTCGGACAGCGGCGGCAGTTTCCCGGCCGCCGCGTTGGCGCGGGCCTGCTCGGGTGAACGGGCGCCGGGGATGACGGTGGTGACGCCGGGCTGCTCGATGATCCAGCGCAGGGCGAGCTGGGCCGGGGTGCAGCCCTCGGGGGCGAGGGCGGAGAACTCGGCCGCGGCTTCCACGCCGGTCGTGTAGTCGACGCCGGAGAAGGTCTCACCGACGTCGAAGGACTCGCCGTGCCGGTTGTAGGCGCGGTGGTCGTTCTCCGGGAAGACGGTGTCCTTGGTGTACTTGCCGGACAGCAGACCCGAGGCCAGCGGGACGCGGGCGATGATGCCGACGCCCGCCTCCCGGGCGGCGGGGAGCACCTCGCGCAGGGGCTTCATGCGGAAGGCGTTGAGGATGATCTGCACGCTCGCCACGCCCGGCCGGGCGATCGCGGTCAGCGCCTCCTGGCAGGTCTCCACGCTGACGCCGTAGTGGGCGATGCGCTCCTCCTCGACCAGGGTGTCGAGGGCGTCGAACACCTCGTCCGTGGAGTAGACGGGTGTCGGCGGGCAGTGCAGCTGGACGAGGTCGATGCGGTCGACGCCGAGGTTGCGGCGGGAACGGTCGTTCCAGGCGCGGAAGTTGTCGAGGACGTAGTTCTCCGGGATCTGGTCGACGCGGCGGCCCATCTTCGTCGCGACCAGCACATGGAGGTCGGGCCGGCTCCGCAGGAACGTGGCGATTGTCTGCTCGCTGCGTCCGTCGCCGTACACGTCGGCGGTGTCGAAGAAGGTGACCCCCGACTCTGCCGCCGCCTCCAGCACCGAGAGGGCTTCCTTGTCGTCGACGTCTCCCCAGTCGGCTCCCAGCTGCCAGGTGCCGAGTCCGACGACGGATGCGTGCTGCTGCGACCTGCCGAATGTGCGCTCGTCCATGGCGTCAGTCTGCCATCCGTCTCCGACCTGCGCGGAACTGGTCGCTCCGGGTCGACGCCCGCCATTTGTTCACTCACATGGGTGACACGCATCGACGTAGGGCATGCACGTGTCAATGGGCGCCTAGCGTGGCCACGTGACTGATCGTTCCGTGAGCAACCACCCGCAGGACGCCCCGTCCTGGTCCCGCCGCGGCTTCCTCATGGGTGCCGCCGCCCTGGCCGCCGTACCGATTCTGCTGCCCGCCGATCCGGCGGCCGCGGCCGAGGAACTGCCGGATTTCCCGGCCGGCGTGGCCCTCTACCGTTCGGCGTACCGGAACTGGGTCGGTGAGATCACCGCCGACGGGTTATGGGCCTGCGCCCCGACCGGCCCCGACCAGGTGGTCGAGGTCGTCAACTGGGCCTGGCGGCACGGCTGGCGGGTCCGCGCCCGGGGCTCCTCGCACGGCTGGTCGCCGCTGACCGTCACCGAGGGCACCGACTCGGACGCGCCCGTCCTCCTCGTCGACACCGCCTCCCACCTCACCGGCCTGTCCCTGGACTCCGCCTCCACCGTGCGCGCCGGCACCGGCGTCACGCTGGAGGCCCTGCTCACCCACCTGGAGGAGCACGGGCTCGGCATCACCGCCGCGCCCGCGCCGGGCGACCTCACCCTGGGCGGGGCGCTGGCGATCGACGCGCACGGCACCGCCGTCCCGGCCGACGGGGAGGAACGGCTGCCGGGGCAGACGTACGGCTCGCTGAGCAATCGGATCGTGTCGCTGACGGCGGTGGTGTGGGACGAGGGCGCTGGGGCGTACGCGCTGCGTGAGTTCAGCCGCACCGAGGCCGACAGCGCCGCGCTGCTCACCCATCTCGGGCGCGCCTTCGTCACGGAGGTCGTGCTGCGGGTCGGCGCCAACAGCAATCTGCGGTGTGTGAGCCGCGTCGACATCTCCGCGGCCGAGCTGTTCGCCGCACCCGGTGGGGACGGGCGGACCTTCGCGAGTTTCCTGGCGGAGGCGGGTCGGGTCGAGGCGATCTGGTTCGCCTTCACCGAGTTCCCCTGGCTGAAGGTGTGGAGCGTGGCGCCGACCAGGCCGCTGACCTCACGGCGGGTGACCTCGCCGTACAACTATCCCTTCTCCGACAACGTGCCGACTCTGGTCGCGGACCTCGCCGGGCGGATGGTGTCGGACGCGGCCTGGTATCTGGCGCCGGTGCTCGGGAACGCACAGCTCGACGCGGCGGCGGTGGGGCTCACGGCGACGCTCTCGGCGGACATCTGGGGCCCGTCGAAGAACACGCTGCTGTACGTCAGGCCGACGACCCTGCGGGTGACCGCGAACGGGTACGCGGTACTGACCGGCCGGGACCAGGTGCAGCGGGTGGTCGCCGAGTTCACGGACTTCTACCGTGAGCGCCTGACCGCCTACGCCGCGCAGGGGCGCTTCCCCGTCAACGGGACGGTCGAGATCCGGGTGACCGGGCTCGACGACCCGGCCGACGTCGGGACTGCGGGTGCGCGGGCTCCGCTGCTCTCGGCGTTGCGGGCCGATCCGGCACATCCCGAGCGGGACACGGCCGTGTGGCTGGACATCCTGACGCTGCCGGGGACGCCGTACGCGGAGGCCTTCCTGCGGGAGATCGAGCAGTTCCTCGTCGACGGCTACGCGGGCACCCGCGTCGAGTGGTCCAAGGGGTGGGCCTATACGGACGATGCCGCGTGGGAGGACGAGGAGATGCTGGGGACGACGATCCCCGGGTCGTTCGGTGAGGCGGTGTGGGGGCAGGCGGCCGGGGTGCTGGACCGGCTCGACCCGCACGGCGTGTTCGGGAACGCCTTCCTGGACCGCCTGTTCCGTTAGGGCGTCAAGTGGGCCTGGACCGTGGGGGCGTACCGGTTCACCACGTCCTCCACCGCGGTCGCCCTCAGGTTGGTACCCCGGGCGATGCCGTACATCACGCCGAGGCCCAACAGGGTGCCCACCGCCAGTTCGGCGCGCAGGCCGGCGTCAGGGCCCTTGAGGCGCTCCGCGAGGCGTTCGACCACCTGGGTACGGAAGTTGACCCGCAGGATGTCGCCGTGTTCGCCCTGGACCGGGGCGAAGGCGATCCGCAGGAGGGGGTCGGCGCCGCGTTCGATCTGGCCGGTGAGGACATGGCGGACCATGTGGCGGCCCAGGTCGTCCAGGGGGGCGTCGAGCAGGGCGGCCGCGTCGGACTCGAAGGACATGACGCGGGCGAGCAGGGCGTCCTTGTTGCCGAAGTACTTCACGATCAACGGCGGGCTGACTCCGGCGCGTTCGGCGACCGCCTTGAGGGTGATGTCGGCGTGGGGGGTGCGGGCCAGGAGGTAGCGGGCCGCCCTCAGGATGGCGGCCTTGGTCGTCTCCGCGTCCCGGCGGGTGGGCGTGGCGGTGGGGGGTGTTGTGCTCACGGCACTCATGCTCCCTCCATCGCCTCGTCCCGCGCCCCCCGGGTGCGGCCCTTGGCCCGGCGGGTCCCCTCGGGCGTGGAGTCGCCGGGGATGGTCAGTGCCGCCGCGCAGGCCGCGAGAGCGACCGCACCCGCCATGGCGAAGGCCAGCAGGTAGCCGTGCAGGGTGGGTACCGGGAGACCGAGGACCGGGCTGGTGTGGTGGACCAGTACGGCCGCGACCGCCGCGCTGGAGACGGCCTGGCCGATGGTGCGCATCAGGACGTTGACGCCGTTGGCGGAGGCCGTCTGCTCGGCCGGGACGGCACGCAGGATCAGGGTGGGCAGGGCCGAGTAGGCGAGGGTGGTGCCCGTGGCCACCACGGTGGCACCCAGGATGATCATCCACAGGTCGCGGCTGTCCGCGATGCGTACCGCGTAGCCGCACGCGATGACCGCGGCGCCGAGCGCGAGCGTGATGCGCGGGCCGCGCGACGCGGAGATCCGGGCCGAGACGGGTGAGAACAGCAGCATGGTGACACCGCCGGGCAGCAGGCACAGGCCGGTGGCCACGATCGACAGGCCCAGCCCGTAGCCGGTTTCCTTGGGAGCCTGCACCAGCTGGGCCGTGACCAGGGAGTTGGCGTAGAAGGCGAATCCGGTGAGCAGGGCGGCCACGTGGGACAGCCCCACCCGCGGCCGGGTGACGAGCCGCAGGTCGACCAGGGGCTGCGCGGTGCGCAGTTGGTGCCACCACCACAGGACGAGGACCGCGGCGGACGTGAGGAACAGCGCCAGCACGCGGGGGCTGCCCCAGCCCCACTGTCCGCCCTGGGACACTCCGAGCAGCAGGCTGATCAGTCCGGCGGCCAGCCCCAGGGCCCCCGGCACGTCGAAGCGGCCGGGCTGCCGTACGGGCGACTCGCGGACCGCCCACGACACGGCGGCCACGCCCAGCGCGCCCAGGCCGCTGGTCAGCCAGAACATGGTGTGCCAGTCGGCGTACTGGACGACCATCGCGGCCAGCGGCAGACCCAGGGCGGCGCCGATGCCGACCGTGGAGCTCATCATCGCGACCGCGGAGCCGCGGCGTTCGGGCGGCAGCTCGTCGCGCAGGATGCTGATCGACAACGGCACCACGGAGGCGGCGGCGCCCTGGAGGGCCCGGGCCGCGATGAGCACGGTGATGTCGGACGACAGCGCGCACATCACCGACCCGACCGTCATCAGGGCGAGGGCTCCGGTCAGGACCCGGCGCTTGCCGTACATGTCACCGGCCCGGCCGAGCACCGGGGTGAGGACGGCTCCGGCGAGCAGGGTCGCGGTGACCATCCAGGAGACGGCGCCGGGCGAGGAATCGGTCAGCCGGGGCAGGTCCGGAAGCAGGGGGACGACCACGGTCTGCATGACGGCCATGAGCACACCGCACATCGCCAGTACCGGCACGGTGAGCCGGGTCCGCAGGCTCGCTCCGCGCGGCGGGGATATGGGGCCCTGCTGGTCCATCTGCGCTCCGGGAAAACAGTGGGTGAATGGCAATTCACTCTAGCGGTGAATCGCCATTCACCCAATACCGTTTCCGGGCGGCGGACTACTTGCGGACGTCCGAGGCGCGGGCGTCCGAGGCGCGGGCGCCCGAGGCCCTGGCCGACAGCTCCCGGGCGTGCACGGTCCGCGCGACCTTCGGGCCGAGCCAGCGCTTGAACCTGCGCAGCGCCTCCAGCTGCCCGGCGGCTTTGTCGATCCGGTAGTACAGCTGTGGCGGGACATAGGGCAGCAGTGGCGAGTGCCGTTGCCCGAGCAGGGCGAACATCTGCTCCGGCGGGAGGTCGATGTAGCGCGTCAGGTTCTCGTACCACTGGGCGCTGTAGCGGGCCGCGCTCTGGATGGAGAGCAGTTCCGACTTGCGCTGCCGTTCGTAGCGGGCGAGGGCCTGCGGGAGTGCGGATTGCTCACGCAGGGCGTCGGCCAGGGCGATGGCGTCCTCCAGGGCGAGCGTGGTGCCCGCGCCGATGGAGTAGTGGGTGGTGTGGGCCGCGTCGCCGAGCAGGACGAGGTTGTCGCGCTGCCAGGTGCGGTTGGTCAGGGTGCGGAAGTTGAGCCACTGGGCGCTGCCCGAGCCTGCGGAGCGGCCGATCAGGGGGTGGCCGTCGAGGATGTCGGCGAACAGCTTCTCCAGCAGGGCGAGCCCGTCGGCCTCGTCCGCCTCGTCCAGGCCGAGGCCGGCCCAGGTCTCCGGTGCGCACTCGACGACGCAGGTGCTGCGCTCGGGGCTGAAGGCGTATCCGTAGCACCAGATCCAGCCGTGGTCGGTCTCGGCGAAGGCGAAGGTGAAGGAGTCGAAGACCTTGCTGGTGCCGAGCCAGATGTAGTGGTTGCGGCCCTCCTTGGTCTCGGCTCCGAAATGGTCGGCGTGCCGGGCGCGCAGGGTGCTGTGGACACCGTCACCGGCCACGAGGAGGTCGGCCTCGGGGAGGTTCTCGTCGGTGATCTCGCGCTCGAACTCCAGCCGTACGCCCAGGGAACGGGCCCGGGCGGCGAGGATCTCCAGCAGACGGTGGCGGCCGATACCGAATCCCTCGTCGCTGGGGCGCCGGGTGACCAGGTCCCGCACCCGGGCTTCGCCCTCGTTCCAGGTGACCGAGGCCTCCTGGATCGCGCGGGCCGACTCGGGGTCGTGTTCGTGGAGTTTGTCGAGCAGTCCGCGCCAGTAGGTGACGCCCCAGCCGTAGGTCGAGCCCTCCGGGTTGCGCTCGTGGACAGTGATGTCGTGGGACGGGTCCTGCCGTTTCAGCAGGATCGAGAGATACAGGCCGGCGGGCCCGCCGCCGACGCAGGCGACCTTCACGCGCACCCCTAGGAATTACCCAAAGCGGTCAATTGGCAACGCAGAGTAGCAGTCCGGGAGGGTGCGCCCCGCACTTCGGATCGCGCCGCTCCCCGCGGGCGAGGCGGGCCGCTGCCTGCGCCTTCACTCGCGGAGGATCACCGAAAATCACGGCCTCGCCGGGAAGTAATTCCTCCGTCCGGGGACCGGAAAGCCCTCCCACGGCAAGATCACCATTGTGCGGTCGTGTACGGCATGTGGGTAATTATCAGGATCAGAGCCGACCGGTCGCGGATGATTTCTCCCGCTCTCGCCGGGGCCGACTGGCATGCGGAGTCGTCAACGCGGGAGATTCACCGCATGGCGGTGCCGCTCCCCCAGCCGCCCCCGCACCGCTGGGGCCACCCACGGACACCACCGCGGGACGCCGGGGTCAGAGACGATCGGCCCGGCGCCGCCGAGGACCAGGGCGGAAAAGAGCGCGAACTGCGGCCCTCCGAGCTCGCCCTCGGCCGCCGGATGCCCCGGCAGCGGGCGTCCTGGATCTCGTCGACGGTGGCCCGTGCCGCGCCGCACGGGATGGCCTCCGGCGACCCGTGGGGGCGCGGGGCGCCCGACGTACGCATCTGCGGTGAGTCGACGAGGGCCTGGAACCACGAAGTCCCGCCGGCCGGCCGGACCGCACCCGCCGCTGCTCCTACGACACCTTCGGCACCGACCGACGATCTCCGCACGGCGGTTTGCCCCGCAGGTCGTGCGGTACCCGCGCCGGACACACCGAGAGCACGAAGGAGGGATTCACCCATGTCGCAGGTCGAGGAATCCATCGAGGTCGGCGTGCCGGTGCACACCGCCTACAACCAGTGGACGCAGTTCGAGACCTTCCCCGAGTTCATGAGCGGGGTGGAGCGCATCGAGCAGCGCACCGACACGCTCACGCACTGGGTGACCAACGTCAACGGGGTGCACAGGGAGTTCGACGCGGAGATCACCGAGCAGATCCCGGACGAGCGGGTCGCGTGGACCACGATCGCCGGCGAGGCCAAGCAGGCCGGTGCGGTCACCTTCCACCGGCTCGACGAGGGCCACACCAAGGTGATGTTCCAGATGGACTTCCATCCGGACACCATCACCGAGAAGGTCGGCGACAAGCTCGGGTTCGTGAAGCGGCAGACCAAGGGCGACCTGGAGCGCTTCAAGACGTTCATCGAGGAGCGCGGCCGGGAGACCGGCCAGTGGCGCGGCGCGGTCATCTGACCGTCCCGGGCCGGCCGGCCGCTTCCCGCGCGGCTAACCGGCCTCTTCCGTACGGCACTCCGGGTGCCCCCAGCCCTGGGCGTTCTTGGCGATGGGCTCGCCCGCCGCGTAGGAGCGTCCGCACAGGCACCGGCCGGCGAACTTGGCCTTGATCGTGCGGGAGGACGAACCACCGCTCCGCTTGGGCGACTTGGCCCGGGCGGGGCGGTCCGTCTTGGGGGTGTCCGGCGACGGCGGCGGCTCGGGGGAACCGAGGGCACTGCTCGCGGGCTCCTGAACGATCGCCGCCTGGCTGGCCGCGCGGTCGGCGAAGTCGTTGAGCTTGTCGCCGCCGACCTGGTGGGCGGGCACGTAACGGAACTCGACGGAACGGCCCCCCAGGAGCTCGTCGATACGGACGACGAGCTCCTGGTTGGCGACGGGCTTTCCCCCGGAGGTCTTCCAGCCGTTGCGCTTCCAGCCGGGCAGCCAGGTGGTGACGGCCTTCATCGCGTACTGCGAGTCCATCCGGATCTCCAGCGGCACGTCCGGGTCGACGGCCGTCAACAGCCGCTCCAGCGCGGTGAGTTCGGCGACGTTGTTGGTGGCCTTGCCGAGTGGCCCGGCCTCCCAGCGGTCCGGCGTCTCCGTCTCGTCGGCAACGACCCAGGCCCAGGCCGCGGGTCCGGGATTTCCCTTCGAAGCGCCGTCGCACGCGGCCACCAGTCGTTCACGCATGCGCCCGATCATGCCATGCGTGGGTGGGCGTCCCGACCTGAACCAGGTTCGCTCCACCGCGACGACCATGGCGACGACCCTGCGGGCCCGTCCGGCCCCGCGACCAGCCGCCGGAGCAGGCGCCCACCTCGGCGGCCATGGGCAGCCGCCCCGCTGCCATGGACTGCTGGACGGGCGCTTCGGCCGCCGCCGTGCTCACGGCCGCACGCACCGCTCAGGGCACGTCGGAGGCCTCGGGCAGGTCGCCCTGGGTCGTCGTCACGTCGATCACCGAGAAGCTCGCGCCCTGCGGGTCGCTCAGCGCGGCGAACCGGCCGAACGGGGAGTCCATCGGCCCGAAGCGCAGGACGCCGCCGAGCTTGGTGGCGCGGGCGACGGCGTCGTCGCAGTTGTCGACGGTGAAGTAGACGTTGATGTACGCCGGTACTTCGGGCGGGAACTCGCTGCCCATCTTCATGCGGCCCAGGACGGTGTTGTCGCCGAGGTTGAACATCCGGAAGTCCATGGCGTCGTCCTGCATCTGCCGGGCGCTGTAGCCGAAGACGGCGGGGAAGAACGCGTCGGACTTCTCCGGCTCGCGGGTGTAGATCTCGGCCCAGCAGAACGCCCCGGGCCGCTCGGGCGGTGCCTCGAAGCCCTCATGGGTGCCGCCCTGCCAGACGCCGAAGACGACCCCGCTCGGGTCGCGGGCCAGGCACATCGTGCCGAAGTCGCCGACCTGCATGGGTTCCATGAGCACTTCGCCGCCGTTGTCACGGATCCTGCCGGCGGTGGCGGCGGCGTCCGGCGACGCGAGGTACAGGCACCACTGCGAGTGGCCCTCCTGCCCCGACATCGGCGGCACGACCGCGGCCACGGCCTTGCCGTCAGCGTAGGCCTGCGTGTAGTTGCCGTACTCCGACGACGACTCGCCGAAGGTCCAGCCGAGGACGTCGCCGTAGAAGCTCTTGGCTCCCTCGACGTCGCCGAACATCGCATCGGCCCAACAGGGGGTTCCCTCAGGTTGTACGGCCATGATCGCGGCCCTTCCCGAATCGGTGGTCGGTCCGCTCCTCACGCTAGCCACGACTGCACCCGACCGCGCGTCGAACCGGCCGTAGTGTTACGAGCCGGTCCGGGCGCGTGGGCACCCCACCGACGTCCCGTCCCGCGGGCCCGCCGCATTGAGCACGTCCAGCGTGCCGTGCGCCCTCAGCAGCCGCCGGGTGTCCTCGGTGCACAGCACGGAGAACGTTCCGCCGGCCTCCAGCACCCGGCGGCGCAGGCGCAGCAGCAGGTTCAGGCCGGCGGAGTCGACGAAGGACACCGGACGAAGGTCGACGACGTACGAGGGGGCGGCCAGTGCGGCGAGGGAGTCGAGCCAGGAGCGCAGGTGGTGGGTGGTCGCGAGGTCTATATCGCCGTGCAGTTCGGCGAGGACCAGTCCGTCGGCGCCGCGCATGAACCCGTGGTCACCGGGTGGCGGCGGCCAGGACGCGGTGAGGACGGGTTCCAGGCTGTTGTCGTGCACGCTGTGCCGTCCCCGCTGTCGTACCCGCGTCCGCGCCGGGCTCCCGCTCCGGCGCGGACGCGTACGGCGGTCGCTTCATCCCCGCGCCGCACGCGTCCGGGCCGGAACTCCCCCGGGCGGCTCCCCCCTTGAACCGTGCCGCCTACTGTTCTACCTTCGCCACATGGTCTGGGCATCAACGCCCGCTCATCAGCGACACAACGGGCGGGTACCCGACGGGCCAGGTGATGCGGAATGCGCCCGCACCTCGCCCTGATCGAGGACGATCCCGACTTCGCACTGATGTGCCGTTCCTATCTGGAGCGGGCCGGATTCACCGTCGCCTGGGCCATGGACGCCCGCGCAGGGAAGTCCGTGCTGCACGAGAGCCGCGTCGACCTCGCGATCCTGGACCTGGGGCTGCCCGACGGCAGCGGGCTCGAACTGCTGCGGGCGCTCAGGTCCACCAGTCGGCTTCCGGTCATCGTGGTCACAGGGCGCGGCGCGGAGGCGGACCGGGTGGCGGGGCTGGAGATCGGCGCGGACGACTACCTGGTCAAGCCGTTCTCCCAGCGCGAGTTGGTGGCGCGCATCCACGCCGTGCTGCGTCGCTCGCAGCCGCCGGACCAGCCGGCGGTGATCCGGGCCGGTTCCCTGCTCGTCGACACGGCCACCCGGCAGGCCTCCGTCGACGGCGTCCTGCTGACCTTGCGCCCCAAGGAGTTCGCCCTCCTGGAGACGCTGGCGGCAACGCCCGGCCGGGTGTTCTCCGCGGAGCAACTCCTCGAGCGGATCTGGGGTTCGTCGTGGCAGCAGCAGGCGACCGTGATCGAGCACGTGTACCGGCTGCGCGGCAAGCTCGCGGAACTGCCCGCCCCCGCACCGCGGATCATCACCGTCCGTGGCTACGGCTACCGCCTCGATCCCTGACACCCCGGCCCGCCCAGGAGGTCCGCCCATGCCCCTGCCCCCGGACTTCCGGCGTCTGTTCGACTCCAATCTGTCCCCGCTGCTCGTCCTCACCCCCGACTTCGTCATCGTCGAGGTCAACCGCGCCTATCGGACGGCCACCCGCACCGGGCGCGACATCATCGGACGGCTGATCTTCGACGTGTTCCCCGACAACCCGGAGGATCCGTCCGCCGACGGTGTGGCCAACCTGCGCCGCTCCCTGGAGACGGTCGTGGCGAGCGGCCGCAAGGACACCATGGCGCTTCAGCGGTACGACATCCCGACGGCCGAGGGGGGTGCGTTCGCCGAGCGGTACTGGAGTCCGGTCAACGCGCCGGTCCTGGACGCCGAGGGGCGCCTCACGCACATCATCCACCGGGTCGAGGACGTCACGGAGTTCGTGCATCTGCGCAAGGTGGGGAAGGAGCAGCAGAGGGCCGTCGCCGACGCCCAGATGCGCGCGGAGGGCATGGAGATCGACCTGTTCGTGCGGGCACGGGAGATCCGCGAGGTGAACGAGCAGCTGAGCCGGGCCAACGCTGAGCTGGACGCGGCCGGGCGCAGGCTCCGGGAGGAGCAGCGGGCCAAGGACCGGTTCATCGCCACGCTCTCGCACGAGCTGCGCAACCCCCTCGCGGCCGCGACCGCGGCCATCGAACTGCTCGCCCTCGACATGCCGCAGGGACACCCGGCACTGGCCGTGCTGGAGCGGCAGCTGGGCACCCTGGCCCGGATGAGCAACGACCTGCTGGACGGCACCCGGGCGGTGACCGGCCGGCTGGAGCTGGTGCGGGAACCGGTCGACGTGCGCACGGTCGTCGAGGGGGCCTGTGCGGACATCCGGGGCCTGTTCGGGCACGAAGGCCGCACGCTGGGCGTACGGCTGCCGGACGCGCCTCTCGTCGTGGACGGAGACCGGCTGCGGCTCGCGCAGGTGCTGACGAACCTGCTGTCGAACGCGCTCAAGTACACCCGCCCCGGCGGGCGCACCGAGGTGGAGCTGTCCGCCGCGGACGGCGCGGCGCGGCTGACGGTGCGGGACGACGGCATCGGCTTCGACCCCGGACAGGCGGAAGAGCTCTTCGGCGTGTTCATGCGAGCGGCGCCCGCCGGCCCCGACACGCCGGAGGGCCTGGGGCTGGGCCTCGCCGTGGTACGGACGATCGTGGATCTGCACCACGGCCGGGTCGGCGCGTACAGCGACGGACCCGGCAAGGGGGCGACGTTCACCGTCGTGCTGCCGACGGCCGACTCGGCCGCCTCGCCGCAGCACCGGCCCCCGGCCGCCCGGACGACATCGCGACGACTGTCCGTCCTGATCGTGGAGGACAACGAGGACCTGGCCGCGACCTGTCACGCCCTGCTGGAGCGACAGGGCCATCGCGTGACGACCGTGCACACGGGGACGGACGCGCTCGCCGCCACCCGGGCAGCGCCCTTCGACGTCGTGCTGTGCGACCTGGGTCTGCCGGACATCGACGGATACACGGTCGCCCGTCAGGTGCGTGCCCGGCCGGGCGGCGAGCGGCTGCGTCTGATCGCGGTCTCGGGCTTCAGTCAGGGCGCCGACCGCGCGCTGTCCCGGGCGGCCGGCTTCGACGTCCATCTGACCAAGCCGCTGGCGCTGACCGATCTGACGGAGCTCCTGGAGCGACCGGGCGGCGGCTGAACCGGGCCGCACGTCTTCCCCCTTGTTCCGGGTTGTGCTTGCCTGGGGAACCGTTTTTCGGCGACCGGGGCGGGAGTCGCGCATGCGCAGGCCGTGGATCGTGGGGCTGCTGGCCGCAGTGCTGCTGCTGGGGGCCTGCGGGGACCCGTCGGACGGGCCCGAGGCGACACCGCCCACCCCGGAGGTCTCCCGTGCGGCCACGACCCATCAGCGGGCCCAGACCTCCCCGAGCGCCTCCTCGAAGGTCCTGGCCCCACGCGTGCTGTATCTCGGCGACTCGCTCGCCATGGAGGCCCAGCAGGTCCTCGGGCAGGAGTTGCGCCGGGAACTGCGGGCCACGTACACGAGCGCGCCGTACTCGGGCACCACCCTGTGCGACTACCTGGAGGGCACCGGGGAGAAGTCGCTGGTGCCCGACCGGGACAAGGCCGCGGCCCTGGTCCGGGCGCTGCACCCGGACTTCGTGGTGCTGCAGTTCTGGGGCAACGCGTGGGACTTCACCTGGTGCATGGACGGGATCAGCCATGCCGCCGCGCCGCAGAAGTACTTCAGCCGCTACCGGGCCGACCTGCGCCGGCTTACCGAGCAGATCGCGGCGGCGGGGGGTGCGCGGCGGCCACGGATCGTGTGGGTGGAGCAGGGTCCGGACCCGATCACCCCCGACCGGGTCCGGCGCGTGAACGAGCTGTACGAGGAGCAGGCGGCCACCTCGGGCGACGTCGTCGCCGACGCCGGTGCCGCGGTGGCGCCCGCCGGCTCCCGCTACTCCTGGGTGCAGTACCTGCCGTGCACCGCCTACGAGCGCGAGCACCCCGACTACTGCACCCAGCCGGGCCGCGACCGTACGGCCCTGCATCTCGACAAGGACTATCTGCACTTCTGTCTGGCGCCCACGACGGCCACACCGAAGCCCTGTCCGGTCCGCTCCCCCGGCATCCTGCGGATCGCCCGGGAGATCACACGGGTGGTCGGTTCGTCCTGACGGGGCCTCCGGAGTGATCAGTGGCCCGCGTAGGCCTTGTCGAGGGCGGCGAGGTCGAACTTGTGCATCGCCATGAACGCGCTGGTCACGCGGGCCACCTTCGCCGGGTCCGGGTCAGTGATCATGGCCTGGAGCCGTTCCGGGACCACCTGCCAGCTGAGCCCGTACTTGTCCTTCAGCCAGCCGCAGGGGCCGGGCTCGCCGCCCTCGGTGAGCTTGGCCCAGTAGTAGTCGATCTCCTCCTGGTCCTCGCAGAAGATCATGAAGGAGGCCGCCTCGGTGAACTTGAACTCAGGGCCGCCGTTGAGCCCGAGGAACCTGTGGCCGTTGGCCGTGAACTCGACGGTCATCACAGACCCCGCGGGCTGGAACGCACCCTCCGGGTACCGGGCGATCGCTCCGATGCTGGAGTTCTTGAAGATGGACACGTAGTGGTGGGCGGCCTCCTCGGCCTGCCCGTCGAACCAGAGACAAGTGGTGAAACCGTCGGTGGCCATGCGTACCTCCTGGATCGTGGGAACGTCCGTCATCCATGTCGACCGGTCCTCGCCACGAAACTCATCGGTCGGACGAGAAACCCATCCAGGTGGCGGGTACACCCACGCGAACTAGCATCCCCGCATGACGTCATCGCGCACCGACCTCGTCCGGCCCTTCCGCCTCGACATTGCGCAGAGCGACCTCGACGACCTGCACGACCGGCTCGACCGCACCCGCTGGCCCGACGACCTCTCGGCGACCGGCTGGGCGTACGGCGTACCGGCCGGCTACCTGCGCGAACTCGCGCATCACTGGCGGCATGCGTACGACTGGCGCGCGGCCGAGGCCCGGTTCAACGAGTGGCCGCAGTTCACGACCGTCATCGACGGGTCGACCGTCCACTTCGCCCATGTCCGCTCCCCCGAACCGGACGCCACCCCGCTGGTCATCACGCACGGCTGGCCGGGCTCGATCGTGGAGTTCCTGGACGTGGTGGGCCCGTTGACCGATCCGGTGGCCCACGGCGGCGACCCGGCGGACGCCTTCCACGTCGTCGTTCCGAGCATCCCCGGCTTCGGGCTGTCCGGTCCCCCCGCGGACACCGGCTGGGAGGCGGGCCGCATCGCCGACGCGTGGGCCGAGCTGATGACGCGGCTCGGCTACGAGAAGTTCGGCGCGCAGGGCGGCGACTGGGGCTCGGCGATCTCCCGGGAGCTGGGCCGCGCCCACCCCGAGCGGATCACCGGCGTCCACCTCAACCTGCTGCCGGGAGCGCAGGCGACCCACGAACCCACCGAGGAGGAGCTCGCCCCGCTCGGCCCAGGGCAACGGGAGCGCGCCCTGGAGTCATGGCGCCGGTGGAGCGACTGGTCCCGTGAGGGCACCGGGTACGCCGTCCTGCACTCCACCCGCCCGCAGACCCTCGCCTACGCGCTCACCGACTCGCCGGTCGGTCAACTCGCCTGGATCGTCGAGAAGTTCCAGGCGTGGACGGACTCCGCGGAGCTGCCCGAGGAGGCAGTGGACCGGGACCGGCTGCTGACCAACGTGATGCTGTACTGGCTGACCGGCACCGCCGGTTCGGCCGCCCGGATCTACTACGAGCGGGCGCACGCCACCGGCGAGCGGGTGGCCCGGCCCACCGAGCCCTCGACCGCGCCGACCGCTCTCGCCGTCTTCCCCGCGGAGATCCAGATCCCGCTCCGGCACAGGGCGGAGCGCACCGAGAACCTCGTGCGCTGGACCGAGCTCGGCCGGGGCGGCCACTTCGCGGCGATGGAGGAACCGGACCTGCTGGTGGACGACGTGCGGGCGTTCTTCCGGCAGCTGCGCGACAAGGGCTGAGCGCACCGGTGGGCCCGCGCTCTGCCGGTGGCGAATCTGCCACCGGCAGAGAAACCGCATCAGGGCATCGTCCGCGGTCAAGAGTGGAGTCGACAGCACCCCCGCGACCACGAGGACCGCCCATGACTTCCATCAGGGCCGAGGAGGGCGACACCCCTCCCACCCGCTTCGACGACCACCTCTCCGCCCAGCTCCTCAACCAGCGCATCGTGTTCCTGGGCACCCAGGTCGACGAGGTCTCCGCCAACCGGATCTGCTCCCAGCTGCTGATCCTCTCCGCGGCGGACCCGCGCACCGACATCAGCCTGTGCATCAACAGTCCGGGCGGCTCGGTCTACGCGGGCCTCGCCATCTACGACACGATGCGACTGATCCCCAACGACGTCTCCACGCTCGCCATGGGTTTCGCGGCCAGCATGGGCCAGTTCCTGCTCTGCGGCGGCGCACCCGGCAAGCGGTACGCGCTGCCGAACGCGCGGATCATGATGCACCAGGGGTCCGCGGGCATCGGCGGCACCACCGCCGACATCGAGATCCAGGCGGAGAACCTGGACCACAGCAAGCGGACCATGGAGCGGCTCCTCGCCGAGAACACGGGCCGGACCCCGGAGACCATCGCCCGGGACGGCGACCGCGACCGCTGGTTCACGGCCGAGGAGGCCAGGGAGTACGGCATGGTGGACCGGGTCCTGGAGTCCCTCGCGGACGTCCGCCCTGCCGCCTCCAAACGACGGATGGGGCTCTGACATGGCGAACTACACGATTCCGTACGTCGTCGAGCGGACCGCGAGCGGTGAGCGGTCGTCCGACGTGTTCAGCCGGCTGCTGTCCGAGCGGATCATCTTCCTCGGCACCGAGATCGACGACGGGGTGGCCAACGTCGTGATCGCACAGCTCCTGCACCTGGAGTCCTCGGCGCCGGAGACCGAGATCTCGATCTACATCAACTCGCCCGGCGGCTCGTTCACTTCGCTGATGGCGATCTACGACACGATGACCTACGTGCAGGCTCCGATCTCCACACTCTGTGTGGGCCAGGCGGCCTCCACGGCGGCCGTCCTGCTGGCCGGAGGGGATCCGGGACGCCGGCTCGTGCTGGAACACGCGCGGGTGCTGCTCGGCCAGCCCGCCTCCGGCGGCAACCGCGGCTCGATCTCCGACCTCGCCCTCCAGGCCAAGGAGATGGTCCGCATCCGCGCCCAGGTGGAGGAGGTGCTGTCCCGGCACACCCACCACGACATCGGGACGCTGCGCGCGGACATGGACCGCGACAAGGTGTTCACCGCCGAGGAGGCGGTGGCGTACGGGCTGGCCGACGAGGTGGTGAGCCGGCGCCTCGTGCAGGTATGAGGCGCCGGCCCCGACGTCAGGCGGCCAGGCACATCCCGTCGTACGACGACCCCGGCGCGGTGCGGCGGCCGCGGGCGGAGTGCCGGGTCAGCTCGCCCTGAGCCAGCGAGAGCAGGTCGCCGAGGCCGAGGCCCAGGGCGTGGGCGGCGGCCGCGAGCACCTCCGAGGAGGCCTCCTTCCGGCCGCGCTCCACCTCGGAGAGGTAGGGCATCGAGATCCGGGCCGCGTCGGACACGTCCTTGAGGGTGCGCTCCTGGGCGAGGCGCTCACGGCGCAGGACGTCTCCGACGAGGTCACGCCACAGGGGTTCTCTGGCTTCCCCGGGTGCGGTCTCGCGCGGCGGGCCCGGACGCGGCGGGGTGGTGGCGGGGCGTTCGGACACTGGGCGGGCGGTTCCCGGGCGCGCGGAGTGCGGGCGCAGGGGGATCACGCGGGCTTGGTTCAACGCTTCGTTGCTCACCGTCTCAGCCTAGATTCCGTGCCCGTCCTGGGAAGGGCCCGGCGTTCCGCCCTGGGTGGAATCGTCGACGGGAGGCGGGGTCCCGGTGCGGCCGCGCCATCGGCACGCCCTGGTCGAGGGGTCGACCAGGGCGAAGGGGCTCCGCCTCCGCAGCCCCGTCGTCGAGGTGGGGCCGCCAGGAACAGCGGGATCCGGCCACTCCGTCCAGGCTGAGACGCCCGTCATGGTCCGGCACTTCCCGCGGCGGCGCCCGTCGCGCGGGCCTTCTGAGCCGTCTCCGGACACTGATCGGGGCACACCACGACGGCCGTATCACCGGGTGTCACCTCCATGAACCCGCCGTCGCGCCCCGTGTCCGGCCCCTCCGTCCCCGGGACCAGCGATTTTGCGCCGTCGGCGAACCCGGCGGGCATGCGTCGTCACTCCTCGGGTACGCGCAAGGTGAGGGAGCTGCGGGCGGTTGGTCGGCCGGTGGCCCGAGGACGCATATGTCGGCGCGTTCCGGGTACCCGGCAGATCGCGCACCATCCGCAGGACCCGAGACAACCAGGCCGAAGAGGCACACGTCGAGCCGTGACTTTCGTGGGAGAGGCAATGCATACCGCCGTCACCGCCGTGAACCGTCCGGAGGCAAAGGCCACCGGGCTCGCAAGCGGGACCAGGACCGGTGGGACACCGCTGCCGGGAGTCGAACAACCGCGGTCCGTCGCACCTCGGGACGCGCGGGAGCTGTCTCGCCAGTTCTTCCAGCGCCTGACGGAACTCGAGGAGGGCACGCACGAGTACCAGTACGCGCGCAACACCCTCATCGAGATGAACATGTCGCTCGTACGGTTCGCGGCCGGAAGGTTCCGGGGCCGCGGCGACGACATGGAGGACATCGTCCAGACCGGCATGATCGGCCTGATCAAGGCGATCGACCGGTTCGAGGTGTCGCGCGAGGTCGAGTTCACGTCGTTCGCGCTCCCCTACATCGTCGGCGAGATCAAGCGGTTCTTCCGTGACACCACCTGGGCGGTACATGTCCCCCGCCGCCTCCAGGAGCTGCGCGTCGAGCTGGCCAAGGCGCGTGAGGAGCTCGCCAGCCGCCTGGACCGCGACCCGTCGGTGGCCGAACTCGCCACCCTGATGAACATCACCGAGCGCGAGGTCGTCGAGGGCCAGATCGCCTCCAACGGCTACAACTCCTCGTCGCTGGACGCCGCCCTGACCGGCGACGGCCCCGAGGGCGGCGAAGCGGTGCTGGCCGACTTCATCGGCGTGGAGGAGGAGGGGCTGCGTCTCGTCGAGGACTTCCAGTCGCTCGCCCCCCTGATGGCCGAGCTCAGCGAACGCGACCGCGAGATCATCCACATGCGGTTCGTGGAGGAGGCCACCCAGTCGGAGATCGGTGAGCGTCTCGGCTGCTCGCAGATGCATGTGTCGCGGCTGATCAAGCGGATCATCACACGGTTGCGCGAGGGCATGCTGGGCGAGCTCGGCTGCGCCTGACACACAGCGCTGCAGAGCGCAACAAAGACATCGAATGGCGGGTGCCGTCCCAGGACGGCACCCGCTGTGCGAGCGGGCAGGCTCACTCCTTGCCGTCGAACCCCAGCACGGCACGTACCCGCTTGCCCACCGGCACGCGTTCCGCCGCCACCTCCCTGGCCAGGACGTGCACGATCTCCAGACCGTGCCGACCGACGCGTTGGGGATCCCGTGGGAACCTGCGGGGCAGGGCGGCGCTGCTGTCGTAGACCGTGACGGCCACGGCGTCGTCGGTGCCCTCCAGCTCGAGGATGTACGGCCCGTTGCTGTGGCGGTCGGCGTTGGTGACGAGTTCGCTCACGACGAGGAGCACCTCGTCCTCGGCACGGTCACCGATCGCCGCGCACCAGTCGGCTCTGAGCCTGCCGAGGAAGTGCGCGGCGAAGGACCGCGCCTCGGCGATACATCCTGGCTCGCCTGTGTAGTGCGCCGCCTGACGTAGCGGTTCCACGGGCACGTCGAAACCAGTCGGTATCACTGCCCCGTCCAGGTGATCGATCATGCGTTTCTCTCTCGGAAGCCGGACTGGCCGGACGCTGCTGCATCAGTGCTCGTACCCCGAGCCTCGCGTCGCAGTCCCGGAGACACGTCACACCGGCTACGTCAGCGGACTGCTGTAGGGCGTGATGTCCGAGGCGAGGGGCGGCGGCGGTGCCGAGGAGTCGGGGGACGCGGGCTCGTCACCCGAGGATTCGCTGGTGGGCGGTGCGGAGGAGGGCGTCAGCAGGCCCGGGGCCGGAGAGGACGGCGCGCTCGAGGTCGGCGGACACGGGCTCGGACTGGGGCTCGCCGACCCGGAGGGGGTTCCGGTCGGGGTTCCGGTCGAGGTGGAGACGCAGGGCGACGGAGAACTGGGGGACGTCGGTGTGCTCGGTGTCGTCGGGGGTGTGGGGGTCGACACGCTCACCGACGGGGAGGGACGGACCGGCGGGTCGGTCCTGTGGTCCTTGTGGCCGGTGTCGCCCCGGTGCCGGGCGATCCAGTAGTCGTGGTCGGGATCGTAGATCACGAAGATGTTGATGACCGTCGTCGAGGGCGCGACCACCACCACGTTCGAGGGGTGGTACGACGACCAGGTGTCGCCGGTGCGCTTCGGCGCGCTCTGCTGGGCGACCGGCGGGGTCAGCGGGTTGCCGCAGGCGCAGCGCGCGCGGGGCACTCCGTGACCGTCGACGAGGACGGCGGTGCCGGCCTGGAGAACGGCCTGGTAGCTGGTGGCGGCGCCGTCGCGGTAGCCGTGGTTGGTGACGCGGGTGTCCATGCGCAGCTGGACGGGTGTGAGCGAGCGCAGGTACGCGGGGACCTGTGCCGGCTGGACGCCGGCGACCGAGGCGAAGGCCCTGTTCTTCGCGGGCGCCGTCCCGAGGGCCTTGATCTGGCTCTCGACGTCGCAGCTGGAGACGTTGCGGGTGCCGCCGTAGAGGCCGGGAGCGGCACCGTCGACGCCTCGTACGGCGTTCGCGGACTCGGCGGGGCCGGTCGGGGAGGCTGCGACGGGCGGGGCCGAGCTGTCCTTGGCGGTCGACTCGGTGAAGGGTTCGGGGCCCGTCTTGGCGGCGGCCTGCAGGAAGACCTCGCCGTTGCCGCTCGCCGACTTCGACGACCCGCCGTCGGAGCGGGTGAAGACGACCGCGAGGACCACGGCGGCCACCACCGCGCAGGCGATCATCGCGACGCGGGGAGCCGATCTCCACCAGGGCCGGCGGGGTTCGGGCGGGGGTGCCCCGCCGCCGCCGCCGCTGCCAGGGGGTTGGGAGGGCGGGCCCGACGGCGGCTGCGAGGGGCCCGACAGCGGGCCGGAGGGCGGTCCTGTGGGGCGGCCTGATGACGGCGGTTCAACGCTCACGAGCTCTTCTTCCCGACGCGGGATCCCTACGGCGTGCGATGCGTTTGCCCCGACTCGGCCGCATTTTTCCGCGACATACCTATTGTTTGCTCCGGTCCGGTGCCGCTCGCAAGCGGACGCGGACGGACCTCCCGGCAGGCGAGCGGTGCCGGGGCTGCTTAGCGTGGCAGGGTGATCCCGCGATACCCCTCCGACCAGGCAGTCCTCGCTCGGCACGGCTGGGTGCAGGCCGTGGCCACGGTCCTTGGCGCGCTGGTCGCCATGGGGGTGGTGGCCGCGCTGGGACTGTGGGCGGCGGGCGCCCTGGACCTTCCGGACGGCGCGTTCCCCCGGGTCGTCACGGCGACCGTCGTCACCGCAGTCGGCGGCACGATCAAACTGTCGGGAAGTGCGGGAGGCCTCGCCGACAGCGAGGCCGGTCTCACCGTGATCCCCCTTTCCGTCACCCTGACCGGTGCCCTGGTCCTCGGTGCGGGCTTCCTGCGGCCGCTACGGCACCGGGCGGTGGCCGGGGGCCGGGAGCTGGCCGGCTGGGCCGCGAGAATCGCCGTCCTGTGGCTGGCCGGGCTCCTGGCACTCGCCTACGCGGCCCGGCAGACGTTCAGACCCTCCCTCGGCGACGACACGCTGAGCGACCTGGGCGATCTCTTCGGCGCCTCCCCCGAGGTCGGCTTCACAGCGGACGTGCCGCAGAGCGTCCTGTTCGGCCTGCTCTGGCTGGCCGGTGTGCTGGTCCTGGCCCTGCTGGTGTCGCGCCGGGCTCCGCTCCCCGCCCGGCTGCTCCCGCTCCAGCAGTCGGTGCGGCCGGCCGCGCACGCCATGGTCGTCCTGCTGCTCGCGTACGTCGTCCTCGGCATCCTCGTGGCCCTGGTCGTCGCCGTGACGCGGGGCCACACCCCGCAGACGCTGGCCGTGATCCTGCTGGGCCTGCCGAACCTGGTGTGGCTCACCCTGACCCTCGGCCTCGGCGCCACCTGGAACGGCCGTGTCGAGGGCCCCTTCGGACTGCCCATGCCGCATGTCCTGGACGAGGTGCTGCGCTCCAAGGACACCGCCGCACTCGATCTGCGCACACTCGCCGAACACGACGGCCGGGTCTGGTGGCTGCTGGTCGTCGACGCGGTTCTGCTGCTGTCCGTGGCGTTCCTGATGGCGGCCTGCTCCCCCACCCGGGTACGCGCCTGGCAGCACGCCCTGCACCTGGCGGTCGCCCTCGCCCTCACGGTGCTGATGATCTGCCTGATCGGCCGGATCTCCGTCCACTACGGCCTCTCGGTGCTCGGCATCGGCGATCTCGGAGGCGGTCTGGGCGGAAAGCTCTTCCTGAAGCCGGAACTGTGGAGCGCCGTCGGACTCGGCGCGCTCTGGGGCCTGGTCACCGGTTTCCTCGGCGCGCTGCTGGCCCGGCCGGTCCACCGCAAAGGGGAGATCAAACCGGCTGACGGGTGACGCGGGGCGTGGCAGGGTGCCCTGAGTCGAGGAAAGGGCACCGCATGACGTTGGCTCTTGAAGACCGCCTGGCCGTCACCGAGTTGATCGCGCTGCACGGCCACCTGGTGGATGCCGGGGAGCTGGACCGGATGGACGAGGTCTTCACCGCGGACATCGTCTACGACCTCTCCGACTTCGGCCAGGGCGAGGTCGTCGGACTCGCCGCGCTCAAGGAAGCGGCGCTCGCACTGGGCGCGGGCAACCCGGTGGCCCACCATGTCACGAACGTGGTGCTCGAGGAGGTGTCCGAAGACCGCGTCCGGGCCCTGTCCAAGGGGCTGGGCGTCATGACGGACGGCTCCTGCGGCTCGGTCACCTACGAGGACACGGTGGTCCGCGTCGGCACTGCCGGCTGGCGCGTCGGCCACCGAAGGCTGCTGGCGCGCAGGGTGCCGCTGAACGGCCGAGGGCAGGGCTGACCAGGGCGTGTTGCCGCCCGGCCGACGGGACTTTGGCAACACGCCCTAGCGGCCCCGGACAACCGGCTCGGCCCAGCGCGGCGGGGGTTTCGGCCGGGTCTCCTCCGGATCTGCGGCGCTGAGGGCGACCTGCGTCGGCGGGTGGGTGCCGGTCACCGCGGAGCGGAGGGCCGCGACGAAGGCGAGGCAGGAGTCGTGGCGGTCGTCGGGGCTCTTGGCGAGGGCCTTGCCGAAGACCGCGTCGAGCTGCGCGGGGAGGCCGGGGCGGGTCTGGGAGAGAGCCGGCGGGGCGTCGTACTGGTGGGCCCACAGCAGAGCCATGTCGTCGTCGCGGCGGAAGGGCGGGTGGCCCGTCAGGGTCTCGTAGACCACGCAGGCGAAGCCGTAGACGTCGCAGCGGCCGTCGACGGGGCGGCCCGAGATCTGCTCGGGTGCCACGTAGTCGAGGGTGCCCACGAACTGGCCGACCGTCGTGAACCCGGTCAGCGACAGGGACTTCTTCGTCAGGCCGAAGTCGGTGAGATAGGTGTGCTCGGGGTGGTCGCTGTCGGTGCCGCGGGCGACCAGGATGTTGCCGGGCTTCACGTCCCGGTGGACCAGCCCGTGTTCGTGGGCCGCGTCGAGTGCGGAGGCGACCTGGGCGGCGATCCGCAGGGCGGTCGGGAGCGGCAACGGTCCCTGACGGTCCAGGAGATGGCGCAGGTCGCTGCCCTCGACGTACCGCATGGCGATGTACAGGACGCCGTCCGTCTCGCCCGCCTCGAAGACGGGGACGATGTGCGGATGGTCGATGGCGGCGGCCACCCGGGACTCGTGGCTGAAACGGTTGCGGAAGGTGTCGTTGCGGACGAGTTCGGGGGCCAGCAGCTTCAGGGCGACCGTACGGTCCAGGCGCAGGTCCCTGGCGCGGTAGACCACGGCCATGCCGCCGCGGCCGATCTCGCGCTCGATGCGGTAGCTCGCGACCTGTCTGCCGACCAGTTCTGAGGGACGGCCGGAGAAGAGGCCTGTCTCATGGGGCATCCGGGGTCACCACCTGGGTGGGGGCGTGCCCGGGGCTGTCGGCGGCGGCGCGGGGGGCGTCGTCGGTGGCGTAGGTGTTCAGGCGGGTGCCGTCCGCGTACACCCAGCGTCCGTGCTGGGGGTCGTACAGCCACACGTGTTCTCCGTCGACGACCACCCCGATCCGCAGTCCCCGTGTGCGGCCGCGGAAGGTTTCTCCGTCGAGGCCGCCGCCTGCCAGTTCCTCGACGGCGGCCCGGTAGCGGGCCAGGGTCTCGTCGGCGCGGGCAAGCAGTGGGCGGGGGTCGGCGGTGCGGGTGAGCGGGCTGTCGGGGGTGGGCGGGTCCGCGGGTACGGCGACCAGGTGGCGGCCGTCGACCCACGCCGACCAGCCGTTGGCGCACAGGACGTGCGCCCAGTCGCCGCGCCGCTCCAGGAGCTGGACCGGGAGGAGCGGGTCGAGGGGGACGGTGGGGCGGGCGGGGTCGGGGGCTTCCCAGGCGGGCATGCCGGGCCCGGGGACCACGTGGGTGGGCCGGAAGCCGGGGGTCGTCATCGGCGCCTACTTCCGCATGACCGCGGGTTCGTGGCGGCGCAGCAGCCGGGAGACGACGTATCCGAAGAGGACGGACAGGACGAGGAGCATGCCGATGTTCAGCAGCCAGACGCCTGTCGCGTGCTTGAACAGCGGGTCGCCGGTGAGATCGCCGGGCACCAGCCGGGCGAGGCCGATGGTGCCGGCCATCGCGCCGAGCGCCCACCGCGAGGGCACCAGCCAGGACAGCTGCTCCAGTCCGGGCACGCCGTCGAGCTTCAGCAGGGCCCCGCAGAAGACGACCTGGACGATCGCGAGCAGCACGAGCAGCGGCATCGTCACCTCCTCCTTGCGCACCAGCGCGGACACCAGCAGGCCGAGCATCATCGCCGTGAACGCCAGCAGGGCGACGGCGATGGTGATCTCGGCGAGGGGCGGCAGGAGCACGCCTTCGCCGCCGGGCGCGTCGAGGTCGACGCCGAGCAGGGCGACCAGGGTCAGCACCACCGCCTGTACGACGGTGATCGCGCCCAGGACGACGACCTTGGACATCAGGTAGGCCGATCTGGACAGGCCGACCGCTCGCTCCCGCTGGTAGATGACCCGTTCCTTCACGAGTTCGCGTACGGCGTTGGCGGCACCGGTGAGGACGCCGCCGACACACAGGATGAGCAGGGCGTTCATCGCGGTTTCCTGCGTGAGGCGGCTGCCCGCGAGGGCCCGGGCCATGGCTCCCATCACGAAGGGCAGGGCGATCATGATGGCGAGGAAGGTGCGGTCGGCGCCGAGGGCCGCGGTGTAGCGGCGGATCAGGGTGCCGAGCTGGGCGCCACGGCTGCGGGGTCTGGGCGGGGGCGCGATGATGACCGGCTCGGAGCGTGGCAGGCGGGGCTGTGCGGTGGCCTCGGCGACGTACTGGTGCTGGAAGGACGAGACGCGGAAGTCGCCGGCCCAGTCCCGGTCCTGGTCCCGCTCGAAGGCCTCGAAGGCCTCGGGCCACTGCTCGAAGCCGAAGTAGGCGAGGGCGTCCTCGGGCGGGCCGTAGTAGGCGATCCTGCCGCCGGGGGCGAGGACGAGGAGGCGGTCGCAGACGTCGAGGCTCAGGACGCTGTGGGTGACGACGATGACCGTGCGGCCGTCGTCGGCGAGGCCGCGCAGCATGTGCATCACCGAGCGGTCCATGCCGGGGTCGAGGCCGGAGGTCGGTTCGTCCAGGAAGAGCAGGGACGGTTTGGTCAGCAGTTCCAGGGCGACGCTCACGCGCTTGCGCTGTCCGCCGGACAGGCTGTGCACGGGCTGGCCCGCGCGTTGTTCCAGGCCGAGTTCACGGATGACCTCGTCGACCCGTTCGCGGCGCTCGGCCTTGGCGGTGTCCTGCGGGAAGCGCAGTTCGGCGGCGTAGGACAGGGCGCTGCGGACGGTCAGCTGGGCGTGCAGGATGTCGTCCTGCGGGACCAGGCCGATGCGCTGGCGCAGTTCGGCGTAGTCGCGGTACAGGTCGCGGCCGTCGTAGAGGACGGTGCCGTGGTCGGCGGGGCGCTGGCCGGTGAGGGCGTTGAGGAGGGTGGACTTCCCGGCGCCGCTCGGGCCGACGACGGCGAGCAGGCACTTCTCCCCCACTGGGAAGGACACGTGGTCGAGCAGGGTCTTGCGGCCGTGGTCGACGGCGACCGTGAGGTCCTGGACGTCGAGGGAGACCTCGCCGGTGTCGACGTACTCCTGGAGTGTGTCGCCGACCAGGCAGAACGCCGAGTGGCCGATGCCCACGATGTCGCCGGGGCCGATCGGGGCACCGGTCACGGGCCGGCCGTTGAGGTAGGTGCCGTTGTGGCTGCCGAGGTCGGCGATCTCGTACGTCCCGTCGGACAGGGCGCGCAGCTCGGCGTGGTGGCGGGAGACGACCAGGTCGTCGATGACGAGGTCGTTGTCGTCGGCGCGGCCGATGCGGACGGTGCGGGTGGGCAGCGGGCGTACGGCGGTGGGCTGCCGGAAGGTGCCGGTCAGGCCGGGCATCGAGACTGCGGAAGGGCGTTCGGTGGTGGGCAGGCCCAGCAGGACCGCGCAGGGGCCGTCGGCGACGCTGCCGAAGCGGATCACGCTGCCGGGGCCGACGTCCCATTCGTGGACGCGGCGGCCGTCGGCGTAGGTGCCGTTGGTGCTGTTCTCGTCCTCGAGGGTCCAGTGGTCGGCCTCGGGTCGCAGCACCGCGTGGTGCCAGGAGACCCGGGCGTCGTCGATGACGATGTCGCACAGCGGGTCGCGCCCGACATGGTAGTCGTGGCCCGGGCTCATCACCGTGGAGCCGGCGTCGGTCTCCAGGACGAGCTCGGGCGCCGTCGGTGCGATCGGTCGCTCCGCCATGCCAGAATTCTACCGATTCACCCCATTGGGCGCCCGGTGGCGGCTTCGACCGGCGGACAGTGCGCGCTCAGGCGACGGGCGTGAAGAGCGTGGAGGCCGTCCGGTGCATGCGCACCGCGTCCACGGATTCGGCGAGCAGTTCGTACTCCGTGGTGTCGTCGTGGACGGCGATCCGGATCAGTCTCCCGGCCGCCAACTCGTCGGCGACCAGATCCTGTTGCTCGGGGTTCGCACACCAGGCCCGCATGACGGTGGGCACGTCGAGCACGGTGTCGCCGACCGGGGCGAGGGCTCCGGCCGGGAAGTGCTCGGCCTCGGGCTGCGGGTCCAGTCGGTCGGCGATCCACAGGGCCCGGTCCCGTAACCACCACAGAGCGAGGGCGAGGGTGGGTGCGCGATAGGTTCCGAGGGGCACACCGATACGCCGCCCGTCGCAGGTGCCGTACCCCGTGACATGACACAGGAATTCGTCGTGCACGATCCACTCCCCCGCTTGCCGTTCCCCTGTGGGCAGGGTCTCGTTCTCCGTGCGGCTCCTATGTGGTGCGCGACTCTCGCTGCTGTACGTGACGGGCCCTTCGCTGGATGTGAAGGCCCTGTCAGACGAGTATGTTCACTACTGAAACACTGTCACCACATCTTTTTGGCCAGTCTCCTGGCATATTCGCCGCCCGTCCTGGCCGAAATCTGACGGGTACACACTCAAACGTCGTTACCCGAGAAGTAATCGACGGTTCCGGGCCGCGCGGGCAGGGTGGTGTCACCAGGTCCCACCAGCACAGACGACCTCGATGGAGGCTGATCGCCCATGCCCGCGCACACGGACCGTTACGAGAATTCCGTCGCCCGGTACTTCGAAGCCTGGAACGCACGGGAGCCGGAAGCACGCGCCAAAGCCGTGGCGGCCGCCTGGGCTGCGGGCGGCGGATACACCGACCCCCTCGCCGACGTGACCGGCCACGAGCAGATCGTCGCGGTGATCGCGGCGGCCCACGAGCAGTTCCCCGGATTCGCCTTCCGGCTGACCGGCGCCGTCGAGGGGCACCACGACACCGCGCGGTTCTCCTGGGAGCTGGTGAGCGAGGCCGACGGTTCGGCGCCCGTCGCCGGATCCGACGTGATCACGCTGGACGACGACGGCAGGATCAGGGCCGTCCTCGGATTCCTGGACCGGGTCCCCGCCGGCCTCTGAGGCCGACCGCGATGAGTTCTCCCCTCGCCGGTGGTCTCTTGAAGGGAAGCCACCGACGAGGGAGAACATCATGACCACCACCGGCAAGGTGGACGCGCGGTTCACCGCGGTCCTGAGCAAGAGCCCGGAGAAGGGCAGCTGGACCTGTGTCCGCTGGCCCGGCTCCGTCCAGTTCTTCGGCACCCGCGGACTGGTGAAGGTCCGCGGGACGATCGACGGACACCCCTTCCAGAGCTCCTTCATGGCCCTCGGGGACGGCACCCACATGCTTCCCGTGAAGGCCGAGGTCAGGAAGGCCATCGGGAAGGAGGCCGGGGACACGGTGACCGTGCGGATCGAGGAGCGGACCGGCTGACCCGCGGCGGCACGGCCCCGGAGCGGAGCACTCACGCCTCCACGACGGGAATGGCGAGGTACTTGTACTCCAGGAACTCGTCGATGCCGACGCGTCCGCCCTCGCGGCCGAGGCCGGACTGCTTGACACCGCCGAAGGGGGCCGCCGGGTTGGAGACCAGGCCGGTGTTGATGCCGACCATGCCGGTCTCCAGCCGCTCCCCCACCCGCAGGGCACGGTCGAGGTCCTGGGTGAACAGATAGCCGACCAGGCCCCACTCGGTGTCGTTGGCGGCGGCCACGACCTCCTCCTCGGTGTCGAAGGTCAGGACTGCGGCGACCGGCCCGAAGATCTCCGCCCGCATCAGCTCCGACTCCGGGCGGACCCCGGTGATGACGGTCGGCGGGTAGAAGTGGCCGGGCCCGTCCGGGACTTCGCCCCCGGTGATCACCTCGGCCCCGCGCCCGACGGCGTCCTGGACCAGACCGTCGGCCTTGGCGCGCCCGGCGGCGTCGATCAACGGGCCCACCTGGCTGGCGGGTTCGGTGCCGGGGCCGACGGTGAGCGCCGCCATGCGCTCGGCGAGCCGCGAGGCGAAGGTGCCGGCGACCGACCGGTGGACGAAGAAGCGGTTCGCGGCGGTGCACGCCTCGCCCATGTTCCGCATCTTCGCGACCATCGCCCCTTCGACCGCCCGGTCCAGGTCGGCGTCCTCGAACACGATGAACGGCGCGTTCCCGCCCAGCTCCATCGAGGTCCGTACGACGGTTTCGGCGCACTGGGCGAGCAGCAGCCGTCCCACCTGCGTGGACCCCGTGAAGGACAGCTTGCGCACCTGCCCGCCCCGCAGCAGGGGCTCGACCACCGCGGCGGCGTCCGTGGTGGGCACGACGTTGAGCACGCCGTCCGGCAGCCCGGCCTCCTTCAGGACTGCGGCGAGGGCGAGGGTGGACAGCGGGGTCTGCGGTGCGGGCTTGAGGACCATCGTGCAGCCGGCCGCGACCGCGGGGCCGATCTTGCGGGTGCCCATGGCGAGCGGGAAGTTCCACGGCGTGATCAGCAGACAGGGGCCGACCGGCTGGCGCATGACCAGGATCCGGTTGGCGCCGTCGGGGGTACGGGTCAGACCGCCGTCGATGCGTACGGCCTCCTCGGAGAACCAGCGGAAGAACTCGGCCGCGTAGGCGACCTCGCCGCGTGCCTCCGCGAGGGGTTTGCCCATCTCCAGGGTCATCAGGAGGGCCAGGTCCTCGCGCCGGTCGAGGAGGATCTCGTAGGCGCGGCGCAGGATTTCGCTGCGTTCGCGGGGTGCGGTGGCCGCCCATGCCTTCTGCGCCCCGACGGCCGCGTCGAGGGCGCGCTGTCCGTCGGCGGGCGAGGCGTCGGCGACCTCGCACAGCCGCTCGCCGGTCGCGGGGTCGTCCACGGGGAAGCGCGCGCCTTCGGCGGCGTCCTCCCAATTGCCTTGGATGAAGAGCTGTTTGGGGACGGAGTCGACGACCATCGTCACGAGGCGCCTCCGGTCGTCGTGGCCGCGGCGACCGCCACCGACCAGGCACGCAGCCCCTCGTCGATCCCGGCCGCGTCGACGATGAGCGGCGGGATCATGCGCACGACGTTCCCCCACGGTCCGCAGGGCAGCAGGAGCAGCCCCTCCTCCACGGCAGCCGCCAGCACCCGGGACGCCGTCGCGGGGTCGGGCTCACCGGTCTCCGTGACGAACTCGCTCGCCAGCATCAGCCCGAGGCCGCGGACGTCCCCAATGGCCGGGGTCTTCGCGGCGACCTCCTCGAGGCCGGTGCGCAGCCGGGCGCCCATGGCGGCCGCGTTGGCGACCAGGCCCTCCTCCTCGACCACGTCGAGCGTGGCGAGGGCGGCCGCGCAGGCGACGGCGTTGCCGCCGTAGGTGCCTCCCTGCGAGCCGGGCCTCGCCCTGCGCATGAGCTCGGCGGACGCGGCGATGCCGGACAGCGGGAAGCCGCTGGCCAGGCCCTTGGCGGTGATGAGGATGTCGGGGCGGACGTCGAAGTGCTCATGGCCCCAGAAACGGCCGGTGCGGCCGACGCCGGTCTGGATCTCGTCGAGGACCAGCAGGATGCCGTGCCGGTCGGCGCGCTCACGGAGCCCTTGCAGGAAGGCCGTGTTGGCGGGCACGTAACCGCCCTCACCGAGGACCGGTTCGACGAAGATCGCGGCGGTGTCGTCGGGGTCGGACACGGTCTGGAGCAGTTGGTCGAACTCGCGCAGCGCGAAGCGGGTCGCCGTCTCCTCGTCCCAGCCGTAGTGGAAGGCGTGCGGGAAGGGGGTGATGACGACCCCGCCCATCAGCGGGCCGAACCCGGTGCGGACCTTGGTGCCCGAGGTGGTCATCGAGGCGGCGGCGACCGTACGGCCGTGGAAGCCGCCGTGGCAGACGACGGCGTTGGGGCGGCCGGTGGCCTGGCGGGCGAGCCGCAGTGCGGCCTCGACCGCCTCGCTGCCGGAGTTGGCGAAGAAGAGGCTGTCCAGGCCCTCCGGCAGGACCGTGCCGAGCCTTTCGGTCAGGCGTTGCAGGGGGCGGTGCATGACCGTCGTGTACTGGCCGTGGATCAGGGTGGCGACCTGTTCCTGGGCCGCGGCCACGACCTTGGGGTGGCAGTGTCCGGTGCTGGTGACGCCGATTCCCGCGGTGAAGTCCAGGTAGCGGCGCCCGTCGGCGCCGTAGAGGTGGACACCTTCACCGCGTTCGACGACGACGGGGGTGGCCTGGCGCAGGTGCTCGGACAGTTGGGTCATACGGCAGCTCTCCCACGGGGGGTGAGGGTGCGGGGGACACCTCTCACCCTGTGGCCACGGGGGCACCAGGGTCAACGGGGCCGGGCACCGGCCTGAAGCCGATGCCCGGTCCGCTCAACTGCCGTGTCCCTCATGATCCCGTCGGATCACGCCTTGACGATCGCGTCGATCCTCGCCAGTTCGTCCGCGTCGAAGTCCAGGTTGGCGATCGTGCCGACGCTGTCCTCGATCTGCTGCGGGCTGCTCGCGCCGACCAGGGCGGAGGTGACGCGGCCCCCGCGCAGGACCCAGGCCAGGGCCATCTGCGCGAGGGTCTGGCCGCGGCCCTTGGCGATGTCGTTCAGCTCGCGGAGCCGGCCGACGAGGTCCTCGGTGAGGGCGTCCGAGTTCAGGAAGGGGCTGTCGCTCGCGGCGCGGGAGTCCTCGGGGATGCCGTCGAGGTAGCGGCCGGTGAGCATGCCCTGCTCCAGCGGGGAGAAGACGATGGAACCGACCTGGAGCTCGTCCAGCGCGTCCAGCAGGCCGCCGTCCTCGGGGCGGCGGTCCAGCATCGAGTAGCGCGGCTGGTGGATGAGGAGCGGGGTGCCCAGCTCACCGAGGATGCGGGCGGCCTCACGGGTCTGCTCGGCCGAGTAGTTCGAGATGCCGACGTAGAGCGCCTTGCCCTGCTGGACCGCGGTGTGCAGGGCGCCCATCGTCTCCTCCAGGGGAGTCTCCGGGTCGGGGCGGTGCGAGTAGAAGATGTCGACGTAGTCCAGGCCCATCCGGGTGAGGCTCTGGTCCAGCGAGGACAGCAGGTACTTGCGGGAGCCCCACTCGCCGTACGGGCCGGGCCACATCAGGTAGCCGGCCTTGGTGGAGATGATCAGCTCGTCGCGGTAGGACGCGAGGTCGGCCTGGAGGGCCTCGCCGAACGCGGACTCGGCGGCGCCGGGCGGCGGGCCGTAGTTGTTGGCGAGGTCGAAGTGGGTGACACCGAGGTCGAAGGCGCGGCGCAGGATGGCCCGCTGGGTCTCGACGGTGCGGTCCGCCGGACCGAAGTTGTGCCACAGGCCGAGCGAGATCGCGGGGAGCTTCAGGCCGCTGCGGCCGGTGCGCCGGTACGGCATGTCCGCGTAGCGGTCGGGGTGTGCGGTGTACAACGCGACTCCAGAGGGGTTGGCACAGGGGGACCAGGGTGTTGAACCTGGTCCCACTCTCGCGCGACCTGGGGGCATTGGTCCAACAGAAGAATCCGATGGAATTCAGCGGATAAGCTTCTCAATCATGGAACTGCGTCATCTCCAGCACTTCGTGGCGGTCGCCGAGGACCAGCACTTCACGCGAGCCGCCGAGCGGCTGCTCGTGTCGCAGTCGGGACTGTCCGCGTCCATCCGGTCGCTGGAGCGGGAGCTGCAGACCCCGCTGTTCGTGCGGACCACCCGCCGGGTGACGCTCACCCCGGCGGGCCGGGCGCTGCTGGGTGAGGCCGAGCGGATCCTCGCCCAGGTGCGGTCGGCGCACGAGGCGGTCGCCGCGGTGCAGGGGGTGCTGCGCGGGATGCTCGCGCTCGGGTCCGAGCAGTGCATCGCCGGGCTGCACGTGGCGGGGCTGCTCGCCGCGTTCCGGCGGCAGCATCCGGATGTCGAGATCTGTCTGCGTCAGGCGGGGTCGGCCGCGCTCGCGGAGGAGGTGGCGGCCGGGCGCCTGGACCTGGCCTTCGCCGTCCGGGCGGCGCAGGAGGACACCGACCAGCTGCGCGTCGTACCGCTGTCGAGCGAGCCCATGACAGTGCTGTGCCATCCCAGCCACCGGCTCGCCGCCGCCGGCGCGGCCGTGACGCCGGAGGATCTGGGCGGCGAGGTCTTCGTCGACTTCCATCCGGACTGGGGCCCGCGCCGGACCACCGACGCCGCCTTCGCCACCGCGGGCCTGCGCCGCAACGTCGCGCTGGAGGTCAACGACGTGCACAGCCTCCTCGATCTCGTGGACGAGAACCTCGGCGTGGCCGTCGTTCCGCAGCACTTCCGGGACAAGCGGTCGTCGCTGACGGCCCTGCCCGTCAAGGGCACCGGCGAGGCCGTGTACGAGACCGTCGCCCTGCTGCCGCCTCCGCAGGCGACCAGTCCGGCGGCGCGGGCGCTGATGGCTCTGCTGGAGAGCTGAACAGCAACGGGAAACAGGGGGTTTGACACCACCCCCAGGACGGGTCCCACCACTCCTGACCAAAGCCGTGCCACGCCACAGACTCTTGACCGTCCCCGAAACACAACTTCGGTCAGGAGCAGGGAAGATGACGAACCACACACGACGGAACGTACTGCGCGGCGCGGCGGCGGTCGCTGCCGCGGGTGGACTGGCCGGCACGGGAGTGGGCGCGGGACCCGCCTCCGCGGTGCCCCGCTCGACGCCGACGCGTCACTTCCCGTTCCTGGAGGGCGCCTTCGAGCCCGTCACCGAGGAACTGACGGCCTTCGACCTGCCGGTCACCGGCCGCATCCCTCGCGAGCTGAACGGCCGCTATCTGCGCAACGGCCCCAATGTGCTGGGCCTGGAGGATCCGCGCGCCCACCACTGGATGCTCGGCGACGGCATGGTCCACGGCGTGCGGCTGCGCGAGGGCCGCGCCGAGTGGTACCGCAACCGCTGGGTGCGCTCCTCGCAGGTGGCGAAGAAGCTCGGCGAGCCCTACCCGGGCCCCGTACCGCCGGACGACTTCCCGTCCAACACCCACGTGATCCCCTACCGCGGACGGATCCTCGCGCTGCAGGAGAGCGGACCGCTGCCGTACGAGCTGGACGACGAGCTGAACACCGTGGGCACGTACGACTTCCGGGGCACCCTGGAGGGCGCGTTCACCGCGCACACCAAGTTCGACGTCCACGCCGGCGAACTGCACGCGATCGCCTACTACCCGACCTGGGACCATGTGCGGCACCTGGTCGTGGACCCGACGGGCCGGGTCTCGCGCAGTACCCGGATCCCGGTGGCGGACGCGCCGATGATCCACGACTTCGCGCTCACCGAGCACCACGTGATCATCCTCGACATGCCGGTCACCTTCGACCCGGCGGGCGCCGAGCGCGGCGACATCGTGCCGTACGTCTGGAACGACCGGCATCCGGCACGGGTCGGTGTGCTGCCCCGGGCGGGGGGTGCGGTCCGCTGGTTCGAGGTCGACCCGGTGTACTACTCGCACACCCTCAACGCGTACGAGGAGGGCCCGGACCTGGTCGTCGACATGACCAACTTCGACGCGCCCTTCCTCGTGGCGGGCAACGGGTCGGGCGGGCCGTACTCGCCGGGCACCCCCCGCCTGGATCGCTGGACGATCGACCTGCGTCAGGGGCGGGTGCGGACCCGGACCCTCGACGACCGCCCGCAGGAATTCCCACGCGTCAACGAGGCGTTGGTGTCCCGCCGGCACCGCTACGGCTACTCGGCGGCGTCCGCGGAGATGGCGGTGGCCTATCAGGCGGTCGACGGCAATCCGCCGCCCGACCGGGCGTTCAGCAACGCGCTCATCAAGCACGACCTGCTGCGCGGCACCTCGCAGGTGCACCGGCTGCCCCGGGGCGCGGCGGCGAGCGAGGCCGTGTTCGTACCGTCCGACCCCTGCGACGACAGGGCCGCCGAGGACGACGGGTACGCGATCTCCTATGTGCACAACCCCGATCGCGGGGCCTCGGACCTGGTGATCCTCGCGGCCCAGGACTTCACAGCCGAGCCGGTGGCCAGGATCCATCTACCGGGACGGGTCCCGCTGGGCTTCCACGGAAGCTGGATCCCCGACGCGTGACGCGGGGGCCGGATGCTCGGCGCATGAAGTGGGGCCAAGGTCCGGAGCGTGACGCGGAACGGGGGTCCCGGGGCGGGACGCGGAGCCAGACCCCCCGGGGCATGCCAGGGAAGCGGGAGTCCGCGCGCATGACGCGAGAGCCGGAATCCCGGCGCGTGACGCGGAGCCGGGACCCCGGGGAGGGGCAGGGAAGCTGGAATGCGCGCGCATGACGCGAAAGCTGCAGTCCCGACGCGGGACGCGGGGCCGGGCCCCCGACGCGTGGCACGCAAGCTGGAATCCCGAAGCGAGACGCGGAAGCTGGAACCCCGGCACATGACACGGAGCCAGGGCCCCTGGGCGGGACAGGGAAGCTGGAATCCCGACGCGTGACACGCAAGCCGCATTCCCGACGCATGACACGACAGCCGGAGTCCCGGCACATGACACGGAGCCAGGGCCCCGACTCGAGTCACGCAAGCCGCAGTCCCGACGCGGGACGCGAAAGCCGCGGTCCCGGCGCATGACGCGGGCGCAGAATTCCCGGCGCGTGACGCGGCGCGATGCGCGAGGGTGGACGTCATGCATGCAAAGGACATCCTCATCGACGGTTTCAACCGCATCCAGGAAGAGGTCCACGCCGCGGTCGAGGGCCTGACCCTCGACGACCTCCACCACCGCCCCGGCCCCGACGCCAACTCCGTCGCCTGGCTGGTCTGGCATCTCACCCGTGTCCAGGACGACCACGTGGCCGGTGCCTTCGGCCTCGACCAGGTCTGGCTGACGCAGGACTGGGAGAAGCGCTTCGGTCTCGTCCTGAAGCCGCGCGACATCGGGTACGGCCACACCTCCGCGCAGGTCGCCCAGGTACGGGTCGACTCGGCCGACCTGTTGACTGGCTACTACGACGCCGTGCACGCCCAGAGCCTGGACGCCCTGCGCGGACTGGCGCCCCAGGACCTGGACCGGGTCGTGGACGAACGGTGGGATCCGCCGGTCACGATGGGCGTCCGGCTGGTCAGCGTCCTGTCCGACGATCTCCAGCACGCCGGACAGGCCGCCTATCTGCGGGGGCTGCTTCAGAGCGCGTAGCCGGGCAGGACGACGTCCTCGATGAGGGCCTTGCGCTCGTCGAAGGGGATGAACGCGCTCTTGAGGGCGTTCACCGTGACGGTGCGCAGGTCCTCGAGGGTCCAGTCCGCCTCCTCGACCAGCAGGGACATCTCCCGGGTCATCGTCGTGCCCGACACCAGCCGGTTGTCGGTGTTGAGGGTGACCCGGAAGCCCAGGTCCTTCAGGGCCGTGATGGGGTGCTCGGCGATCGAGGTGGCCGCGCCGGTCTGGAGGTTGGACGTCGGGCACATCTCCAGGGCGATGCGCCGGTCCCGCACCCAGCCCGCGAGCCGGCCGAGCTTGCCGCCCGCGAGGTCGGGGATGTCGTCGGTGATGCGCACACCGTGGCCGATGCGCTGGGCGCCGCACACCTGCACGGCCTGGTGGATGCTGGGCAGGCCGTGGGCCTCACCGGCGTGGATGGTGAACGGCACGTTCTCGCGGCGCAGGAGTTCGAAGGCGGCCAGGTGGTCGGCGGGCGGGAACCCGTCCTCGGCACCGGCGATGTCGAAGCCGACGACACCGGCGTCCCGGAAGGCGACGGCCAGGTCGGCGGCCTCGCCCACCCGGTCGAACATCCGCATCCCGCACAGCAGGGTGCCGACCCGGACCGGGGTGCCCGCGGCGGCGGCCTTGGCCATACCGGCGGCGAGCCCTTCCTGGACGGTCTCGACGACCTCGGCCATGGTCAGCTCGCCGTTGGTGTTCAGCTCGGGGGCGTAGCGCACCTCGCCGTACACGACCCCATCGGCGGCCAGATCCAGGACGTACTCCTCGGCCGTGCGCAGCAGCCCCTCACGCGTCTGCATGACGGCGAGGGTGTGCTCGAAGGTGGCTATGTAACGCACCAGGTCACCGGAGTTGGCGGCCTCGAAGTACCAGGCGGCGAGCTCGTCGGGGTCGGTGGTGGGCAGGGTGTGGCCGATCTCCCGCGCGAGTTCCACCACGGTGGCCGGGCGCAGGCCGCCGTCGAGATGGTCGTGCAGGACGGCCTTGGGGAGGCGGCGGATCAGGTCGGCGTCTACGCGCGTAGCGGTCATGGCTGGTTCTTTTCTCGAACAGTGGAGGCGGGAGAGTCAGTCGGCGGGCTGGAGCAGGTCCCAGCGGTTTCCGTACAGGTCCTGGAAGACGGCGACCGAGCCGTAGGGCTCGTGGCGCGGCTCCTCGAGGAAGGTCACGCCTGCGGACAGCATCCGGGCGTGGTCGCGGGCGAAGTCGTCGGTGTGCAGGAAGAAGCCGACGCGCCCGCCGGTCTGGTTCCCCACGGTGCCCCGCTGCGCCTCGTCCTTGGCGCGGGCGAGCAGCAGGTCGGTGCCGCCTTCGCGGGCGTCCGGCCGTACGACGACCCAGCGGGAGCCGTCGGGGCGGGGCGCGTCCTCGACGAGACGGAAACCGAGAGCTTCGGTGTAGAAGCGGATCGCCTCGTCGTAGTCGTCGACGACGAGGGTGACCAGGGCGATGCGTCTCATCGGTACCTCTCGGGACGGGTGGTTGACGGGAGAGGTTATACGTAAAACCTGCATGGCGCCAGTCCGGTTTCCCGGGGGCGCCACGACCGGGCCGCGCGCCGCGTGACAGGCTGGTGATCACCGCCGGGGTCACGGCTCCGGCGCCCCCACCACCGGACTGCCGTACAGGAGTCGAGCACCATGACCGAACTGCCGAAGTCGACCGGAGCCCCCGCCCACCAGAACGTCACCTTCCCCAGCGGGGGCACCACCGCGCACGGCTATCTGGCACTGCCGCCCTCGGGGAGCGGCCCGGCCGTCATCGTCATCCAGGAGTGGTGGGGCCTCACCGACCACATCGCCGACGTGGCCGACCGGCTGGCGGCGGAGGGCTTCGTCGCCCTGGCCCCCGACCTGTACGGCGGCAACGTCGCGCACGAGGACGCCGAGGCCTACCGGATGATGCAGGCGCTGCCCGTCTCCCGGGGCGTGGAGCTGCTCTCCGGCGCGGTGGACCACCTGCTGTCGCTGCCCGAGGTCACCTCGCGGAGTGTCGGCGCGGTCGGCTTCTGCATGGGCGGCGGCTTCGTGCTGTACCTGGCCGCGGCCGACCAGCGCGTGAGCGCCGCGGTGCCGTTCTACGGGGTCATCCAGGGCGAGCTGCCCGACTTCTCCGGCCTCAAGGCGGAGATCCTCGGCCACTACGGCGAACTCGACGAGGCCATCCCGGTGGACAGCCTCGACAGCCTGCGCGAGGCGATCAGGGAACAGTCCGGGATCACCGCCGACCTGCGTCTCTACCCGGCGAACCACGCCTTCTTCAACGACGGCCGCCCGGTGTACGACGCCGAGTCCGCCACCAGCGCCTGGGAGAGCACGGTGCCCTTCCTGCGCGAGCGGCTGGGCTAGGACCTGTTGCGAAGGCGGCAGTTGAGCCTGCCGGAGGGTACGGCAGACTCACGTCATGGAGAGCACGTATCGCCTGCGGCGCCAGACGAACCGCTGGGCGCGCTTCGCTGAGGTCGGCGTGCGCGTGGTCCCGGCGACTCGTGCCGAGGTTGTGATCGGTGCAGACGTGTTCGGTCGGCGTCGATCGGCAGCTGTTGACGGCGGACTAAACGTCGATTCGGAGGCTGAGGCGCGCGAGGGTGCCTGGTATGCGCTGAGGCGTCTGCCGGAGCACGCGGGTGACCTCCTGGTGGAGATCACGGCAGTCGTCGTCGCTCCGGCGGACACCGGTCCGGGCGATGTGAAGTTCGCCGCCGCGCATGCCGTATGGCAGGCACTCGGGCACGTGCCGTCGCACCCTCCGTTCACGGGCGGGGACGGGAGTCCGGTGTTCCCCGCCGACGGCGTTCACGATCCAGGTCTGTAGGTCGGCCGGGGGCACGGCATCGCGACCGGCCCCTCTCACGGGGGACCGCGTGCCGAACCCGCCCTGCCGACACAACCCGGACGTGAGGACCCCGGCCTCCCGTGCCCCGGTGTCTCGGTCCGGAGTCGTAGGGCCCCGGACCGAGGCACCGGAGCGGTGCCGCCGGTAGCGTCCCGGGCATGGAGATCACCGAGAGCCGTACCGCCGACCGGCGCAAGCGCGACGTACTGGCCCGTCTGGAGCGGGAGACGGACATCTGGGTCGCCTCGGCGGACGCCGACGGGCTGCCGTGCCTGGTCGCGCTGTGGTTCGTCTGGGACGGCGGGTCCGTCTGGCTGTCCACGCGGATCACCAACCCCACGGGCCGCAATCTGCGCGACGGCGGGCGTGCCCGGCTGGCGTTCGGGGACACCCAGGACGTCGTGCTCATCGACGGAGATGTGCGGACCTACGGCGGGCAGGACGTGCCGGCCGCCGCGATCGACGCCTTCATGGCGAAGACGGGCTGGGATCCACGCGCGGACAGTGCGTCCTACGCCTTCTTCGAGGTGCGCCCGCACGCCGTGCAGGCCCTCAACGGCATCCACGAGATGCGCGGGCGGCACCTCATGACGGACGGTGTGTGGGCCGTGTGACCTCTCAACCGGCTTTCTGATGGACTGAGTTGAGTGTGTCCAGTTCGTCGTCGGTGAGCCGGATCGCGCCCGCCGCGATGTTCTCGGCGAGATGGTCGGGGTTGCCGGTGCCGGGGATGGCGAGGACGTGGGGGCCCTGAGCGAGGGTCCAGGCGAGGCGGATCTGGGCGGGAGTCGCGTCGTGCGCCCGCGCGACGGACAGGACCGCCTCGTCGTGGTCGGTGGTGGCGCCTCGGGCACCGCCGCCGCCCGCGATGGCGAAGAACGGCACGAAGGCGATGCCCTGTTCACCGCAGATCCGCAGGACCTCTTCGGTGGCGGCACTGGCGGAGCCCAGCCCGAACCGGTTCTGCACGGACACCACGGGCGCGATGGCCTGCGCCTCGGCGAGATGGCGGGGCTCGACGTCCGAGACGCCGAGATGCCGGATCAGGCCCTCCTGACGTAGTTCGGCCAGGGCCCCGAAGTGCTCGGCGACGGAGTCCTGGCCCATCCGTCGGAGGTAGACCACGTCAAGGTGGTCGCGGCCGAGCTGGCGGAGGTTCTCCTCGACATGGCCGCGCAGGTCCTCGGGTCGGGCCGGGGTGGCCCACTCCCCCGAGTAGTCGCGGAAGGGGCCCACCTTCACGACGGTGACGAGGTCGTCGGGGTACGGGGACAGCGCGCTGTTGATGATCTCGTTGGCGGAGCGCAGCGAGGAGAAGTAGAAGGCGGCCGTGTCGATGTGGTTCACGCCGAGCTCGACTGCCCTGCGCAGCACGGCCATCGACCGCTGCCGGTCGCTCGGGGTACCGAAGTGGAAGGCCGCGCTGCCCGTCAGCCGCATGGCGCCGAAGCCGATGCGGTTGACGGTGAGATCGCCGAGTGTCCAGGTGCCTGCCGCGTCCGCGGTGATCGTTTCGGAGGTCATCGGCGGATGATGACACACCACCGGCGCGCGTCCGCGGCCTTTTCGCGAACCCCCGTACGGCTCTCACCTGCCGTTCGTCGGATCACCTCCGCTGTGCCGCCAGCCGGATGGGCGCGTTGGCCGCGCCGAACCCCGAGTAGCCGCCGGAGCGTTGCACGAACTCGAAGAAGACATGGCCGACCGTCTCGGTGTAGCAGTGGCGGAACTCGCCGCCCCGCTCGTCACGGTCGTAGAGGATGCCCAGCTCCCGGTAGGTCTCCAACTCCCCCTCCGGGAACTCGAACCGCGCCTCCAGATCGTCGTGGTAGTTGGCCGGAACCTGCAGCAGCGCCGCCCCGGCCGCCCGGAAGCGGCGCACCGCGGCGACGATGTCGTCGACGGCGAACGCCACGTGCCGGGCCCTGATCTCGCCGCCTTCCTCGGGGTTGGGCGCGAGGTTGAGGACCAGTCGGGGCCCCTCGGAGGAGGCGGACAGGGCGCGGCTGCGGAAGAGGCCGTAGGGGTCGGCGAGTTCGACGGTGTCGTGCGGGCTGAGACCCAGCACGGTGCGGTGGAAGAGCACCGACTCGTCGAAGTGGTGCCACGGCTGGGTGAGCGCGAGGTGGTCGATGGCCGTGACGTCGGCCGGACCACTCTCGGATGTGTAGGCGAAGTCGTCGGTCCAGCTGGGGAGTTCGGGTCGGCGGGTGGCGCAGAAGAGGACCTCGGAGCCGTCCGGGGCGGCGATCGACTCCAGCGGAACGTCCTGCGCGGTGCGGCGCTTGGGCAGGGCGGGGGCGAGCAGCGCTTCCGCCCGGCGTGCGGAGGCCGCCGGATCCGCCGTCTCCAGGCCTACGGCGGCCAGGGTGGTGTCGGTACGACGGCCGCCGGCGCCCGCGTTCACCAGGACACGTGCCTCGCCCTGCTCCCAGAGGTCGACCGGCTTGCCGTGATGGCGGGCCGTGCGGGAGAAGCCGACAGCCGTGAGGAGTTCACCGATGGGCTCGGGGTCGCTGGTGACGAGTTCGGCGAAGGCGACCCCGGAGGGGATCACGGGGGCCGGCAGCGGGGAGACTCCGGCGTTCTCCTCGAGGGCGAGCAGTGAGCGCAGTCCGTCCAGGGCGGTGCGGCCCGCGTCGGCCTGGCGGAAGACGTCGTTGAAGACCTCCAGGGACAGGGGTCCCGCGTATCCCGTGTTCAGGACGTGCCGGAGGAAACCTCCGACGTCGAAACCGCCCTGGCCGGGGAAGCAGCGGTAGTGACGGCTCCACTGGAGGACGTCCATGGCCATCAGCGGGGCGTCGGCGAGCTGGAGGAAGAAGATCTTGTCGCCGGGGATGTCCGCGATGCCCTTGAGGTACTCGGGTCCAGAACTCCGGGAGAGGATGTGGAAGCTGTCCAGACAGGTGCCGAGGGCAAAGTGGCCGGCGGCCTCGACGACCCGCCAGGCGTGGTCGTAGGTGCTGATGTGCCGCCCCCACGCCAGCGCCTCGTACGCCACCCGGATGCCGGACTCCTGCGCCAGGTCGGCGAGTCGGCTCAGCTGCTCAGCGGCGAGTGCGTCGTCGTCGACCGCCTGGGGCGAGACGCTGGAGCAGACGAGCACGGTGTCGGCGCCGAGCCTGCGCATCAGCTCGAACTTGTGCCGGGCGCGCCGGAGGTTGCGGGTGAAGACCTCCTCCGGGACGGCCTCGATGTCGCGCATCGGCTGGTACAGGTCGATGCTCAGCCCCAGGTCGGCCGTGCGCGCGGCGATCTCCTCGGGCGTGAGGGGGCTCGCGAGGAGGTCGTTCTCGAAGATCTCGACGCCGTCGAAGCCGGCCCGTGAGGCGGCTGTCAGCTTCTCGGTGAGGGTGCCGCTGAGGCAGACGGTGGCGATGGACTTGCGCATGCTCGCTCCCTGGAACACCGACTCCGGACCGCTAGGTGGCTCACATGGTCCGCTGTGCGGTCAGCCTAGAGTGCGAGGACAGCTCGAACAAGGGCGTGCCGGGCAGAAGAGCCTCGAGGCCGGGCCACATCGGGCCCATCAGGCAGCCGGGGCCGGATCCGCCACCCCGCACGTCGCGGTTTCCTCGGTCCACGCAGCGGACTACCGTCGAGGCATCATGGTCGACGGCCGCATCGGAGAGCCGGGGCGGACGCAGCGGGAAGGCAGTGCGTGAGCGAGGAACAGACACGGGCGGGGGGAGAGGGCGTGCGCAGTGTGCGGCGGGCGTTCGACATCCTCACCCTGCTCAGCGAGGACCGGCCCGTGGTCACCCTGCGGGAGATCACCGAGGCGACCGGGCTCGCGAAGACGACCGTGCTGCGCCTGGTGCAGACCCTGGAGGAGACCGGCCTGCTGGGCTCGCACCCCTCCGGCTACACCGCGGGGCCCGCGCTGTGGCGCTGGGCCCATCTCGCCCGCAGCCAGTGGGAGGTGCCGCAGGAGACCCGGAAGGTGATGCGCGACCTCGCGGACCGGCTCGGCGAGACCGTCAACCTCTTCGTCGCCCGGGGTGTCCACCGCATCTGCGTGGCCCACGAGGAGAGCCCGCACCCGCTGCGCCATGTCGTCGACGTCGGTGACGAGCAGCCCCTGTGGGCCGGCGCCTCCTCGAAGGTCCTGCTGCGGGATGCCTCCGAGGCCCTCCTGCACAGGGTCGCCGCCGCCTCACCGCAGGGCGAAGGCCATGTCGAGCAGCTGCGGGCCCGGGCCCTGGAGGCGTCCGAACGGGGATACGCCGTCAGCAGCAGCGAGTGGGACGAGGGGCTCACCGCCGTGGCGGTGCCGGTCACCGGCCGCACCGGCGAGGTGGTCGCCTCCCTCTCACTCAGCGGCCCCAGCCACCGCTTCCCCTACGAGGCCGTCGAACGTTTCGCCACGGAACTCGCCGAGGGCGCCCGCCTCATCTCCGGCCAGGGCTTCAGCCACCCGCTGAGCAGCAGCATCTGAGCCGAGGGACCCCTCAGGGGGCTCCTGCGCACCGGGGCGGGTGAAAAACCGGGCGGTGCGCGAGGTATTGACGCTTCCCGTGGGGCTCCTATCATCCATCTGGCCTGCCTTGGGAGCGCTCCCACATCGCGCTCCCACATCTGTGATGCTCCCGCCCCCCCACCGTACGAGGAGAGTCATGCACCTTCTCACGCGTATACGGCGGCCCCGTGCCGCTCTCTCAGCGCTGGTGGCCGCCACCGCGCTGGTCGCCACCGGTACCGCCGCCACCGTTCCCGACCCGACCGTCAAAGCCTCCACCCTGGGCGCCCAGGCGGCCCAGTCCGGGCGGTACTTCGGAGCCGCGGTCGCCGCCGGAAAGCTGGGCAACTCGACGTACGCGGCCATCCTGGACCGCGAGTTCAACTCGGTCACACCCGAGAACGAGATGAAGTGGGACACCGTCGAGCCGTCCCGCGGCTCGTTCAATTACGGTCCCGCCGACCAGATCGCGAGCCACGCGTCGGCGCACGGCCAGCGGCTGCGCGGCCACACCCTCGTCTGGCACTCCCAACTGCCCGGCTGGGTCGGCTCGATCACCGACTCGGCCACGCTCGGCAGCGTGATGAACAACCACATCACCCAGGTGATGAACCACTACAAGGGCAGGATCTACGCCTGGGACGTGGTCAACGAGGCCTTCGCCGACGGCAGCGGCGGCGGGCGCCGGGCCACGGTGTTCCAGAACGTGCTGGGCAACGGATACATCGAGCAGGCCTTCCGGACCGCGCGGTCGGCCGACCCGGCGGCCAAGCTCTGTTACAACGACTACAACATCGAGGACTGGAGTGCGGCGAAGACCCAGGGCGTCTACCGCATGGTCCAGGACTTCAAAGCCCGGGGCGTGCCCATCGACTGTGTGGGATTCCAGGCGCACTTCGGCAGCGGCGGACCGCCCTCGAGTTTCCAGACCACGCTGTCGAACTTCGCGGCGCTCGGCGTGGACGTGCAGATCACCGAGCTGGACATCGCGCAGGCTCCCGCGACGGCGTACGCGAACACGGTCCGGGCATGTCTGAACGTCTCGCGCTGCACCGGCATCACGGTGTGGGGCATCCGCGACAGCGACTCCTGGCGGGCCTCGGTGACTCCGTTGCTGTTCGACGCGAACGGCAACAAGAAGGCGGCGTACAACGCGACGCTGACGGCGATGGGCGGCACGCCCGCCGTCGCCAGTGACGCGGCCGCTCTGCCCGGCAGTTACCGCTGGAGTTCCAGCGGTGTGCTGATGTCACCGAAGTCGGACTCGACACACACCATCGCCGGGCTGAAGGATCCGTCGGTCGTCTACTACAACGGCAAGTACCACGTGTTCGCGAGCGTCGCGAGCTCGGCCGGCTACAACCTGGTGTACCTGAGCTTCACCGACTGGTCGCAGGCGGCTTCGGCCACGCACCACTACCTGGACCGCAGCGCCATAGGAGCCGGGTACCGGGCGGCGCCACAGGTGTTCTACTTCGCCCCGCAGAACACCTGGTACCTCGTCTACCAGACCGGCAACGCCTCGTTCTCCACGAACAGCGACATCTCCAACCCCGACGGGTGGAGCGCGCCCCGCACCTTCTACTCGGCCATGCCGGACGTCATCAAGCAGAACATCGGCGGCGGTTACTGGGTCGACATGTGGGTCATCTGCGACAGCGCCGACTGCTATCTGTTCTCGTCCGACGACAACGGACACCTGTACCGGTCGCAGACGACCCGGGCGCAGTTCCCGAACGGGTTCACCAACACGGTCATCGCGGCCCAGGACTCCAACAAGTACGCGCTGTTCGAAGCCGCCAACGTGTACAAGGTGCAGGGAAGCAACCAGTATCTGCTGCTGGTGGAGGCGATCGGGTCCGACGGGCGGCGCTGGTTCCGCTCCTGGACATCCGGCAGCCTCGCCGGTTCGTGGGCCCAGTTGGCCGCGACGGAGGGCAATCCGTTCGCCCGGGCGAACAACGTCACCTTCCCCGCGGGCAGTTGGACGAAGGACATCAGTCACGGCGAGATGATCCGCGCCGGGTACGACCAGACGCTGACGATCCCCGCCTGCAAACTCCAGTACCTGTACCAGGGCAAGGATCCGAACGCGGGCGGCGACTACAACAGCCTGCCGTGGCGCCTGGGGCTCCTCACCCAGACCGACTCAACCTGCTGACAGGCTCCGGGGCGAGGGTGCCGTTCGCGCCCTCGCCCCGGCCCCCCTTCAGCGGGGCTCGGACACGAGGTTCCTCCTCGGCGTCCGGTGTTCCGGTCCCGGTCAGGCGTTCTCGTCGAAGCTCGCGAAGTAGGCCGCGGCCATGTCCTCGTCGCCGTGGCCCTGGGCGGCGGCACGCTCGAAGCGTTCGGCGCTCGCCGCGGCCACGTCCAGGCGGACGCCGCCGCGCTCACCGGCCTCGACGATCAGCCGGGCGTCCTTGGCGGCGGTGGAGACCGCGAACTGGGCCGGTGACAGCCGGTCGTCGAGGACCATGGCCGACTTCGCCCGCAGGTAGCCCATGTCGAGCGGGCCGCCGTCGATGGCGTCGAAGAAACTCTGCGGGTCGACGCCGAGGGCCTTCGCCAGGGCGAGCATCTCCCCGGCCGCGTTGGTCACCGACAGGACCCAGCTGTTGGCGACCAACTTCAGCCGGGTCGCGCTGCCCTCCCCGCCGTCCTCGCCCGTCCACACCGTACGCGCGCCGACCGCGTCGAAGACGGGGGCCACGGCGTCACGGCCGTGGACCGGTCCGGCCGCGAGGACCAGCAGCTGACCGGCCTCGGCCGGCTGGCGGGTGCCCAGAACGGGCGCGTCGAAGAAGACCAGTTCGTGTGTGCGGGCGAAGGCCGCCAGGTCGGCGATCGCCTCGATGCCGGCGGTGGTCGACTGCACCCACGCGGTGCCCGGACTCAGCGCGTCGGCGGCCTGTCGCATGACGTCCAGGGCAGCGGGCCCGTCGTAGAGGATGGTCAGAACGACGTCGGCGCCCCGCACGGCCTCGGCGGGGCTGTCGGCGATCTCCACACCGTCCGCGGCCAGCGGTTGCGCCTTGGCGGCGCTGCGGTTCCAGGCGCGGACGGTGTGCCCGGCGCGGACCAGGTTGCGGGCCATCGCGGCGCCCATGATGCCGGTGCCCAGGACGCTCACGGTGAGCTTGTCGGTCATGACGTCAACTCTCTGCGGGGGTGCGGAAGTACTGTCAGGCGTCGATCTTGCCGGATGCGGCCCGGACCGCCCGTCGGGCCACATCCCTCTTTCACGTGGCTGCCCCGCACGGTGGAGCCCACTCCCCCGGCTGCCGGACTCACGGCGCGGCCAGGAGCGGCTCCACCGTGACGAATCCCTGCGTGTCCGCCGCCGGAAACAGCGCGTCCGGGCCGTAGAGGAAGCCCGCGACGGCCGGGGTGGCGCGGTAGGCGAAGAGGGAGGCCGGTACGCCGAGGATGGCCGGGGTGTCGAGGAGGAACGGGAGTTCACTGTCCAAGTACTCCGCGCCCGCGGCCAGTTGGCCGTCGGTCGGGGTCCAGTCGGCGGGCATCGTGGTGCGCAGGACACCGGTGACCATACGGGTGCAGGTGGCGTGGAACGCCGGCTGCTCCTGGTGCGCGCGGGTGACGCGTTCACGGGCGGCACGGTAGGCGGGGACGTCGTAGAAGTCCGAGAACTGCGCGACCCGCAGCCGGTCCGGGTCCATCCGTGCGGTCGCCACCGCCCGGGAGATGCGGTTGGCCGTCTGGCGTACGTCCCGGTGGGCGCGGGCCCGGGCGTGCCGGGGTTCGTATCCGCGGCCGAGGTAGGTGCAGGCGACGGTGTCGGCGTCGGGGTGGGCCAGCTCGACACGGGTGAAGCGGGCGGCGGCCCAGCGCAGCAGTGCGACGAGCCGGTCCTCGGAGAAGTACCCGTTGCCGGGGCTGATCCCCAGGAACACGTGGTGTCCGGCTTCGACGAGGCCGGCGCAATGCTCGGAGAAGGGAGTGGCGACGAAGCCGTCCCCCCGGTAGGCCACGAGCGAAGGTGCCGATGGCGTCGGCATGGCCCAGTCGTGCATCCGGTGCGGTCCCCCGTCTCTCCGCACGATCGGTGCGGCGCGCTGCTCTCGACGTCGAGACTAGGGCCTGTCCGGCGGATCAGGCCGACTCCAAGGAACGGCGCCGTGTCAGCGCAGGTGAGCGGGGCCATGGGGGTCCCCCCGCGCGAGCGAAGCCGAGCGTGGGGGAGCGTCCAGCTGCAAGGCGGAGGAGGGAGTCGACGCGGAGCGATGGGGGCCCCTCCCGCTCGAGCGAAGTCGAGAGTGGGGGGAGTGACGACAACGCCGCAGATGCGCGGCCCCCTTCGCTGTGACGGATCCCTCAGCGCGTCTCTTCGGAACGGGTCGCTTCATCCCCTGTCCGGGGCGGATGGTGGGCGGCATGAATGATCACGGCATTGCATCCGTCGGCGAGGAGGCCGGTGAGGTCCGGCGTTTCTGGGAGGGCCTCGGGCTTCCGGGTCTGATCGACGTCCACACCCACTTCATGCCCGAGCGTGTCCTGCACAAGGTGTGGGAGTACTTCGACGCCGCAGGGCCGCTGGTCGGCGGGGCGGGATGGCCGATCACGTACCGGAAGGACGAGGCGGAGAGAACGGCCGTACTGCGGGCGTTCGGCGTTCGGGCCTTCACCGCGATGCTGTACCCGCACAAACCCGGCATGGCCCGATGGCTGAACGGATGGGCGGCCGACTTCGCCCGCCGCACCCCCGACTGTCTGCACACCGCCACGCTCTACCCCGAGCCGGATGTCGCGGCCTACGTCCGCGAGGCCGTCGAAGCGGGCGCGCGCGTGTTCAAGGCCCACGTCCAGGTGGGCGGGTACGACCCGGCCGACGAACTCCTCCAGGAGGCGTGGGGGGTGCTCGCCGAGGCCGGAATCCCCGTGGTGATCCACTGCGGCTCCGGGCCCGCGCCCGGCAAGCACACCGGCCCCGGGCCCGTCGCGCAAATCCTGGCGCGGCACCCGAGGCTGCGGCTGATCGTCGCGCACATGGGCATGTCCGAGTACGAGGAGTTCCTCGACCTCGCCGAACGGTTCGACGAGGTGCGGCTGGACACGACGATGGCGTTCACCGACTTCACCGAGGCGTTCATGCCGTACCCGGCCCGGGCCCTGCCCCGCCTCGCCGCACTCGGCGACCGCATCCTGCTCGGCTCCGACTTCCCCAACATCCCCTACCCGTACCTGCACCAGCTCCAGGCCCTGGAAAGGCTGGAGCTGGGCCAGGAGTGGCTGCGGGCCGTGTGCCACGACAACGCGGCGGACCTGTTCGGCAGACCTGCGTCCTAGACGAGCGGCTTCTCCAGGATCGCCTTGCGGTGGCTGAAGGTCTCGATGGAGTACCGGCCGTGGTAGTTGCCCATGCCGCTCTCCCCGACCCCGCCGAACGGCAGGTCGGAGACGGTGAGATGGGCGAGGGGCAGGCCGTAGCCGAGGCCGCCGGAGGAGGTCTCGTCGGCGATGCGGCTCCGGGTCGTGTCGGAGTCGGTGAAGACGTACAGCGCGAGGGGCTTGTCCCGGTCGTTGATGAAGTCGATGGCCTCGTCGAGACCGGGGACGGTGACGATCGGCAGGATCGGGCCGAAGATCTCCTCCTGCATGACCGGCGCCTCGGGCGCCACGTCGGCGAGGACGGTGGGCGCGATGTACTTGGTCGTACGGTCGCTCTTGCCGCCCACGACCGTGCGTCCCGAGTCGAGCAGACCGGCGAGGCGGTCGAAGTGCCGCTCGTTGATGATGCGGCCGTACTCGCCGGAGTCCGCGGGGTCGCTGCCGAACACCTTTTCGACAGCACTCGCGAGCAGCGGCTCCAGGGCGGAGGCGGTGTCCGGGTCGGTCAGGACGTAGTCGGGGGCGACGCAGGTCTGGCCGGCGTTGAGGAACTTCCCGCGGGCGAGCCGGTCCGCGACGACGGTGAGGTCGGCGTCGCGGTCGACGAACGCCGGGGACTTGCCGCCCAGTTCGAGGGTGACCGGCGTGAGGTGCTCGGCTGCGGCGCGCAGGACGATACGGCCGACAGCGCCGTTGCCGGTGTAGAAGATGTGGTCGAAGCGCTCGGCCAGCAGGGCCGTGGTCTCCGGGATGCCGCCCTCGACGACCGCGACGGCGTCGGTGTCCAGGTACGCGGGCAGCAGCCGGGCCAGCGCGGCGGAGGTGGCCGGGGCCATCTCACTGGGCTTGACGACCACCGCGTTGCCCGAGGCGAGGGCGCCGGCCATGGGGGCGAGCAGCAGCTGGGCCGGGTAGTTCCACGGGGCGATGACGAGGACGACACCCAGCGGGTCGTACTGCGTCCAGGCGGTGGCGTCGGTGCCGAGGTGCGCGGGGACGGGGGCGGATTCGGGGCGCAGCCAGTCGGTGAGGTGGTCGAGGGTGTGGTCGACCTCGCGGATCACGAAGTCGATCTCGGTACGGAAGGCCTCGGTGGAGCTCTTGCCCATGTCGGTGTGGAGGGCGGCGGCCAGTTCCGTGCCCTTCTCCGTGAGCATCTCGCGCATCCGGCGCAGCTGGGCCGTACGCCACTCGACGGGCTTGGTGCGGCCGGTGCGGAAGGTGGCGCGCAGCCGGGCCACGATGTCGGCGGGCTGCTCGGAAAGGGGCTGGTTCACGGTGCCTCGCTGGGGGTGCGCGGGCCTTGCGGCCTGGATGTCGACTGTCAGATGTATATACCAACCTTTTGGGTGCCGAAACAATTCCGCGCCGGACGGCACTACTTTCCGTCACACGAAGGCAGCAGAGCGCTCACACCGCGAGCGACCCGCGTCGGCGTCGGAGATAGGCGCGTTCCGCGGGGTTCTCGGCGAGTCCGGCGGCCTTTTCGTAGGCCCGTGCGGCCTCCGTGTCGCGGCCGAGCCGGCGCAGCAGGTCGGCCCGGACGGCGTGCAGGACGTGGTATCCGTCGAGCTCCAGCGCGTCCACCAGGGCCAGAGCCCGCGCCGGTCCGTCGGTCTCGGCCACGGCGACCGCGCGGTTGAGGGCGACGACAGGGCTGGGAGCCACGGCCATGAGCTGGTCGTACAGCCGAAGGACCTGGATCCAGTCGGTCGGCGCGTCGCTGTGCACGGCCTGGATGGCGGCCTGGATCTGGTACGGCCCCGGCCGGTTCCGGCGCAGACACCGCCGTACGAGTGCCTGCCCCTCGGCGATGAGCTGCCGGTCCCAGCGGTCCGGGTCCTGCTCCGACAGCGGGACGAGGTCACCGCTGTCGTCGGTGCGGGCGGCCCGGCGGGACTCGATGAGCAGCATCAGCGCGAGGAGCCCGGTGGCCTCGGGTTCGTCCGGCATCAGGCCGGTCAGCAGACGGCCCAGGCGTACGGCCTCCGCGCACAGCTCGGGTGTGCCGCCGTACCCCTCGTTGAAGATCAGGTAGACGACGGCGAGGACGCCCCGCAGCCGGTCGGGAAGGTCGGCGTCGCGGGGGACGCGGTAGGGGATGCGGGCGTTGCGGATCTTGGCCTTGGCACGGACCAAGCGCTGCGCCATGGTCGGTTCGGGGACCAGGAAGGCGCGGGCGATCTGTGCCGTGGTGAGCCCGCCGAGCAGTCGCAGGGTGAGGGCGACCTGGGCCTGGGGCGCGAGCGCGGGGTGGCAGCAGGTGAAGACGAGGCGGAGCCGTTCGTCGCGCACGGGGCCCTCCTCGGGCGGTGCGTCGGGAGCGTACAGGAGGGCGGCCTCGGCGTGGCGGGCCTCTCTGGTGGACTCGCGGCGCAGCCGGTCGATCGCCCGGTTGCGGGCGGTGGTGATGATCCACCCGGCCGGGCCGGGCGGTACGCCGGTCTGCGGCCAGCGCCGGACGGCCTCGGTGAAGGCGTCCTGGACCGCTTCCTCGGCGAGGTCGATGTCGCCCAGGAAGCGGACGAGGACGGCGACCGCGCGACCGTACTCCTCGCGGAAGACGGCCTCCACGTCAGGGTGCATCAGTCCTCGGCCGCGTGCTGGAAGGGGCGGACCTCGACGGGCAGCGTGGTCGCCAGGGCCGCCTTGCGCCCCCACTCCAGGGCCGCGTCCAGGTCGGGCGCCTTCACGATGCACAGGCCGCCGAGCTGTTCCTTGCCCTCCGCGTACGGGCCGTCGGTGATCAGTACGTCGCCGTCGCGGGGCCGCAGCACGGTCGAGGAGTCGGGGCCGTGCAGTCCGCCGGCGAAGACCCAGGCGCCGGCCTCGCGCAGCTCCTGGTGGAAGGCGTCGAGCCGCTCGCCGATCCCGGCCAGCACCTCGGGGGCGGGCAGTTCGTCCCAGCCGGGCTGCATGACGTTGAGCAGGTAGTGCTGCATGACGGTCTCCTCGGACACTCGATGTGAGCTTCTCTCACCTCCTACACGAACGGCTCACCCCCGGATCGACACCGCGCGCGACGGCATCGGGAGAATCTTTTCCATGACCACCGCAGCGCACCCGCTTCTCGTCACCGCCCGCGCCCTCGCCGACGGCCTCCTCGCCCCGCACGCGGCCCGGGTCGACCAGGAGGGCGTGCCCGCGAGTCACATCGAGGCGGTCAAGCGGTCGGGGCTGCTCGGCGTGAGCGCGCCGAAGGAGTACGGCGGTGCCGGCGCCCCCGACGCGGTGGCCCGGGAGGTCCAGGAGATCCTGGCCGGGGCCTGCTGTTCGACGTGGTTCGTTCAGACCCAGCACCACTCGCCGGTCAGGCTGCTCACCCAGACCGGGCTGCCGGTGCGGGAGCGACTGCTCGGGCCGCTGTCGTCCGGCGAGCTCCTGGCGGGCATCGCGTACGCGCACGTCCGCGCGTTTCCCCGGGTGCCGGTGCGGGTGACGGCCGAGCGGGGCGGCGTTCGCTTCGACGGGAGGGTGCCCTGGTACACCGGCTGGGGGCTGAACGACGTGATGCTGCTGGCCGGGGTGACCGAGGCGGACGAGGTGGTGTTCGCGTTCGCCGAGGCTCGCGAACAGCCGGGGCTGCGCGCCTCGCCGCCGATGCGGCTCGCGGCGCTCTCCGCGGCCCGGACGGTGTCCCTGGAACTGGACGGGCTGTGGCTGCCCGAGGAGTCGGTGGTACTGCGCACCCCGCAGGAGAAGTTCGCTCTGGTCGACCGGCCCCGCGCCACCAACGCCTCCCCCGCCGTCTTCGGCGTGGCGTACGCGGCGCTCGCAGTCGTGGAGGAGGCCGGGGAGCCGAGGACTTCGGCGGCCCTGCGGTGCCACCTGGACGAGGTCCGGCGCCAGGCCTACGACCTCGCCGAGCACCCCGTCCCGCATGAACACGTCGACGAACGGCTGGCACTCAAGGCCCGGTCGTACGACCTCATGCGCGCCGCGACGACCGCGGCTGTGGTGGCGGAGGGCGGCCGGGCCATGGATCTCGCAGGTACGGCCCAACGGCTGTTCCGCGAGGGGATGTTCCTCCTCGTGCAGGGGCAGACGAACGAAGTGCGGCGCGCACATCTGGACGCCCTCGCCGAGGGCTAGGGCCCGTCGAGGAGGGCGGCCAGGAGTTCCGCGGGGGCGTCCTCCTGGACGAGGTGGCCGGCGCCGGGGATGAGTTCGAGACGGGCGTCCGGGATACGGGCGACGAGTTCGTGTCCCTTGGCGACGGGGATCCAGTTGTCGTCCTCGCCCCAGCACACCAGGACCGGGATCGCGATCTCGCCGTACCGGTCCTGGACCTCGTCGGTGTGGCGCTGGTCGGCCTGGGCGATCTGGCGGTAGAAGGCCGCCTGGCCGGGCTCGCCGAGCCAGGGTTCGACGAGCCGGTCGAGCACCGCCGGGTGCAGGCCGGGGCTGCTGGCGGAGCTCACATACTCGCGGACAAGCGCCCGGTGCAGGGCGGACGGCAACTGGTCGAAGACGTCGGAGTGCGCGCCGACGAGCCGGAAGAACGGTGATCCCCAGGGAGCCAGCGCGACCGGGTCGACGAGGGCGAGCGAGCGGTAGCAGGCCCCGTGCAGCAGATGGGCCCGCAGGGACACCGCCCCGCCGAAGTCGTGGGCCACGACCCGGGGTTCGTCCAGGCCCCAGTGCGCGAGGAGTTCGGTGAACACCGTGCTCTGGGCCGCCAGGGAGACGTCCTGGCCCGCCGACATCTCCGAGGAGCCGTAGCCCGGCATGTCCCACACGAACACCTGGTGGTGACGGGCGAGGGCGCGGGCGACGGCACGCCACACATAGGAGGAGAAGGGAGTGCCGTGGAGGAGGACGACCGGGTCCCGGCCCGGTTCTCCGAAGGTCTCCCATCGGACATCACCGGAACTGCTCCGGAAACTCCTGGTCAACGGCCATTCACTCACGTGACGGTCTCCTCTCGGCACCCCCCCGCCGGACCGCTCAGCTCGCGAACGGCACCTGTGCCGAGGGCGCGGGGCGCGCATCGAAGGGGTGCTGCCACAGCCCCTGCCCCGCCAGTCGCGGCAGGACACCCTCTCCGAACCAGTAGGCCTCCTCCAGGTGCGGGTAGCCGGAGAGCACGAACTCGTCGATGCCGAGGGCGTGGTACTCCTTGATCCGCTCGGCGACCTCGTCGTGGCTGCCGACCAGCGCGGTGCCCGCACCGCCGCGCACCAGGCCGATGCCGGCCCAGAGGTTGGGGTAGATCTCCAGTCCGGCGCGGTCGCCGCCGCCGTGCAGGGCGAGCATCCGCTGCTGCCCCTCGGACTCGCTGCGGGCCAGTCCCGCCTGCACCGACCTGACGGTCTCCGGGTCGAAGCCCTTGAGCAGCCGGTCCGCCTCCGCCCAGGCCTGCTCGGAGGTGTCGCGGGTGATGACGTGCAGACGGATCCCGAAGCGCAGGGTGCGGCCCTGCTTCGCCGCGAGCGCCCGGATCCGGGCGATCTTCTCGGCGACCTGCGCGGGCGGCTCGCCCCAGGTGAGGTAGACGTCGACGTACTTGGCGGCGATCTCCCCGGCGATCGGTGAGGACCCGCCGAAGTACACCTCGGGCACCGGGTCGGGCACCCGGGCGAGCTTCGCGTCCTCGACGTGGAGGTGCTCACCGTGCAGGTCGACGGTCTTGCCCTCCCACAACCCCCGTACGATTTCCAGGAATTCTCCGGTACGGCGGTAGCGGGCGTCCTTGTCGAGGAAGTCCCCGTAGGCCCGCTGCTCGTGGCTCTCCCCACCGGTGACCACGTTGAGCAGCAGCCGCCCTCCGGACTGGCGCTGGAAGGTGGACGCCATCTGTGCGGCGAGGGTCGGCGAGACGGAACCGGGCCGGAAGGCGACCAGGAACTTCAGGCGCTCGGTGTTCTGGCTGACCATCGCGGTGGTCAGCCACGCGTCCTCGCACCAGGCACCGGTGGGTGTGAGCGCCCCGACGAAGCCCAGGTCCTCGGCCGCGCGGCCGATCTGGCTCAGGTAGGCGACCGTCGGCGGCCGGTCCCGTCCGGAGACGGTGGCGGGCGTGCCGTGGCCGCCACCGACGACGTGGCGGCTGTCGCCGTTGGTGGGCAGGAACCAGTGGAAAGTGAGGGACACGTGGGGTCTCCGATCAGAGCAGGCCGTGCCGGGGCGGCCGGGTTCCGTTGAGCACGTACCGGCCGATGTGCTGGATCTTCCAGCGGGTCGGATCGTGCAGGGTGTGGGTGCGGGCGTCACGCCAATGCCGGTGCAGGTTCAGGGAGTTGAGCGCCGATCGGGTGCCGGACACCTCGAAGAGCGCGCTCGCCACCTCCACGGACGCCTGGGCCGCCTGCACCTTGGCGGCGGCCACGGCGATGGAGGCCTCGGCCGCGGAGTCGTCGGTGAGATCGGCCTGGGCCGCCTCCACCGCGCGGGCGGCCTCCCGCAGCAGCGCTTCGGACGCCCGTACCTGGAGGGCGAGTTCGCCGAAGCGCTGGATCAGCAGGGGGTCCTCGGCAGCCGCCTCGACGCCGCTCTCGAACCAAGGCCGGCTCTTCGTCCGGACGAACTCGGCCGCCTCCGCGAGCGCTCCCTGGGCGATTCCGGCGTCGATCGCGGCGTGCAGCAACTGGGCGACCGCTCCGTGGAGTTGCGGTCCCTCGAAGGTGAGGTGGTGGGGCAGCACGCGGTCGGCCGGGACCTCGACGCCTTCGAGGCGGACGGTGCCGCTGGCCGTCGTCCGCTGGCCGAGTCCGTCCCAGTCGTCGATCACCGTGAGACCGGGGGCGTTGCTGGGCACGTAGGCGACGTGCAGCTTGTCGTCGTCCGCGCGGGCCAGTACCGGGATCCAGTCGGCGAACAGGGCGCCGGTGGAGTAGTGCTTGACGCCGTCCAGACGGTACGAGCCGTCCGGCCGCGGGTGCAGGCGGGTGCGGATGTCCTGGACGTGCTTGGTGCCGGCCTCGGACTGCGCGTTGCCGAGGCGACGGCCGGCGAGCAGCTCCGCGAAGAAGAACTTCCGCTGCTCGTCGGTGCCCTGACGGCGGATCACGTTCACGTAGGCGAAGTGGCTCTGCGGGATCTGGGAGAGGCTTCCGTCGGCGGAGGCGAGCAGCCGGAAGACCTCGGCCAAGGTCGACGCGCTCACGTCCGCCCCTCCGTGCTCGGCGGGGACGGTGACGGCGAGCAGCCCGGAGGCCGAGAGACGGTCCAACTCCGCGCGGGGCAGCCTGCGTTCGGCGTCCCTGACGGCAGCTCCCGTGCGGAACTCCGCCGCCAGGGACGCGGCGACCGCGAGGGCCTCCGCATCGTCGGCGATCACATGGGCGGGCGCAGGCCCCCTCGTGGTCGCCATCGCGTGCGTGGTCACGGCGCTCAGCTCGCCGCCGCCAGCACCGGCAGCCGGCCCAGCGCGGTCGAGAACTGGTCCACCACCTGGGTGAGCGCCTCCGTCGCGGCCGGCGCGACGGTCAGCGAGCCGTCCTCCCGCACGGTGATGTCCTTGTCGAGGGTGAACCAGCCCTGCACGATATGGGCCGCGCCCATGGAGCTGAGCACCGGACGCAGCGCGTAGTCGATGGCCAGGACGTGGGCGGTGGAGCCGCCGGTGGCCAGGGGCAGCACGGTCTTGCCGGTGAGGGCGTACTGCGGGAGCAGGTCGAGGAGGGCCTTGAGGACTCCTGAGTACGACGCCTTGTAGACGGGGGTTCCGACGACGACCCCGTCGGCGCGTGCGAACAGTTCGGTCGCCTCGACGATCGCCGGGTGCCTGAAGTCGGCGCCGAGCAGGGCCTCCGCGGGGATGGTGCGGACGTCGAGCGGGATCACCTCGTGGCCCTGTGCGGTCAGACGTCCGTCGAGGTGACGCAGCAGTCGATTGGTGCGGGAGGAGGCGGAGGGGCTGCCGGAGACGGACAGGACGGTGGCCATGCGGTCCTCTTTCGGGGAGGCGGGGTGCCCCCTGTTCAGGAAGGGGCACCCCTGGGGGAGCGGTCAGGAGTACCAGGTGGGTTCGGGCAGTTCGCCCTCCAGAACCCAGCGGCCGACCTCGCGCCGCTTGTACGCGACGGGGTCGTGGAGCGTGTGGGTCCGGACATTGCGCCAGAACCGGTCCAGGCCCTCGGAGGTGGCCGTGGAGCGGGCGCCGGTGACCTCGAAGATCCGGTTCGAGATCTCCAGGGACACGTCGGTGGCGCGGGCCTTGACCGCGGCCACCCGGACCTCGAAGTCGCCGCGCGTCTTCTCGGTGACCGCGTCGGGGTCGTCGTGGAGTTTCTGCCCCTCGGCGGCGACGGCGTCGGCGAGGGCCTCGACCGCCCAGAGCTTGGCGGTGAGATCGCCGTAGACGTCGATGACGTACGGCTCGTCGACTGCGCGCTCGAAGCCACCGTGCAGCCAGGAGCGGGACTTCTCGCGGGTGTAGGTGGCGGCGGTCTCCAGAGCGCCGCCCGCGATGCCCAGGTAGAAGTTGACGAAGACCAGCTGGATGGTGGGGACGTTGAGGGTGTTGTAGACGCGCGGCTGGAACACCTTGTCGACATAGCCCGCGGCGGAGGACCACGGTGTGCGGACGCCGTCCAGGGTGACGCCGCCGCTCTCGGTGAGGCGCTGGCCGATGTTGTCCCAGTCGTCGTGGAAGGTCAGGCCCTCGGAGTCGGAGGGGACGATGGCGAAGACATGCTGGTCGGTGCCTTCCAGCACGCCTTCGAGAACGGTGACGTCGGAGACCTTGCTGCCGGTGGAGAAGGTCTTGCGGCCGGTGTAGACGAGGTCGTCGCCGTCCTCGGTCACGACGACGTCCTTGTCGCGCGGGTTGACCGCGCCGCCGAAGAACCAGCGGTTGCGGCTGGCCTCCGCCTCCACGTGCTCCCACTGTTCCCGGGTGCCGACCAGGCGGGCGGCCCAGAACCACAGGTAGTGGTAGCCGAGGAGCTGGCCGACGGAGCCGTCGGCCTTGGAGATCTCGCGGATGACCCGGTAGGCGGTGGGCCAGTCCTGGCCTGCGCCGCCGTGCTCCCTGGGCCCGAGCAGGGTGACGAGGCCGGCGTCCTTGAGGAGCTGGACCTCGGCGTAGGGGGTGGCGCCGGCGCGGTCGCGCTCGGCGGCGTCGGTGGCGAGGACGGCGGCGGCCTCGGCGGCGCGGGCGATCCAGTCCTGGGCGGTTTCCGGGGCGGGGCGGGTCTGCCAGTCGGTGGGCGTGACGGTGCTCATGCGGTTGACCTCTCTCGCAGCCGGGATCAGGCGTGGGCGGATACGGACTCGGGCGCCGTGTCCGGGAGTTGGGCCTCCAGTTCACGTACGAGCGGCAGCACCCGGCTGCCGAAGTACTCGACCTCCTCGTGGTAGTGCAGGAAGCCGAGGAGGAGCAGGTCGACGCCGAGCTTGCGGTACGCCACGATGCGCTCGGCGATCTGCTCGGGTGTGCCGATCAGGCCGGTGCGGAAGCCGTCGTTGTACTGGACGAGGTCCTCGAAGGTGGAGTCCTGCCACATGCCCTTCTTGTCGCCGGTGGACTGTCCGGCCTGCTTCACGGCGGCGCCGAAGCCCTCGATGGCCTCGTGGTCGGCCTTGGCGACGATCTCCCGGAGGGTCTCGCGGGCCTCGGCCTCGGTGTCCCGGGCGATGAGGAAGCCGTTGAGGCCGAACTTCGGTGCGGTGCGCCCGACTTCGGCCGCTGACTTGCGGACGTCGTCGAGCTGCTCGACGACCCCGTCGAAGTCCTTGCCGTTGGAGAAGTACCAGTCGGAGACCCGGCCGGCCATGGCGCGGGCGGCGCTGGAGTTGCCGCCCTGGAAGATCTCCGGGTGCGGCCGCTCCGCGGTGTTGAGCGGCTTGGGCTTGAGGGAGAAGTCACGCAACCGGTAGAAGTCACCGGCGAGTTCGGCGTGGTCCTCGGTCCAGATGCTGCGCAGGGCGGTGATGAACTCCTCGGAGCGGCGGTACCGCTCGTCGTGCTCCAGCCAGGGCTCGCCGAGGGCGGTGAACTCGCCCTTGAACCACCCCGACACGACGTTCACGGCGAAGCGGCCCTTGGACAGGTGGTCGGCGGTGGCGCCGAGCTTGGCAAGGACGCCGGGATGCCACAGACCGGGGTGGACAGCGGCGATCACCTTCAGCCGCTCGGTGGCGAGCAGCAGGGCGAGGCTGAAGCTGGTCGACTCGTGCTGGAACTCGGCGCCGTAGCTGGCCATGTAGCGGACCTGGCTGAGGGCGTACTCGAAGCCGTTGTTCTCGGCGAGGACGGCGAGTTCCCGGTTGTAGTCGTACCCCCAGTCGGTACGCTGCTCGATCCTGCTGGTGACGAGTCCTCCGCTGACGTTGGGGACCCAGTAGGCGAATTTCACGGGCGCGGGCATGCGGAACTCCTGTTGCGGAATGTTTTCGAGCACGCCGAATTCAGAGGCTGCGGTCAAGGGACGCGCGGGCCCATTGAATTCAGGCGGAGAAAGAAGAAAACGCGGCGGATCGCAGTGGGTTGATCAGGCCGCAGAGCAACAGGAGGCGCTGGAGACGCGCGCGAGGTCGACATGGCGTCGCCGCGTGAGGTCCAGTCGCGTGTTCATGGCATCGATCGTGACAGCCGTCGGTGAGAGGCGTCAAGGAAATCCCGGTCGATCTCGTATCGCGGACCGTTGATTTCACGAACGGTGGCAGAGAAAAATTCGAACGGGCCGTGAACAGGCCCGCATTCGATCCCGCCTTGAACGAGAAGTGCGGAACACGCACACACACCACGGCCGGCCGCCCGCGGTGTGCGTGCGCCCGGCCGAGGCCGTTCGTCCGGTCGTTCAGTCCTCGTCGCGCCCGGGGACGACCACGAGGAACGCGTCCGCGTTCAGATCCATCACCACGGTCGCGGGCTCACCCTTGGCGCGGCGCTCCGCCGCGTACTCCTCCGCCGGCCATGATCCGCGAGGAGCTCCCGCTGGAAACCGCTCCAACACCTTCGCGCCCATAGTGGCCGACACCTCCAGCATCGATCTGCGACTCGAACCGTTCTCTCGTATCAGTGCGGCTTCCCGCGATGAGCGTGACCATGTTCCCGCCCTCGCTCTTTCGCCTGTCGACCGCTCGGCGCATCCGAACCGGACCACCGGACGGAAGTGATCGGCAGGGGGAACCGAGACGAGGGACCGAGGGCCGATGGAGCGTGACGACACGCGAGAGGGACTGCACTGCCTGGTGACCGGTGCCACGGGATACATCGGCGGACGGCTCGTCCCCGAGCTCCTCGTCGCGGGACACCGGGTGCGCTGTCTGGCCCGCTCCCCCGACCGGCTGCGCGACCACCCCTGGGCCAACCATGCCGAGGTGCTGGGCGGCGACGTGACCGACGCCGGGTCCGTCGCCCGTGCCCTGGAGGGCGTCGACGTGGCGTACTACCTGGTGCACTCGATGAGCTCCGGAAAGGACTTCGAGGAAACCGACCGCAGGGCCGCGCGGATCTTCGCCGAGCAGGCCCGGGCCGCGGGCGTGCGGCGGATCGTCCACCTCAGCGGACTCACCCCCGCGGGCGTGCCCGAGGACGGGCTCTCCCCGCATCTGCGCTCACGCGCCGAGGTGGCCCGCATTCTGCTCGACTCAGGAGTGCCGGCCACCGTCCTTCGGGCGGCCGTCGTCATCGGCTCGGGATCGGCCTCCTTCGAGATGCTGCGCTACCTGACCGAGCGCCTTCCGGTGATGGTCACGCCGAGCTGGGTGCGCACCCGCATCCAGCCCGTGGCCGTCCGCGACGTGCTCGGGGCCCTCGTCGGCAGTGCGCGGATGCCGTCGCACATCAGCCGGACCTTCGACGTCGGCGGACCGGACGTGCTGACGTACCGGCAGATGATGCTCAGGTACGCGACGGTCGCCGGCCTGCCGCGCCGGGTCGTCCTTTCTCTGCCCTTCCTCACCCCCGGGCTCTCCAGCCACTGGGTGGGACTGGTGACGCCGGTGCCCGCGTCCCTCGCACGGCCGCTCACCGAGTCGCTGCGCCACGAGGTGGTCTGCCACGAGCACGACATCTCCCGCTACGTCGCCGGCCCGCCCGCTGGTCCGACCGGTTTCGACGACGCCGTACGACTGGCTCTGCGAAGGGTGCGGGAGGCGCGGGTCAGCACCCGGTGGTCGTCGGCGTCGGTGCCCGGCGCCCCGAGCGACCCCCTGCCCACCGACCCCGGCTGGGCGGGCGGAAGTCTCTACGACGACCAGCGGGAGCTGGCGGTCGATGCTCCGCCCGGGGCACTGTGGCGGGTCATCGAGGGCATCGGCGGTGACAACGGCTGGTACTCCTTCCCGCTCGCGTGGGCGGTACGGGGATGTCTTGACCGGCTGGCGGGCGGGGTCGGACTGCGCAGGGGGCGCCGGGACGCCGCGCATCTGCGGGTCGGCGACTCGCTGGACTTCTGGCGGGTCGAGGAGATCGAGCCCGGCCGACTGCTGCGGCTGCGGGCCGAGATGCGCCTGCCGGGCCTGGCCTGGCTGGAGATGCGGGTGAGCACCGGCGCGGACGGCCGCACCCGCTACCGGCAGCGTGCCCTGTTCCATCCACGCGGTCTGCTCGGCCAGGCCTACTGGTGGAGCGTCTCCCCCTTCCACGCGATCGTGTTCGGCGGTATGGCCCGCAACATCGCGCGGGCCGCGGCGAGTAAGGCCGCCTGCGCACCGGGTCGCGCTCCGGCCGCCTGAGCCTCCCGCCCCTCAGCCCATCCGTCGGCCCGCCCCACGAGCTGCCCTTCGGTTCGACGGGAAACCGATCACCACCGGATCAAGCGGATCTCCGACGGATCCGCCCCACTGCACGGAGTACGCGTCATGAGCATCTCGGTCGTCCTGTTCACCTGCGACCTGCGCCTGCACGATCATCCGCCGCTCACCGCGGCTCTCGACGGCACCGAGGAGGTCGTCCCGCTGTTCGTGCGGGACCGGGCCGTGGACGTCGCCGGGTTCGCCGTACCGAACCGGCTGGCGTTCCTCGCCGACTGCCTGCGCGATCTCGACGCCGGTCTGCGCGAGCGGGGCGGCCGCCTGGTGGTGCGCCACGGCGACCTCGTCGACCAGGTGTGCAAGGTCGCCGCCGAGGCCGACGCCGACGAGGTCCACATGGCGTCCGACGTCAGCGCCCACGCGCACCGGCGGGAGGAGCGGCTGCGGCGGGCCCTGGAGGCCGAGGGCGTACGGCTGCACGTGCACGACACGGTGACCACGGCTGTCGCTCCGGGTGCGGTGGTCCCGGCCTCCTCGGACCACTTCGCCGTCTTCACGCCCTACTTTCGGCGCTGGTCGCAGGAGCGGGTGCGGGAGCCGCTCGGGGCACCCCGGACCCTGCGGGTCCCCGACGACGTCGGGTCCGAGCCGCTGCCGTCCCGCACCAGCCTGTCCGGACTCTCGGCGGGACTCGCCGAGGGTGGCGAGGGGGAGGGCCGACGGCGGCTGGCGGCCTGGCTGCGCGGCGGTGTGTCCGGGTACGAGGACGGCCACGACGACCTGGCCGGCGACGCGACCTCCCGGCTCTCCCCGCACCTGCATTTCGGCACCCTCTCCCCCGTCGAACTGGTCCACCGCGCCCGCCGGTCGGGCGGTCCGGGTGCCGAGGCCTTCGTACGGCAGCTCGCCTGGCGTGACTTCCACCGGCAGGTGCTGGCGGCCCGCCCCGCCGTGGCCGACGCCGACTACCGCACCCAGCACGACAGTTGGCGCTCCGAGCGGGCCGCGCACGAGGATGTCGAGGCGTGGCGGGAGGGCCGCACCGGCTACCCGGTCGTCGACGCGGCGATGCGTCAACTGCGGCACGAGGGCTGGATGCACAACCGTGGCCGCCTGCTGACGGCGAGTTTCCTCGCCAAGACGCTGTACGTGGACTGGCGCGTGGGCGCCCGGCACTTCCTGGGCCTGCTGGTCGACGGCGACGTCGCCAACAACCAGCTCAACTGGCAGTGGATGGCGGGCACCGGCACCGACAGCAGGCCCAACCGGGTCCTCAACCCGGTCACCCAGGGCAAGCGGTACGACCCCGACGGTGCCTACGTCCGCCGCTGGGTGCCCGAGCTGGCCGCGCTGGAGGGTGCCGCGGTGCACGAGCCGTGGAAGCTGCGGGGGCTGGACCGCGCCGCCGTCGACTACCCGGACCCGATCGTGGAACTGTCCGACGGTCTCGCCCGTTTCAGGCGGGCCCGTGGTCGCGACTGAGGCCGGCCGGGTCCTTGGACGAGGGACCCGCGCGTGACGCGGGCTGCCCGGACGGCTGGACAGGCTCGGCGGCGTACAGACCGGCCAGAGTGTCCAGGGCGTCCCTGAGGACCGTCGGCCGCAACATGCCCTGGCCGGAGTGGCCGAGCCAGCCGGGTCCGCCCAGCATGACCAAGGGGCTCCGGCGCGCTCCCTTCACGCCCCATTGGGCTCCGGCGACGTGCCGGGCCAGCGGCAGGTTCGCCGAGGAGCGGGCCTGGGCCCACAGGACGACGGCCGCCGGGCCGAGCCGGTCCACCGCGGCGGTCAGCGCTTCGGCGGGTACGGCGGCCCCGAACATCCTGGTGGGCAGGCGCAGTTCGCCCAGGCCGGCGTTGAGCGCCTCCAGCGGCAGCGTGTGCTGCTCGCCCGGGACGCACGCCAGCAACAGCGGCCCCGGGCCCAGCGCGTCACCGTGCCGGGCCGGCGGGCGGGTACGGCGGCGCAGTGTGGTGGAGATGTGCCAGGACAGCAGGTGCTCGACCTCGACGTAACGGTCCCCGGACGAGGCCCACTTGCGGCCCACCGCGTGCAGCGTGGGTACCATCACCTCCTGCCAGGCGACGATGAGACCGTGGGTGTCGACGGCCGTGGCCAACTGCTCCTCCACGGCGGGCGCGTCGAGGCGTACGGCGGCGCGGGCGAGCCCGCGGCACTCCTGGCGCACATCGCCCAGAGGGAGGGTGCCGGCCGCCCGTGACCGTGCGTGGGGCGCCGGTTCCGGTGCCCTCGGCGGTGCCGGGGACGCGGAGTCCTTCGCCGCCCGTGCGGCCTCGGCGGGCGGCACGCCCGCCGACGTGAGCCGGCACATCGTCTCCAGTACGGCGACGTCCCGCGGGGTCCACCTGCGGTGCCTGCCGTCGGCGCGGACGGCGGGGCCGATGCCGTAGCGGCGGTCCCAGGAGCGCAGCGTGGTGGGCGACACCCCGAGCCGACGGGCCAGGGACCCGGTGGTGAGGCTCGCCGCGAGACCCCGGGAGGCCCTCTCCGGCCGGGCCTCCCTGTCCTCACCGTCCGGATCGTCAGGCATGGCTCGACTGTACGACGCAGAACCGATGCGAGTTGATGACCATGTCCCGGGGCTCGAACGAGGGCGGCACACCACACGCTCCGCCCGGCACGGACCCAGGGCACTGCCTCCGCTACACATAAAGGGAAAATAAGCGCACACTGTACACAGGCGGCGCTAACCGCAAACCGCACCAGACGCGGTCAGGCCTGTAGTCGAAGGAGACGAATCATGGCCAACGTCTCGCCCACCAGAGGTGACATCACCAGCCACCCTGATGCTTCAGAAATGCGGGAACGCTACGCCCGCATGCTCGGCGGTCGCGATGTGGCGCTCGTGGACGGACCGGTGTTCCTGCTCGGTCTGTACTGCGCCGTATCCCCCTGGATACTCCACTACACGACCAGCCAGCCCGCCCTCGTGACCCACAACCTCATCGTGGGCATAGCGATCGGCCTGCTGGCCCTCGGGTTCACCCAGACCCCCGAGCGCATGTACGGCCTCAGCTGGGCCTTCTGCGCGGTCGGCATCTGGATGATCATCGCCCCCTGGGTCGTCGGTGAGAGCCCCGACGCCGGTGTGGCACTGAACAACATCATCATCGGCGCCCTCGCGCTGGTCCTCGGGATGATGTGCACCGTCACGGCGGCGAAGAGCGTCCCCAAGCCGTAGGAACCCTCTCGACAGGAGACGTGGAGGCCGGCCCGCCCTGCGCGGACCGGCCTCCACGCGCGCTCGTCGGACAGCACAGCGGGCCGGTCAGTCCAGGAAGGCACCCAGCTCGTGCCGCCGGGCGGCGACCCAGGCCCGCGCGGCCCGCACCTCCTCGACGACCCCCTGCTCACGCAGGCCGATCATGGCCGGTTCCCCGCGCAGCGCCCCGGCCTCGATCCCCCTCCAGCACCGGTCCTGCCACCACAGCACCGTGTCCAGCAGTTCCTCGCGCCCGTCGAAACCGTAGGCGTCACAGACCAGCCGGATGCGGTGGGCGGTCTCCCGTACGTCGGTGACGCCGGGTCCCAGGTCGAGGTACTGCCAGCAGACATGGGCGATGTCGTGGACCCGCCGACCCGGGGCGGCCAGGTCCCAGTCGATCAACGCCACGGGCCGCCACACATCGTTCTCCACCGTGTACACGGTGTTCTTCGGCGCGAGGTCGTTGTGGCACACGACGTCCTGGTCACCGGCGAGCGGCGTCCCGTGCGTCAGGTCGTGGAAGGCGCGGACGAGTCGGGCGACCTCCGCGAGAGCGTCGTCGGTACGGACGGCGGCGCGCTCGCGCGCGGTCACGGCGGCCCGCCCCGCGATGTGGCGGAAGACCTCCCGGCCCTGTTCGTCCGTACCGAGGAAGCGGGGCGCGATCTGCCGCCCGTCGCCCTCCAGGAGCGCGAGCAGATGCCCCACGAAGGCCGACCGCTTCGAGGGTGTGCGCCGCACGGTCTCCCCGATCCGGACGACTTCGTTGACCGCGCCGCCGCCGAGCACCCTCTCCGCCACTTGCCGCCTCCCCGGGGCAGGATCGACCCATGGACACCAACAGAACCTTCACCCTGGTCCCGCCGGTAGGCCTCGAAGGCTACGGCGTCCGGCTGCGCGAGTGGGAGGACACCGACCTCGCCGACCTGGTCGCGCTCTACGACGATCCGGAGATGGCCCGCTGGACCCCGGTGGCCTCGCCGTTCGGCCCGGACGCGGCGCGCGCCTATCTCGCCGGAGCGCGGCAAGGCCGGGCCGAGGGGCGCAAGCTCCAGTTGGCCGTCACCGCGGACGGGCTCGTTCCCCTGGGCGAAGTCCTGTTGTTCCGCAGCGGTTCGGACGAACGGGACCTGGAGCTCGCCTACGGAGTCGGCGCCGCCCACCGGGGGCAGGGGCTGGCCAAGAGGGCCGTGAGGTTGGCCGCCGAGTACGCGGTCGCGGAGATACGGCCCAGGCGTGTGCTGCTCCGCATCGACGCCGCCAACGCGGCGAGCGAGGCGGTCGCCCGGTCCTGCGCCTTCGAGCTTACGGACGAGCCGCCGGTCAGGAGGGGGTCGCGGGACCGGGAAGCAGTCCTGCGGACGTGGCGCCTGCGTGTCTGAAACCGCGAGGCACGCGTGCCGGACGAGCGTGCGCCCGCCGGCACGCTGCGCGTGGTGTCCGACGGGCGCACGGTGACCGGCCCCGGGACCGGGTGGGTCCCGGCGCGGTTCAGCTGACGTTCAGCGCCGTGTCGTCGATGACGAACGACGTCTGGAGGGTGGAGCCCTCCGTGCCGGTGAACTTGAGGGTGACGGTCTGCCCGGCGTAGCCCGCCAGGCTGAAGCTGCGCTGTGTGTAGCCGGAGGCCGCGTTGAGGTTCGAGTACGTGGCCAGGGTGCCGAGCACCGTGCCCGAGCTGTTCAGGACCTGCACCTTGAGGGTGTCGTAGGCGGTGCTGGTGGTGGTCTCGGCGGTGTCGACGTGCAGGTAGAAGCTGAGCGTGGCCGTGGTGCACCCGGACGGCACGGTCACCGACTGGGACAACGTGTCGGTGGTCGCGGTGCCGTAGCCGTCGAGCCAGGCATAGTAGGAGCCGGTGCGCGCGGACTCGCTGCTGGAGTTGGTGATCACCCCGCTGCTCGCGGCCCAGGTCGAACTGCCGGACTCGAAGCCGTTGTTGCCGAGGAGTTGGGCGGCCGTGCAGGTGGAACCGCCTCCGCCGCCTCCGCCGCCGCTGCTGCTCCCGCCGGCCAGCCACTCGGTGGCGTTGAGGGCGAGGGCGGCGTTGGTGGCGCCGGTGTCGTTCCAGCCGTCGTAGAGGGTGTTGCCGGACTGGCCGGTGCCGT
>NZ_JBIAKA010000011.1:354579-387255 GCF_042872225.1 Streptomyces sp. NPDC005374 | reverse complement strand
GTGTCCGTCCTCGGTCCGGCGGCTCGGTCCCTCGAACAGTGCCCGGCTCCGGACGCCGGCCACTGCGGGCGGACACCCCCCACCCCGTCCCCTTCACGCCGCCGGCGACTGCAGGCACGTCCACCGTCCCTACCCGGGGGGCGGGGGCCGTGTGCATCCAAAGGTGCGTCCACCGTCCTCACCCAGGGGTGAGGGGCCGTGCGCGTCCGAAGATGCGTCCACCGTCCCCACCCAGGGGCGCGGGGAACTGCGCGACCAGCCCCCACCCCGTGCGCGTCCAAAGGTGCGTCCACTGTCCCCACTCAGGGGCGCGGGGAACTGCGCGGCCAGCCCCCACCGGGCCGCAGTCGCCCGGTAATCGGAATCGGTACCCCGCGGAAGCGCTATCCCTTCGACGGGTGGGGGGTTGAGCCGTACGCCGTCAGGAAGCGGTCTCGGAAGGAGCTCATCTTCCAGACCGGGGCGTTGTGGGCCGGCTTGAGGCCGTCGGTCCAGTTCCAGGAGGCGATCTTGTCGAGGACCTTCGGGTCCTTGGCGACGATGGAGATCGGCACGTCACGGCTGGCGTTCTCGCCGCTGACCCGCGCGATCGGCTGGTGGTCGCCGAGGAAGACGAGCACGGTGTCCGCACTGCCGTAGCGCTCCAGCCACTGGGTGAGGCTGGTGACGGAGTACGAGATGGACTTGCCGTACTCCTGCTTGGAGCGGGTGGAGTCGGCGATGATGTCGGACGCCTTGTTGCCGGCCCTCTGGATGGGCTTGAAGATCGAGCCGTCGCCGAGCTTGTCCCAGGGGACCATCTTCGGGATGGGCGCCCACGGCTGGTGGCTCGACGTCAGGATGATCTCGGACATCAGCGGCTTGTCGCGCTTCTTGCTGTGCACCTGGCGCTGGTAGGCCTCCAGGGCGTACTGGTCCGGCATCGTCGACCAGCTGAACTTCGGTCCCTGGTAGCCGAGTTGGAAGGCGTTGTAGACCTTGTCGAGGTCGTAGAACTTCTGCTCCGGCCAGCCCTTCTGCACGCCCGGCATGACGCCGACGGTGTCCCAGTCGCCGGTCTTCTTGAAGGCCTTGGTGAGGCTGAGACGGTCGCTGGCCATGACCGTGCGGTAGCGCTGCTGGTTGTCGATCCACAGGCCGGAGAGGGTGGTCGAGTGGCCGAGCCAGCTGCTGCCGCCGTACGTCGCCGAGGTCAGCCACCCGCTCTTCGCGTGGAAGCCCGCCTTCGCGAGGGCCGCGGTGCTCGTGGCGAGGGTCTTGTCGACGCCGGGCGCGATGCCCTTGTCCTCGACGGCGCTCCTGCCGTAGCTCTCGATGAACGTGAAGATCATGTCCTTGCCGCGCAGATCCGGCACCAGCTGGTCGCCCGGCGTGTTCCCGAAGGCGTCGACCTTGGCCACCTTCTCGAAGGCCGCCTCGTCCCGCACGGTCTGCACCACCTGCTTGGCCTGGAGAAAGGTGAGCGAGGCGGTGTGTTCGGAGGCCAGCGGGGTGCCGAAGATCTGCAGACCGAGGGCGGAGCAGGTGACCCAGACGGTGGCGGCGACGAGGGTGCCGCGGGTGGCGGTCCGCCGGTCCAGGATCAGCAGACCGCTCAGCCTGACCATCGCCCACGTCATGAGGGACAGGAGGAGGAGGACCAGGACGACCGCGCCGACCGCGGCCCCGACCGCCACCGCCTGGCCCATCGAGTCGGAGATGTACGACTGGGCGTCGTTGAGCAGTTCCCAGTCGAGGATGAGGTTGAAGCCCCGTCCGAGGTAGTCGTTGAACCCCATGTCGAGCAGGTTCAGGATCGTCATCACGCCGAGCGCCACGCCGGACACCACGGCCACCGCCAGCCGCGGCCGACGCGGCAGCGCGAGTGCCACGGCCGCGCCGAGGATCGCCTCCGCCGGGATCCGCACGAACTCCCTGGCATGCAGATGGGTGACCTTGTTCGGCATGAGCAGGGCGCCGAGGACGAGCAGCGCGGCGAGGACGTTCACCGTCCACCGGATGGTGCGTGCGGCGACGGGGTGCTGCTCGCGCCACCTTCCGAGCCGCGCCCGCAGGGAGGGCTTGCTGTCCGGTGGACCGTCCCCGACGGGCGCTTCGGCCTCGGGTGACGTGCTCTCTGCAAGGGTCTCGGACACCCGAGGATCCTTCCGTACGGGTCCTGGTAGGAGGCGGATCCGATATGGGGTCTCGGATCCGCCACCGTCCCGTACGTCCGGCTTCGCGCCCCGGTTCACGGCCCAGGGCAAACACCGGACCAATGCTTGGTCAACGGTGAGATTTCAGGCTCCTCCCACCGCCGTCAGCAACGCCAGCGGCGCCGCCGCGGACCGCGATTCCCGCACGCACGCGTGCGGATACGGCACCGGCTCGCCGTGGGACTCCCGCCCGTACCCGGCGAGAACCTCCGGCAGCCGATGCCCGGCCGCCGTCGCCGCGTCCACCAGGCCGTGCGCCACGGCCCGCGCCTCGTCGTGCAGCCCGTAGCGGGCGAGACCGAGTGTGATGAGCGCGTTGTCGTGCGGCCACACCGAGCCCCGGTGGTACGACAGTGGGTGGTACGCCGGTTGTCCGGCCGCCAGGGTCCGCACCCCCCAGCCCGAGAAGAAGTCCGGCTCCAGCAGCCGCCGCCCCACCAGTTCCCCGTACTCCTTGTCGAGCAGCCCGGACCACAGCAGATGCCCGGCGTCGGAGGCCAGCGCGTCGACCTGGCGGCCCTCCCCGTCCAGCGCGAGCGCGGGGAACGTACGGTCCGGCATCCAGAAGTCCCGCTGGAACCGGTCCCGCAGATCGGCCGCGGCCTGTTCGAGGAGGGCCGCGTACGTCTCGTCCTCCCACACCGTGCGCGCGAGCCACGCGGTCCTGCGCAGTGCGTCGTAGGCGTAGCCCTGCGCCCCCGCGGCCGTCACCGGGCCGCTCGCCCGCGTTCCGTCGGCGCCGCAGATCGCGCCGGGGGAGTCCTTCCAGTTCTGGTTGGCGAGGCCGCCCTGGTCGGAGCGGTAGACGAGGTAGCCGCGCGAGGTCAGCCCGCCGTGGTCGAGCATCCAGCCGATCGCCGCACGGGCGTTGGGCTCCAGGCGCCGGGCGAGCGAGACGTCCCCGGTGTGCTCCACATACGCGCCGAGCAGGACGAGGAACAGCGGTGTGGCGTCCACCGAGCCGTAGTAACGGCCGTACGGCACCTGCCCGAAGTGCGCCAGCTCACCGTGCCGCACCTCGTGCACGATCTTGCCGGGCTGGGACACGGAGGCCGCACCGGTCTCGGTCGCCTGGGTCGCGGCGAGCGCGGGGAGCGTCGCGGCGGCCAGCTGGGGCCGGTAAGGGAGGGCGAACAGCGAGGTGAGGAGGGCGTCCCGGCCGAGCAGGGTCAGGAACCAGGGGGCTCCGGCGGCCGGCACGAGCAGGTCCTCGCCATCCGGACCGGTCGCCGGGACCTGGAGCGAGGCCAGGTCGGCGAGCCCGCGCGCGCATGCGGCCGCGAGTTCCGGCCAGCCGGTCGGGAAGGCTACGCCCTCGACGAACTCGCCCTCCATCGCGATGAGTTGGCGGTTCAGCGTGGCAGGGGAGCTCGGCACCCGGCGGGCCCGCCTGTCGCCGTGCGGGCGCGCCATCACGCGCAGGGTCAGTTCGGCCGTGCCGTGCGGCTCCAGGTCCAGTGTCCACACCAGGCGCCGCGCTCCGGTGCCCGTCTCCTCGACGCCGTCCGGGGCCGGGTCGGCCGTCACCGTCGTACAGGAACGCCATTCGCCGCGCTGGTAGGTGAACTCCACGCCGTCGTCGAGGACTTCACGGGAGCGGTGCGCGCCGGTCTTCGGGTAGGTGCGGAAGTCGGAGCGGAGTTCGAACTGGTCGGTGAAGTCGGCGTCCGCGGTGACCGCGAGCCGGACCGTCGTCGGCACCGGGCGGTTGCTGGTGACGCGGAGGGATTCGACGAACGAGCCGTCCCCCACCGCCTGTTCGCGGAAGAGGGTGCAGGCGGGCGGCTCCTGGCGGCCGCCGCGCGGGACCAGGACACAGCGTGCGGTGTCCCCGTCGGCGACCGGTGACAGCGCCTCCGGGACCGCGCCGTCGACCGTGAGCTGCCAGCGGCTCAGATGCCGGGCGTCCCGTACGAACATCCCGTCCGGGGCGCTGCCGCCGCCCCGGACACCGCTGATGTCGCCGCCGTCACCCACGGCAGCGAACGTCCCGCCGTGCACGAGCAGATGATGCCGGTCCGTCATCGCAGGTTCCCTCCCTTGAGCCCCATGGGGAGCCCCATGTCCGCCGTGACTGTGGTGCTGTGCGTGGCTGTGGTGTCGCTGTGCAGCAGGTCCAGTGCGAGCGCGGCGGTCCAGCTGAAGCCGGTCGTCCCGCAGGCCTCGCCGGTGTACGGGTCGACGTACTCCGCGAAGTCGGTGGCCTCGGCGAGTTCCAGGACCGACTCCCGCAGGGCGTCGGCGCGTTGCTGCTCGCCGTGGGTGCGCAGACCCCGCTCCAGCAGCCAGGCGGTGTTGAACCAGGCCGGGCCGCGCCAGTAGCGGTGCGGGTCGAAGGCCTCGCCGAGGAGGTCGTGGCTGGGGACGAGGCGGGTGGTGGCGCCCAGTCCGAAGTGCGGGCCGGACGCCGTACGCAGGAGCGACTCGACGATGTCCCGCGGGAGGTCGGGGAGGAGGAGCGGGATCAGGCCGGAGACCCCGCGCTCGGGGATCAGGGTGCCGCGCCCGTCCGGGGCGGGCCACCGCAGGTCCCGGCACAGGAACATGCCGCTCGCCGGGTCCCACAGCCGCTCGACCAGCGCCGCCGTCAGCCGCTCCGCGCGCGCGTGGCGGGCCGTGCCGGGCGCGCCCAGCTCCTCGGCGATCCGGGCGAGCGCGTGCTCGGAGGCGATGAGCAGGGCGTTGAAGGAGGGGTCCTCGACCGCGAAGCCGCCGCCTCCGTCGGCGTATCCGGCATCCCGGTAGTCCGTCGCCAGCCGTACGTACCGCCCGTAGTCCAGGTCCGTCGGCCGGTCCTCGGCCGCCCCGTGGTCGAGGTCGGCGCGGCGGAAGGAACGGGCCGGGGCGGGGGTCACCCTGCTGAGGGGGAGGTCCCACGAGGGGCTGTTGTCCATACCCTGTTCCCAGGGGTGCACGACGGATGCGAGCCCGCCGCCGCCCAGGTCGCGGCGGTGCAGGAGGTAGCGGTGCCAGGCGGCCAGGCGTGGGTACACCCGGGCGAGGAAGCCGCGCGCGCGGGAGAGCCCGGGGTCGGCGCGGTGGACCAGCCACGCGGCCAGCGCGTGGACCGGTGGCTGCACGATGCCGGACGTCTGTACGGTGCGCGGGGCGCCCGCGGAGTGCCCCGCGGTGGAGGAACGCCAGAAGTCGGGGCTCGGGAAGTACGCGTCGAGGGGTACGGAGGGGTTGAAGACGATGTGCGGGATGCGCCCGTCGCCCCACTGGGCGGTCAGCAGCGTCTCCAGTTCCGTCTGTGCCCGCAGCGGCGACAGGTGGCGCAGGCCGATCGCGATGAACGCGGAGTCCCAGGACCACTGGTGCGGGTACAGGCCGCGCGAGGGCACCGTGGAGGTGCCGGTCCAGTTGCCCTCCAGCACCCTCGCCGCCCCGACGTGCAGGGAATGTGACGAGCCCGGCGGATCGTATGCGATCGAGCGCTCCATGGAAGGGGTGATGAGCTGGGCAAGGCGATCCACTCGGGGCTCCCCGAAGACGTGTGGCTGACCGGTTCGGTCAGGGCTACCGTAGAGTTACGTCTATTTAACACGCAAAACTCAATATGTAATGCAGAGTTGAGAAACACAAGGGGGTGCGCATGGCTGGACGGAGTCAGACCGGCGCCGGAGATCTGCTCGAACTGGTCCGCAGCGGGCGAGCCGTCACGCGCGGAGCGCTCCAGCAGGCCACCGGACTGTCCCGGGCGACCGTCGGCCAGCGCCTGGACCGCCTCTTCCGCGCGGGCTGGCTGCGCGAGGGCGCCGGGGGTCCCGTCGACTCCCCGCTGGGCGGCCGCCCCTCCATCACCCTGGAGTTCGACGACTCCCACGCCGTCGTCCTCGCCGCCGACCTGGAGACCCGGCACGCGCGTGCGTGCGTGCTCTCCCTGACCGGCGAGATCCTCGCCGAGCACAGTGGTCCCCTCGCGATCGAGGACGGTCCGGACACCGTGCTCGGTGAGCTGGGCCGCTGGTTCGCCGAACTGCTGGAGAAGGCGGGACACCGGGCGGAGGAGGCCTGCGGCATCGGGCTCGCCGTACCGGGCCCGGTCGACATGGAAAGTGGCCGAGTGGTCCAGCCGCCGATCATGCCCGGCTGGGACGGCTACGACATACGAGGCCGCCTCGCCAGGGCCTTCACCGAGCACACCGGCACCGGCCCGGTCCCCGTGCTCGTCGACAACGACGCCAACCTCATGGCGTACGGCGAACAGCGCACGGCCCACCCCGACTGCTCGGCGTTCGTCCTGGTCAAGGTCTCGACGGGCATCGGCGCCGGAGTCGTGGTCGACGGCTCGGTCTACCGGGGCATCGACGGCGGCGCGGGCGACCTGGGCCACATCCGGGTGCCCGCGGGCGCGGAGGCGCTGTGCCGGTGCGGTTCCTACGGCTGCCTCGCGGCCGTGGCGAGCGGCGGTGCCGTGGCCCGGCGGCTGGCGGCGGCCGGGGTGCCGGCGGCGTCCGGCTCGGATGTGCGCGACCTCCTCGCGTCCGGGCATCCGGAGGCGGCGGCGCTCGCCCGGGAGGCGGGGCGGCAGGTCGGGGACGTGCTGGCGACGGTGGTGACCCTGCTGAACCCCGGGGTCCTGATGATCGCCGGAGACCTCGCCGGAACTCCCTTCCTCACCGGCGTCCGGGAGCTGCTGTACCAGCGGGCCCTGCCGCGCTCCACCGCCCGCCTGGAGGTCGTGACCTCACGGCTCGGGGAACGGGCCGGGCTGGTGGGGGCGGGGGCCCTGGTCGTGGAGCATCTGTACGCCGCGGAGCGGGTGGAGGAACGGCTGCTGGCCATGGGCGTGTGACGCCGACGGTTCGCAAGTGTGTGACGTCCGCGGTGCATGGGCGTGTGGCGTCTGTGGGGCGTATGACGTCCACGGGCATGTGGCGTCCGCGGTCCGGGGGCGTGTGACGTCCGCGTTTCCGTCTCCGTTTCTGTCCGGAGACCCGTCCGCATGGTGAAATCCGGGCGCCTGTGGCAGCGTGATTCTCGCCACCCTTGAGAAGGGCTGCGCTCGGATGAGCGGATCATGGGCGACTGCACTTCTCCAAGGGGTGGCACTGAGTGCCACCCCTTGATCGTTCATCGATCGAAATCAACCGTGCGAATCAGCGCTCAGACGAGCGGTCGGGAGGGGTCTACGGGGGTTGCCGTGTTCAAGAAGTGAAAACACCGGACGTCTGTCGCTTGCCAAGCTTTGACTTTCGATCCGCTGGCGGACGGCTGGTTACGGGCGTATGACGCCCAAGCAGACGTACCCAGAAGCCTTCGATCTGGGTATGTTCCTGGCCGTCAGGGCAGCCACCGCGTCCTCGAGGGAGTCGAGACCCGTGTCGGAAAACAAAGAACCCCACGTAGCCAAGTTCGTCTATGACTTCACCGAGGGAAACAAGGACCTCAAGGACCTCCTGGGTGGCAAGGGCGCGAACCTCGCCGAGATGACCAACCTGGGACTCCCCGTTCCCCCCGGCTTCACCATCACGACGGACGCCTGCAAGGTCTACCTGGACAGCGGCGACGAACCCGCGGCACTGCGTGACGAGGTGAGTGCGCACCTCGACGCGCTGGAGCAGCGCATGGGCAAGAAGCTCGGCCAGGCCGACGACCCGCTGCTCGTCTCGGTCCGCTCCGGAGCCAAGTTCTCGATGCCCGGCATGATGGACACGGTCCTGAACATCGGTCTCTCCGACAAGTCGGTCCAGGGTCTCGCCAAGCAGGCCGGCGACGACCGTTTCGCCTGGGACTCCTACCGACGGCTCATCCAGATGTTCGGCAAGACCGTCCTCGCCGTCGACGGCGACCTCTTCGAGGAGGCCCTCGAAAAGGCCAAGGAGGCCAAGAAGGTCACGGTCGACACCGACCTGGAGGCCGCCGACCTCAAGAAGCTGGTCACCGCCTTCAAGAAGATCGTCAAGAAGGAGGCCGGCCGGGACTTCCCGCAGGACGCGCGCGAGCAGATGGACCTCGCCATCCACGCGGTCTTCGACTCCTGGAACACCGACCGAGCCAAGCTCTACCGTCGCCAGGAACGCATCCCCGGCGACCTCGGCACCGCCGTCAACGTCTGCTCGATGGTCTTCGGCAACCTCGGCCCCGACTCGGGCACCGGCGTCGCGTTCACCCGCGACCCCGCCTCCGGCCACCAGGGCGTCTACGGCGACTACCTCCAGAACGCCCAGGGCGAGGACGTCGTCGCGGGCATCCGCAACACCGTCCCGCTCGCGGAGCTGGAGCAGATCGACAAGAAGTCGTACGACCAGCTGATGCAGATCATGGAGACGCTGGAGAACCACTACAAGGACCTCTGCGACATCGAGTTCACCATCGAGCGCGGTCAGCTGTGGATGCTCCAGACCCGGGTCGGCAAGCGCACGGCGGGCGCGGCCTTCCGTATCGCCACCCAGCTGGTGGACCAGGGCCTCATCGACGAGGCCGAGGCGCTCCAGCGTGTCACCGGCGCCCAGCTCGCCCAGCTGATGTTCCCGCGCTTCGACGAGGACACCAAGGTGGCGCAGGTCGGCCGGGGCATCGCGGCCTCGCCGGGCGCGGCCGTCGGCAAGGCCGTCTTCGACTCGTACACGGCGGTGAAGTGGTCGCGTTCCGGCGAGAAGGTCATCCTGGTCCGCCGCGAGACCAACCCCGACGACCTCGACGGCATGATCGCGGCCGAGGGCATCCTGACCTCCCGCGGCGGCAAGACCTCCCACGCGGCCGTGGTCGCACGCGGCATGGGCAAGACCTGTGTGTGCGGCGCGGAGGAGCTGGAGGTCGACACCAAGCGGCGCCGGATGACGGTCCCGGGCGGGCATGTCGTCGAGGAGGGCGACCTGATCTCCATCGACGGCTCCAGCGGCAAGGTGTACCTCGGTGAGGTCCCGGTCGTGCCGTCGCCGGTCGTGGAGTACTTCGAGGGCCGGATGCACGCGGGCGCCAACGACGCCGACGAGCTGGTCGAGGCCGTGCACCGGATCATGGCGTTCGCCGACCGCAAGCGCAGGCTGAGGGTGCGTGCCAACGCCGACAACGCCGAGGACGCGCTGCGCGCCCGCCGCTTCGGCGCCCAGGGCATCGGCCTGTGCCGTACCGAGCACATGTTCCTCGGCGACCGCCGTGAACTGGTCGAGCGCCTCATCCTGGCCGACACGGAGACCGAGCGCGAGGAGTCGCTGAAGGCGCTGCTCCCGCTCCAGAAGAAGGACTTCGTGGAGTTGTTCTCGGCGATGGACGGGCTGCCGGTGACGATCCGGCTCCTCGACCCGCCGCTGCACGAGTTCCTCCCCGACATCACCGAGCTGTCGGTCCGCGTGGCGCTTGCGGAGTCCCGTCAGGAGCCGCACGAGAACGAACTCCGGCTCCTTCAGGCCGTACACCGCCTGCACGAGCAGAACCCGATGCTGGGTCTGCGCGGCGTACGCCTCGGACTGGTCATCCCCGGTCTGTTCACCATGCAGGTACGGGCGATCGCCGAGGCCGCGGCCGAACGCAAGGCCGCCAAGGGCGACCCGCGCGCGGAGATCATGATCCCGCTGGTGGGCACGGTCCAGGAACTGGAGATCGTCCGCGAAGAGGCCGACCAGGTGGTGGCCGAGGTCGAGGCCGCCACGGACACCGAACTCAAGCTGGCCATCGGCACGATGATCGAGCTCCCGCGCGCCGCGCTGACCGCCGGTCAGATCGCGGAGGCGGCGGAGTTCTTCTCCTTCGGCACCAACGACCTCACCCAGACGGTGTGGGGCTTCAGCCGGGACGACGTGGAGGCGAGCTTCTTCACGGCCTACCTGGAGAAGGGCATCTTCGGCGTCTCCCCGTTCGAGACGATCGACAGGGACGGCGTGGGCTCCCTGGTGAAGCTCGCCGCGGAAGCGGGCCGTAAGACCCGCCCCGACCTCAAGCTCGGTGTCTGCGGCGAGCACGGCGGCGACCCGGAGTCGGTCCACTTCTTCCACGAGGTGGGTCTGGACTACGTCTCCTGCTCCCCGTTCCGCATCCCGGTCGCCCGCCTGGAGGCCGGCCGCGCGGCGATCACGGCGAACGGCAGCGACCACCGGTAGCCCTCGTACGGCCACTGGAACCCCGGATCCGCCGCCCGTCCCCGACCCTCAACCGATGGGCGGCGGTTCCGGATCACATGGAGAGGGCGGGACCCTGTGCGGGGGTGCCGCCCTCCCGTGCGTCATCCCGATGCCGAGCCGAAGATTGCCGGACCCCAACAGTGTGCAGAGGTTCGCCGCCCGTGCATGCTGATGTCTTCCGGTGGAAACGGGGTGGCAGTGGCAGTAACCACGAGTCGCAGCGTGGCGCGTGCCCGCATGGGATCGGGCCTGGCGGTGACGGTTCTTCTGCTGCCCTTGGGCGGCTACGGGCCGGCCAGGGCGGGGCTGGTCCCGGAAGACGCACTGATCGTGCTCGGCCTGCTGTGCGGGCTCGTCGGCGCCGTCCTCCTGCCCGAACTGGGCGAGGAGCGGGCGCCGTTCCGGCACTCGTCGTCGTACCTGATCGCGCGCACCCTGACCGGCGAACGGTCCGTCGACCTCGACCGGATCACCACTGTCCGGCTGCTGACGACCTTCTCGTACAGTGGCGCGTACCGGTGCCTGTCCGTGCGCGACTCCCACGGTGTGCGCCTGGGTGTCACGACCGAGAGAAGCCGCAGGAAGCTGCGCCGAGCGATCGAGAAGGCGGAGGCGAACGCCGCGCGAGGTGTCCCCGCGCCCCGCGTGAGCCGTGCGGCCCGGGCACATCTGGGCCTTGACCCGGGGCGAGGGCTCGTCGTCCACACCGTTCTCGCGTTTGTCTTTCTGACGGTGTCCGGGGCCCTGTACGTGGTCGCCGTACTCCGCCTCAGCGGGCAGTGAGCCCTTTCGGGCCCGCCGGCTGCGACCGAGCGCCGTTGTGCGGGTGGCCGGCCACTACGGCCCGTCACAGGTCCGGTAGCAGGAGCCAGACCTCGGAGAAGGCGAGGCCGTGCTCGCGGGTCACCACCCCGCACGGGCAGCCCAGTGAGATCAGGCGCCAGTCGCAGGTCACCGTCCACGGGCCGGTCCTGCCCCCGCACGCCGGGCAGCCGACGGTCTCGGCCGTCCACACCCCGGGCGCGGGTCTGCCGTAACGACGGAAGCGGCCCGCGTACCGGACCTGCCAAGGCTCGACCGGGGGCGTGAGCGGGACGGTCCCGGGCCGGCTCGGTGAGGCCAACACGGAGAAAAGCGCGATCAGTTCGGGGAGCAGCGACTCGCCGGCCTCCGTCAGTGGCACGGCCGGACCGTCTGCCGTCCTCGCCGAGGGCCCGTATCTCGGGGCCGCCGCTGCGCCCGGGGGGTTCGGGGCGTCGTGCCAGGGCAGGAAGGCGCGGGCGACGGCGGCCAGGAGAGCGGCTGCGGGCGGACTGACGGCGCCTGCGTCGAGGTGGTGGAGGGCGGTGCGCAGAAGGCGTTGGAGTCGGCGGTCCCGGTCCGTGGCCGACATCCGTGCGGTCGCCGCCCGCCGGACAGGCAGCGGGGCCGCGAGGCGCTCCAGGACGGCTGCCGCTGCTTCGGAGTCCGCCGGGGCGGGGCGCCACTTCCCGGTGGCCAACAGCATCCGGGCCTGGCCGGTCTCACGGGTCAGGGCACGTGTCCGCAGCGGCCGCGGGCCGACGGCCGCCCCGTGAGTCTCGTGTCCGCTCGTCATGCTGCCGCCTCCGGCCGACCCCGCGCCTCAGCGCATGGCGCGGCGCCTGCGCGCCGACGCCACCAGCGCGCCACCGGTGAGCAGGACCGCCGAACCCGCGGCGGCGAGGTACACGGTGGTGTCTCCGCCGCCGGTCTCGGCGAGGTCCCGGTCCTTCTTGCCGGTGGCGTCGTCGGCCGCCGCTGCCGCCGCGTCGTCGTCGTGGGGTTCGAAGTCCGCGGGCGGCCGGTCGCAGCCGATGCCGTCGCCGTCCCGGTCGAGCTGGCTGCCGTAGTGCTCGTCGCCCTCGGGGATGTTCGCGTACCCGGCCGCGTACGCCTCGGTGCAGTTCTCGAACGGCTGGTCGCCGTCGTGGGCCGAGGCGGCACCCGGCAGCACGGCCAGGGCCAGCGCGGCGACGGCGATAGCGCCGGGCTTGCGGAGCAGTTTCACAGCAGGTCCTTCCGGATTCATGATGATATCCATGCGCGTGATCAGGAAGTGGTGATCAGCCGGATATGAGGTGACGAACCTAATGAGGTGCGGATGCCGTGTCGGAGATATGAGGGACCTGTGATGAGAACGTGACGTGACCGGAAGGTAGCTCTCCGCGACATGGCTCCGCGACCGCATACGCCGGGCGTGCCCCGCTCGTCGGCTGAGCCGCACCCGTCGGAGGGAGCCCGGTCATGTCCGGCTGGAACGAGAACGCCATCCCCGATCAGAGCGGGCGCCTGGCCGTCGTCACCGGGGCCAACAGCGGCATCGGCTACGTCACCGCACGGGAACTCGCCCGCAGGGGCGCCCACGTGGTGCTCGCCTGTCGCAGCGAGGCGCGGGGCGTCGAGGCGGGGGACCGGCTGGCCGCCGAAGTCCCGGGCGCGGAGGTGGAGTTCGCCCGCCTGGACCTCGGGGACCTGGCCTCCGTACGGGAGTTCGCGACGGCGTATCCCTACGACCGCCTCGACCTGCTGGTCAACAACGCGGGCGTGATGGCGCTGCCGTACGGCACGACGGCGGACGGGTTCGAGACGCAGTTCGGCACCAACCATCTGGGCCACTTCGCGCTCACCGGGCTGCTGTTGCCCACCCTCCTCGCCACGCCCGCCGCACGCGTCGTCACCGTGTCCAGCACGGCGCACGCGCTGGCCAACATCGACATCGACGACCTCAACAGCGAGCGCCGTTACCGCCGTTGGATCGCATACGGCCGGTCCAAGACCGCCAACCTGCTCTTCGTGCACGAACTGGCACGCAGGCTCGCCGCCCACGGGTCGGACGTGACCGCGGCGGCCGCGCACCCCGGGTACGCGGCCACCAACCTGCAGACCGCGGGCCCGAGTATGGCGGGCCGCAGGGCGACGGAACGCTTCATGCGGATCGGCAACCGCTACTTCGCCCAGTCCGCCGACAGCGGCGCGCTGCCCACCCTCTACGCCGCCACCGCCCCCGGCGTCCCCCCGGACTCCTTCACCGGCCCCTCCCTGGCGGGCTGGCGAGGCTCCCCGGCGCCCTCCTGGCGTGCTCCATGGACCCGCGACGACCAGGCGTCCAGGCGCCTTTGGGCCGCCTCGGAGCAGCTCACCGGGGTGACGTACGACGCCCTGAAGGTCTGACCGCCGTCAGGCCGTCGCCCCGCCGTCCACCACCAGGTCCGTGCCGACCACCGAGGACGCGTCGTCCGAGGCCAGGTACAGGACGGCCGCGGCGATCTCCGACCTGGACGAGACGCGGCCCAGCGGGAGCGCGTTCCGCACGCGGTCGGCGCGGTCCGCCTCCGTCTCCCCGGGGCGCAGGGACATCGGGGTGTCCACGGGACCGGGGCTGACCGCGTTGATGCGGACGCCGTCGTGGATGTGGTCCAGGGCGGCGCCCCGGGTGAGCGCGGAGACGGCCGCCTTGGTGGCCGCGTAGGCGGCGGCGCCGGGGCGTCGGGTGTGGGCGCCGATGGTGGACGCGATGTTCACGATGGCGCCGCCGGAGGACTGCGAGCGCATCCGGCGGACCTCGGCCCGCAGGGCCAGGAACACCCCGGTGAGGTTGATGTCGAGCTGCTCCTGCCAGTCCGCCGACGACAGGTCGGCCAACGGCTGCCCGCCCCGGAACACCCCCGCGTTGTTGACGGCCACGTCCAGGGACCCGAAACGGTCCACCGCGGCGTCCACGACCGCCTCGATCTCGGCGGCCCGCGAGACGTCGGCGGTCACCGCGAGCGCCTTGCCGCCCGCCTGCTCGATCAGCCGGACCGTGTCCGACAACGGTTCCTGCCGCCGTCCTGCCACGACCACCTGCGCACCCTCCGCGGCGAACGCGACGGCGATGGCCTGGCCGATTCCCGAGCCCGCGCCGGTGACGAGAGCGGTCCTGCCGATGAAGCGCGTCATGATCTCCCTTATTCTTGACCGATCGATTCAGTATGGCGGCAGGAAAAAGGGCGCCGCCCGCTCTGTGGATTCAGTCGAGCAACGCCAGTGCCTGCTCCGCCGCGTCCCGCACCCTGGCCGGGTCCTGTGACGCCTTGCCGACGACCCGCAGGCCCTGCAGCAGCACCAGCAGCATGCGGGCGAGGGCGAGCGGGTCACGGTCCGCGGACAGCTCGCCCTGCGCCTGGGCGCGGATCAGCGCCGAGTGCAGCACGGTCTCCAGCTGGTCCCAGTTGCGTTCGACCCGGCGTGCCGCGGCCGGGTCGTGCGAGGCCAGTTCGACCGCCGCGTTGGTGACCATGCAGCCGTGCAGGCGCAGTTGCCCGTCGGCGGACTCCGAGGCGTACCGCCGTACGACCGCCCATACGGCCGGCAGTGCGGGCCCCGGCTGGGACAGCTCCCGCAGCATCGGCGGGAGCCCCGCCCGGTCGTAGCGCTCCAGCGCCTTCAGGTACAGCTCGTGCTTGTTGCCGAAGGTCGCGTAGATGCTGGCCCGGCCGACGCCGAGATGCCCGACCAGGTCGGACATCGACGTCGCCGCGTAGCCGCGCCGCCAGAACAGCTCCAGAGCTGCCTGCAGCGCGGCATCGGGATCGAACTCCTTGGTCCTGGCCACGCGCAAGAGACTAGGACCAACGAGAACGAACGGTCAAGAAACTCCGTTACGCGGCCCGCACCTCGTACGTGGCCACCCGCACCGACTCGTCGTCCAGGCACTGCCCGGTCTCCAGGTCGAACCGCTGCTTCAGCAGGGGCGAGGCGACGAACGGGCGGCCCTGGTGGGTGCCGGTCAGGCCGCGGGAGAGAACCGCCGCGCCGCCGAACGGGTCACGGTTGTCGATGGCGTACAGGGCGCCGGCACGGTCGCGGAAGAGGGCGGCCTGACGGCCGTCGGGCAGCAGGGCCGCCACGCCACGGCCGGGGAGCAGCCGGGTCAGTTCGCAGACCGCGAACCAGTCGCCGTCCAGGTGGAGTTCGATCTTCAGGTCGGTCGTCTCGGGTGCCAGGGTCATCGCTGGGCGCTTCCTTCCAGGGGGCGGTGGCCGATGGTCAGCAGCGGCAGGTCGGGCTTGATCTGGTCGCGCTCGGGGACGAAGCCGACGACCGGGTCGGGGGTGTCCGGCGCGTTCACGAAGGACACGAACCGGGCCAGCTTCTCGGGGTCGTTGATGGTCGTCGCCCACTCGTCGGCGTAGTGCGCGACGTGGTCCGTCATCAGGGACTCCAGCTCCTCGCAGATGCCGAGGGAGTCCTCCACGACCACGTCACGGATGTGGTCCAGGCCGCCCGGGATGCGCTCGAGCCAGGTCGAGGTGCGCTCCAGGCGGTCGGCGGTGCGGATGTAGAACATCAGGAACCGGTCGATCAGCTTGATCAGTTCGGCGTCGGACAGATCCTGGGCGAGCAGGTCCGCGTGGCGCGGGGTGGCGCCGCCGTTGCCGCCCACGTACAGGTTCCAGCCGCCCGCGGTGGCGATGACGCCGAAGTCCTTCGACTGGGCCTCGGCGCACTCGCGGGCGCAGCCGGAGACCGCCGACTTGAGCTTGTGCGGCGACCTGAGTCCGCGGTAGCGCAGCTCCAGGTCGATCGCCATGCGGACCGAGTCCTGGACGCCGTAGCGGCACCAGGTCTGGCCGACGCAGGACTTCACCGTGCGCAGGGACTTGCCGTAGGCGTGGCCGGACTCGAAGCCCGCGTCCACCAACCGGGTCCAGATCAGCGGGAGTTGTTCGACGCGGGCGCCGAACATGTCGATCCGCTGGCCGCCGGTGATCTTCGTGTAGAGGCCGAAGTCACGGGCGATCTCACCGATCACGATGAGGCCCTCGGGGGTGATCTCACCGCCGGGGATGCGCGGGACGACCGAGTATGAGCCGTTCTTCTGGAGGTTGGCGAGGAAGTGGTCGTTGGTCTCCTGCAGCGCCGCCTGCTCGCCGTCCAGGACGTAGCCGCTCGCGCCGATGGTCGGGGCGAGGGAGGCGATGATCGAGGCGACCGCCGGCTTGCAGATGTCGCAGCCGTCACCGCCCTTGGCGTTGTCGCGGCCGTAGCGGTCCAGGAGGTCCTGGTAGGTGTTGATGCGCAGGGCCAGGACGATCTCGTAGAGCTCCTCGCGGGTCTGCGCGAAGCAGCCGCACAGGCCCTTGTCGACCTCGACGCCGGACGCCTCCAGCTCGGCGGTGACCAGCTGGCCCAGTACCTTGACGCAACTGCCGCACGTCGTACCGGCCTTGGTGCACTTCTTCACCTCGGGCACGGTGGTGCAGTTGTGCTCGGTGACCGCGCCGCGGATCGTGCCCTTGCGGACGTTGTTGCAGGAGCAGATGATCGCGTCGTCCGGCAGCGCGGTCGGGCCGAGCTGGACGGACTCGCCGGATCCGGCGGGCAGCACCAGCGACTCGGGCGAGACCGGCGGGACGGACCCGGTGAACGCCTTCAGCGTGCCGTACGCCTCCGCGTCGCCGACCAGGATGCCGCCGAGCAGCGTGCCGTCGCGGCCGATGACCAGCTTCTTGTACAGGCCCGAGCGGGAGTCGGAGTAGACGACGTCCAGACAGTCCGCGGTGGCGCCGTGCGCGTCACCGAAGGAGGCGACGTCGACGCCGAGGAGCTTGAGCTTGGTGGACAGGTCGGCGCCCAGGAAGGCGGCCTCGTCGGAGGCGATGGTCGCCGCGGCCGTCTCGGCCTGCTCGTAACCGGGGGCGACCAGGCCGTACACCCGGCCGTCGGAGGCCAGCGCGCACTCGCCGATCGCGAAGACGTGCGGGTCCGAGACCGTACGGCACTGCTCGTCGACCGCGATGCCACCGCGCTCGCCGACCGTGAGGCCCGACTCGCGGGCCAGCTGGTCGCGGGGGCGGACACCGGCGCTGAACACCACCAGGTCGGTGGCGAGTTCGGAACCGTCGGAGAGCTTCATGCCGGTGACGGCACCTTCGGAGTCGACGACGATCTCCTGTGTGCCGACCCCCGTGTGGACGGAGAGCCCCATCTCCTCGATGGTGCGCAGCAGGGCCGCGCCGCCGCCGTCGTCGACCTGCACCGGCATCAGCCGCGGCGCGAACTCCACGATGTGCGAGGTGAGTCCGAGCCCCTTCAGCGCACCGGCCGCCTCCAGGCCGAGCAGACCGCCGCCGACCACGGCACCGGTCGTCCGGGTCTTGGCGTACTCCTCGATGGCGAGGAGGTCCTCGATGGTCCGGTAGACGAAGCAGCCCTCGGCGTCCTTGTTCGGGACCGGCGGCACGAACGGGTACGACCCGGTGGCGAGGACGAGGGTCTCGTAGGCGAAGACCTGACCCGACTTGGCGGTGACGGTCTTCGCCTCGCGGTCGATCGTCACGGCGGGGTCGCCGACGTACAGCTCGATGCCGTGCGTCTCGATGAACTCCAGGTCCGTGAGGGAGAGTTCCTCGGGTGTCCGGCCCGAGAAGTACGAGGTGAGCGCGACGCGGTCGTAGGCGGGACGCGGCTCCTCACAGAGCACGACCACGCGGTGCGTGGCGGTCAGGCCGCGCTCGGCGAGCGCCTCCAGGAAGCGCTGGCCGACCATGCCGTGGCCGACGAGCACGATCGTGGGGGTGGCCTCCGTGGCCTCCGGGGCGGTGGTCATCAGGAGCCTCCGTCGTTGGTGAGCAGGTGGAGCAGCGGGCCGCCGTCGGAGGGGAGCGGCTCTGCTCCCTCCCAGGCGCGGGCGAGCGCGCCGACGGTGCCGAGTTCGCCGACGAGAACTCCGCCGACCAGGCGGTCGTCGCGGACGACGACCTTGCGATAGGTGCCGCGGGTGGCGTCCGCGAGCTGGACGACGTCGTCGCCCGGGAGCGCCTCGGTCTCGCCGAACGCCGCCAGGTCGAAGGCGCTCTGTCCGGGAAGCGTGAGCCGGGTCAGCGAACGTGTGCCGGTGTAGCGGGCGTTGGCTCGACCGGCCAGCAACTCGGCGAGCACATCGGCCTGTTCGAGGGCCGGGGTGGCGAGGCCGTAGACGTTGCCGTCGTGCTGGGCGCAGTCGCCGATGGCGTGGATGTACGGGTCGGAGGTGCGGAGTTCGTCGTCCACGACGATTCCCTTGCGCACTTCCAGGCCCGCGGTCTGCGCGAGGCCGACACGGGGGTGGACCCCGCAGGCCAGGACCACGATCTCGGCGTCGAGGGCGTATCCGTCGGCCATCTCGACCGAGCGGACCGCGCCGCCGACACAGCGCACGTCACGCACGCGCAGATCGGTGTGGACCTCGACACCGAGGTCGCCGAGGTGGCGCCGGACGAGCTTGGAGGCGCCCGGGTCGAGCTGGCGCTCCATCAGCCGCTCGGACTGCTGGGCGAGGATCACCTGGGCGCCGCGCTGGGCGAGCGCGCGGGCCGCGGAGACTCCGAGGAGGCCGCCGCCGATCACGACCGCCTTCACTCCCGGCCGGACCGCCTTGGACAGACCCAGGCAGTCGTCCATCGTGCGGAAGGCGTGAACGCCCTCCGGCAGTACGTGGTCAGCGGTGAACAGACCCCGCAGCGGCGGCAGCACCGGGTTCGATCCGGTGGCCAGGACGAGCCGGTCGTATGCGATCTTCGAACCGTCCGCGCACTCGACGGTCCGTGCCCCACGGTCGATGCCGGCGACCCGCGCACGGGTCAGCGCGGCCGGTGCCGGGAGGGCGATCACGTCCGGGGTGTAGCGCCCGGCCAGCACTTCGGCGAGGAGCACCCGGTTGTACGGGCGGTGCTCCTCCTCGCCGACGAGTGTCACGGGCGTGCCGAGCTCTCCGAGCCGCCGGGCGAGACGGACGCCCGCGAGCCCGGCGCCGATCACCACCACACGCGTATTCGAGGTCATGTCTAGGAGCGTGCGTTGCGGGTGTTACCCGGCCGCATCACCTCTGTTTCCCGCGAGGAACGCTGCCCTCAGCAAGCGACGGGGACGGATGTGAGGGTTCGGAGCGGGCGGCCGGTGCGCGCTGTGAGGAGCGGCGCGGTACGGGCATCGGCGCCGGTGAGGTCGTACGGCATGGGCTACGACCCGTACCGTGCGGGCCCCTCCACGGCGTCCGCGTCACCGCCGCCGTGTGACCGTACGCACGTTCCGCCGCCGCGATCACGCGGTCCGGGCGCCTTTCATGGCCCCTGCACTCATCCCATAGGGTCGCGATCATGCCCGACATATCGCTGACCACCCTCGTCGTCCTGTGCCTCGCGGCCCTCGCGGCGGGCTGGATCGACGCCGTGGTCGGCGGCGGAGGCCTCCTGCTGCTGCCGGCCCTGTTGCTCGGACTGCCCGCCGGCACCCCGGCCGCGTACGCGCTCGGCACCAACAAGGCGGTCGCCATCGTCGGCACCTCGGGGGCCGCGGTGACATACGCCCGCAAGGCCCCGGTGGATGTGCGGACGGCCGTACGGATCGGAGTCGCCGCCCTCGCGGGCTCCTCGGCCGGGGCCTTCCTCGCCGCCGGGATGAGCACGGAGGTGCTGAAGCCCGTGATCATGGTGGTCCTGCTGGCCGTGGCCGCCTTCGTGATCCTGCGCCCCGCCTTCGGCACCGCCCCCGCGACCGGCCCGGCCACCCGCCGCCAGGTGCTCGCCGCGATCGGCCTCGCGGGCCTCGGCATCGGCTTCTACGACGGTCTCGTCGGCCCCGGCACCGGCACGTTCCTGGTCCTCGCCCTCACCGCCGTCCTCCACCTCGACCTCGTGACCGCCTCCGCCACCGCGAAGATCGTCAACTGCTGCACCAACGCGGGAGCACTGGCGATGTTCGGCTGGCAGGGCACGGTCCTGTGGCAACTGGCCGCCCTGATGGCCGTCTTCAACCTCGCCGGCGGCATGCTCGGCGCGCACACCGCGCTGAAGAAGGGCAGCGGGTTCGTCCGGGTCGTCCTGCTGACCGTCGTCCTCGCCCTGGTGGCGAACCTGGCGTACGAGCAGTGGATCGCCTGAAAACCGGTGGGGCCCCGGAGCGGAGGTCCCCTATCGTGCCCTGGTGACAATTCAGGTGATCGTGCTCAACGGCGGATCGAGCTCCGGCAAGTCGACCATCGCCCACTGCCTCCAGGCCGAGCTGCCGGAGCCGTGGCTGGCCTTCGGCATCGACGACTTCGTCGCCTCCATGCCCCCGGCCCTCCAGGAGTCGGACTCGGGTATCGAGGTCACGGCGGACGGCGGGGTGAGTGTCGGAGCGGACTTCATGCGGCTGGAGAGGGCCTGGATGGCCGGGCTCGCCGCGACGGCCCGCGCGGGCGCCCGCGTCATCGTCGACGACGTCTTCCTCGGCGGACCGCGCTCCCAGGAACGCTGGCGTGGCGCCCTGGCCGGACTGGACGTGCTCTGGGTCGGCGTGCGCTGCGAGGCCGCGGTCGCCGCGGGCCGCGAGAGCGTGCGGGGCGACCGGGCACGGGGGATGGCCGAGAAGCAGGCGGAGATCGTCCACCAGGGCGTGGCCTACGACATCGAGGTCGACTCCACCCGCACCGCGTCCCGGGACTGCGCGCGGACCATCGCCGACGCGGTCGTCAACGGCTCCCCGTGAGGTGCGCGAACACCACCACGTTCCCCCGGTAACCGGTCGAGCGCGAGTAGCCCCCGCCGCAGGTGATCACCCGTAGCTCCGGCCGCTTCGCGGCTCCGTACACCTTCTCGTCCGGGAAGTCCCTCGCGTCGTACACCTCGACCGCGTCCACCGTGAACACCGCGACGGTCCCGTCGCGCCGGTCCACGTCGATCGCACTGCCCTTCTGGAGGGCGCCGAGGTCGTAGAAGACGGCGGGACCGTCGGCGTTGTCGACGTGCCCGGCGACGATCGCGGTGCCCTTCTCACCGGGAGTGGTCCCGGCCTCGTACCAGCCGGCGAGGTTCTCCCGCGCGGCCGGCGGGACGTCGAGGCTGCCGCTCGGGGTGAGGGCCAGGCCCGTCAAAGGCGCGTCCACGCGGATCGCGGGGATGCGGACCCGGTCGGGCGGGGAGGGCGGCAGGGCGGGCGCGGCGGCTCCCGAGGCATCGCGGCCGGGGGCGTCCTCTCCGGGGGAGTGGGCCTGGGCGGCGGACGGCTGCGGCGGGGCGTGCGTCTCGGCGCCGCTGTGCAGCAGCCACGCACCGCTGCACAGGGCCAGCACGGTGACACCCGCTATGGCGGTGTTGCCGAACCTGCGGTTGCCGAAGCCGCGGTCGCGGAGCCTGAGCCTGCCGAACCCGCGCACAGGAGCCTCTTCTCGCAGAAGTCGGGCGGCCCGGAGTCGGGCCGGTCTCCCACCCCTTCCGGGCCGCGAGGGGCGTCGGGCCCGGAAGGGGAGGGGACATGCGGTACCGGCGGACGGACAGCGGAGGGTGTCCGTCAGATCCCGTCGCCTCTCGCCCGGCGATGCAGGAGCCAGGTACCGCCCGCGGCGGCGACGGCGAGAGCCGCCACGCCGGCCGCGGTCTGCACGGGATCGGGGCCGAGCGCGCCACCGACCCCCGTCTTCACACTTCCCCTGGGGTACACCTGCTGACGGACCGACGTCAGCGTCACCACCAGGTCACCGGTCACCCGCCGACCGCCCTCCGCACAGGTCGCGGCGATCTCGTACGTCCCGGGCTGCGCGCTCGGCGGCACCAGGAACTGCCCGATCGCGTCGCCCTCGTGCGTACTGGGCGCCAGCGTGAAGGTGCCCGCGCCGACCGCGCCGGCGTCCCCCGCCGCCGTACCGCCGTCCCCGCACGCCGCCGTGTTCACCGTGACCTGTCCGCCCGGCACGACGGAGGACGGGAACACCTCGAGTCCGTCCGCGTCCCCGGCGTGGGCGGGCGCGCAGACGAGACCCGCGGCGGCGACGACGAGCGCGCTGCCGGTCAGCAGGCGAGCGGTGGGGCGCATGGTGCTCCTTCGAGCTCTCGGGCGGGGTCCCTGTGCTTTCGAGGTAAGTGCCAGTGGGCCGAGCCCGCTTCCTGAGGGAGCGTCAGGATTACGGTGAATGGGTGTCAGATCGGCGGTCCTTCAGACGCTCGGGCCGGAGTTTCAGCAGGTCACCGCCGTACGGCAGGGGTGCTGCCGAAGAGAACCCGAAGAGTGCGGGGCGCGCGTGTGAACGGGTGACCCAGCCGGTGGCACCCCCGCGGATCCTCGCCGAGCCGCGCGCCCCGACGCCGAGGTCTCCTTCGGCGGCGGCCGGCTGAAGGATCCGTGCGGCCCGGACGCGGCGGCGACGTCGATGCCGGGCCAACTGGTGCGGTGAGGACGGGCACTGAGCGACAGGCAACCGGCGTGTCGCACCGGCCTCCCCGCGACGGGCTACGGTGACGCGATGGGCATGGAACAGCGCATCACCCTGATCACGCTGGGCGTCTCGGACCTGGACCGCTCCAAGGCCTTCTACGAGGCTCTGGGCTGGCGGGGACAGGAGGTCCAGGAGACGGTCTTCTTCCAGGCGGGGGGACTGGGCCTGGTCCTGTGGAGCCGGGAGAAGCTCGCGCGGGACTGCGGACTGGAGCCGGGTTCCGCGAGCGGCTTCGGCGGGATCGCGCTGGCCCACAACGTCCGATCCCAGGCCGAGGCCGACGCCCTCCTCGCGAAGGTGGCCGAGGCGGGCGGTACCGTCACCAGGCCCCCCGCCGTGAACGCCATCGGCTTCTACTCCGGTGCGTTCACCGACCCGGACGGCCACGCCTGGGAGATCGCCCACAACCCGGGCTTTCCGCTGGCCGAGGACGGCACGGTCACCCTGCCCGACTTCGGCTGAGCGCTCCTCGTTCCGGGTTCCGAGTCGGACGCGGCCGCCCCGGAACCCGGAGCGGCCGCACCTCAACTTCCCGGACGGGGGCGTCAGTTCACGTTCACCGCGCTCCAGGCCGCGGCCACCGCGTTGTACTCCGTGCTGCCCGCGCCGTACAGGTCCTTCGCGGCGTTGAGGGTCGCCGTCCGCGCCCCCGCGTAGTTCGTCGAGGACGTCATGTAGACCGTCAGTGCCCGGTACCAGATGGCGCCCAGCTTGTCCCGCCCGATCCCGGTGACCGTGGAGCCGTTGGAGGTCGGGGAGTTGTAGCTGACCCCGTTGATGGTCTTGGCGCCGCTGCCCTCCGCCAGCAGGTACGCGAAGTGGTTCGCGACACCGGAGGAGTAGTGGACGTCGAGGTTGCCCACCGAACTGCTCCAGGAGTCGGCGGAGTTGCCGTCCTTGGAGGGCTTGTCCATGTAGCGCAGGGCGTCGCGTCCGAAGCCGGAGCGGACGATCTTCTCGCCGATCAGGTAGTCGCCGGTGTCCGAGGAGTTGCCCGCGTAGAACTCCACCAGCGTCCCGAAGATGTCGGAGGTGGCCTCGTTGAGCCCGCCCGACTCGCCCGAGTACGTCAGCGCCGCCGTCTTGGACGTCACGCCGTGCGACATCTCGTGGCCCGCCACGTCCAGCGACACCAGCGGACCGAGCTGCGTCCCGTCACCGTCGCCGTACGTCATGCAGAAGCAACTGTCGTCCCAGAAGGCGTTGTTGTAGGCGTTGCCGTAGTGGACGCGGTTGTAGGAGCCCTTGCCGTCCCCGCCGATGCCGTTCCGCCCGTGGACGTTCTTGTAGTAGTCCCAGGTGACGTCGGTGCCGTACTGCGCGTCCACGGCGGCGGTGGAACGGTCCGAAGTGGCCCCCGTTCCCCAGTGGTTGTCGGCGTCGGTGAAGAGGGTCGCCGGTGCCCGGCTGAGGCAGATGTTCAGGAAGCACAGGTCGGTCTTGTTGGCCGCGTCACCGGTGTACGTGTTCCCGCGCGTCGCGTCCTTCAGCTGGTACGTCGACCCCGACAGGGTCGTCTCCAGCGGAACCGTCCCGCCGTACAGCGACTTGCCGTCGCCCGCCGCCTGTTCGATGCTGTCCCACGCGTCGATCTGCGCACCGGACTTGGCGTCCGTGAGCACCGTGCGAGCGACCGGGTTGCCGAGCGAGTCCTGCGCCGCCGCGTTCGTCTGCCAGGCCAGTTTCGGAGCGCCGTGCAGGGCGTCGACGACCAGCTGCGGCTTGGCCGTCAGCTTCTTCAGCGTCTCGCCGAGGTTGGCCGCCTTCAGCGCGTTCGCGGCGAGGTCGGCGGCCTTCGGGGCGGACAGGGCCGGGGTGACGCTCGACAGGGATATCGCGCGCTTCGTGGCCCGCGAGGAGCTCTCGTACGCCCCGTTCGGCGCCAGGTGGAGAACGAAGTCACCGCCCAGCACGGGCAGTTGGCGGTAGGTGCGGTCGTAGCGGACGTGCTGGGTGCCGTCGGCGTCGACGATCACGTCACGGACCTTCGTGGCCTGGGCGGAGGTGAGCCCCAGCGCCGAGGCCCGGTCGGCGAGGACGGACGCCGCGTTGTCGAGCGCGGTGGCCCTGGTCGGTCTGTCGGCGGCACCTGCGGTGGGGGAGAGGGCGGCGGCCAGCAGGGTGGCGGCGGTGGCGGCCACTCCGGCGGTGGCGAGACGACGGGAACGGGCACCTCGGACGTACGGCCGTATCCGACTCATCGGTCTCCTCTGAAAGGCGCCAACGGGGCGCGTGGGGGATGGCGCGGACGTTGTCGAAGATTTAAGAGGTCATGACAAGCCGTGTCCATACCGCGTCACGTGCAGGTGTGTGAGAGGAGAGAATCGTTTCTGTGACCCCTGCGAGACTCCCGTTCTTCGTCTACGGCACCCTCCGCCGGGGCGAGGTCAACCACGACCTCTTCCTGCGCGGCCGCATCCGCTCCGAGGAGCCGGGCCGGCTGACCGGAGCGCTGCTGTACGACGGCCCCGGCTACCCCTACGCCGTCGAGGAGGCCGGGGGAGCGGTCATGGGGGAACTCGTCACCCCGCGGGCCGATGCACACGCCGAACTGCTCGTCGCCCTCGACGAGTTGGAGGAGTACACCCCGGGAGACCGACGTAACCACTACGAACGGGTCACCCGCGAGGTGATCCGCACGGCCGACGGCATGTCCGTACCCGCCTGGGTCTACGTGGCCGCACCCGCCGTCGCCGCCCGCCTGCGCGCCCGCGGCAAGCTCATCGAGAGCGGCGACTGGCTGCTGAGATGAGCTAGTGCTCCACCGTCTCCACCCGCACCGCGCACGCCTTGAACTCCGGCATCCGGGACGTCGGGTCGAGGGCCGGGTTGGTGAGGGTGTTGGCGCGGCCCTCGCCGTACCAGTGGAAGGGCATGAAGACGGTGTCCGGGCGGATGCCGAGCGTGATGCGGGCCGGCGCCACGGCCCGCCCGCGCCGCGAGACCACGGCAACCGGGTCGCCCTCGGCCGCACCGAGTCGCTCCGCGAGCCGCGGGTGCAACTCCACGAACGGTCCCGGAGCGGCGGCGTTCAGCTCGTCCACCCTGCGGGTCTGTGCGCCGGACTGGTACTGCGCCACGACCCGGCCGGTCGTCAGCAGCACCGGGTACTCCTCGTCCGGCTCCTCCGCGATCGCCCGGTGCGAGACGGCGACGAAGCGGGCCCGGCCGTCCGGGTGGGCGAAACGGTCCAGGAAGAGCCGCGGAGTGCCGGGGTGCACCGCCGTGTCCTCGGTCGGGCACGGCCAGAACACCCCGTTCTCCGCGGCCAGTCGCCCGTACGTGATCCCGGAGTAGTCGGCCGGGCCGCCCGCGCTCGCCCGGCGCAGCTCCTCGAAGACCTCCTCGGGGTCGGTCGGGAAGCCCTTCTCCACGCCGAGGCGGTCGGCGAGTTCGTGCATGACGTCCAGGTCGCTGCGGATACCGTCCGGGGGAGTGATCGCCTGCCGGCGCAGCAGCACCCGCCCCTCCAGGTTGGTCGTCGTGCCCGTCTCCTCGGCCCACTGCGTCACCGGCAGGACCACGTCCGCGAGGGCCGCGGTCTCCGACAGCACGACGTCACAGACGGCAAGGAAGTCAAGGGACTTGATCCGCTCCTCGATGTGCGCGGCATGCGGCGCCGACACCACCGGGTTGGACCCCATCAGCAGCAGCGACCTGATGTCGGTGCCGAGCGCGTCCAGGAGCTCGTACGCGCTGCGTCCGGGCCCCGGCAGCGAGTCGGGGTCCACGCCCCACACCTCGGCGACATGCGCCCGTGCCGCCGGGTCGTCCAGCTTGCGGTAGCCGGGCAACTGGTCGGCCTTCTGGCCGTGTTCGCGCCCGCCCTGCCCGTTGCCCTGTCCGGTGAGACAGCCGTAGCCGCTGTACGGCCGCCCCGCCCGCCCGGTCGCCAGGCACAGGTTGATCCACGCGCTCACGGTGTCGGTGCCCTTGGACTGCTGCTCGGGCCCGCGCGCGGTGAGTACCATCGCGGACTCGGGCTCGCAGAACAGCCTTACGGTCTCCCGGAGTTGGGGAACCGGAACGCCGGTGATCCGCTCCACGTACTCCGGCCAGTGGGCCATCGCGGCGGCTCGCGCGTCCTCCCAGCCGACCGTGCGCTCACGGACGTACTCCTCGTCGACGAGCCCGTCGGCGACGATCAGGTGCAGCAGTCCGAGTGCCAGCGCGAGGTCCGTGCCGGGGCGCGGCATCAGGTGCAGGTCGGCCTGCTCGGCGGTCTTGGTGCGGCGCGGATCGACGACGATCAGGGTGCCGCCGTTCTCCTTCAGCTCGTTGAAGAACCGCAGGGACGGCGGCATGGTCTCGGCGAGGTTCGAGCCGACGAGGATCACACAGCCCGACCTCGGGATGTCTTCCAGCGGGAACGGCAGCCCCCTGTCGAGGCCGAAGGCCTTCATCCCGCCGGCCGCCGCGGACGACATGCAGAAGCGGCCGTTGTAGTCGATCTGCGAGGTGCCGAGGACGACCCGCGCGAACTTGCCGAGCGTGTACGCCTTCTCGTTGGTGAGGCCGCCCCCGCCGAAGACCCCGCACGCGTCCGGGCCATGCTCCGTGCGCGTGCGGGACAATCCCTCGGCGATCCGGTCCAGTGCCTCGTCCCAGCCGGCGGGCACGAGTGTGCCCCCGGAGCGCACCAACGGGGAGGTCAGGCGCACCCGGGACGAGAGCACCGCGGGCGCGGTACGGCCCTTGCCGCACAGCGCGCCCCGGTTCACCGGGAAGTCCGCGCGCTCGCTCACCTCGAGGGTCCCGTCCGGACCGGGGGTGAGGTTCATGCCGCACTGCAGGGCGCAGTACGGGCAGTGCGTGGGCGTCGCGGAGTTCGGCATGCCCTTCAGCGTGCTTCGGCCGTGTTACGCCGGGGACGGCTCCGTGTTACGCGGCCAAGACGGCGACCTCCCCGCCGGCGCCCGGGAACGGTGAGGCAGGCACCCCTCGCAGGTGAGAACGGCCGCAGGTCGGTACGTGCGGTGCCTGTGAGGTGAAAGAGACCACAGCCTCAGCACTGGCGCAGGAAGTTCTGCACGGTTCCGGTGTCGAGGTAGTAGTCGCTGACGTACCGGGCCGCACCGGCGCTGTAGAGCTGGGTCCAGATGGTGTAGCCGTTGACCGGGGAGCCGTAGGTCCAGCACTCCACCTCGACGGTCGCCCCGTTGGGCAGGCTGCCGACGTTGGAGTAGCCGCTGCCGGGGCCGGAGCGGATGGTCAGGGTGCTGCCGGCGTCGATCTTGATGACATGGGCGCACAGCGACTGGCTGTCGCTGCCGACATTGGACGGGCACCGGAACGGGTCGGCGACAGCGGACGGCGCGAACGTCAGCCCGGCACCCGCGGTGAGCAGTGCCGTGGCGACGACGGTTGCTGCCCTGCGGCGCCTGGTCAGGGCGCGCTTGACGGACGAGAGCATGCTTTCCCCCTACATGTCAGTCGGACTCTCGCGCCCCATCATGCGCGGCAGGACCCTCGCCGCAGTCAACTGTCATGCACCGTTCACCACATCGCCGCGTGCGGACCCCGCGCCCCCGCTTGCTCAGCGCGCCGAGGCCAGCGCGTCGGACACCCCCGCCTCCTTCGGCCCCAGAAACCGCGGAGCCGGATGAAAGACCACGTCCACAGCCGCCTTGCCCGCCGCGAAGATCTCCCGGGTCCCGCCGTAGTACCAGGTGACGTCGTGCTTGGCGTCGACACCGATGCCGTACGACGTCACGCCCGCCGCCTCGCAGAGCGCCACGGCCCGCCGGATGTGGAAGCCCTGGCTGATGAGCACCGCCCTGTGCACGCCGAAGATCTTCCTGGCGCGGACGCAGGAGTCCCATGTGTCGAAGCCGGCGTAGTCGCTGACGATCCGCCCGCCCGGGACGCCGTGCCGCGTCAGATAGGCGCGCATGGCGTCCGGCTCGTCGTAGTCCTCGCGGCTGTTGTCGCCGGTGACGAGTACGACCTTGATCCGCCCGTCCCGGTACAGCTTCGCCGCCGCGTCGAGCCGGTTGGCGAGATACGGCGAGGGCTCGCCGTCCCACAGACCGGCGCCGAAGACGACGGCCACCTCGGTACGCGGCGCGTCGGCCGTCGTGCGCAGCCGGCCGCCCGTCGAGAGGTACAGCCAGGTCGCCGGCAGCAGGGCGAGCACACAGCCCGCCACCACGGCCTGCACCAGCCGTCGCCGCCCGGCACGCGTGCGTGGCAGCCGTGGTCTTCGCGCCTTCGGCAGTCGCATCGGACGGTCCCTCCCGGTCGGCCCTTCGACATCCAGAGACGTGGTGCCGGCCCGGGCGGTTCACCGGTGAGGGCGTGACCAGGCTCACTGCGAGCGGTGACACCGCAGGTCACGCCACCTCACACACCCCCTGCACCCCACCGTGAACCGCCGGAAAACACCCGTCATTCCCGTGCAACGGGAAGGCAACCTCCGGCCGTCACCATCGGTTCATGACGGCGACGAGTAAGTCGAAAGCTCCTCGCGACCACCTCGACAGTACGGCGCACATCATGAACCGGATCAGCAGCCAGCTCGCCAGCCAGCTCAGCCTCGTCCAGCTCGACGGCCGGCGCCGCCCCGAGCCGCCCGCGCTCGTGGTGGTGGCCCACGGCAGCCGTGACCCGCGCACCCTGAAGACGGTCCTGGGGCTCCTGGACCAGGTCCGCGAGCAGCGCCCCGGCGTGCCGGTGCACCTGGGGCACATCGAGCTCAACGCGCCCCTGCTGCCGGACACCCTGGCGTCCCTGGACACGGCGGAGGCGGTCCTGGTCCCGCTGCTCCTCTCCCGCGGCTACCACGTGAAGCGCGACATCCCCGAGATGGCGGCCGCCGCCGCGGCACGCACGCGCGTGGCGGCTCCGCTGGGCCCGCACCCCCTCCTGGTGGAGACCCTGTACGCCCGCCTGGTCGAGGCCGGCTGGCGCACGAGGATGGACGAGGAGACGCGGCGGACGAGCGCCGTGGTCCTGGCGGCGGCGGGCTCCCGCGACCCGGAGTCGGCCGTCGACACCCGCCGCACGGCCCAACTCCTCGCGGACCGCCTAGGAGTCCCGGTGGTCCCGGCCTACGCCTCCGCGGCGACCCCCACGGTGGACACGGCGGTCCGGGCGCTGGCGGCAAGGGGCCGCCACCGGGTGGCGGTGGCCTCGTACTTCACGGCCCCGGGCCTGTTCGCGACCCAGTGCGCGCAGAAGGCCCCGTGGATCGCCTCGGCACCGCTGGGCACCCACCCCGCGATGGCGGGCCTTCTCCTGCACCGCTACGACCAGGCATTGGCGACCCGGGTGACCACAGCCGCCTAGGGCGCGGAACAGGAACGCGGAACAGGGGCGCGTAACCCCGTGGACGTGCACGCGGATTGTCAGTACCTGCCCGTACTGTCGAGACATGTCGTACGACCCGCAGTCCACCGAACGCTGGGCCCCAGAACCCGACAAACGCCCCGGCCGCACCGCGTTCCAACGAGATCGCGCCCGCGTCCTGCACTCCTCGGCGCTCAGACGACTCGCGGGCAAGACCCAGGTGGTCACACCGGGGGAGCGCAACAGCCTGTGGGACGCCAGCCCCCGCACCCGCCTCACCCACTCCTTGGAATGCGCCCAGGTCGGCAGGGAGCTCGGCGCGGCCCTCGGCTGCGACCCCGACCTCGTGGAAGCCGCCTGTCTCTCCCACGACCTCGGTCACCCGCCCTTCGGGCACAACGGCGAACAGGCGCTGAACGAGTTCGCGGAGGACTGCGGCGGCTTCGAGGGCAACGCCCAGTCCCTGCGGCTGCTCACCCGCATCGAGCCCAAGCGGTTCACCGAGGAAGGCTCCGTGGGCCTCAACCTCACCCGGGCCACCCTCGACGCGGCCACCAAGTACCCCTGGCCCAGAGGGGCCCACCCCACCGACCCCACGTCCCAGAAGTTCGGTGTCTACGAGGACGACCGCCCCGTCTTCGACTGGATCCGCAAGGACGCCCCCGGCACCCGCACCACCTTCGAGGCGCAGGTCATGGACTGGGCCGACGACGTGGCGTACTCGGTGCACGACGTCGAGGACGGACTGCACGCCGGCCACATCGACCCCAACTACCTGCACGCGGAGCCGGAACGCCAGGAGGTCTTCGAGGTGGCCCGCGGCAGATACGTCCCCGAGGACACCGATCCGGCGGAGCTCGCGGCAGCCCTGGACCGCCTGCAGGAAGAAGCGTGGTGGCCGCACGGCTACGACGGCTCGGCCGTAGCCCAGGCCCGTCTCAAGGACGCCACCAGCCAGCTCATCGGCCGCTTCTGCCTCGCCGCTGAGGCCGCCTCACGCGCGCGGTACGGCACCGGGCGGCTCACGCGGTACGACGCCGAACTCGTCGTACCGCACGGGACCCGCCTGGAGTGCGCTGTCCTCAAGGCGGTCGCCGACCGGTACGTCATGCAGCGCGCCGAGCAGGAGCGGCTACGGGCCGATCAGCGGATCGTCGTCGCGGAACTCGCCGACGCGCTCACCGCCCGCGCGCCGGACGGCCTCGACCCCCAGTTCCGCGCGCTGTTCGACCGGGCACCCGACGACCGCGCACGCAAACGTGTGATCGTCGACCAGATCGCGTCCCTCACCGACGCGTCCGCGCGTTCGCTTCACGCCCGTCTCACGGGGCATGTGTAGAACACATGTGCAGGAGTGACGGGAAACGTGCCCGAATGTGACCCTCCGTGGCCTGATCGGGCCACTCCCTCTTCCCCCATCACACTCCGTGCGGGACGCTCCCATGTGGCGGCACCTTTACGAGGAGGCATCAAGTGGTCGACGCGGATCAGACGTTTGTCATCGTGGGAGGAGGTCTCGCCGGCGCGAAGGCGGCCGAGACGCTCCGGACGGAGGGCTTCACCGGCCGCGTGATACTGATCTGCGACGAACGCGACCACCCCTACGAGCGCCCGCCGCTCTCCAAGGGCTACCTCCTCGGCAAGGAGGAGCGCGACAGCGTCTTCGTGCACGAACCCGCCTGGTACGCGCAGAACGACATCGAGCTGCACCTCGGCGAGACCGTCGACGCCATCGACCGTGCGGCCAAGACGGTCCGCTTCGGCGCGGACGGCACCGTCGTGCGCTACGACAAGCTGCTGCTCGCCACCGGCGCCGAACCCCGCCGCCTGGACGTCCCCGGCACCGATCTGGCCGGCGTCCACCATCTGCGGCGCCTGGCTCACGCCGAGCGCCTCAAGGGCGTCCTGGCCACCCTGGGCCGGGACAACGGCCACCTCGTGATCGCCGGCGCCGGCTGGATCGGCCTGGAGGTCGCGGCGGCGGCCCGGGAGTACGGCGCCGAGGTCACCGTCGTCGAACCCCTGTCGACCCCGCTGCACTCCGTGCTCGGCCCCGAGCTCGGCAACCTCTTCGCCGAGCTGCACCGTGAGCACGGCGTCCGCTTCCACTTCGGCGCCCGGCTCACCGAGATCGTCGGCCAGGACGGCATGGTGCTGGCCGCCCGTACCGACGACGGCGAGGAGCACCCGGCGCACGACGTCCTCGCGGCGGTCGGCGCGGCCCCGCGCGTCGCTCTCGCGGAGGCGGCGGGACTGGAGCTGGCCGACCGCGCCCACGGCGGCGGGATCGCGGTGGACGGACAACTGCGCACCTCCGACCCCGACATCCACGCGGCGGGCGACGTGGCCTCGTTCCACCACGCGCTCTTCGGCAACCGGCTGCGCGTCGAGCACTGGGCGAACGCCCTCAACGGCGGCCCGGCGGCGGCCCGCGCGATGCTGGGCCGCCAGGTGACGTACGACAGGGTGCCCTACTTCTTCTCCGACCAGTACGACCTGGGTATGGAGTACAGCGGCTGGGCGCCCCCGGGCTCGTACGACGAAGTGGTGATCCGGGGAGACGCGGGGAAGCGGGAGTTCATCGCGTTCTGGGTGAAGCAGGGCCGTGTGCTGGCCGGGATGAACGTCAATGTGTGGGACGTCACTGAGCCGATTCAGGGACTGATCCGATCGGGAACCCGGGTGGACACCGAGTCGCTGGCGGACCCGCACGTCCCACTCGAAAGCCTCGTCCCCTAGGTATCAGTCCGTCCCCGTCCTGCGATTCCCGAGGGCCCCGGGCCTCCGGGCCGGAAAGCTGTCTGGCCTCAGGAGTGTCAGTTCGGCCCCGTGCTGTGATTCCCGGGGGGCGACCCCCGGACCCCCGGCCGGAAAGCCGTCTGGCCTCAGGAGT
>NZ_JBIAKA010000011.1:0-354480 GCF_042872225.1 Streptomyces sp. NPDC005374 | reverse complement strand
TGTCAGTTCGGCCCCGTGCTGTGATTCCCGGGGGGCGACCCCCGGACCCCCGGCCGGAAAGCTGTCTGGCCTCAGGAGTGTCAGTTCGGCCCCGTGCTGTGATTCCCGGGGGGCGACCCCCGGGCCCCCGGCCGGAAAGCTGTCTGGCCTCAGGAGTGTCAGTTCGGCCCCGTAGAATCACCGCGTGGCAGGACGGATCAACGACGAGGACGTGAAGGCGGTTCGGGACGCGGTCCCGATCGACGCCGTGGTGTCCGAGTACCTCCAGCTGCGCAACGCGGGCGGTGGCAACCTCAAGGGCCTGTGTCCGTTCCACGACGAGAAGTCGCCGTCCTTCCAGGTCAGTCCGAGCAAGGGGTTCTTCCACTGCTTCGGCTGCCAGGAGGGCGGCGACACCATCACGTTCGTGATGAAGATCGACCACCTCACCTTCTCCGAGGCGGTCGAGCGCCTGGCCGCCCAGGCCGGCATCACCCTGCGGTACGAGGAGGGCGGCTACAACCCCTCCCACCAGCGCGGCGAGCGGATCCGCCTGGTCGAGGCCCACAAGATCGCCGCCGACTGGTACATGGAGCAGCTGGCCACGAACGCGGAGGCCGACGCCGGCCGCCAGTTCCTCGCCGAGCGCGGTTTCGACCAGGCCGCCGCCGCCCACTTCTCCGTCGGCTACAGCCCCCAGGGCTGGGACCACCTCACCCGCTTCCTGCGCGGCAAGGGCTTCACCGACAAGGAGCTCCTGCTCTCCGGCCTCTCCCAGGAGGGCCGCCGCGGCCCCATCGACCGCTTCCGCGGCCGCCTGATGTGGCCCATCCGCGACATCGGCGGCGAGGTCGTCGGCTTCGGCGCCCGCAAGCTCTACGAAGCGGACAACGGCCCGAAGTACCTCAACACGCCCGACACCGCGATCTACAAGAAGTCCCAGGTCCTCTACGGCATCGACCTCGCGAAGAAGGACATCGCCAAGGCGTCCCGCGCGGTCGTCGTCGAGGGCTACACCGACGTCATGGCCTGCCATCTCGCCGGTGTGACGACCGCGATCGCGACCTGCGGCACCGCCTTCGGCGGCGACCACATCAAGATCCTGCGCCGTCTGCTGATGGACAACGGCTCGGCCCGCGTGATCTTCACCTTCGACGGCGACTCGGCCGGCCAGAAGGCGGCCCTGCGGGCCTTCGAGGACGACCAGAAGTTCGCCGCCGAGACCTACATCGCCATCGCCCCCGACGGCATGGACCCTTGCGACCTGCGCCTGGCCAAGGGCGACGACGCGGTCGCCGACCTCGTCGAACCCCGCACCCCGCTCTTCGAGTTCGCGCTCCGCCAGATCGTCGTCCGCTACGACCTCGACACCCCGGCCGGCCGCGCCGCCGCCCTCGACGAGGCCGCCCCCATCGTCGCCCGCATCAAGAACACCGGCGCCCAGCACGAGGTCGCCGTCCAGCTCGCCGGCATGCTCGGCATCCTCGACACCCAGTTCGTGGTCAAGCGGGTGGCCCAGCTGGCCCGTTGGGCCCGCGACCGCGGCGGCAAGGGCCCGGCCCCCTCGGGACGCGGCCAGCAGCAGCCGTCGTACGACGGAGCCCACCGCCCCGCCGTCTCCGGCCCCGCCCTCACCCTGCGCAATCCCGTCTACGCCACCGAGCGCGAGCTGCTCAAGCTCGCCCTCCAGCGCCCCGACCTGGTCTCCCCGGCCTTCGACGCGTACGGCATCGACGAGTTCACCGCCGCCCCCTACGCCGCCGTACGCCAGGCCATCATGGACGCGGGCGGCGCCGAGTACGGCGTGCAGGACTCCCAGGACTACCTGGTCCGGGTCCGCGAGGCCGCCCCCGACGACGTGGTCCGCGCGATGGTCACGGAGCTGGCCGTCGAGGCGATCATGCGCAAGACGGTCGACGAGAATTACGCGGGCGATCAGCTGGTCACGGTCCGCCGCCGTGCTGTGGAACGCCGTATCCAAGAGATTCAATTCACTGTGAGGCGCCTGGAGGCAGGTGGGGACCCGGCCCAATTGGCTGCTGCGAAGAACGAGCTGTGGGTTCTCCAGCAGTACGACCGGGCTCTACGAAATCAAGGCGCCGCCGCGCTCTGAGGGAAAACCGAAGGCCGCTCCCCCTCGGTGCGTCACACCGATCCGGCACCCGGATTTCGTACAAAGAAGCGGGCGCGCGTGGATCGTGCCAGATCAGGGCGGGCGTGGGCATCCGGGGGCCCGAGAGGGTAACCACGTGGTCACGGACCGGACTCAAAAAGTCACCGCACGCCCCTCGTGGCGGCGATGTGTCGTACTCCACACTGGGTTCCGGTGCCTGAGTCCTCGGAGCGCGGCCGATCCGTCCCCGGCGGGTCCCAGACCCCCGCGGTTCCGCTCATCGCGTACGGGACGAACAGCGGCGAGGCCGCCGACTCCGCCCCCGAAGTACCGCTGCCGTCCTCCCTGGCAGCGATCATCCTGGAGGTCGCCCCCGTGCAGACCCAGACCCTCACACAGACCGAGAACAGTGCGGACGACACGGCAGAGCCGGACGCCGAGACCGACGTCCTCGTCACGGTGCCCCCGCAGAGCCGTGCCGTGCACCACCCCGAGGCGGAGCCGGACGCCCCGCCCGCCGGCGCGCTCGAAACCGCCGAGACCGAGCCCGTCGACCCCCCGGAACCACCCCGCGGCCGCACCGACACCGGCGGCCCGTCATCGGACCTCTTCCGTCAGTACCTGCGCGAGATCGGCCGCATCCCGCTGCTCACCGCGGCCGAGGAGGTCGACCTCGCACGCCGGGTCGAGGCAGGTCTGTTCGCCGAGGAGAAACTCAGCAACGCCCCTGACCTGGACAGCCAGTTGGCGCTCGACCTGGACCGTCTGGTCGTGCTGGGCCGGATGGCCAAGCGGCGCCTCATCGAGGCGAACCTGCGCCTGGTCGTCTCGGTCGCCAAGCGGTACGTAGGCCGCGGCCTGACCATGCTCGACCTGGTGCAGGAGGGCAACCTGGGCCTGATCCGGGCGGTCGAGAAGTTCGACTACGCCCGCGGCTACAAGTTCTCGACCTACGCCACCTGGTGGATCCGCCAGGCCATGTCCCGGGCCCTCGCCGACCAGGCCCGCACGATCCGGGTCCCGGTCCATGTCGTCGAGCTGATCAACCGTGTCATCCGCGTCCAGCGCCGCATGCTCCAGGAACGCGGCTACGAACCCACCCCGGAAGAGGTCGCCGCCCATCTCGACCTCGCCCCGGAACGTGTCAGCGAGGTCCTGCGCCTGGCCCAGGAACCGGTGTCGCTGCACGCCCCGGTGGGCGAGGAGGACGACGTCGCCCTCGGCGACCTCATCGAGGACGGCGACGCGGCATCGCCGGTCGAGTCGGCGGCGTTCCTGCTGCTCAGGGAGCACCTGGAGGCGGTCCTGTCGACCCTGGGCGAGCGTGAACGCAAGGTCGTGCAGCTGCGGTACGGGTTGGCCGACGGGCGGGCTCGCACGTTGGAGGAGATCGGCCGCATCTTCGGGGTCACGCGGGAACGGATACGCCAGATCGAGTCGAAGACCCTCAACAAGCTGCGGGACCACGCGTTCGCGGACCAGTTGAGGGGATATCTGGATTAGCGGACGGGCGGGTCGTCGGGTGTCTGCGGGCCGGTGGGGGCTGGTCGCGCAGTTCCCCGCGCCCCCAGGTGGGTACAGGGCCGTCGCTCGCATGACGACGCGGCTTCGTGCACCGCGCCCTCAGGGGCGCGGGGCTGTGACATATGCGGCTCCGCCGCGTGGGCGCGACCAGCCACAACGCACCCGCAGACACCCGACACTGGCCCGGCCCCCTCAGTCCACCTCCGCCACCGCCTGCGCGAACTGGGCCTTGTACAGACGCGCATACGCCCCGCCGGCCTCCAACAGGTCGGTGTGCGTGCCCTGTTCGACGATCGAGCCGTTCTCCATGACGAGGATCGTGTCCGCGTCCCGGATCGTCGACAGCCGGTGCGCGATCACGAACGACGTCCGCCCGTGGGCCAGTTTCGCCATCGCCTTCTGGATCAGCACCTCGGTACGCGTGTCGACCGACGACGTCGCCTCGTCCAGCACCAGGATCACCGGGTCCGACAGGAACGCCCGGGCGATCGTGATGAGCTGCTTCTCACCCGCGCTCACCCCGCTGCCCTCGTCGTCGATCACGGTGTCGTAGCCGTCGGGAAGCGTCCGCACGAACCGGTCCGCGTGGGCCGCCCGCGCCGCCTCCTCGATCTCGCCCCGGGTGACCTCGCGGGAGGCGCCGTACGCGATGTTCTCCGCGATCGTGCCCCCGAACAGCCAGGTGTCCTGAAGCACCATCCCGATCCCGGCCCGCAGCTCGTCCCGGGACATCCGGGCGATGTCCACGCCGTCCAGGGTGATCCGGCCGCCCGAGACGTCGTAGAACCGCATGAGCAGGTTGACCAGGGTGGTCTTGCCGGCTCCCGTCGGGCCGACGATCGCGACCGTGTGCCCGGGTTCGACCTTCAGCGAGAGGTCGTCGATGAGCGGCTTCTCGGGGTCGTAGCGGAAGGACACGTGCTCCAGGGCCACGCGTCCGCGCAGCTCCTCGGGCTTCACGCCCGGTACCGGATCGGCCTGCTGCTCCTCCGCGTCCAGGAGTTCGAAGATCCGCTCGGCCGAGGCGACACCCGACTGCACGAGGTTCGCCATCGACGCGACCTGCGTGAGCGGCATGGAGAACTGCCGGGAGTACTGGATGAAGGCCTGCACGTCACCGATCGACAGCGAGCCGGTCGCGACCCGCAGGCCGCCCACGACCGCCACCAGCACGTAGTTGATGTTCGAGACGAACATCATCAGCGGCTGCATGACCCCGCTGTTGAACTGCGCCTTGAACCCGGCCTCGTACAGCGCGTCGTTCTGCTCGGCGAACTGCGCCGCCGACTCGTCCTGACGCCCGAACACCTTCACCAGCGTGTGCCCGGTGTACATCTCCTCGATGTGGGCGTTGAGCTTGCCGGTGGTGCGCCACTGCTGCACGAAGTGCGGCTGCGAGCGCTTGCCGACGCGCGTGGCGACGACGAACGACAGCGGCACGGTGACCAGCGCAACCAGAGCGAGCAGCCAGGACACCCAGAACATCATCGCGAGCACGCCGATGATGGTGAGCAGCGAGTTGATGAGCTGGCCCATCGACTGCTGCAGGGTCTGCCCGATGTTGTCGATGTCGTTCGTCGCCCGGGACAGCACCTCACCGCGCTGACGCTTGTCGAAGTACGACAGCGGCAGCCGGGACAGCTTGGTCTGGACGTCCTCGCGCATCCGGAACATCGTGCGGTTGACGGTCCTGTTGACCAGCCGTGTCGCCACCGCCATCAGCAGCCCGGCGATCAGGAACACCCCGACCGCGACCAGCAGGACCTGCCCCACGGCGGTGAAGTCGATGCCCTTGCCGGGGGTGAAGTCGGTGCTGCGGAGCATGTCGGCGACCTGACCTTCGCCGCGGTCCCGCATCCCCGCGAGGACTTCCTCCTTGCTGGCGCCGGAGGGCATCTGCCGTCCGATGATCCCCGCGAAGACCAGGTCGGTGGCCTTGCCGAGGATCTTCGGCCCGACCACGTTGAGGCCCACGCTCACCACGACGCAGGCCAGCATCGCGTAGAGGGTGAGCCGTTCCGGCTTGAAGTGGGTGAGCAGTCGCCTGCCGGACACCTTGAAGTCCAGCGAACGGCTGTCGGGGCCGGTGCCGGCCATCATGCGCCCCATGGGCCCGGCCATCAGGCGGCCTCCGCTTCCGTCAGCTGGGAGAGCACGATCTCCCGGTAGGTCTCGTTGTCCGCCATCAGCTCGCGGTGGGTGCCGGTGCCGACGACCCGGCCCTCGTCGAGGACGACGATCCGGTCGGCGTCGCGGATGGTGGCCACCCGCTGGGCGACGATCACGACGGTCGCCTCCGCGGTCTCCTCGGCGAGCGCCGCCCGAAGAGCCGCGTCGGTCGCGTAGTCGAGGGCGGAGAAGGAGTCGTCGAAGAGGTAGATCTCCGGCCGCTGCACCAGCGTGCGCGCGATGGCGAGCCGCTGCCGCTGACCGCCGGAGACATTGGTGCCGCCCTGCGCGATGGGCGAGTCAAGGCCGTTCTCCAGCCCCTCCACGAATCCCTTGGCCTGCGCCACTTCCAGCGCCTGCCACAACTCCTCGTCGGTGGCGTCCGGATTGCCGTAACGCAGGTTGGTGGCGACCGTGCCCGCGAAGAGATACGGCTTCTGCGGCACCAGCCCGACAGTCTTGGCCAGCAGCTTCGGATCGAGGGTGGACACCTCGGTGCCGTCGACGAGCACCTCGCCGTCGGTCGCGTCGAACAGCCGGGGGACCAGGCCGAGCAGCGTGGACTTGCCGCTGCCGGTCGAGCCGATCACGGCGGTCACCTCGCCGGGCCGGGCCACCAGGTCGATCTCCCTGAGCACCGGCTCCTCGGCGCCCGGATAGCGGAAGCCCGCCCCGCGGATCTCCAGATGCCCGTGCCGCCGCAGCTCGGTGACGGGTGCCACCGGCGGAACCACGCTCGACGACGTCTCCAGCACTTCCTGGATCCGCTCGGCGCACACCTCCGCGCGCGGCACCATCATGAACATGAAGGTGGCCATCATCACGGACATGACGATCTGCATCAGATAGGCGAGGAACGCGGTCAGGTCACCGATCTGCATCCCGCCGCTGTCGATCCGGTGGGCGCCGAACCACACCACGGCGATCGACGACAGGTTCACCGTCGTCATCACCACGGGGAACATCAGCGCGAGCAGGTTGCCGGTCTTCAGCGAGATGTCCGTCAGGTCGGTGTTCGCCTTCCGGAACCGGTCCTGCTCGTACTCGTCCCGCACGAACGCCCGGATGACCCGGTTGCCGGTGATCTGCTCACGCAGCACCCGGTTCACGGTGTCCAGACGCACCTGCATCGACCGGAACAGCGGCCGCAGCCGCCGTACGATCAGCGTCACGCAGATGCCCAGCGTCGGCACCACGGCCACCAGCACCCCGGACAGCGGTACGTCCAGGCCGAGCGCCAGCACGATGCCGCCCACGCACATGATGGGCGCCGACACCAGCAGCGTGAACGTCATCAGGGCCAGCATCTGGACCTGCTGCACGTCGTTGGTCGTACGGGTGATCAGCGTGGGCGCGCCGAACTGGCCGACCTCGCGCGCCGAGAACGACTGCACCCGGTCGAAGACGGCTGCCCGCAGGTCCCGGCCGAGCGCGGCGGCGGTCCGGGCGCCGTAGAACACGGCCCCGATGTTGCACACCACCTGCACCAGCGAGATGCCGATCATGACGGCGCCGTAGCCGAGGATGTAGCCGGTGTCCCCGTTCACGACGCCGTTGTCGATGATGTCCGCGTTGAGCGTGGGCAGGTAGAGGGTGGCGCAGGTCTGGAGGAACTGCAGCAGCACCAGAAGAGCGATGGGTTTCTTGTAGGGCCTGAGATAGGTCCGCAGAAGTCGTATGAGCACGCTACGTCTCTCGGAGTCGGCGACGGGCGGTTGGTTGCCCCTGGCCCCTATCGTCGGACACTCCACCCGTGTTACCTCAACCGATTAAGCCGAGAGCAGTGCTTCGTACGGCCTTACGGGTCGCCGCCGGGCGCGACTCATACCGGTGCCTTACCTTCCGGATCCCCGCCTAGCGGAACGCGCCGGGATACGTCTGCTCGCGCACCGACACGTACTGCTGCCGCACCGCCTGCCCGACCGCCAGCTCCTCACCCGGCTCCAGGACCTGCGCGGCCGGACCCTGCCACATCGGCGGAGTGCGCGGATCGAGGGTGCCCTGCGACACCCCGAGCGCCCAGGCGGCCTGCCGGGCGGCACCGATCGCCGCGTAGTCCGCCGGCTGCGGCACGACGACCTGCGCGCCGAACAGCGCGGGCGCGGCGGCCTGTACGGCGGACAGCTCGGCGGCGGCCCCCAGCAGGAAGACCCGCCGCACCTCGACCCCCCGGCCGCGCAGCACGTCCAGCGCGTCCGCGAGCCCGCACAGCATGCCCTCGAACGCGGCCCGCGCCAGATGCTCCGGCTTCATCGACTCCCGCCGCAGCCCGCTCAGCGTCCCCGCGGTGTGCGGCAGGTTCGGCGTGCGTTCGCCTTCCAGATAGGGCAGCAGTACGAGTCCGTGGGAGCCCGGCGTCGACTTCATCGCCAGATCGGACAGACTCTCCAGATCACTCAGGCCGAGCATCTCGGAGGCCCCGCGCAGGGTCCGTACGGCGTTCAGGGTGGTGACGACGGGCAGGTGCATGCCGGTCGCGTCGGCCAGGGAGGTGATCATCCCCGAGTTGTCGACGAGCGCCTCGGGGTGCACGGCCATCACGGACCCGGACGCGCCCAGCGACACGACGGCGTCCCCGAGCCCGATGCCGAGACCGAAGGCGGCGGCCATGGTCTCCCCGGTCCCGGCGGAGATCAGCAGCCCCTCCGGAGTCGTACCGGCCGCGTCCGAGGGACCGATCACCTCGGGGAGCATCGCCTGGTGGCCGAGAGCCAGCTCGACCAGATCGGCACGGTAGGCGCCGGTGGCGGCGGACCAGTACCCGGTGCCGGAGGCGCCACCGCGGTCGGTGGTCCGTCTGACCGGCCGTCCGAGCAGCTGCCACACCAGCCAGTCGTGCGCCTGCATCAGAACGGCGGTACGCAGCGCCGCGTCGGGTTCGGTCTTGTTCAGCCAGCGCAGCTTGGTGACGGGCTGCGCGGCCTGCGGCACGCACCCCACCGCCTGGGCCCACGCCTCACGACCGCCCAGCGCGTCGACGAGGTCGGCCGCGGAGACCTGCGCGCGCTTGTCGCCGCCGACCATCGCGGGGCGGACGGTGTTGCCCTGCGAGTCCAGGGGAACGACGGCGTTCTGCTGGGACGAGACGCCGATGGCCTGCACGCCTTCGAGCAGACCGCCGCCGGCGGCTTCACCGAGGGAGAGCAGCCAGGCCTGCGGGTCGACGTCGGAGGCACGGCCTCCGCCCTCCACCGGGTGCGGGGCGTACCCCTGCTTGAGCACGGCACCTGTGTCCGCGTCGCAGACGACGATGCGAGTGAATTCGGGTGAGCTGTCCAACCCGGCGACTATCCCCATGGCGCAAATTCTATGGGCGTAGCGTCGTGGCGGCGCGCGTGGTTCGGCCCGTGCGGGCCCATAGGGGCTGGTCGCACGGGCCGGGGCCCCTTCAGGTGCGTTACGTCACCGTCGGCTTCAGGTGGTGCTGGTGCCCCAGTCGTCCTCTGGTGTGCCGTTCGTGTTGCGGTCCCGCAGCGAGCGCACCCGCTGTGTCACCGACTCCGGCACGCGGTCGCCGACCTTGTCGCTGACCACGTGGTAGGCCTTGCCCGCGAACTGGCGGCCCTGCTGTGCCGCCGACTCCGCGGTGTTGCGGACAGCGGGGTTCTGAGCGACCTGACGAGCGGACTTCTTCAACTGCTCGTAGCGCTCGCGCCCGGCACGGGTGCCCAGCACGTAACCCAGAGTCAGTCCGACCACGAACGTGAGCTTGTAGCGCATGGTGGCCACCCTTCTCCCTTGCGTAGGTCTCCGATGCGACGTCGGTGTCGGGGGAACCGATTGGCGGAGCACCCCCCTGCTTGCGCTAATGTATGTGTCGCAGCGACCGGCCGCCCCCTGGCGAATACCCAGGGAGGTTCGTTCGATGCAGCGAGGCATTCCTCCGTAGCTCAATTGGCAGAGCAGCCGGCTGTTAACCGGCAGGTTACTGGTTCGAGTCCAGTCGGGGGAGCTTCGATCTTCCGTAGCTCAATTGGCAGAGCAGCCGGCTGTTAACCGGCAGGTTACTGGTTCGAGTCCAGTCGGGAGAGCCCAGATGATCGAGGACCCCGTAGGGGTCCTTTTTCATGTGCGAGGGAACCGTGCAGGTCACGGCGTAGTCCTGAAGGGCATGCGAAGTCGCCCCTGCGGAGCAGGAGATCGTATGAGCGGCTATGCTGCGGCAGACGGCGCGCACACATGTACGCGACACGCCGCGATGGGGCGGTAGCTCAGCCGGTTAGAGCAGCGGACTCATAATCCGTCGGCCGTGGGTTCGAGTCCCACCCGCCCCACCTGTGCAGGCTTCTGAACTGCGGAAACGTTCATTTTTTGGGTGTCGGATCGTCAACTTTGCCTGAACGGACTGGATCCGCTGCTCGTGGGTTTGGAGTCGGGCGGCGCCCGGGGGAGATCCAACCCCTCTGGCCTGCGGTGGAGTAGGTGTTCAAGGTTGCTGCTCTCGGTCCGGGCGGCTGCGCTGCGGGTCGTCCCCAAGACCCAGGGGCCGTACAGGGGCCGGGGGGCGCGGCCGGGGTCAGGCCGAGAGGGTTTCCGGGCCGATTTCGTTGTCCCGTTTGCTGGTTCGGCGGCATGGGATGCCGTCCACCGCGCGGACTGTCGAGTGCCGGGCCGGCACTGGAGGCGGCGCGGATGCCGGTGCGTCTGGCAGACAGGCCCGAGGCCAGGGAAACGGCCCGAAGAGGAAACGGTCCCATGGACGGCGCACCGAGTTCGTCAAGGCTGAGCCATGTGCGGTCAGCGCACCGTCTGGTGCCGTTGAGGAAGATCGCGGCCGAGCTGGAGCGCAGCCCCTCGACGCCATCGCCGCCGAACTCACGGCCGACCACGCAAGACGTTCGGCTGGGAAACCCCAGCCGAGCGCCTGCATACAGCCCTCACGATCGCCTCACACTGGCCACGTGTTGCAACGACCGCTGGAATCCCTCCGGGCGTGGCACGGCCGGACCACATCACGGTCCGCGATGCGAACGTGTACCGGCGCTGGAAGTCCCGGGCGGAGCTCGCCGCGGAGGCGCTGGACCACGGCGGTCTCACCGACGACCTTGGGCCGGTCATCATCGGTCCGGGCCGACTCCGCGAGGAACTCGTTGCGACGATGGCCCGCGCCCTTTGGAGCCAGAACCGTTCCCGCGTCGACCTGCACACTGCCCTGCATGACACGGCTCGCCAGGAGCCGGAACTGTGCGGTCTCATCAGGCGGCGATATGTCGACTCCCTGCACCAGGCCATCGAGGGCGTGCTGGCGTACGCGGTGGAGCGCGGCGATCTGCCCCCGCGCCAGGCCGATCCATCAGGAGGTCACTCGATGGCGGTCGCCGTCGCCGTCGCTCTGCTGCTCCACTGGGGGCTTGTCCGCGACCGGCGGGTCAGCGGCGACGACATCGCGGCGATCGTCGACGGCGTCCTCATGCCCCTGCTCTGACGGCCATTCGTGCGTCGTCACCGGCAGGCGGAGGGCGCGGTGCGCGCTCCGCAGCGTCCATGTGTACGGCTGTCAGTGCGCCCTCCTGGTGTTCCCTTCGTGCTCGATGCCCAGGAGGGCGAGGGTGTTGTGGATGCCCTGTTCGAGGACTTGATCGGCGAGCCGCGGATCGGCGAGGGCCCGTGAGAGCTGGAGTGTGCCGGCCATCATGGCGTACGAGCTGAGTGCCATGGGGCGGACCGAGAGCGGGTCGTCCGGCGCCAGGCGCGCGGCGATGCCGTCGGCGACCACCAGCACGCCCTCGGTGTAAGCCTGTCTTGTCGGGTGGGTGCAGCGCCCTATCTCGTCGAGCAGGGCGGCGGAGGGGCAGCCGACGTCACGGCTGTCGCGGTGCCAGGGGGACAGGTACCAGCGCACGATCTGTTCGAGGCCGGCGCGGCCCGGTTCCGCGTGCGCGACGATGGTCGCGTTCTGGGCCTGCAGCTGGTCGGCGATCGTGGTGGCCACCAGGTCGTCCTTGGACGTGAAGTGGGTGTAGAAGGCGCCGTTGGTCAGCCCGGCGTCCTTCATGAGCGCCGCGATACCCGAGCCGTCGATACCGTCCTCCTTGAAGCGGCGGCCCGCCGTCTCGATGATCCTCTGCATGGTCGCCTGCTTGTGCTCTTTCCTGTATCGCACCACACACTCCTCTACGCGCCGGGCGGGCCACTCGCCGTCCAGCGGCTCCTCCAATGTATTGTATTGCGAACGTAATTCAATGACTTCGGGTTCCGGCACCCTCCCGGGGCAGGAGTACCGCCCCTCCGCCCCGCCGTGTTGGACTGCCTGCGTAGCTGGCCCGCATGCGGTTCCGTGGCCGATCACGGGCTCTGCTTGGCGCAGGAAACCCTTGTGCGCCCGGGTCGCCCAGCAGGTCATGTGGGTCGTCAGCGAGCGGGTCGAGGGCGGCGATCGTGCATGTCCTCACCAAAGAGGCTGGCACGTTGCCGCTGTGGGCTGCCCCTTCGTCCGGCGGCAGCACTCCGGTGTTGCCCGGGAGTAGGAGTGAGCGCGATGAGGGCGGGTCGACGGCCACAGGGGCCTGATCGTGGAAACGGATGCCCGGCGTGAACACGAGGCCAGGCTGCACCCCGGATTCCAGGGGCGAGAACTGAGCCGGAGTCCGCATGGTCGACTACGACAACACCCGCCTCGACTCCGCCCCCGCGCCACCGGTACGGCGCAACTCCCACCTGTGCCTGCAGCGAACCCGGCGCAGCCCTGGCGGCACCCTCCTCGTCGACTTCGAACGGGACATCGTGGGCCGGCACGAGCTCCGCGCGCGTAGTGGCTTGGACTGCGGCGGTCGCGGGCGGAACTCGCCGAGCTCGCCGGCCAGCCGGTGACGCGGTGAACGCCGCCGTTATCAACGTCCGACGTAGGTGAACCGCCCCTGCCCTGGTGGTGCGCTGTGCTACACGCCCCGGGCGCTCGCCGGAACTCGTGATTCAGCCGCCGTGCATCTCGTGCCACTCATCACTTGCGCCACGATGAAAGTATGGTCATACTTCAATGGTCGACGGGTTGCTCAGGGGCCCGATTCAGGGAGTTCTCCCAGGCCCTCCTCTGGCCGTCGAATCCGGACTGCAGTCGCGGCCGGGAGACATATGGGAACCGCTCGACGCCCACCTGCGAGGAGGCAGGAGTCGGAGCGTACTGGCGGTAACCCTCACATTGAAGGGCACGACCGTGAACGCACGCGAAACACGAGGTGACGTGGTGACGTCGTACAAGAACGCGCAGACCCGCACCGTCACCGCCGACGGAGTGACCTACGCCTACCGCGACCTCGGTCCCCGGACCGGCATGCCGGTCATCTTCATCACCCACCTCGCCGCGGTCCTGGACAACTGGGACCCCCGGGTCGTCGACGGCATCGCCGCCAAGCACCGGGTGATCACGTTCGACAACAGGGGCGTGGGCGCGTCCACCGGCAAGACGCCGAAGACCATCGAGGAGATGGCCAAGGACGCCGTCACCTTCATCAGGGCGCTGGGCTTCGAGCAGGTCGACGTCCTCAGCTTCTCGATGGGCGGCATGATCGCCCAGGTGATCGCCCAGACCGATCCGCAGCTCATCCGCAGGCTGATCCTCGCGGGCACCGGTCCGGCCGGCGGCGAGGGCATCAAGAACGTGACCCGGCTGTCCGACTACGACACCCTCCGGGCGCTGCTCACCTTCCAGGACCCGAAGCAATTCCTTTTCTTCACCCGCACCCCGAACGGGATTCGGGCCGGCAAGCAGTTCCTGGCCCGTCTGAAGGAGCGCACCCAGGACCGGGACAAGGCCATCGCCCTGACCGCGTACCGGTCCCAGCTCAAGGCCATCCACCGCTGGGGACTGGCCCAGCCGCAGGATCTGTCCGTCATCAAGATCCCCGTGCTCGTCGCCAACGGCGACAACGACAGAATGGTTCCGACGCCCAACTCGTACGACATGGACAGGCGGCTGCCGAACTCCGAGCTGGTGATCTACCCCGACGGCGGCCACGGCGGCATCTTCCAGTACCACGAGCAGTTGGGCCCGCCGGCTCGCGTTTTGTTGGGCGGGCGTGGGGGGGGGGGTGTGTGGGGCGCCGGGGCCGTTTTTTTTTCCTTTGCCCCGTGCCCCCCGCGGGGCGCCACGGCTCTCGTCACTTGTTCCACGTCACTGACCTGCCCGCTTCTCGGTCATGCGGCGCCGCGGCGGTTGTCGTGCGGGATGGCGATGCGGAGACCAGTGTGGTCGACGTGCCGTCCGGGCGGCAGGCCCGGGACCTGCGCTGCCGCCATGGCGTACCGAATGCGCGCAACGCCATCGGCGGTACGAGCGGAGGGCCGCCGCGTCGGTGTCGCTTCCGAGATGGCAATTGCCCCGGGGCACCCGCTCTCGCTGGCGGCGGAAGCGCGGGTGTACGGCACCGGCGTCGTGGCCCTTGTCAGGTGGTCACCCAGCCGGTGTTGACGGGCACCGCGCCAAGGCGAGGGCGTTCTCGATTCCCTGCTCAAGGACCTCGTCGGAGAACTTCCGGTCGGAGAGCGCGCGGGACAGCTGCAGCGTTCCCACCATCATCGTGAAGAGCCCGGTCGCCTGGCCGCGGGCGGACTGCGGATCCTCGGGTGCCAAACGGGCGGCGAACTCGTCCAGGATGGCCCTGGCACCGTCGGTGTAGGCAGCCCTGGCTCCGTCACCGCAGCGGCCGATCTCGTCGAGCAGGGCTGCGTTCGGGCAGCCGTCGCCGGGGTTGTCCCGGTGTCCGGGCGACAGATACTCGCGGATGAGATCCTCGAGTCCCGCGCGGCCGGGCCGCAGCCCGCCGAACTGCTTCACCAACGTGCGCAGTTGCTCTGCGATGACGTGGGTGACGAGGTCGTCCTTGGACTCGAAGTGGGCATAGAACGCTCCGTTGGTGAGCCCGGCGTCGGACATCAGCGTGGAGATGCCGGACCCGTCGATGCCGTCCTGCTTGAACCGGTGGCCGGCCCGCTCGATGATCCGCTGCCGCGTGACCTGCTTGTGCTCCTTGGTGTAGCGCGCCACAAGGTCCCTCCCCCACTTTGCCCGGCCATTGCCCTGTATCCCATCGTAATCTATGGTCTGACGTATGTAATATTACGATTGACAGGCAACGTTGATGTTCGACCGCTTTTGCTGCCCCTCGGGCGGCAAGTCGCGGGCCGTTGTGGCGACATGACGGACACCGCTTCTCGATGTCCCGAGCCCACCGCGATCGTCTTCGGTGACGACCACATCACGTACGCCGGCCTCGACGCCTCCGCCGGCCGTGTCTCGAACCTGCTCGTCCTTGCCCGTGGTGCGGTCGTACCCCGAGGGCGTGGTGCCTTGGCGGCCGCGGTGAGAAGGCAGACCGCTTCGCATGGGTACGCATGGCGCCGGCTTCGACCGGGCCGACGACGGCCCTCCTGCCGGCGTGGTCGGCTTCGGCCAGGATGCATTCGCCGGGGATGCCCTGGTCATGGGAAGTGGGCCGAACTGGATCGGAGCCGCGCGGCGCGACCTCGAGGTCATCGCCGGAACACCGGTGCCGACTGTGTCGTACGTACGCCGAAGCGCCCGAGGAAGGCGACTTCCTCGCGCAAGGCGTTCCGGTCAGGCGGTGGGTCGGGTAGTCGGTGTAGCCGGCCACGCCGCCGCCGTGGAAGGTGGCGGGGTCGGGGGTGCTCAGGGGTGCGCCGGCGCGGATGCGCTCGACCAGGTCGGGGTCGGCGAGGGCCATCGAGCCCACGGTGGCGACGTCGGCGATGCCGTTGTCGATGCCCTTGGCCTGCAAGGCGATCTCGGCGCCGGCCCGGGGTGAGGATCAGCGTGTAAGGACATAGCTCGACTCACGGGTGCGTTTGCTGTCATACCCGCGACCGATACCGGTCCCCGGCGCAGCCGATGGTATGACGTGCATAATTTTACGATCCAGGGTGACATACTTGACCGTCCCGCCGGGCATCCGCCGCGGCGGCACGGCTCGTTGCCAGTGGGCCTCGGAAGGTGCGCCGGTAGGCCAGTGGTGTGACGCCGATAGCGGCGTGCAGGTGTTCGCGCAGCGAGGTGCCGCTGGCGAAGCCGACCTGGCCGGCGATGTCGTCGACCGGCAGGTCGGTGGATTCCAGCAACTGCCGGGCCCGGTCGACGCGTTGCTGGATGAGCCAGCGTCCGGGGCTCAAGCCGACTTCTTCCTTGAAGCGGCGGGCGAAGGTGCGCTGGCTCATGTTCGACTGCTCGGCAAGGTCGCTCAGGGTCAGCGGCTTGTGCAGGTTCTGCAGCGCCCACTGCCGGGCGGCGGACGTGTCGTTCGCCGTTGCGTCGGGGACCGGGTGTTCGATGTACTGCGCCTGGCCTCCGTCGCGCCACGGGGGGACGACGCAGGTGCGGGCCACACGGTTGGCGATCTCGCTGCCGTGGTCCTTGCGGACCAGGTGCAGGCAGACATCGATACCGGCAGCGGCACCGGCCGAGGTCAGCACGTCGCCTTCGTCGACGAACAGGACGTTCGGGTCGAGTTCCACCTGCGGGTACCACTCCCGGAAGAGGCCCGTGGCGTGCCAGTGCGTGGTGGCCCGGTGCCCGTCGAGCAGCCCCGCCGCGGCCAGCACGAAGGCGCCGGTGCAGGTGGACACGATCCGGGTGCCGGGGGCCACGTACGCGAGGATTTGCGCCAGGTCGACCGACGTCTGACGGCGGGGGTTGCCGGTGTGGAACGGCGCGATGATGACGGTGTCGGCGGTGCGCAACGCCTCCGGGCCATGATCGACGGTGATGGAGAAGTCCGCGTTGGTGCGTACCGGGTGACCGTCGATGGTGCAGGTCACGACCTCGTAGCGGCCGTCCGCGGCGCCGAAGACGCGGTGGGGAATGCCCAGGTCGAACGGGTACACCCCGTGTGAGGCGAGGACAACGACGCGGTGCACCTTGATCACGGCAGGATCCCGTCGAAAATTGGCGATCACGCCATTGTAGGGGCCTGTGACGGCGGCCAGGCTGGGCCCATGACGGACACCGAGACCATGCGAGCCATCAGCCAGGACACCTACGGCGCCCCCGACGTGCTGCAGGAGACCCTGCTGCCCAAACCGGCGCCAGGGGTGAGCGAGATCCTGGTCGCCGTCCACGCGGCCGGGGTCAACCCGACCGACTGGGGGAACCGTGCCCGGTCCGCGACCATCGCCCGGCTGCCGCTGGTGCTCGGCTGGGACGTCTCCGGCGTCGTCGAGGCCGTCGGTGTGGGCGTCACGCTGTTCAAGCCCGGCGACGAGGTCTTCGGCATGCTGCCCTACCCGGGCGGAGTCGGCTCGCACGCCGAGTACGTGACCGGGCCGGCCCGCGTCTTCACGCACAAGCCCGCCGGCATCGACCACGTCCAGGCCGGTGCGCTGCCGCTGGCCGCGCTGACCGCCTACCAGGCACTGGTCGACACCGCCGGCGTCCGTCCCGGGCAGCGGGTCCTGATCCACGCGGCGGCCGGCGGCGTCGGTCACCTCGCCGTGCAGATCGCCAAGGCTCGCGGCGCGTACGTGATCGGCACCGCCAGCGCCGCCAAACACGACTTCCTGCGATCCCTCGGTGCCGACGAGGTCGTCGACTACCACAGCGTCGACTTCGCCGAGGTGCTCAGCGACATCGACGTGGTCCTCGACCCGATCTCCCGTGACTCCGCCGCCCGCGCCCGATCCGTGGCCGTGCTGCGCCCGGGCGGCACCCTCGTCTCGATCCTTCCGGTACCCGTCGACGCCGGCGAACTGACGGCGATCGCCGAGCGGGGGATCCGCTACGAGTCGCTGCTGGTCGAGGCCGACCAGGCCGGCATGCAGGCCATCGCCGCCCTCGTCGAGACCGGCGCACTGCGCGCCCACATCGAGGCCACCTTCCCGCTCGCCGAGGCCGCCAAGGCGCACGCGCTCGGCGAGACCGGCCGCACCATCGGCAAGATCGTGCTGACCGTTCGAGACAGCAAGGCACAGATTGCCAGCCAACTGCTGCATGACGTGTTCGTCCTCGGCGACACGGCCATCGTCGATCGGGTCGTGTCGCCCGATTCCTACATCCAGCACAACCCTCTGGCGCCCGACGGAGCCGACGCCCTCAAGTTCTTCAGCGGCGCCATGCGACAGCAGTTCCCGCAGGCCGCCTTCGAGCCCCGCCGGATCATCACCGAAGGTGATCTGGTGCTGCTGCACTCCCGCTACGTCATGGTGCCGGGCACCGAGGGTCTGGCCGTGTTCGACCTGTTCCGCTTCGAGGACGGCAAGATCGCCGAGCACTGGGACATCATTCAGGAAGTGCCCGCCACCACGGCCAGCGGCAACGACATGTTCGCCACGCTCAGCGAGCCGCGGACCGAGGCGGTCGGGCAGCGCTGGTTCACCGCCTACAACAAGCGACTCGTCACCGAATTCTTCGACCAGTTGCTGGTCCGCAAGGATCTGACCGCCATCGACACCTACCTGGGCGCCGAGTATCACCAGCACAACCCGCTCCTCTCCGACGGCGCGGACGGCGCGAAAGCCGGCTTGGGCGGGTACTTCGAGCGGTCGCCGCAGCTGAGCGTGACACGGAAACGGGTCATCGCCGAGGGAGATCTGGTCGCCGTGCACAGTCACCAGATCGACGCACCGGGCGAGCGTGGCCGGTCGGTCCTCGACCTCTTCCGGGTCAGGGACGGAAAGATCGTCGAGCACTGGGACTCCGCGCAGGACGTGCCCGAGACCGCCGCCAACGACAACACGATGTTCTGACAGCCGCCGGGGGCGGGGCGAATCTCGTCCAGCCCCGTGAGAGCGACCGGCATCAGGCCATCAGCGCGGCGATCCCCGAACCGTCGATCCCGTCGTTCTTGAACCGACGCCCAGCTGTCTCGATGATCCGCCGCAGCGCCTCCTGCTTGCGCTCTCGCCCGTATCGGGCCCGCACCCTCCTTCACTAGTCCAGCCGGCCGCTGGCCGCCGCCCGGGGCCATTGAACGTACGACCATAATTTAATGTTCGTGCAGCACACCAGCACCTTGTCGCATCACCGAACCGGCTGGGCACCACGAGCGTGCCCAGCACAGACAGGAGTGTCATCATGGGAATCAGTCCGCAGGCGCAGCAGTTCGCGCAGTTCCTGGACGGCGTGCGCGCCAAGTGGATGACGCCGGGCCTGGACCTGGGCGTTGTGCGAGACGTCGCCGAGACGCACCACCTGGCGACCGCCGAACCGGAAGACGTCACCTACGCCGAGGTCGACGCCGACGGCGTCCCCGCCCTCTGGGCCATCCCCGTCGGCGCCGACCCCGACCGGGCCCTGCTGCACTTCCACTTCGGCGGCTCAGTCACCGCCTCCATGCATTCGGACCGCAAGGCCGCCGGGCACATCGCGAAAGCCGCCGGGATCCGCTCGCTCGTCGTGGACTTCCGCCATGCCCCCGAACACCCCTACCCGGCACAGATCGACGACGTCGAGACCGCCTACCGATGGCTGCTCGCACAGGGCTACCAGCCGCAGCACATCGGCAGCACCGGCCACTCCATCGGCGGCACCCTCGCCGTCATGCTGCCCCTGCGGCTGCTCGCCAAGGGCGAGCCCACCCCCGGTGCGATCGTCAGCATCTCGCCATGGGCCGACGTCACCCTCACCAACCCCAAGGTGGATGAGAACGAGGAACACGACAAGATGCTCAGCCGCAACATCCTCGAGCAGATGCGGGCAGCGTATGTGCAGGACCCGGACCTGGACTTCGCCGACCCGCGGCTCAGCCTCGTCAACGCCGACCTGACCGGCCTCCCACCCACCGTCGTGCACTACGGCGCGTACGAGACCCTCGCCGGCGACGGCGCCGCACTCGCACAACGGCTCACCGAATTCAAGGTCACCTCCGAGGTCCACCCGCTGCCCGAGGGACAACACTCCTTCATCCTCGGCGCCGGACGCGTACCCGAGGTCGACCAGGCGATCGAGCAGATGGGCCAGTGGCTGCGCCGGCATCTCGGCGCCTGAGTACCACTTAGCTCGTCACCGTCCGGCGATCTTCCGGATTCCACGCCCAGCCGGCCGTATCCGACGTCACGCTCCCACCAACCGCAGGTGGATCGTGGCGCCGGATACCGCCCCACAACCCTCACGGAGAAGGTCTCGTGACTCGGCTCGGCGGCCAGATCGCCCTGGTCACCGGCGCGAACCGGGCCTCGGCCGCGAATTCGTCCGGCAGCTGCTCGACCGCGGTACCGCGAAGGTCTACGCCGCCGCCCGCGACCCTCGCACGATCGTCGCCGACGCCCCCCGGCTGATCCCGCTCCACCTCGACGTGACGGGCCCCGCCTAGGTAACCCGCGCCGCCGGGATCGCGCAGGACGTGAGCGTCGTGGTGACAACACCGGGATCGCCCGCGTCGGTTCCGTGCTCGACACCGACACCTCCGGTGTCCGTCTCCAAACTGGAGGTCAACCTGTTCGGCCCGCTCGCCGTGACCTCAGGCCACTGACCGGTGGATCTGGCTCACCCTTGCGACGGCCCTGGTCGCCGCCGCACGGGGCCTTGGTGATCGCGCCGTCGGCGCTGACGTCGGCCAGATCGGGGCCGATCGTCCGGTGAGACCGCTGGGCGTCGGTTCAAGAGCGACGGGATCGACGGTTCGGGGATCGTTGCGCTGATGGCCGCTGCGGGGTTGGCCAAGGGTGCGTGCTACGCCCATTTCGACTCCAGGACGATCTGGTCGCGACGGCGGCCGCCGACCAGCTGCGCGCGCAGTGCGAGGCTGTGGGTGCGGCGGTGCCCGGCCAGGCCGGGATGGAGCAGATCCTGCGGGCCTGTCTCTCGGTGCAGCACCGTGACAGTTCTGAGCACGGCTGCCCGTCGGCCGCCCTGCTCGACGAGATCGCTCGCGGCGCGGACGCGACCCGACGCGCGTACACCGACGGGGTGCTCACCGTGATCGACGACGTTGCCGCTCGGGTCGCACCCCAGGACCCGCGCTCGTCACGCGCGCGGACGTTCAGCATCTATGCCCTGGCGTGCGTACGCCGAAGCGCCCGAGGAAGGCGACTCCCTCCGGCGCTGGGGGCTGTGGTCAGGCGGCGTGGGTGGGGTAGTCGGTGTAGCCGGCCGCGCCGCCGCCGTAGAAGGTGGCGGGGTCGGGGTCGTTCAGGGGAGCGCCGGCTCGTATGCGCTCCACGAGGTCAGGGTTGGCGAGGGCCATCGAGCCCACGGTGATGACGTCGGCGACGCCGTTGTCGATGTCCTTGGCGCGGGTGGCGATGTCGGTGCCGGCGCGGTTGAGGATCAGTGTGTTCGGCCACAACTCGCGCAGCGTGCCCAGGAGTTCTTCGTCGCCGCCGTGGGCGAGGTGCAGGTAGGCGAGGTCGAGGGGGGCGAGGGCGCGTACGAGGTGCGGGTAGAGCTCGTGGGTGTCGTCCTCGGTGAGGTCGCCGAGCTGGAAGGGGTTGCCGGGGGAGAAGCGGATGCCGGTGCGGTCGGCTCCGATCTCGTCGGCCACGGCGGTGGCGACCTCGACCGCGAAGCGGATGCGGTTGTCGAGGGAGCCGCCGTACTGGTCGGTGCGCTGGTTGGTCGTGGGGAAGAGGAACTGGTGGATGAGGTAGCCGTTGGCGCCGTGGATCTCGACGCCGTCGGCGCCTGCGGCGATGGCTGCCGCGGCGGCGCGCCGGAAGTCGTCGACCGTCTGGGCGACCTCGTCGGTGGTCAGTGCGCGCGGCTCCGGCATCTCCTGCATCCCGGAGGCGGTGAACATCTGGCCTGCCGGCTTGATCGCGGAGGGGGCCACGGGCTGGCGGTGGTGGGGGGTGTTGTCGGGGTGCGAGATGCGCCCGACGTGCATGAGCTGGATGACGATGCGTCCGTCGGCCTTGTGTACGGTGTCGGTGACCTTGCGCCAGCCGGTGATGTGCGCCTCGGTGTAGATGCCCGGGGTCGTCATATAGCCCTGGCCGTCGTCGGAGGGCTGGGTGCCCTCGGTGATGATGAGGGCGTGCGAGGCGCGCTGGGCGTAGTACTCGGCGTTGAGATCGGTGGGCACGCCGTCTGGGGTGGCCCTGTTGCGGGTCAGGGGGGACATCGCCAGACGGTGCGGTAGGGAAATCTTTCCGGCGACGGTGGGGGTCCACAGGCTGTTGAGCATGCGTGATTCCTCGGGATGTCGGCATCCGCCATGAGTTCGGCGGATTGCATTACGAACATAATACTTTGTTGGGTGGTGGGCAGCGCAGGAAGGGTTTGGGGGCGTGCGGGGGGCTCCGGAGTTCCTGAGCAGTCGTACGCGGCGATGCTGGAGGTCGGCTGCGCGCAGAAGTCCGACTTCGTGGCCCGCTACCCGCGGCGGTACCGGACACCCGCCTCGACCACACCCAGGTGACCGTTGCGGGGGCCAGGCCCAGGCCGCGGCCTCGGCCTCGATGCCGGCGCTCCCGTGGGTCAGTCGCCCAGTTGCTCGGCGAGCTGCGCCTCGATGGCCGGGTACAGCAGGGCCTGGTCGTCGTGCAGCGTGGACTTCACGTTGCGGCTCATCTCGTCGACGATGGCCTCGGGCCGGCCTGCCTCCAGCGCGTCCAGGGCGCTGCGGGCCACGTCGGCCGGCGGGGTCTTGGGGACGTCGAAGCCGGCCTGCATGTCCGTGTCGACCGGCCCGACGTGGACGGCGACGACTTCGGTCCCCTGTGTCTTGAGCTGCTGCCTTGCGGCGTTGGTGTAGCTCCACGCGGCTGCCTTCGACGCCCCGTACGTGGCGGCTACGGGGTATGCCGCCCACGAGGCGACCGAGAGCATGTTGACGAAGGCGCCGCCGCCGTTGGCTGCCACGACCGGGGCGAACGCCTGCGTCATGGAGATGAGCCCGAAGTAGTTCACCTCCAGCTCGCTGCGCGCCACGTCGAGCGAGGCGGAGAGGGGGAAGTTGGCGCTGGCGACACCGGCGTTGTTCACGACGATCGAGACATCGGCGAACCGGGCAGCGGCCGCGGCGACGGCTGCCGGGTCCGTGACGTCCAAGGCGACGGGCGTGAGCCGCGGGTCCGTGATGGTGGTGACGTCGCGGACAGCCGCGTACACCTTGGTCGCGCCGCGGGCGAGGAGCTCGTCCGCGAAGGCCTTGCCGATGCCACGGTTGGCGCCGGTCACCAGAGCTACCGAACCTTCGATCTTCATGTCTGTCTCTTCTCGTCAGGTGGTTCTTCGGGGGTGGGGGCACACCCAGGACGTACCGCTCGCCTTTCGGGCGCGGCTGCTTATTCGTCGAGGAACTGAAGGGCGTGCTTCAGGAACCGCTCGGGGTACTGGAAGTGCGCTGCGTGCCCGGCGTCGGGGTAGATCAGCAGTTGGGCGTTGGGGATGTTCTGGGCGAGGTGCCAGGAGTTGATCGAGGCGATCATCACGTCGTTCGTGCCGTTGAGGACCAGGGTCGGCTGGGTGATCGCGTTCAGGAAGGTGTAGGGGTTCTCGCCGGGCAGCGGTTCCCCGTAGGCGGTGGCGGCTTCGAACTGCGCCTGCCCGACGGCGGGTGAGCTCGGAGGGTCCTGGTCGGCCCGCTGGTGGCGGCGCTCCCAGAAGGCCCGGCCGGCTTCGACTGCGGCTTGCGAGCGGCCGAAGAACAGGAAGAGGAAGTCCTCCAGGCCGGGGACCGGGTTCAGGGCTACTTCGGGCACCTTGGGGTCCATGGTCGGGTCCCCGCCGCGCAGGCCGGTGCCGAGCAGGAGGAGCTTGCGCACCAGCTGGGGGTGGCGCAGCGTGACCTCCTGTGCCTGCCAGCCGCCGATCGAGAAGCCGAGCAGATCGACCTGCTCCAGCCCCAGCGCCCGGATGACCGCGGCGATGTCGTCGGCCATGTCCTCGACCCGGTTGCGCGGGGTGCCGGATGAGGAGGCGATGCCGCGGCCGTTGAAGAGGATGACCTCTCGGCCTTCGGCCAGGCCGTCGGTGAGCAGGGGGTCCCAGTGGTCCATTCCCCCGCGGAAGTGCTGGACCAGGAAGATCGGGACGCCGGAGGGCTTGCCCCAGCGGCGGTAGGCGAACCGGTCGCCGTCGACCTCGACGTACTGCGTCGGGGCGGTCACATGCGTATCGCTCATGGCCTGAGCCTTTCTGGCGGGGACGAGCAATACGATGACGGTCGTAATATAAAAAGTCAAGCCCTTAGATGCCGATCGACATCTATGTATGCTTGACCGTCGAGTGCCGACCGTGGATGGGGAGGCTGGACATGCGAGTGACCAAGGCGCAGGCGGAGCGGAACCGTGCGCACATCGTCGCGACAGCCGCCGGACTCTTCCGCGAGCGCGGCTATGACGGCGTCGGCGTGGCGGAACTGATGGCGGCTGCTGGCTTCACCCATGGCGGGTTCTACAAGCACTTCGGCTCCAAGGCCGATCTGATGGCCGAAGCGTCCGCGAGCGGGCTCTCGCAGATCGCGGCACGGACAGAAGGCCTGGGGCCGGCCGAGTTCGTCGAGAGCTACGTCTCCCGGCAGCATCGCGACGGGCGCGGTGACGGCTGCACCATCGCGGCCCTGAGCGGTGATGCCGCACGTCAACCGGCAGACCTCAAGGGGGAGTTCGCGGCCGGGATCGAGCAGTTGCTGACCGTCCTTCAGACCCCGAGCGACACGCCGGGTGATGCGGACCAGGACCAGCACGTGGACCGCACCACGCTGATCGACATGCTCGCCCATTCGGTCGGCGCGGTCATGCTGTCGCGGGCATGCCCGGACGGGTCTCCGCTGGCGAACGAAATCCTCGACGTCTGCCGCAAGGAGATTCTCGCCTCGCTGGCGCACGTCAGCGGTGATCAGCCGGCGGCACAGAGCCCAGAAGCCTGACCGCATCCGACCGACGCAGGGCGCGAGCACCCGAGGGTCGGACACTGACGCAAAAGCCTGCGATTTCAAGCCGCTGGAGCGGCGTTACAGCAGAAGCCCTCTCGAAGGAGGGCCTGGCACCGCTGCCGAAAAGTGTTCATGTGTCGGCGACGAAGCCACGGCACATGACGCGAGAACGGTCGACTCGCACGTCACGACCGTGCGCGGTGGGGCATCGTCCGTCGCGTTTTCCGTGCTCGGGCCCGGCGGGTGCGGCGGGGCCCTCCGGCCGGGAGCCGACGGCCGGGCTGCCGTTGAGGCGTGCCCGGCCGCCATGGGAGCCCTGGTGGGTGGGGGGATGGAACCCCTTGTGGTGTCGCGGCGCCGACGGGCGCCCTGTGAGGCGCTGCGGTCGGTCGTGAGCGATCAGAGGGCCTCGCTGACCCGGCCGATGTACTCACCCAGCTGGTACTCGACGTCGAGGCCCTTTTCGGCGACCAGTGCGCCGAGCCCGACCGCACGCGCGGCGAATCCCGGCTGAGTCAGGGTGCCCGCGAACTCACCGAAGGCGGCGACCAGGTGGGCGTCCGGCGGCAGTGTCGCCCGGTTGACCTGGGACTTCGCGGTAGCAATTGCCTGCCGGTCGAAGGAGGCGAGACGGGCGACCGTCGCGTCGACGAAGGCGTCGAGCTCCGCGTCGGGCAGGGCCCGGGTGACCCATCCCCAGCGTTCGGCCAGGTCGGCGTCGTAGTCGGCGCTGGTCAGGATCGCCTCCAGCGCGCGGTCGCGGCCGATGGAGCGCGGCAGGCGTTCGCCGCCGCCTCCGCCGGGGACGAGCCCGAGGCCGACCTCGGGCTGGCCGAAGAGCGCCTTCTCGCGGCTGGCGTAGCGCAGGTCGCAGGCGAGGGCCAGCTCGTTGCCGGCGCCGCGGGTACGGCCCCGGATGGCCGCGATGCTGACGAACGGGGCCTTGGTCAGCCGCAGGACGATGTCGGTCCAGAGCGGGTTGTCGTCCTCGTGCTCGGGCGCGGGGAGGTCGGCGGCCGCGGCTGCGTCGAAGTGGTTGATGAAGAAGTCGGGGAGTTCGCTGGCGAAGACGACGACCTGGATGTCCGGGTCGTTCTCGAGCTCCTGGACGATCTTGTGCAGCGTCACGATGGACTCGGGGACCACCAGGTTCACGGGAGGATTCGAGAACGTGATTTTCGCGGTCCGCGGGGTCGTCCGCTCCAGGCGGATCGTGCTGGGCTGGCTCATGGCGTGGTTTCCATTTCGTAGCGGGCTTGGGCTTGCGTGGCCGTGATCGCGTCCGGCGACCACGGAGCTGTTGGGCCTGGCGGGGTGCGGGTGTCACCGACTTGTCAGTCGGAGCTGCATCGGCTGGGCCGGTCCCGCCTGCACCCGTGCGGCATGGTGTGGGCTCCATCCGTTCGCGCTGATGGCGAGCCACCGCTCGGTCCCCACCATGTACCTCACGGTCGTAATGCAATGGATCGAAAAACGCCCAGTAGGCAAGACCCGACACGCGGGGGAACCATCGCCGGTCGTTTGGCATGTCTGGCCGACCGGCGAATCGCAGATGCTGTGCCGTGGCGTTCCCTTGGCGAACGTGCCCGGCGGTTGGCCGGTGGTGGGTGCGTCTCAGGGGAGCTGCGGGTAGAGCGCCGAGACGCCCCCGGACAGTGCTGCCTGGGCCTGGCGGGCGGCGTTGTCGGCGAGGATCTCGTAGGCGCCGGCGGCGATGCCGTCCACGGCGATGCGCGCGATGTCGGCCGGGTCGGACTTGGCCGCGTCGACGGTCCGGACCATGTCGGTGTCCATGTAGCCGACGTGCAGACCGGCCACCCGTATGTTCTGGTCGGCGAGCTGCACGCGCAGGGCGTTGGTGAGCGACCACTCCGCGGACTTGGCGGCGCAGTAGGCGCCGAGTTCCGGGAAGCTGACCCAGGACAGGCCGGACAGGACGTTCAGGATCGCCCCGCCGCCGTTCGCTGCGATCTGGGGTGCGAAGGCGCGGGTCACCGTCAGGGTGCCGAGGTAGTGGGTGTTCATCTCCAGGCGGATGTCGTCCAGGTCGGCGGTGAGCAGGTCGGCGCCGGTGGAGGAGCCTGCGTTGTTGACCAGGACCGTCACATCGCCGGTGGCCGCGGCGGCCGCCTCGACGGAGTCGGGGTCGGTGATGTCGAGTGCGATCGGCTTGGCGCCGGGCAGGTCGACCTGGTCGGGGTTGCGGGCGCCGGCGTAGACGGTGGCGCCGCGGCTGAGCAGTTCGGCTGCGAGGGCCCGGCCGAAGCCGCGGTTGGCTCCGGTGACGAGGGCGGTGCTGGCGGAAAGGTCCATGAAGGTTCCTGGTGAAGTGGAGAGGAGATGACCAGAGGGCTGGTGGCATGGCGAGATGCGACCCAGGTCCATTAAATTACGGTCGTAATAGTAAACGGGCCGAGTTGGTGATCGCAACCGATCCGCCTGGTGAACGATGCTGCGCCGGGCTCCTTGCCGGAGCACCGTCAAGGAGCTGATCGACGCGGGCACGGTCAAGCACTTCGGCCTGAGCGAGACCGGCCCGCAGACCACCCGCAGGGCGTAAGTCGTACAGCCGGTCCCGTCCATCAGGCCGGGTACTCCTGTTCGAGCGGGACGTAGAGCAGATCTTCCCGATCCTCGACGAACTGAGCGTCGGCTTCGTCGCCTACTCACCTCTCAGCCAGGGCTTCATCAGCGGCACCGCCAAACCCGCTGGCGAATGCGACGTCACCGACATGCGCAACGTCGACCGCTGGCAGCCCGGCAACTTCCGCCCGTACGTCGCTCCGCCCTTTGATCGGCCTGAAACCGGGAGAGTCCCCGGCGGAGGGGTAACCTCCACACCGCGCGCTCGAAGACGACGTCCGCCACATCCCTTCAGTTCACTCTGGGAGAGGGCGACTGAGCTGGATAGGGTGACGAGGAAACGTTTGACCTGCGCAAATGGTTGCAGAGGCTCCGCCCGGAGTAGAGGGGCGGAGCCTCCGCGCGGTGGAAGGAAAATCCGCTGTGCGAAGGTTCTGCCCCCCTGGTTGAACTGTGCGGACATGGGTGCTTCCGTGGCGACCGTCCAACTCATCGACCTCCAGGGGCCATTGAGGGGCCACAAGGACAGGAACAGACCGACAAGCACTGCACAAGGCTGACACGGATCAGCACGTCTGACCTGCAAGAACGGCGTGAATCGGCACTGATCGGCAAGGACCGCCAAGATCCCCAATGGACTCATAATCCGTCGGCCGTGGGTTCGAGTCCCACCCGCCCCACCTGTGCAGGCTTCTGACCTGCGGAAACGTTCATTTTAGGGTGTCGGATCGTCAACTTTGCCTGAACGGACCGGATCCGCTGCTCGTGGGTTTGGGGTCCGGAGACGGCTTGGGGAACTGTAAACCGTCTGACCTGCAGCTGAGTGGATGATCGAGGTCCTGGCCCGCGGTCCGGGCGACTGACTTGAGGGCCGATGCCAAGACCCAGGGGCCGTACAGGGGCCGGGACGGCGCAGACGTGTCCAGGCCGACGGTGTCTCGGGGGCGATCCGTTGTGCCATTTGAGTGGGGCGAGCTGCAGCATTGTGAGTTCGTCCTGTCCTGGACGAGGCTGAGCGCAGGCAGCTGGCGCCGTGGGCGCGGCGTGCCAAGACCGCCCATGTCCTCGCGCTGCGAGCCCGGGGCGGCAGAGTGTCAGGTCTGGCGGGTGCGGGTGCGGGTGCGGGTGCGGGTGCGGGTGCGGGTGCGGGTGCGGGTGCGGGTGCGCCGGCCGACGCACCCGCCCCTCGTCTATGCCCCTGGGTGCAGTCCCAACCAGCCGGGCGTTGGGTCGCCCTTGACCTCGCCGAAGTACAGGGCGAAGGTCTGCTTCCAGCGCTCGATCGCGGCGCGGTCCTCCATGAAGCGGGGGAAGCCGTCCACGTGGGCGTTCGGGTACTCCCAGATCGGCTTCAGTCCCGCCGGGGGGGTGATGTCGGTGCGGACGGACCAGCCGTTGAAGGAGCCGTTCTGCATCTCCGTGGACAGCTGCCAGTTGAGGAACAGCTTGGCGGCCGTGGAGTTCTTTGCCTGCTTGAGGATGGCCACGCGCTGGCCCCAGGCCATGAACGGATGTCCAGCGCCGATGGCGAACGTCACGGGAGAGGTGTTGACGGCGGACCCCGCGGTGCCGACACCGATGACCTTCTGCCCGCCGAAGACGGCGTCGCCCGGGGTGTTGCTGCCGCGCGCGAACCGCACGTCCTGGGCGGCGAACTTGGCCACCCAGTCCCAGCCGTACTTCTGGGCGTACAGAGTGAAGAGGTAGAGGACCGCGTCGTCGTCGTGCGGGTAGGCGGAGGCGATCTTGCCCTTCCACTTCGGGTCGACCAGGTCACGCGGGGTGAGCGGTGTCTGCGAACCGACCGTCGCCGTGTTGTACATGAAGCTGAAGGCGAGCGCGCTGGTGGCCACCCAGGCGCCCTGCGGGTCCTTGAACCTGTCGTAGACCTTCGAGAATCCGGCGGGCTTGTAGTGCAGCAGGCGGCCCTGTCCCTTCCAGCGGGTGAAGTCCTGGAGGGTCTGGAGCTGGACGAGGTCCGGGACGAGGGTGTCGGTGGCGAACTGGTTGTCGACGCGGACGTCCTGGTACTTGCTGTAGTCGACGATCAGCGTCAGGTCGATGTCCGGGAAGCGGGCCTTGAAGGACGCCTTGGTGAAGTCCTGCTGGGTGGGGGTGTCGCCGCCTGCGTACACGACGAGCTTGCCGCCCTCCGCCAGAGCGGCCCGGTAGAGCTCGTCGAGCGTCCGCGTCTCCTCCCGTCCGCCCGTACCGCGGGAACCCGCGGGGGAGGCTGCGGCCGGAGTCGCGGTGGCGCCGAGGGCTCCGACGCCGAGGGCGGCACCGGTGGCCAGGACATGTCGTCTGCTGAAGATGGTCACGCTGAAGAGGCCTCTCTCATGGGGGGTGGAGTGGTGAAGCCCCGGCGCCTGGGCACGGCCATGGTCGTCGGGCGCCCTTCATCCTTGCCTCACCCCACCCGAATGGGCAACGTTTTCCAAAGGCCAAATCCAACGTTCAATCGAACGATTGAACGCCAGCTGCACAACTCGGAGCTGACGCCCTATTCCGTCAGCCGCGCAGTGGACCGGCGCGGCACGAGCGTGGGGGAGAGGGTGACCTGGGCCGATCGGCGGCCACGGTCGGCGATCCGTTCCAGGAGGAGGCGTACTGCGTTCCGGCCCATCTCGTGACCGCCCTGGTCGACGCTGGTGAGGGAGATCGGGCCGAACGCGGCGAACGTGGTGTTGTCGTAGCCGGCCACCGAGAGGTCGCCGGGCACGGACAGCCCGGCCTCGGCGACCGCTTCGAGCACGCCCATGGCGACGATGTCCGCTCCGGCGAAGACGGCCGTGGGCCGGACGGGCCGGGCCAGCAGCTCCTTCGTGCCCCGGTAACCGCCGTCCTGGGTGTAGCTGGTGGAGACGACGTCGGTCCACTCCTCCAGCCCGTTCTGCCGCATGGCCTGGCGATAACCGTCGGCGCGGCGGGCGTTGGGCATTTCCGTGAGGCGCGTCGGGTCGGTCTCGTGATGCTCGATGTGGGCGATCCGGCGATGGCCGAGGCCGGCCAGGTGGCCGACGACCAAGGCGGCGCCCTCGATGTCGTCGTCGACCACGGTGTCGTACGCGGGGGACGAGCCGTGGCGGCCGATGACGACGGTCGGCACCGCGGTGCCGATGCGCTCCAGATGGGCGCGTGGCGAGATCGGTGCGACCAGGATGATGCCGTCCATGCCGCGGTCGATCATTGCCTCGGTGACGCGGGCCTCCTCCTTCTCCCCGTTGCAGCCCGGGCCGAGGAGCACCTGGTACTCGGTGTCCGCGAGCGAGGTGGTGATGCCGTCGAGGATCTCGGGGAAGAAGGGGTTGCGGATGTCGGGCAGCATGACACCGATGGTGTACGTCTGTCCGCGCAGGCCCCTGGCGCCGGCGTTCGGCCGGTAGCCCAGCTCGTCGATCGCGCGGCGCACCTTGGCGCGCATCTCGGGGCTGGCACCGTACGCGTTGCGCAGCACCTTGGAAACCGCGGTCGTGGACACCTCTGCGTGACGGGCGACGTCGACGATGGTGACGCGTCGAGGCCGGGCCTGCGGCTCCATCCGGTTCCTGTCCCTTCGGGAAACGTTGTCGGCGAGTGTAGGACGGAATGCGTGATTCGGTGGGGCCGTCGCAGACCCTGAGCAGCGTCGCCGTCGTAACAATCGCGCAGCTTGCGCGGCATCTTGACGTCACGCAGGACGCTCTCTAGGGTTTGGCAACACTTATGGGAAACGTTACCCATCGGCCTCCGGGCCATCCGGCCGCGCATCCGACCACCGGACCATCCGACACCTGGACCGCATCACCCACCACGACAACCGGTCGGCGCCCCCACGCACAGTCCGCAGTGCTGGAGCCCCGATTCAACACTCTGTTTGAAACGTTTCATGAGAGGAGGTGCGTCGATGACCCTCGCCCCGCACGAGCAGCTGCGGGACCATGACCGGCCTCCCGATGCGAAGCGGGCGCCGAAGGTCCGGCGGGCGCGCACCACCCCGCCCTGGTGGTTCGCGCTGCCCGCGCTGCCCGCGCTGCTGCTGTTCGCCTTCGTGGTCCTGGTGCCGAGTGTCCGCGGTGTCTACTACGCCTTCACCGACTGGGACGGTCTCGACCCCGACTTCTCGTTCGTCGGCCTGGACAACTTCTCCGACATACTCGACGACCCCGACGCAATGCAGGCCATCTGGCACACCCTGCTGATCGCCGTGTCGATCACGGTCGTCCAGAACGCCGTGGGTCTGCTGCTGGCCCTCGGCGTCAACTCGGCGATCAAGTCCCGCAACGCGCTCCGGGTGTTCCTGTTCGCCCCGGCCGTGATCACCCCGATCGTCACCGCCTACCTCTGGCGCAACCTGCTCGGCCCGGACGGCGCGGTCAACAGCCTGCTCGGCGCCGCGGGGCTGGACGGCTGGCAGCAGGACTGGCTGGGCAGTCCGCAGGTCGCTCTGTGGTCGGTGATCGGAGTGATCGTCTGGCAGTACGCCGGCTACTCGATGGTCATCTTCCTGGCCGGACTCCAGTCCGTGCCCAAGGAGATCCATGAGGCGGCCGCCATCGACGGGGCGGGCCCCGTGCGCCGCTTCTGGTCGGTCACGCGCCCGCTGCTGGCCCCGGCCCTCACCATCAACCTGATGCTGTCGATCATCGGCGGCATCAAACTCTTCGACCAGGTCTACGCGTTGACCGGCGGCGGCCCCGGCCACGCCACCGACACCCTCTCCACCCTGATCTACAAGGACGCCTTCACGCTCGGCGAGTTCGGCTACAGCATCGCGCTCGCGGTCGTCCTCACGATCATCGTGGCAGTCGTCTCGACCGGTCAGTACCTGGTGCTGTCCCGCAACGAGAGGGCCGTCTCATGATCCGCTACCGCCGCCGCACCCTCGCGCTGGAACTGGCGATGATCGCCGCGGCCCTGGTCGTGGGCTTCCCGGTGTACGTCCTGGTCAACCTGGCCGTACGCCCGGCGTCGGACACCTCCTCACCGATCAGCCCGACCACCTCACCCACCCTCGCCAACTTCACCCAGGCCTGGCAGCAGGGCGCGCTGGGCGGGGCGTTGGTCAACAGCGTGCTGGTGACGGTGTGCAGTGTCGTCATCGTGCTGGCCGTCTCGTCGCTCGCGGCGTACCCCCTGGCCCGGGTGGCGGCCCGCTGGTCCCGGGGAACGTATCTGACCTTCCTCCTGGGCCTGGTCCTGCCGTTCCAACTGGCGGCCCTGCCGCTCTACCAGACCATGCGGGACATGGGGCTCCTCGGCACCCCCTGGGCGTTGGTCCTCTTCTACTCAGGTCTGCAGGTGCCCTTCACCGTCTTCCTGTACGTCGGCTTTCTGCGCGCCTTGCCCCGGGACTTCGAGGACGCGGCACTGATCGACGGCTGCACCTCGCTGCAGGGCTTCCGGTACGTCGTCCTGCCGATGCTCAAACCGATCACGGTGACCGCTCTGGTGCTCAACACGGTCGCCATCTGGAACGACTTCTTCACCCCGTTGCTGTACCTCAGCGGCAGCGCGCAGCAGACCATGCCGGTCGCCATCGCCGGTTTCGTCGGCCAGTACGTCACGGACTGGAACCTCATCTTCGCCGCACTGGTGATCAGCATCCTGCCCGTCCTGCTCGTCTACTTCCTGCTCCAGCGCAGCATCATCAACGGCTTCGCGGGAGGGCTGCGCGGATGACACACGCCGCCCACCCGTCCCTCATGTTCGGTGACTCTTCCCCGAGGGGGACTTCATGAAGACACGCACACTCCCGGCCCTGATCGCCGCGGTGACATCCGTGGCGGTGTTGGCCGCCTGCAGCGGCGGTACCAAGGCAGGAGACTCCGGCGGGGGATCGAAGACCCTGACGCTCGCCTCGGTCGACCAGGGCTCCGTCGAGGACGTCGTCAAGGCCTTCGAGAGGGCCAACCCCGGTGTCAAGGTCCGCTACACCACCAGCGGCGCCGACCAGTACCAGCAGCAGATCCGCACCCAGCTGTCCTCGGGCACCGCACCCGACGTGATGTCGGTCTGGCCCGGCAACGGCAACCCGGGCGCCACGGTCGTCCTGGCCAAGCCCGGCTACCTGCGCGACCTTTCGGACCAGTCCTGGGCCGCCAAGATGCCGGACGCCATCAAGACCGTCGCGCAGTACGAGGGCAAGACGTACAACGCGATCTTCGGCCAGAACGGCATCGGCGCCGTCTACAACGAGCAGGCCATGCAGAAGGCCGGGCTCACCGCGCCGGACACCTGGACCGACCTGCTGGCCTTCTGCAAGGCCGCGAAGGCCAAGGGAACCCCGGCCTTCGCCCTCGGCAACCAGGACAACTGGGTGACCCAACTCGTCCTGTACGCACTGGTCGCCACCACCGTCTACGGCCCGGACCGCGACTTCGACCAGAAGATGCAGGCGGGCCAGGCCACCTTCGCCCAGTCACAGTGGGCCACCGCCCTGGACAAGTACCTCACGATGGAGAAGACCGGCTGCTTCCAGAAGAACCCGCTGGGCACCAACTACGAAGCCGGCCAAGCCCTCGCCGCCTCCGGAAAGACCCTCGGCATCATCCAGGGCAACTGGGTGATCGCCCTCCTGAAGGGCAAGAACCCGAAGGGCACGTTCACGCTCAAGGCGCTCCCCGCCACCGATGACCCGTCCCAGACCCTCATCCCGGCGGCTGCGGGCGCCGGCTACGGCGTCAACGCCAAGGCGAAGAACAAGGAACTCGCCCTGAAGTTCGTGAACTTCGTGATGTCGCACGAGGGCATGAACCTGTTCGTCAAGAAGCAGGGCGGTCTGCCCTCCCTGCCGGACACGGGGTACGTGGCGGATCCGTCCCTGGCCGAACTCTCCAAGTTCATCACGTCGGACCGCACCGTGCCGTTCATGGACCAACTGTGGCCCAACGCCAAGGTCCAGCAGACCATGCTCAGCGGCCTTCAGGAGATCTTCAGCGGCCAGTCCACGCCCGAAAAGCTCCTCGCCGAGATGGACACCGACTACAAGTCCGGCTCCTGACCACCCCCCAACACCCGAAGGGATGACGGTGTGAGCAATGCACCCCACCATGCGGACGGCACGGACCGTGACCTCGGCAAGAGCGATGCCCCCGGCGGAGGCAACGCGGGAATCCGCCGTAGAACCATGCTCGTGGCGACGGCCGGCGCGGCGCCGGTAGTGGCCGGCACCGTGGGCGGCTCGGCCACCGCGCAGGCGGCACCGTCCCGCCGTCCGGACGCCGCGGTGACCGGACTGACCGTGGAACACCGCACCGACCCCCTGGGCGTGGACGCCGAGCGGCCGCGCTTCGGCTGGCGCATGCGGTCCGCGTCGCGCGGGCGGAGCCAGGGGGCCTACCAGATTCTGGTGGCGAGCTCACGGGACAGGCTGACGGCCAGTCGCGCGGACGTCTGGGACAGCGGCCGCGTACGCTCCGACGATTCTGTGGCTGTCCGCTACGCGGGCAGGGCGCTGAACACCTCGACCCGCTACCACTGGACCGTCACCGTCTGGGACGCCGAAGGCCGTGCGGTCGGTACGGCGCCCCCCGCCTTCTTCGAGACCGGCCTCATGAGCACCGACGGCGTCGGCGGATGGGAGGGCTCGCAGTGGATCGGGATGAAGGGGAAGGTCCCCAACTCGGCTGGGGCGCCGATGCTTCGGAGGCAAGTGGCTCTGAAAAAGGGGATCCGCGAGGCGCGGCTGTACGTCTCGGCCCTCGGCGTGTACGAGGCCTATGTCAACGGACGCCACGTGACCGTCCCGCAGGACGACGGCACCGCGATCGAACTGCTCCCCCCGGGCTCGACGAACTACGACGCGCGCGTCAACTACATGACGTACGACGTCACGGATCTCGTGACGCGAGAGCGCGCGGACGTCACCCTCGGGTTCGTCCTGGGTAACGGCTGGTACAACGGCCGTATATCCGACGGCAGTACGTACTACTCGGCGGACGGCAACGCCTTGGCCGTCAAGGCCAAGCTACTGATCCGGTACGCCGACGGGACGTCGCAGACGGTCGTCACCGGGCCGGACGGCGGCTGGAAGGCCACCGACACCGGCCCCTACCGCGCCGACGACATCTACGACGGCCAGACCTACGACGCCCGGATGGAGCTGCCGGGCTGGACCGCGCACGGGTTCGACGACTCCGCCTGGTCGGACGTGGAGCGAGTCGCCTTCGAGGACAAGTTCCCGGACGCGCAGCTCCTCGTCTACCCGGGCGAGACCGCGCGCTTCATGGACCGTTGGGATCGGCGACCGCGGTCGATCACCGTCGCCACGGGGGTGACCGGGCAGGACGGCAGCCCCAACGGCAGGGGCCGCATCGTCGTGGACCCCGCCCGGACGGTGACCGACCCTGTGAAGGCGGCCTCCGCCTCGGCCACGATCGGCAGTGGCGAGACGGCCGTCTTCGACCTCGGTCAGAACATGGTCGGTGTGGCCCGCTACAGCCTGCGCGGCCCCGCCGGAGCCAAGGTCGAGTTCAGGTTCGGCGAGATGCTCAATGACGACAGCACCGGCGCGGACGGCCCCGAGGGCTCCCTCTACCGGGCCAATCTCCGAAGCGCCAAGGCCACCAGCACCTACATCCTCAAGGGCGACCGGCACGGCGAGACCCACCAGGACTGCCTGACGTTCTACGGCTTCCGTTATGTGTCCGTCACCACGACGGACACCGTCACGATCGCCGGCCTGACCGGAAAGGTCGCCACCTCCGCGATCCGCGAGATCGGTACCTTCACCACCAACGATCCCGACATCAACCAGCTTGCGAGCAACATCCGTTGGGGTCAGCGCGGCAACTACCTCTGGGTGCCCACCGACTGCCCGCAGCGCGACGAACGCCTCGGCTGGACCGGCGACACCCAGGTCTTCTCCACGACGGGTCTGTACAACGTGGACGCCGGGGTCTTCCTCAGTCACTTCCAGGACACGGTCGTCGACTCCCAGGCCATCTACGGTACGGACAAAGCCCAGTTCACCGGCGTCGCCCCCACCGGACGTTTCAACTTCCCTGGCGGCGGCAGCGGTTGGGCGGACGCCGGTGTCATCGTGCCCTGGACCGTGTGGCAGATGACCGGGGACGCGACCATCGTCAAGGACAACTGGCCGGCGATGACCCGCTACCTGGACTGGATCCAGGAGCAGACCGGCGACACCTATGCCGGACAGGGCTCCCTCACCGGCGACTGGCTGGGGCCCCAGAAGACCAGCGCCCAGCTGATGAGCGACGTCTACTACGGCTACAGCACCCGGCTGATGGCACAGATGGCCCGCGCGATCGGCAGGACGGCGGAGGGAGAGGTGTACGACCGGCTCTTCGGACGCATCAGGCAGGCGTTCATCACCAAGTACCTGAGCACCGAGGGCGGCGCGGTCACGGTCAAGTCCAGCCTCGGCGACGCCTCCCCGATCGAACCGGGCTCCGACCCCAACCAGAAGACGGAGGACAACAGCCAGACGGCGCTGCTCTGGGTCCTCAAGCTCGGTTTCTACGAGACGGAGGCCCAACGCCGCACACTCGTCGGGCATCTCGCCGACAACATAGGCAACGACGAAGCCTACAAGGCGGCGCACCCGAACAGCAGCCGGGTCAGGTACGCCGAGAACACGCTGTCCGTCGGCTTCCTCGGCGTCAACGTCCTCGCCCCCATCCTCACCGACGAGGGGCGCGCGGACCTGGCGTACAAGCTGCTCCACCAGGACGCCTTGCCGTCCTGGCTGTTCTCCGTGAAGAACGGCGCCACCACCGTCTGGGAGCGATGGAACTCCTACTCCAAGGAGGACGGGTTCGGGCCGGTAAGCATGAACTCCTTCAACCACTACGCCTACGGCGCGATCATGGAGTGGATGTACGCCTACATGGCCGGCATCGCCCGCGACCCGGAGAGCCCCGGCTTCAAGCACTTCGTCCTGCAACCCCACACCGATCCCACCGCCAGGATCACGCAGGTGTCGGGCTCGCACGAGTCGCCGTACGGCGAGATCAGGAGCGAGTGGAAGATGGAGGACGGAGGCGGGAGCCTTGTGTACGACGCGCTCGTGCCCGCCAACAGCGAGGCGACGCTGCGCCTTTCAGTCATCTCCGCCGATGCCGTCCGCGAAGGACGGACTCCGCTGGCCCGAGTGGACGGGGTGCGTCTCCTCGGCCACAAGGACGGTGTGGCCTCGTACAGGTTGCCGTCGGGCCGGTATCACCTGACCGCCCGGCTCCGCTGACCTGCCGCCAGACGCCTGTCAGGCAGGTGCCGACATCACGAAGCGGCCGTGTTCGCGGCGCCGAGGGGGCATCGCGGACGCTGTCATCGACAGCACCCGGCGAGCGGGGGCGCGACCAGGGCACGCCGGGCGCTGCCTCGCTGAACTCGTCGCAGACCAGGCGCTGGAGTGCTGGACGAGATTTTCCGAACGAGCTTAACGCGGTGGCGAGCTCCTCCGGTAAGGGACTCCGCTGTGCGAGGGTTCTGTCCCCTTGGCTGAACTGGGCGGGCACGGCGGCTGCTGTGGCAGGCGCCCAACTCATCGGCTCCCAGGGGCCATTGAGGGGCCACAAGGACAGGAACAGATCGACAAGCACCGGCCACGGGCAGCCCCGGTCTGTCGGCGGCAGACACCGCGGACGTCCACCACCGGGGCCGTTCCCGTCCCGCTCCGCCTGGCGGAGCGGGACGCCTTCGACGGCAGGGGTGGCCTACAGCGGCTTCTCATCGAGGAAGCGCCGCAGTACGTTGCCTGTGATCTTCGCGATGTTGTCGTCGTACCCGTTGTGGGACAGCGACCCGGTCCAGGCGATGGAGCCGACCGAGAAGAATCCGTCGCCGCCCTCCAGCGCGCAGTAGACCATGTCCGAGCGGACCGCCGGCTGCTCGGTTCCGCCCATCCCCGGGAGCATCTCGAAGATCTCCTCGGTCACCAGCAGGTAGTTGTCGGAGAAGGGCCCGGAGGTGGCCAGGACCAGGGCTTCGGGCGGCGAGCCGAGCGCCGGGTTCCAGCAGTCGATCTCGGCGCCGGCCGCGCCGCCGCCGATGATGCCGAAGTCCCCGAGGAGCTCGTTCTCACCGACGCCTTCGTCGGCCGTGGGTTCGAGTCCCACCCGCCCCACCTGTGCACGCCTCTGAACTGCGGAAACGTTCATTTTGTCCTGTCAGATCGCCAACTTCGCCTGAACGGACTGAATCCGCTGCTCGCGGGTTTGGAGTCCGGCGGTGCTCGGGGGAGCTTCAACCCTCTGACCTGCGGCTGAGTAGACGATCGAGGGTGTCGCTCGCGGTCCGGGCGACTGCCCTGTGGGCCGATGTGAGGACCCAGGGGCCGTACAGGGGCCGGGGCGGCGCGGCCGTGTCCAGGCCGACGGTGTTTCCGAGGCAATTCATCCGTTGCGCGGCATGGGCTGCGGTCCACGGGGCTGCCGGCCGACAGTAGAGGCTCTGCAGATACCGGCACGGCGGGTGCGCGAGCGATGCAAGGGCGACGTCGGCTGTTCACCGTGCTGTGGAGACGCTGGCGCCTTCGTGTCGCTCGACCCGTGATGTCGTCCAGGAGCGTCGGCGGCCAGCTTGCTGAGGGCACACCTGGTGTGAGTTTGATCCGCTTTGACGGACATTCGAGATCAGGGATAGGTCAGTCTCCTCTGTGACGACAGTCCTCGCGGAGCTGCGGCGGCACTGCGTAACCGCACGCCGGCTGTGTGGGTGGAGGCGGCACCACGTGCCGGGCCGGCTCCGTCACCGTGCCGGTATCCGGGGTAGCGGGGCGGCGACCGGTTCGCGGCACTCCAGGGCAGGGACGGCGAATTCGCGACCAATGTCGCGCGAGGAACCGGCGACGGACCAGACCTTGCTCATGCCGTAAGCCTCCTATGGCCACGGGCGCCTCCCCCAACCGGGATAGTGCCCGGATTCACCATGCGGGACTGCGATCCGGTTTCTGTGGCGGTCCTGGAGGGCCGGTCCACTACAATCGGGACAGTCGTCCCGCTTGGTCGGAAGTCTGAGGGTCTTTGATGCGTGCTGATGCCGAGCGCAACCGCAAGCGCGTCCTGGAGGTGGCGTTGGAGACGTTCGCCGCCGAGGGGTTGTCGGTGCCGGTGGCGGAGATCGCCCGGCGGGCCGGTGTGGGCACAGGGACGGTCAGTCGCCATTTCCCGACGAAGGACTCGCTGTACGAGGCGATCGTGCTGCATCTGGTGGCCGAGATCGTCGACCGGGCCCGGCAACTGGCTGCGACCCGTGATCCGGGCGCAGCGTTCTTCGAGTTCTTCGCCCTGATGGTCGAGCACAGCGCGGTCAATCTCGGTCTTGCGCAGGCGATGAGCGGGACAGGCTTCGACGTCCACTCGGTGGCCTTGGCCCCCGAGCACAATCTGCTGGCCGTGGAAGAGGAGCTGCTCGTCGGTGCGCAGAAGGCCGGTGCCGTGCGGCCGGACGTCGTGGCTGCCGACGTCAAGGCGCTCATGGTCGGCTGTCTGGCCCGGGAGCAGCAGGGCTCCGACCCGGAGGCGCGCAAGCGCATGATCGACCTGGCGTGCGCGGGGCTGCGCGCCCAGAGGTAGCGGCGTCTGCCGACCGCGTCGAGGATCGGGGAAGCGGCGGCCGCTTGCTTCAGTTGCAGGGTGCCATCAGTGTGTCGTCGTCCGGGGGCGCGGCCCAGGACCCAGGTGCGCAGGCCGGTCGCCGGGTCGCTGGTAGCGCAGCACTGCGAGCACGATGCCCGCGATCTTCCCGGCGGGCAGGGTCCGCCACTAGTTCAAAGTGGCGCTCGACAGGGACAGGCGGGCGGTGTGGACAAGGCCGTCAGGGCCCTCAACGGTACTGTTGGCTTTTCACACCAAACTCAACTGCCGCCGAGGGCCCGCTGGTTACGTCCTGCTGGCAGCGGCCTGCGGCGGGCGGCGCGGCCTCGTCAGGATTCTCGCCGCGGTGCGGGATCAGCAGCACAGCCCCGCCCCGCCCCGCCACCCGGGGCGGGGCGGGGCTACCGCCGCGACCCGGTCCTGCTCGGCCAGCCGGTTCAGGACCCGCTCGGCGATCACCAGTTCCTCCCGCTCGGCCTGGGCCTCGTGGGAGCGGCCAGGCGGTCGGCGCAGCAGAACCCGACAACGGCTTCGACCGACAGCTCAGACGATGCGAGTATCCCGACCGTCCCTCACCCCAGACCCGTGACCTGAAACTTCACGATGCACGGGTCTCACTCGGCGAGGAAGTTGGTCACCTGGGTGACGAACTCCTTGGCGTGCTGGAAGAGGAAGCCGTGGCCTGCGCCGGCGTAGAGGACGAGGGTGGCGTTCTGCAGGTGCTGGACTGCGACATAGGAGGCCAGGGCGGGGATCATCACGTCGTTCACTCCGTTGGCGTACAGCACGGGCTGCGTGATGGCTTCCAGGCCGGCCTGCACCTGCTCCCACGGGGTCGACCCGCTCTTGGCCAGGGCGGTGAGCTGGCCCGCGGCCGCCTCATCGGATACATAGGGGCGCCCGTTGGGGAACCGGGGGGAGACGTGGGCGATGTGCCGCCGGCCGGCGGCGGTAGCCGCCTCGGTCTCCGGGTAGAGCAGGTAGATCATGTCGTCCGCGTCAGCCTTCGGCTTGGTCGCGATGCCGAGGACCTTCTCGGTCAGCTCCGGCACGCCGGGCACCTGGCCGCCGGGGGTGCTGCTCGCGACGATGAGCTTGCGCACCAGGTCGGGACGCTTGAGGACGACGTGCTGGGCGACGATGCCGCCCAGGGACCAGCCCAGCAGGTCGGCCTGGGCGAGGCCGAGGGACTCGATGAACTCGATGGCACCATCAGCGAAGCCCTCGATGGAGTCACTCGGGGTGCCGTCGGTGTAGCCGGTGCCGACGTTGTCGAACAGGATCACGTCGTGGTCGGCGGCCAGCAGGTCCAGGAACTCCGGGTCCCACCAGTCGAGGGTGCCGCGGAAGCGGTTCAGCAGGACCAGCGGGGTGCCCCCCTGTGGGCCCAGTCGCCGGTAGGTGAACGTCGCGGAGGAGCTCTCCACGGTCAGATCGTCGGCCTTGTCAGCCAGAAACGTGCTCATGACCTGGTTCTCTTTCCTGTTTGGCGCACTTGCCGGTGGAGGTGAAGGGGGGTCTCGTCCCCTCGCGGCGACGATCGCGCGTCCTCGGCCCACCGACTAAGTAAGACGATCGGTTTACTAGGGGGACCGTAGCACTCGCGTCGGGCGATGTAAAACGATCGGTATCCTTGAGCCATGACCGAACCCATCCCCGTACCGCGGCGCCGCGGTCGCGGCGCCCGCGAGCGGATCCTCAAAGCGGCGACCGAGCTGTTCACCGCCCAGGGGATCAACGCGACCGGAATGGACCAGCTGTCGACCGTCGCCAACGTCTCCAAGCGCACCCTGTACAGGCACTTCCCCAGCAAGGACGAGCTCGTCCAGGCGTACTTGCAGGCGCTGGAGGACAGCGACCTCCCGCCCCTTGGGCCTCCCGACGGTCCGGCGCTGGACCCGCGAGCGCAGCTCCTCGCCGTCTTCGACTGGGAGCCGCCGGAGCCGACCGCTCCGCTGCGAGGCTGCCCGTTCCTGAACGCCAGCGTCGAGGTGCCCGACCCCGACCACCCCGTGCACCAGCTGGCCGCGGCGCACAAGAGGGAATTCGCCCGCCGCCTTGCGGTCATCGCACGACAGGCCGGGATCGCTGCCCCGGAAACCCTCGGCGAGCAGCTCGCCCTGCTCTACGACGGCGGGGCCGCCCGCGCCACCGCGCTCAACAGCGGTCAGACCGCCGCTTGTGCCCGATCCATCGCGGAGCTCCTGATCGATACCGCCCTTGCCGCCGCTCACCCGGCATCCCGCCGATGAAGCCGACAGTCTGGGCTCGGCCACGTGCGTGGCACGGCCAGCTCACGTAGAAGCTGCGAACGGCCAGACCCGGAGCCGTCGCCGACCCGGGATTCGTCGGACGGGACGACACCGCCCGGACACCGGCCCGGCGGTGATCGGCGGCTACAAGGCGGCACGGAACAGGCCCCTGACGCGTGGTCAGAGGCTGTCCGACAAGGCGCTGGCGGCCGTGAGGGCGCCCCGGTCGAGCACGGCTTCGCGCACCTCTTGAACTGGCGCGTGCTCGGCAAGGTCCGCACTGCCCCGGCGTGGGCGACCGCCCTGGTCAGGGCCCTGCTAGTCCGCACGAACCGCGAAATCTCCCGGTGACCGACGATCTTCACCGAAGTCATCCCCCCACGACCAGCATGAGTACCCCGAACCCCACGCACACCTGTGACCAGAAACGTCACGATGCACACTGCTCAGTGAGGTCCACAGTGGCTCGTCGGGCCGGACCTCCAGCAGGGCGCGCCACTGGTCGTGTGCTTCCGGGTCCGGGACGGTGGCTTTCTTGCCGGAGCGACAGCCCGGCATCGCACGGTGGCGCAGGACGTCCGGATCGTCGAGGCGTATCCGCTGGCGGAACTCAGGAAGCGGGCCGTATCGGGCCGCCTCCGTACCTGTCCCGTCTGTTCGACCGTGTCGTCGGCTGCCTGGCTGGCACAGCGTGGGGTCGCCGCTACGCGCTCGCCTGCTTACTGCTGGTCGGGCGGGCAGCGGGGCTGTGGGTGAGGATGCTGCGGAGTTCGGCGGTCTGCTGGTCGATGGCCTGTGGGCCGTTGCCGGTGAGCAGCCGCACGGACGGCTCGTAGGCCGTTTGCGGGGCGGAGATGTTGGGGGAGGCCGCGACGGTGAAGCCGGCTTCCCTGATGGCCACGTCGACGAAGTAGGGCAATCGGGTCGCCTTGCCCGGGACGCGCGGGTAGAGGAACCGCAGCGCGAACCGCTCGCCGATCTTGGGGACGGTCGAGATGGTGGCGGCGAGGAACGGGTTGTCCTTCACGGAGTAGACGGCGCCCTGCGCGTCGATGCGCTGGCGGGTGGAGGTCACCGCGATGGGCGCGTGGCAGATCAACGAGATGGTGACGTCGTTCTCCCGGGCTGTGTGGAGGGTTTCGCCGAGCCACGGGTTGTCGCGGAAGTCGACCATGGGGGCGTGACCGCCGGGGGTGTGGATGAAGTCGAAGTCGGCGAAGGTGAACGCATCGGCCGCATCGCGGTGGCGCTGGACGAGTTCCCGCAGCGAATGGAACGTGGCCTCGGGCAGCTTGTCGAGGCGGCGGATCAGTTCGGGGCGGTACTCGGCGAGCTCCGGTTCGCTGTTGGGCAGTAGTTCGGAGACCGGGATCCGGCCGATGTGCCGCTCCAGCAGCCGGACTTCCTGCTCGCGGCGGGCGACCAGCTCGGGGTGGCGCTGCCGGAAGCTGTTGACGTCGAACGAGCGGCGGCGCTGCTGCATGCGCAGGGGGAGGGTCTTGGCGCCGGTCTTCTCGATGGAGTGCACGGACAGGGCCATGCCGTTGATGTCGAGTTGCGGGGCGTTGCCGTCGGGGGTGGCGAAGGTGAACTCGTAGTCGTTCTCGAACTCCTTGAGCACCTGTGCCATCTCGACCAGGAAGAACCCGGTCGAGATCGACTTGACCTCGGCCGGCTCGATCAGCGGCAGCTGACGGCCGGACGAGATGATGATCAGTGCGTGACGCTTGGTGGTGGGCATGGCGGGGGCTCCTTCAGCGGGCCTCGGTGGTGTGGGACGGGTGGGCCCGGTCGGCCCGCTTCTGGGTTGCGCTGCTGTTGGTCGTAGTCGTATGGGACGAGTTGCCCGGGCCGTCGGACGAGAGGCACCCGAAGGCGCTTCGCTTAAGAAGGACCTGCCGCCTCCCGGTGAGGGGGCCCGGGCGGGTGTGCCGCCCAGGCTGTCTCAGGCGCCGGCGGTACGGGTGCACGCCGTGGAGCGGGCGTGTCACGGCCCGAGGGCCGGAAGTCCTTTACTTGCCTTCCGCGGCCTTGGACACGTGCGCCCACTCGGCCCAGGTCTCCAGGCGCTGCTGGTACACCGCGGGCACCCACTGCGTGGGCTGCTCGCCGAAGAGCACGCGCAGCGGCGGCTCCTCGGCGTCGACGAGTTGGAGGATCGCACCGCCGACACCCTCGGGGCCGGGCATCTGGGCGGCGGCGCTCATCTCGGTCAGCGACGCGTGCAGGGGGTCGTACGCGTCCTGGCGGTGCGCGGTGAAGACCGACGAGTTCTTGAAGTCGGTGGCGAAGCCGCCGGGTTCGATCACTGTGACCTTGATGCCGAAGGGCGCGACTTCCTGGGAGAGTGCCTCGCTCATGCCTTCCAGGGCCCACTTGGAGGCGCTGTAGCCGCCCGCGCCGCCCATGGTGGTCAGCCCCATGACCGAGGAGATCTGGACAATGTGGCCGCTGCCCTGCGCACGCAGGACGGGCAGTACCGCCTGGGTGACGTGGAAGACGCCGAACACGTTGGTCTCCAGCTCGTCGCGCAGTTCCTGCTCGCCGAGTTCCTCCATGGCGCCGACCAGGGCGTAACCGGCGTTGTTGACGACCACGTCCAGCCGGCCGAACCGCTCCTTGGCCGCCGCGACCGCCTCGAACACCTGCGCACGGTCGGTGACGTCCAGACGCAGCGGCAGCACCGCGTCACCGAACCGCTCGACCAGGTCGGTCAGCGTTCCGGTGTTGCGGGCGGTGGCCGCGACCCGGTCGCCGCGCTCCAGGGCGGCGAGGGCGAACTCGCGGCCGAAGCCGCGCGATGAACCGGTGATGAACCAGGCCTTGCTCATGACGTAAACCTCCTGTGGGTATGGACGGCCGCCGCTCGGTTCACGCCGGGTTGCCCTGGGCCAGGGTGGAGACGTGGGCCCAGTCCTGCCAGGTCTTGAGGCGCTCGGCGTAGACGTGGGGGATCATGTCCAATCCGTCGGTGCCGAAGAAGACGCGCAGGGGTGGGATGTCGGCGTCGACGATCTTCAGAAGCGCCGGTCCGGCCGCGGTGGGGTCGCCGAGCTTCGCGTCGCGCCAGCCCTCGGCCAGGGTCGCGCGCAACCCGTCGTAGGCGGGCAGCTGCGCGGCGAAGCTGGCGGAGGCGCCTGCCCAGTCGGTGGCGAAGCCGCCGGGCTCGACCAGGGTGACCTTGATCCCGAAGGCGGCGACCTCCTTGGCCAGGGACTCGGTCAGCCCTTCCAGGGCCCACTTGGAGGCGTGGTAGCCACCGAGGCTGGGGTAGGTGGTCACGCCGCCGATGGTGGAGATCTGCACGATGTGGCCGCTGCCCTGCTCGCGCAGCAGGGGCAGCGCGGCCTGGGTCACCCACAGGGCGCCGAAGAAGTTGGTCTCCATCTGGTCGCGGACCTGCCGCTCGGTCAGTTCCTCGACGGCGCCGAACAGGCCGTAGCCGGCGTTGTTGACGACGACGTCCAGGCTGCCGAAGTGCGCGTGCGCCCGCTGGACGGCCTCGGTGGTGGCGGCCTTGTCCGTCACGTCCAGGGGCAGCGCAAGGATCGCCTCGCCGTGGGCGGCGACCAGATCTTTCAGGGAGTCAGTGTCGCGGGCGGTGGCCGCGACCCGGTCGCCGCGCTCCAGGGCGGCGAGGGCGAACTCGCGGCCGAAGCCGCGCGATGAACCGGTGATGAACCAGGCCTTGCTCATGACGTAAACCTCCTGTGGGGATGGGCGGACACCCGTAAGCGGGATGGCTATCCCGATTAACTATACGGGACGAGTATCCCGCTTTCGAGTTCGTTGTGGAGGTGGGCGGCGGTAGCGGCCCGCAGTTCCACGGTCAGCGGCCTTGCACAGGTCGGCAGTGCGTCGTCCTTGTCGTCCTGGGCGAAGAACCTGTCCGTGATCGGCACAATGGCGCGGGCGAACGGATTCGCTGTGTGGGTAGCGAGGACGCGAGCGTGTCCCCCGGTCCGTGACGTACGGCAGCAGGTCCGCCAGGTCCAGGCGGCGCACCTCGGTGCTGCCGCGCACGGAATCCGCCGCCGGCCGGCCGCGCTCCGGGTCCTGTACCGCGACGAGCGCACCCTGCGCGAGAAAGGGGTGGGGTCACTGTTGCTACGTGAGCTGGCCCGGGACATCGGTGTCAGTCACGCGGCGCCGGGGCGCCACTTCATGGACAAGCAGGCGCTGCTCGATGCCTTGGTGCTCGACCGCCACGAGCGGCTGACGCGGACCCTCGGAGGCGCAGGCGATCCCACCCTCCCGGTCCAGCCTCGCCTCACTGTCCTTGCGCGGACCTACGTCACCTTCGCCACCGACAAGCCGTGGTGGAGCCCATGTTCGCCCGCAGGCACAGCCCTGACGCCCCCGAGGAGGTTGTCGGCCTCGCCCATCGGGCATCGCAGCCCTTCGAGCGGGTCATGGTGGACGCCCAGGGGTGCGGCGAGATCATCGAGGGGACCCCGCCCGTCTCGCGCTCGCCGTGGGCGCCGCCCTGCACGGCACCGCCGCGTGCGCGACCCAGGGCGCGGCCGACCCGCAGGCGGAACTCGGCGGCATTGAGGACCTGGTGCGTCTGCTGCTGCACGGTCTCCAGCCCCGCTGAACCTCTTGGAAGCCTTCGCGCCTTTCCGTCAAAACCGGGAAGGCCCTGAAGCGGGCGTTCTCGACCCTGCGAGTAGCGACATGCCCGCCGTCGAGGCGGCAGGTGACTGCGAGAACCGTAGTCCCTCCCGATATGACGCCAGCGGTGTATGCTATCAGTGTAATAATTGCAGATGGGGCTCGTGTGCATGGCTTGGAAGATTGTCGTGGTCGAGCCGGCTCTCTCGTGGCTTCATGGCCTGCGCCGTACTGACCGCGACACCCTGATTCAGGTCAGTCAGGCTGTCACTGCTCTTCAGGAGGAAGGTCCCGCGCTGGGCCGGCCTCTGGTGGACACGATCAAGGGGTCGGTGCTACCGAACCTCAAGGAGCTCCGCCCCGGCTCGGCGGGGGCCACGGAAGTGCGGTTGCTGTTCGTGTTCGACCCGGACCGCCAGGCCGTGATCCTGGTCGGCGGTGACAAGGCGGGCAACTGGTCCGGCTAGTACCGCGTCGCGGTGCCCCAGGCGGAGCAGGCGTACGCGGAGCATCTGAAGCGAATCGATGGAGAGGACGGGGCACGATGACTGATCACCTCAAGGACCCGCAGGCCGCCTCCTGGGGAGACCTGGCCGAGGATTTCGCCTTCACCGATGCCGAAAAGGACCAGATCCAGAAGGGGGCGCAGGCGATGGTCCTGGCCTCTCGTGTGCACCGCCTCGCCGAGTTGCGGAAGCGGCAGCACACGACACAGGTCCAGGTCGCCGAAGCCATGGGTGTCACCCAGGCCCGAGTCTCACGCATCGAGAAGGGTCAGTTGGAGCGCAGCGAGGTCGACACCCTCGCCGCCTACGTCAAGGCGCTCGGCGGCAAGTTGAAGATCGTCGCTGACTTCGGTGATGAGAGCTACGTACTCGGCTGACCTGATCGACGCGCCGCTACCCAGGTCGATGCACAGTCCAGTGGGCGGGATCGCTTCGTGACGTCAGGTGGCCTGGGATGGAGCATCATCGCGTCGGTAAGGGACTCCGCTGCGCGAAGGGTTCCAGCCCCTCGGCTGAACAGGGCGGACGCAGCTGCTGCTCTGGCAAGTGTCCAACTCATCGGCCCCCAGGGGCCATTGAGGGGCCGCAAGGACAGGAACGCATCGACAAACGCTGCACAGGGCTGACACGGATCAGCACGTCTGACCTGCAAGAACGGCGTGAATCGGCAATGATCGGCAAGGACCGCCAAGATCCTCAAAGGACTCATAATCCGTCGGCCGTGGGTTCGAGTCCCAACCGCCCCACCTGCGCAGGCTTCTGACCTGCGGAAACGTTCATTTTTTGAGTGTCGGGGCGTCGACTGCGATGGCAGTTGTCGTCGATCGTCTGAGTCGCGTCTCTCGGGCTCATCTGACGGGAGCGACGCACCGGAAACGGCCCGTACTGAAAACGGCCCTGATGGAGCACCGCAACCTTGTACCGCTCCGCCGGCCGGAGACCGAGACCGGGCGTGCTGAGTGATGCAACCTCTGATCCGACCGAGCGTGCGGCGGCTCCGCGTACCCCAGGGCGTCATCTCGCGGGTGGCTGTGGGAGCTGGGCTGTGGGAGTTCGGCCAGACCTTGCCGGCGTAGCCGCCGCCTCGGGTGCGGCCTGCCCGGCAAGGACGTCGATACTCAAGGCTGGGTCTTCGAGTCTGGCGTAGCGGTTTGGTCGCTACTGCTCCTCCTCGAAGGCCCACTTCTGGTTCCGTCCGACACACCGGGCACCCGGCGGCGTATCGATGATCAGGTTCCTCCACCGACCCGCGACCGGTTATTCACCAGGCCCTCAGAGCTGCTTGAAGAAGTCCAGCAGGGCCGTGTTGACGTCGTCGGGGCGTTCCATCTGGACCCAATGGCCGGCCTCGGGGATGTCGATGATGCCTCGTAGGTCGGAGGCAATGGTGGCGATTCCCGCGGCATCGTAGAACGTGCGGGTGAGGTCGGCTTCGCCGCAGAGGTAGAGGGCGGGCGAGGTGATCGCCGCACCTTGCCAAGGTGCCAGTAGTGACCAGTTGCGGTCCATGTTGCGGAACCAGTTCAGTCCGCCGGTGAACCCGGAGCGTGTGAACGACTCCACCGCGACGTCGATGTCCTCTTCGGTCAGCCAGTTGGGAAGCACGTCGGGATCGGTGAACAGGTCGAGAAAACCTGAGCCGGCCGGGACGATGGGGGGCTGGGTGCTGCCGGGGTGGGTGCTGCCGCCGCCGAGCACTTTCCGGAAGGTGGTGCGCAGGTCGGCGGTGAACTCGGCTTCGGCGATCCCGGGGTGCTGGAAGTAGAGCATGTAGAAGTCGTCGCCGAGGTGTTGGCGCAGTGCGCTCAACGTGGGAACCGGGGACCGCTGAGCGGTTGGGACGCTGATTCCCGCGACTCCGCGAACCAGGTCGGGCCTCAGCATCGCGGTGGTCCACGCGACTGGTGCGCCCCAGTCGTGGCCGACCACGATCGCTTCCTCGGCGCCGAGCGCGTCGATCAGGCCGACGACGTCACCGACGAGGTGCAGGATGGTGTACTGGTCGCTTTCTTCGGGGCGGTCGCTGCGTCCGTAGCCACGCTGGTCGGGCGCCACGACGTGGTATCCGGCGTCGGCGAGCGGCTGCATCTGGTGGCGCCAGGAGTGCGATGTCTCCGGCCAGCCGTGCAGCAACAGGACGAGCGGGCCTTCACCCTGCTCGGCGATGTGGATCGACAGGCCGTTGACGGTGAGGGTGCGGTTGGTGGGCATCGGTTTCTCTTCCTGATCGGAACGTCGAACCTGGTGAGCGGGCTTGTTACGGCTTGCAGTCCTTGCGCGGGTTGCGTTTCCGGCGCTCATTGCCCCGCCGTCAATAGTCGTCAGCGGCGTGCCGCCCATGTTCGATCAGCCGGGCCGCTTCGTCGGCGAGGCCCAGGTTCCAGGCACTCCAGCACCACGTCGTGACCGGCAGCGACCGCCGGCCGCGCCACGGTGCTTCCGACGTTGCCACGATGAGGTGGGGCGTTGCGTCGGCGGCTCCAACCGGCCGGCGACCTTCTGGCCTCGCCAGCGAACGTGAGGCTGGCCAACCTGGGGCGATATGACCAACCGGTGCCGCGCATGCCGCGTTCGGCGGGAACGTGACCGGGGGTGGTTCAGGCGATCAGGAACGGCTTGTCGTACGGGGCGTTGTCCCGGCTGTTGATGATGTGCTGGGCAACCGGGCCGACGGGTACCCGCAGCGGGACGGTGGGCCGCTCGACGAGATCGGCCAGCGCCTCGGCGACCTGCTCGGGGCTAATGATCATCTCGGCCGGGAGGCCTTCGCCGGCGAACAGGGCGGCGTAGGGATCGTGGGGCAGGTCGTAGGTCGGCACGTTGTCCAGAGCGCCGGAGCTGACCGGGCCGGGCTGGGCCAGCGTGACGTCGATGCCGAACCCGGCGACCTCGATAGCCAGGGTTTCGGCGAACGCCTCGAGGGCCCACTTGGTCGCCGCGTAGGCGCCGTTGCCCGGCATCACCGTGCGACCGACGATGCTGGAGACGAACAGCAGCCGACCCGAGGCCCGCTCGCGCATCTGCGGCAGGACGGCCTGGGCCACCCTTATCGCCCCGACGGTATTCTGGCGGAAGAGACGCTCGATCTCGTCCAGCGGGCTCGCCTCGACGGCCCCGGCGAAGACCGCGCCGGCGTTGGACAGCAGTACATCGATGTCGCCGGCTTCCTTGATCGCGGCGTCGACGCCGGCTTGGTCCGTCACGTCCAGCCGCAGCCGGCGTTCCACCTGCAGGTCGGTGAGCGCCTGCGGATCGCGGGCGGTTGCGACGACGCGGTGGCCACGCCGGGCCAGTTCGACGGCGGTGGCACGGCCGATGCCCTTGGAGGCGCCGGTGATCAGGATCGAAGACATGGCACAGCTCCTAGCGAGACGTTGAGGCGAGTGGCGCGCGGTCACGGTCGCCCCTTGTCGGTCTGCTTTTCGGACCAACTGGGGGGACCGTAACAGAGTCAGTCCGAAAATCCAACCGACTGGTGATGGGGCGCAGCGGGATACCGCACCAGTGGTGCCAGTGATGGCTCCGGTGTTGGACAAGCGTCCTGGCAGCACGTCTGGGGTCGGCTTCCCCGGCCCGTCCAGACCCTGCCTGTCGGCCGGCTTGGAGCGCCCACCGCGCCGGAGACAGAACCGGCAGCCGTCGAGCAGCGGTTATCGGTGTGCCGCCTTCCCGATTCGGGGTACGACTCGTCCCTTGGGGAGACCCGCCCGCAGACTCAACGCATCACCCGGCGGTAGCGTCTCGGTCGATCACCGCCGCCCGGCCACCCCCTGCGCAAGGGCGGCTCTCCTGACGACGCCGCCGGCCGGCGGCGAAGGCCAGATCCGTCAACGCCTCGCGGGTGCAGGGCTGCTGCGGCCGGTGGATGCGGGTCAGGCAGGTGGAGCGAACTGATCGCCCCATTCCCGCAACGCCCCCAGCACGGGCCCGATGGCCTTGCCGGCCGCGGTCAAGAAGTATTCGTCGCGGGGAGGGTGTTCACTGTATTGGCGGCGTTCGATGACGCCCGCGTTCTCCAGGTCGCGCAGCCTGTTGGTCAGGGTGTCGCGCGGTGCTCCGGTGTTACTGCGGATGTCGCTGAAGCGCCGGACGCCAAGCCGGATTTCTCGCAGGACCAGCAACGAGTAACGGTCGCCCACGACGCCGAGCGCGTTGGCGATCGAGCAGACTCGCGGTGCTCCGGGCACGTCAAGCCCATACCCCGGATCGGGGGTCGGTCTGGTCGGCGAACTCACTCAATCACTGTAACGCGACCCGCGACGCGCACCGATCCGCCGGCCCGGCGGCACGTACAGAGCTATGCCGACGAGGCCGGCAGCCGTCCACGCGCCGGCCTCGCACCACGGGGGCCGTCAGTTGCTGTAGATGCGCGGCGGCAGCACCAGGATCAGGGCGCGTTGTTGCTCGGTCATGACCTGGTCGTAGGTGTCTCGGTCGTGGTGGCTGCCCCCAGCGGCCCGGAACACTTCGCGCCGCAGAAGACGCAACCGCTCGTCGTCGATTCTCGGCTGCGGATCACAGATCACGAGGAAACCGCAGATGGGAGCCATGTATTCGCCCCGACCAGCGCCCGCAGCCCGGACAGGCCGCCCGCATGGCCGTGCTCCGGGCCTCGACTCGGGCAACCGCGCCGGCCATGTCGACGGACTCCGCGGACATGCCTTCCACTGAGGAGAACAGCAGCTCATGCAGCTGCGGCCGTACTTCGTTCACGGCGCAGCACTGTCGACCACGCAGCCTTCCGGCCGGGCGATTTTCGGGCGACCTCAACTCCGCCACCCGAAGATCGACAGTCACGCCGCGTACGCGACCACGAGAAGTGGACCAGAGCCCGGGAGCGGGAGTCGTTTCCGGTTCAAGGAGTGGGAGCAGCTGACGAGGGAGCCGGGTTCGGGGAGTTCGCCGAGCAGATGGCCGGCCACGGGTTCGCGTTCCCGCACGAGCGGATGAAGGCCAGAGGTCCCCGTCCTCTGCCATCGGCTCCAGAAACCCTGCCGGACGCCGCCGGGGCGATCCGTCTCCTGCCGCGTACTTCGGCGTGCTGCGGGTGCTCCGTCTGCGTGCCCTCAGGTGTTGGCTTCGACGGGGTCGTTGGGGTTGAAGGTGCGGCGGTAGGCAGCGGGTGAAACAGCGAAGGCTGCTCTCATATGGGAGCGCAGGGAGTTCGCGGAGCCGAAGCCGGAGCGGTGGGCGACCAGATCGATCGACAGGTCGGTGGTCTCCAGCAACTGTTTGGCCAGTTCGAGCCGTTGCGCGGTGAGCCACTGCACCGGGGTCATGCCGACCTCGTCGCGGAAACGGCGGGTGAAGGAGCGCAGGCTCATCCGGGCGTGTTCGGCGAGGCGGTTGAGGGAGAGGGGTTCGCCAAGGTGTTCCAGGGCCCAGGCTCGGGTGGCGGTGGTGGAGGCGAAGGTGGGTTCGGGGAACGGGCGGTCGATGTACTGGGCCTGCCCGCCGTCCCGCCAGGGCGGTACGACGCACACGCGGGCGGCGTGGTTGGCGGCGGCGGCGCCGTGGTCGCGGCGGATCATGTGCAGGCACAGGTCGATGCCGGCGGCGACGCCCGCGGAGGTCAGGACGTCGCCGTCGTCGATGAAGAGGACCTCCTCGTCGACCTTGACGCGGGGGTAGGCGCGACGGAACTCGGGGGCGAGGTGCCAGTGGGTGGTGGCGGGCCGGCCGTCGAGGAGTCCGGCTGCGGCCAGGACGTAGGAGCCGGCGCAGATGGACACCAGGCGGGTGCCGGGCCGGATCCGGGCGATGGCCGCGGTGACCTCGGGCGGCAGCGGACCCCCGCGGGCCAGCTCGGGCATGGCGTGCGTGGGCGGGACGATCACGGTGTCGGCGGCGGCCAGGGCTTCCGGGCCGGCCGCGGGTTGCAGGGTGAAACCGGCGTCGCTGAGGACGGGGGCGCCGTCGGCGGTGCAGACGGTGACCTCGTACAGCGGGCGTCCGCCCCTGTCCAGGACGCTGCCGAAGACCCGGGAGGGGATGCCGAGCTCGAAGGGCGGGACACCGGGCAGGGCCAGGACCGCGATGCGGTGCGGTTCTGGCGCCTCGCCGACCCGCTCGGGGTCGGAGTCGGTGCATGGCCACTGGCTCTGGGTCATGGCCAGATCCTGTCACATAGTGGCCAAACGGCCAACGTCGTTGAGGGTGCGGATACCGGATCGTGGAGTGCGTCGCACCGGGAACGGCCCGGGTGGCGCATCCGATCCAGTGGTCGTGGAGCATGGAATGAAAACGATCGGTTTCATCGGTAGTGGCAATATCGGAAGCACTGTGGCGCGGCTGGCGGTCGCCGCCGGTCACGACGTGGTGCTGAGCAACTCGCGCGGCCCGCAGACCCTCCAGGACCTGGTGTCCGAGCTGGGGCCGAAGGCACGCGCCGCGACCCCCGCGGAGGCGGCCTCGGCCGGCGACGTCGTGGTGGTGACCGTGCCGCTGCGGGCGTACCGGGACGTCCCGGCGGAGCCCTTGACGGGCAAGGTGGTCATCGACACCAACAACTACTACCCGCAGCGCGACGGCGTCTTCGACGAGTTGGAGGACGGTTCCAGCACCACCGGTGAGCTGCTGCAGAAGCACCTTCCGCAAGCCCGCGTGGTGAAGGGGTTCAACAACATCTGGTTCGAGCACCTGCGGTCCCTGGCGCGGCCGGTGGGCAGCGCGGACCGGTCAGTGCTGCCGATCGCCGGTGACGACGCGGCCGCCAAGCAGGCGGTCACTGAGCTGCTCGACGGCCTCGGCTTCGACACCGTGGACGCCGGCCCGCTCGCCGAGAACTGGCGCACCCAGGTGGACACCCCGGCCTACGTGAATCCCTACGGTGCTTACGGGGTGCTTCCCGGCACACCGGCGAGCGCCCAGGTCATACGTGAGGCGCTGGCCGCGGCGAAGCCCGCCGCCTGAGACGCTCCTCGGCTCCCGGCCCAGCCCGGCCGAGCGGAAGTCCGGGCCGGCCGCGGTGACTGTGCCGACCGGGTCTCACGACTGCGTTCGTCGGGGCACGGGACGACGACGCCGCGTTGACCCGTCGTCGGGTGCGTTCATCCACATTGCCCATTCGAAGTCAGACGTGCGTCCGAACACTGGAGGTTCCATGCCCAAGGGCTACTGGGTCAGCGCCTATCGCACCATCAAAGACCCTGAGAAGCTGGCTGCTTACAGCAAGCTGACCGCTCGGGCCGTCGCGGCTGGAGGCGGTCGGATCCTCGTCCGTGGCGGTCGGGTCGAGGCGCATGACGCCGGAATCGCCGAGCGCACCGTCCTGATCGAGTTCGACAGCTTCGAGCAGGCCGTCGCGACACACGAGAGTGCGGCCTACCAGGAGGCGCTGGTCGCCCTCTCCGACAGCGTCGAGCGCGACTTCCGCATCATAGAAGGCATCGACTGACCGGGCTCAGTCGCCGACCTGCCCGGCGTCCAGCTCTCATCGGCACCGGGTCGGTCCGCTACGTGACCAACTGCGTGACAACACCCGATCGAGCGCAGACAACCTGTCATCGCAGGTAGACGACCTGCGGAAATGCTTCAGGACGAAGAGGTCGAGGGTTCGGATCCCGCCACCCCGAGCCAGGTCAAGGCCCCCTTCCGATCATGGAAGGGGGCCTTTCCGGCCGCACAGGATCCCGACACGCTGCCCGCACTCGTCATCGACACACTGCTGCGCAGCCAAGGCCGCAGACTGAGCCGAGGCTCCCCAACGGGCGCTCGTACGATGCCATAGCGTGCCGCGCACCCGCTGGTCCTTGGCGGGGGAGTCGCTCCGGACGCTGGGCGTTCTTGATTCCCGTCGCTTCGGAAGGGGAATCCGCTGTGCGGGGGTTCGGCGCCCGTCCTTCAGCCGACGCGATCGTCCTTCATGCCTTCGCCACGGTCCTGTCGGGCCTCGTTGAGGCCGAGTTGAGGCCACAAGGACAGGAACAGACCGACAAGGGCTGACGAGCCCCACCATGGATAACCGCATCTGACCTGCGAAAATGTCAAGGATGAGCGTTGATCGGCAGGGACCGCCAAGATCCTCGAAGGACTCATCATCCGTCGGCCGTGGGTTCGAGTCCCACCCGCCCCACCCAGTTCGGCGGAGGTCGGGGGAGTTCGGGAGTTCCAACCCGTCTGACCTGCGGCGGGGTAGGTGCTCGCGGTTACCGACCGTCGTTCGGGCGACTGCTCTGAGGGGCGATGCCAAGCCCCAGGGGCCGTACCGGGGCCGGGACGGCGCGGTCGTGTCCGGTCGACGGTGTCTACGGGGCGGCTCGTTGTCCCATGAGCCGCTTGTGCGGCAGGGCCGCCATCGCGCTGTGCAGACAGGCCGGGAAGATCACCGCCCAATGCAACAGCATGATCAGCGGGCATGCTCGGGCCCGCGAGCTGCATCGGCTTTCCTGGGCAAGTCGGCGTGGCGGGTCAGGGAACCCGCTGACGGCAGGCCTCAGGTCGCCCTTGCCTGCCCGGCGGCGCCGGGCCACGGGGAGAAGAGGAGGATCAGGCAAGTGTCGCCTGGCGACCATCGGGTGACCGCTGTCCGCCAGGCGATTTGCCGGAGTCCAGGGAATGCTGAGGAGCGTCACCGCGAGCGAAAGCCGCCGACACGCCTTGCGAAGCACCCGAACCCACCGGAAGGAATCTCACGCCATGACCGAGACCGTGCCCAAGGCTCCGACTGCACCAGGGGTGCGGTCCTGGTGGGGAATCCCGTACGCCACCGCCGAGCGGTATCGCCGCCCCGTGGTCGCGGACTTCGATCCGAGTCTCCCGTACGACCGGAAGGGCGTCGTCGCGATCCAGCCCGACAGCGGCGACTGGCTCGAAGCGGACAGCGGGATGGGCGAGGACTGCCTGAACCTGAACGTGTGGGCCCCCGAGCAGCCGGCCGACAAGACGCTCCCGGTGACCGTGTACATCCACGGCGGCGGATTCGAGTACGGCGCGAACACCCAGATCACCTCGAACGCCGCCGGTCTCGCCGCGACGGGACGCGTGGTGGGCGTGTCCGTCAACTACCGGCTCGGCGCCCTGGGCCCGCTCTCGCTCTCGCAGTACGGCGGGAAGCTCGTCGAGGCCAGCAACCTCTTCCTCCAGGACATCATCGCCGCGCTCACCTGGGTCCAGCGGAACATCGCCCACTTCGGCGGCGACCCCGACAACGTCACCGTCTACGGCCACAGCGGCGGCGCCTACTCATCCCTCGGTCTGCTCGGCGCCTCCTCCGCCGACGGCCTGTACCGGCGCCTGGCCGGGTTCTCCGGCGGGCCCGCCCGCTCCATCCCGGCCTGGTGGGCCGAGGAACTCGCGCACTTGTTCGTCACCGAACTCGGCGTCGCGGACAACCCGGAGAAGCTGCTGGACCTCGACCCGCTCTCCCTGCGGGACGCCCTGCGCAAGGTCGCCCCGACGGACCTCGGAGTCCGCGGCGGGGTGGACAACAAGGCCACCGGCGTCGTCCTGGACCTCGGGCAGCCCGGCGCGGTGGTGCACGCCCACCCCATGGACGTCCTCGCCTCGGGCGCGCACCGCGATGTCGACATCCTGCTGAGCATGGCCAGCGACGACATGGGCTGGTGGGTGGCGAACGACCTCGACCGGTTCGACCCGGGCACCGTCGACCGCGTTGTCGACGAGGTCGCGGGGTGGCGCATCTCCCGCTCCCGCGCGCAGAAGATCGTCGACGCCTACGACCAGGGCGGCCGTACCCCGGCCGAGGTCCGCGCCGCGGTCATGGCGGACTACCTCTTCGCGATCCCCGCCGCCCGCGGCGCCCTGGCCCACGCCGCCGCCGGCGGCAACGCCCACCTCCTCCTGATCGGCCCCGCCGAGGGCGCGCCCGCCGTGCACGGCACCGAGATGTACGCCCTGGTCGGCCAGGAACAGCCGGGTCGCAGCGCCGAACAGGCCGAGCGTGACACGCGGATCCGCGACATCGTGCTCGACTTCGCCACCGGCGAGCACTCCCGTCTGTGGCCCGCGGTCACGGACAAGCCCACCTCGGAAACCGTCGGCAACTCTCCCTTCGAGGGCACCGCCCACTACCAGCAGGTCCTCGACCTGTGGGAAGGCATCGACCGCCCCTGACGGCCGACGGGCGATACGGACGAGGCAGGGGACAACAGGGAGCGAGGTACTCGACATGAGTCAACCGACAGCAGCCGGCGACGCCGTACCCGCGACGATGAGGGCCGTCGTCGTCACCCGGCCCGGCGGCCTCGACGCACTGGAGATCCAGGATGTGCCGGTGCCCGTCCGCAAGCCCGGCTGGGTGCGGATCAAGGTCAAAGCGTTCGGCGTCAACGAATCCGAGGTCTCCACCCGCAAGGGCGAGTCCGATGGGGAGGTCACCTACCCGCGTGTGCCCGGCATCGAGGGCGTCGGCGTGGTCGATGACGCCGACGAGGACAGCGGCCTGCGGCCGGGCCAGCAGGTGGCCACCATGATGGGCGGCATGGGCCGCTCCTACGACGGTGCCTACGCCCAGTACGTGACCGTCCCCGTGGCACAGGTCATCCCGTTCGAGACCAGCCTGCCGTGGGAGGTCGTCGGTGCGCTGCCGGAGATGTTCCAGACCGCCTACGGATCGCTGACCACCGGCCTGGATCTCAGGGCCGGGCAGACGTTGCTGATCCGCGGCGGCACCTCCACGGTCGGGCTGAGCGCGGCGGCGATCGCGAAGGATCTGGGAGCGACCGTGCTGTCCACCACCCGCACCGCGGTGAGGTCAGGGGAACTGAGGGCCGCAGGCGTCGACCACCCCCTCGTCGACAACGGCACCCTCGCCGACCAGGTGCGCGAGCTGATCCCGGACGGCGTCGACGCCGCCCTGGAACTGGTCGGCTGCTCGGCCCTCCCCGACACCCTCAACGCCGTCCGCCGCCACGGCACGGTCTGCTTCACCGGAGCCCTGGCGGGCCAGTGGACGATCCCCGACTTCAGCCCGTTCATGATCCCGGGCGGGGTGCGGCTGACCTCCTACAGCGGTCAGGCCGCCGACCTCCCGGCCGACGTCCTCGCCCACCAGCTCCAGGCCATCGCCGAAGGACGCCTCCACGTCCCGGTCGCGAAGACCTACCACGGCCTGGAACAGGTCCGCGACGCCCAGGCCGACCTCGAATCCGGAGCCACGCCGGGCAAGCACGTCGTCGTCCTCGACGACTGAAACCTGATCGCGGGATGCGACAAGGTCATCGCACACATCGTGCGTGGTGGGTGCCTCAGCTCGGCGGTGGGCGTCGCTGCTCCCCGTTGGTTCCGAAGGAGAGAAGAGATGACGGACCAGACAGCAGCAGACTTTTTCGGTGCCACGACCATCCGGCCCCCGTTGGACCCGGAGCTCGCGCCCGTCGAGCAGGCGCGGGGCGCTGTTTTTCCGGCCTTGACGGATGAGACCCTCCGCGAGATCCGGCGGCAGATCGCCGCGGGTTCCCCCGGGTTGGATTCGGAGGCTCTGACGGCGGGCGGCAGAGTGCGGGTGGAGGAGCGCCAGGTGCCGGGGCCGGAAGGCGAGTCGGACATCACGGTGCTGATCCTCAGCCCCGTCGAGGACCGAGGCCCCAAGGGAGGCATCCTCAGCCTCCACGGGGGCGGGATGATCATGGGGGGACGCCGGGACCACGTGAGTCATCTCCTTCCCCATGTGATCGAGGGGAGTGCGGTCGTCGTGTCGGTCGAGTACCGACTGGCGCCGGATCACCCCGATCCCGCGCCGGTCGAGGACTGTTACGCGGGCCTGGTGTGGATGGCGAAGAACGCGGCCGAGCTCGGTATCGACCCCGAGCGCCTCATGATCGCCGGAGTCAGTGGCGGCGGCGGCCTCGCGGCGGGGACCGCGCTGCTCGCCCGGGACCGTGCCTTTCCCTCGCTCAGCCACCAGGTTCTGATCTGCCCCATGCTCGACGACCGCTTCGAGACGCACAGCAGTCGCATGGTGGACCGCGAAGGCGTATGGGACCGCCAAAGCAACCTGTACGCGTGGACCTCCGTACTGGGCGAGCGGCGCGGCGGCCCGGACGTGTCGCAGTACGCCGCGCCGGCCCGCGCCGAGGACCTCAGCCGGCTGCCGCGCACCTACATCGACACCGGCTCGGCCGAGGGGTTCCGCGACGAGATCCTGAGCTACGCAGGCCGCCTGTCCGAGGCGGGAGTGAGCGTCGATCTGCACATGTGGGGCGGGAGCTTCCACGGGTTCGACATGACGGTGGATCACGCGGCTGTGTCGCGCGCTTCCAGCGCGACCCGTGAGGAGTACATCCGGCGGGCCTTTGACAGGTGAGCGGTGCGACAGGACACCGCCCGACAGACGGCCCTGGCTCTCCCCGACGTCAGCCACGGCTACCCCTTCACCCCGGGACTCGACGTGTATAAGGTCGCGGGCAAGGTGTTTCTGATCGTCACCGACGACCCGGACGAACGGATCATCACGGTGAAGTGCGAACCTGAGCGCGCGCGGGCACTGGAGCGCGGCCACGCCTCGATCACACCGGGTCGCTACCTCGACAAACGCCACTGGATCTCAGTGGGGCCCGGACCCGGCATCACCGAGCGGCTGGTCACCGACGCGGTCGAGGATTCCTACGACCTGGCCATCGAGCGGCTGCCGCGACGCGACCGGCCCCGTGCCCGATGAGCGCAGCGAGCTTCCCCGCGAGAGGCTGAGCCGACGCCTGTCAGCGCCCCGTGCACCACTCACCGCGTCCTGATACGTCCGCCTCCGACCCGAGAGACCGATGGAACCGACCCTGCCGCTCTTCGGCGAGGAGCCCGCCCGGCCCCTCGCCGACCGCCTGCGCCCCACCCAGCTGGACGATGTCGTCGGACAGGACCACCTCCTGGCCCCGGACGCCCCACTGGGCCGCTTGCTCGCACAGCGTCGCCTCAGCTCAGCGATCCTGTGGGGACCGCCCGGCGTCGGCAAGACGACCATTGCCCGGCTCCTCGCCGACGCCGCCGGCCTCGCCTTCGAACCGGTGTCGGCCACCTTCTCCGGCGTGGCCGAACTGCGCAAGGTGTTCGCCGCCGCCCGCAGTCGACGCACCGTCGGGCAGGGCACCCTGTTGTTCGTCGACGAGATCCACCGCTTCAACCGGGCTCAGCAGGACAGCTTCCTGCCCTACGTCGAGGACGGCACGATCACCCTGATCGGTGCCACCACCGAGAACCCGAGCTTCGAACTCAACGGCGCCCTGCTCTCCCGCACCCAGGTCCTCGTCCTCAAACGCCTCGACGAGCAAGCCCTGTCCACCCTGCTCGACCGCGCCGAAACCCTCATCGGCCACCCACTGCCCCTGGATGACGACGCCCGCAACGCCCTGATCGCCATGGCCGACGGTGACGGCCGCTACCTGCTCAACATGGCCGAACAGCTCCAGACCCTCCCCACTCCCGGGACCCCCCTGGACACCACCGCGCTCGCCCACCACATCCAGCAGCGCGCCCCGCTGTACGACAAGGCGCAGGAGGGTCACTACAACCTGATCTCCGCGCTCCACAAGTCGATGCGCGGCTCCGACCCGGACGCGGCCCTGTACTGGCTGGCCCGCATGCTCGACGGCGGCGAGGATCCGCTGTTCATCGCCCGCCGCCTGACCCGCTTCGCGAACGAGGACATCGGCATGGCCGACCCGCACGCCGTCCAGCAGACGCTCGCCGCCTGGGACGTGTACGAGCGACTCGGCTCTCCCGAGGGCGAGTTGGCGATCGCCCAGGCGGTCGTCTACCTCGCCACCGCCCCCAAATCCATCGCCGTCTACCGCGGCTTCAACGCCGCCCACCGGTCCGCCCGACGCACCGGCTCGCTCATGCCACCCGCCCACATCCTCAACGCCCCGACCCGGCTGATGAAGGACATCGGCTACGGCAAGGGTTATCAGTACGACCCCGACACCGCTGACGGCTTCTCCGGCGCCGGCTACTTTCCCGAGAACATGAGCCGCGAGACGTACTACGAACCCACCCGCAACGGCTACGAAGCCCAGATCGCCGAGCGTCTACGCCAGTGGGCCGCCCTGCGGGCTCGTAGGCAAGGGTGAGCGGCAAGGGCGAACGCCGCCGTCCGGGGAATGTGGGGGCAGGGCTGCCGCCGGTCCGGGGGACCTCAGTGCGCTCGGGGGAAAAGCTGTTCGACAGCGGTCACCACCGCGGCGCGGCGGGCGGCGATGGTGGGGTCCACGGCGTGTGCGGCGGCGGCCTTGCTGAGTTCGGGCTGGGCCGCCCAGGTCGTGGCGATCTGGTTGACCAGGGCGAGGACGTCGGCCGGCTCCCAGGCGGGGTCGAGCTGTCCGGCCTGTTGCGCCTGGCGGAGCTGGTCGATTTTGCGGGCGATCAATGCCTGGGAGTGCTCGTCGGCAGCGGTTGTGGTGCCCGGCAGTTCGAGGCGGCCCCAGGTGATCAGGCGGTGGTGGTCCGGACGGGCGACGAAGTAGTCGAACAGGCGGCCCGCGTAGCCAGGTAGGTCGGACGGGTCCAGCTGGGTGGCCTGGGCGATGACGACGTGCTCCTGCGCGGCGACGTCGGCATAGAGCGCGTCTTTGCCGCGGAAGTAGGCGTAGACGCGTTCCTTGCTCGTCTTGGCGAGTTTGGCGATGCGGTCCACGCGGGCGCCGGCGATGCCGTGGCGGGCGAACTCCTCCATGGCAGCGGTGAGGATGCGCTCGCGCGTGGTGTCACTGGAGGGGGCGGGCGCGGCTCTCTGGCCGGAGTCGCGGGACTGGGGCATGGCTCCAGGATAGAGCACCGAACTATTCGGTTTGGCATCTGGGCCATTGGCGCATAGAGTCAAACGGAACAGTTCGGTTTGGCCTCTGGGGGTGAAGCCGGCGAATCACTGAGGAGTGAACTCATGCAGCACCGCAATCTGGGCTCTCAGGGCCTGCGCGTCTCGGCACTCGGCCTGGGAATCATGGGCATGTCCATGGCCTACGGCGCCTCGAACGACGACGAGGGCATCGCGACGATCCGCCGCGCCCACGACCTCGGGATCGACTTCTTCGACACCGCCGAGCTGTACGGCGCCGGTACCGGCAGCAACGAGATCCTCCTGGGCAAGGCGGTCAAGGGCTTCCGCGACGAGGTGGTCCTCGCCACCAAGTTCGGCTTCGACATGACCGCCCCGCTGCACAGCCCCGGCTTCGACAGCCGTCCGGAAAACATCCGCAAGGTCGCCGAGAACAGCCTGCGCTACCTGCAGAGCGACCACATCGACCTCTTCTACCAGCACATCTCCGACCCTGACGTTCCGGTCGAGGAGGTCGCCGGCGTGGTTGGCGAGCTGATCGCCGAGGGCAAGGTGAAGTACTTCGGCCTGAGCAACGTCGGCCCCCAGTACATCCGCCGCGCCCACGCCGTCACTCCGGTCTCCGTGCTCCAGTACGAGTACTCGCTCTTCGAGCGGGAGGTCGAGGAGAAGATCCTTCCCGTCCTGCGGGAACTCGGCATCGGCCTGGTGCCCTACTCCCCGCTCGGCCGCGGCTTCCTCGCCGGCCAGATCAAGCCGGCCGGCGAATACCCCGCGGACGACATGCGCAGCTGGGACGAGCGTTGGCAGGGCGAGAACTACACGTACAACGTGCACGCCATCGAACAGCTCAAGAACCTGGCCGACACCGAGGGCATCACCACCGCCCAACTCGCGCTGGCCTGGCTGCTCGCGCAGGGCGAGGACATCGCGCCCATCCCCGGCACCCGTAGCACCAAGCGCCTCGAGGAGAACGCCGGCGCCGTCGACGTCCAGCTCTCGGCCGCCGATCTGGCCCGCATCACCGAGATCCTTCCCCACGGCTCGGCAGGCAGCCGCTACCCCGCTGCGCTGCTGTCCAGCTTCACCACAGACTGATAGCGCCGGATCTCTTCCGGGTGCGGAACGGGAAGACAGCGGAACGCTGAGATGTGGTCCAGGACACCCCGGGGCGGCTCGGCCCCGTCGTGACGTGACGGTGTTCGCCTTCCGCTGCGTCGACCACCGCGGTCATACCCGCTCCGCAGCGCCACCCAGGCCGGAGTTCCTCTGGTCCTGTCCCATTTGCCAGCTGCGGATCAATGGATCCGCCCAACGGCTGGACGTCGCGCCGCAGGTGAGTCTGCTGGCCGCGTCGCGCGAGTAGCTGGGTCTGACCGGTACGAAGAACGGCTGTGACCGGGGGCGTGCGGCGCCTGCACGGTGCCGGCCGACGGCCGGCGGATCAATGCCTGCCTGGCGCCGGCGGTGCAGTACCAGGGCCGTGAGATCACGACCATCGAGGGGGTCGACCACCCGCTGCAGGAGGCGTTCGTGCTGTGCCTGCGCGACGAGACAGTGGTCGACCCGATCGGCGGCAAGCGCAACCCCGAACCGCGCTCCACGCGCGAGGGGCGGTGGCTGGTCGGGACCGGGTGGCCACGGCGTTCCACCCGTCGTTGACGATGCCGGCGGACGTCCCGACCTGGACCGTGCCGTCGGCGGCGAAACCCGCTCCCTGCTGCACGCCGGCCGCACCCGCACCTTCGACATCGCGGCGAGCGGAGCGAGATGGGGTCCCCCGGACGGAGTCTGGGGGAGGATCCCACTGCGAGCCCGGCCTGAGCGTTTCGTCGAGTCGAGCGTGCCGCCGCCGCGCATGCTCGTCTTCGGCACGATCGACGACAGCCGCAGCCCGGCCGGCGCCAGCAGGGTATGGACGTCGGCGCGTCGTCGGGAAGACCGCCGGAGGCCGTTACCGGTTCAGCAAGGGCAACGGGGCGAAGGTGTGCCGCTCCCACAGTCGTCGCGAGGCCTCCTCGGGATATGCGGTGACCTTCGGGGTGGCGTCGAGGATCCGCACGAGGCGCTCTTCGGTGTCGTAGGCGGGCCAGCCCGGGTCTCCTGTCGTTGCGAAGGCGGCCCAGGCGGAGCGGAACTGACTGGAGAGCGCCTCGGTCTCGGGTGACGGTGTGGGGCCGATCAGCATGTCGCCGAGGCCGCCGTAGATGCCGAAGGTCAGGGGCACGTCCAGGCCGTGGCAGGCTCCGAGGGCTCCGCCGTTCGCGGGAGCGGGCCAGGTGAGCTCGTACACGTGTGCCCGACCGCCCCCGGCCACGTGCGCCTCCGCCAGATGCAGCGAGGGCATGCGGAACAGCCAGTCGGACTGGACGAGTTCGAACAGGTACTCCGCGGAGGCATCCGGGAATGCGGCGCGGTATGCCTGCTCGGCGTCCGCTGTCGGGCCGAACAGACCGAGGGTCAGTGAGGCGAGGCCGTCGTCCACGCGGCCCAGCAGCCCGCCCAGCAGGAGAAAGAGCCGGAACTCGTCCCGGTTGTGTCCGACGATCAGGTCCACGTCCCGCGCGGCGCCGCTCGCCAGCGCCTCCCACGGCGTGGAGGCGAGGACGTCGCCGTCGACGACGGGTGAGAACGGGGTGGGGGTGAAGGCCACGGGGCCCCAGCGGTGCGCGTACTCACGCATCCTGGGGCCGAGTGCGGCCCCGGCCTCGGTCAGCTTGCGCGGGTCCACGGCCGACAGATCGTCCACCGTCGGGCGCAGCCCGAGTGCGCCGGCCATGACCTCGGCGATGTCCGCCGCCAGCGCGTCGGAGAAGAACGTGCCCGGCACGCTCTGCGCGATGGCCCGCCGGAACAGCCCTCGCGCCCGGTCCATCGCCATGAGGGCGGCGATGGACCCGGCGCCGGCCGACTCGCCGAAGACGGTGACCTGTTCCGGATCGCCTCCGAAGGCGGTGATGTTCTCGCGCACCCACTCCAGGGCGGCGACCTGGTCGAGCAGACCACGGTTGGCGGGCGCGCCCTCGATCCGCAGGAACCCCTCGATCCCGACCCGGTAGTTCAACGTGACCACGACCATCGCGCCCTCCCGGGCGAGGCGGCTGGCATCGTAGGCCGGGTCGTCGGCGGAGCCCAACTTGTAGGCACCGCCGTAGATCCACACCATGACGGGGCGGCGTGCGGCCGGATCCGGGTCCGGTGTCCACACGTTGACGGTCAGCCAGTCATCCCCGGCCGGCGCGGTTCCGGGGGGAGCCGCGTCGGGGCCGAACGGCTCCTGCGGGGGCGGCGGACCGAACGTCAAGGCATCCCTGACGCCGTCCCAACGGTCCACCACTCGCGGCGCACCGAAGCGCAGCGCGCCCACCGGCGGCTGGGCGAACGGGATGCCACGGAAGACCGTGAGCCCCTCCTCGTGGTGGCCGCGCACCGCGCCCGCCACGGTCGTGACCTCGGGATATCCGTCGATGCTCATGTGTCTCCTCATTCGATCGCCCTTCGACCGCCATGCGGCTGCCGGTCCGCACAGGGGAAAGGGCACACAACGCCATTGACACGCACCCGACCCGAGCCGACACTCATAGCCAGCTCGCAGTGAACCACATTTCACCAGGCGAACACACTGTTCTTGTCCCGGGCCCCACCCCATCTCCAAGGACGAAGATGCGTACCTCCGCTGTGTCCCGTCCCCCTCGGCACACCTTCCGCACGGTCTTCCCGGTGCTGGCCCTCTGCTGGCTGGCCGTGTTCTTCGACGGCATGGACGTCAACATCTACGGCGCCGTCATGCCCCACATGCTCGACGACCCGCAGCTCGGGCTGACCCCGGCCACCGCCGGAACCATCGGCAGCTGGACCACGTTCGGCATGCTCATCGGCGCGCTCACCGCCGGCAATCTCACCGACTGGCTCGGTCGGCGCCTGATGCTCGTCGCCAGCGTGACGCTGTTCTCCGTCGGCTCGGCCGTCTGTGCCCTGGCCCCCGGCGTCGGTCTGTTCGGCGCCGGGCGGTTCGTGTCCGGTCTCGGCCTGGGCGGGCTCATGCCGCTGTGTCTGGCGATGGTGATGGAGTTCGCACCGCCACGCCGGGCCGCCCTCACGACCGCCCTGCTGATGACCTCGTACCACTTCGGAGGGATGGCGGCGACCGGCCTGGGCCTGACCCTGGCGCCGGCCGCGGGCTGGCGCTGGGTGTTCTGGGCGGGCGTGCTCCCGGCCGTGGTCGCCGTACCGCTGCTGCTCAAGCTGCTGCCGGAGTCACCGGGTGTACTGCTGGCGCGCGGCGAGCGGGAAGAGGCCGACGCGGTCGCGGACCGCTACGGCATTCCCCGCCCCACCGTCGTCGCCGCCCCGGCGGCCGGTGCGGCGGGCCGCCTCGCCGCCGTGCGGGCACTGTTCCGGCCGCAGTCACGCTGGGCCACCCCGCTGCTGTGGCTGGCCTCCTTCAGCGGACTGCTCCTCGTCTACGGCGTGAGCACCTGGCTGCCGCAGATGATGCGCGCCGAAGGCTACGGCCTCTCCTCGTCCGTGAGCTTCCTGCTCGTCATCAACGCCGGAGGCATCGTCGGCCTGCTGATCGCCGGCCGCACCGCCGACAGGTTCGGCACGGTGCGCGTGTCGGCCATCTGGTTCGTGCTCACCGCCGCCGGCGCCCTGCTCCTCAAATCCCATCTCCCGCTGGGAGTCACCTACCTCGTCGTCGCCATCACCGGAGTGTGGCTGTTCAGCGCACAGGTCATGGTCTACGCGGCCACCAACACCGTCTACCGCGACAGCGAACGCGCCGCGGGTCTCGGCTGGGTCACCGGCATCGGCCGCACCGGCGCGGTCGTCGGCCCCTGGCTGATCGGCCACCTCGCCACCAGCGGCAACCAGAGCTGGGGCTTCACCGCCTTCGCGGTGGCCGGACTGATCGGCGCCGTCGCGATCTCCCTCGTACCACTGGCACAGCGGGCAGGCAGGGGCGACGCCTCCGTCCCGGCTTCCCGCACGGTGGCCACGGCCGCCGCAGGTACCGCGGACAGGTGACGCCCGCCCTCGCCCCCTCAAGCACCGCCTCACTCCCACACCCCCACCTCGAAGAGGAGTCGGCATGCATCTGCGTATTCGGACACCCCTGGGGCACCTCCCCCGAGCCTTGGCGGCGGCTGCCGCGGCCGTGGCCCTGATCACGGCCACGGCGGCCACCAGTACCTCCCCGGCGCGGGCCACCGCGGATGTCGAGGTCACCAAGAACCTCGCCTACGCCCCCGCGCAGCCATCCGGCACCCAGGGCCACCTGCTCGACCTGTACGTCCCCCGCTCCGACCGTCCGCTTCCCCTGGTGATCTTCACCAGCGGCTCGGGCTGGCTGGCCGACAGCGGCCGCACGGGCGCCGACAAGGTCGCCGCCGAGCTCAACCCGCATGGGTACGCCGTCGCCGGCGTCGCGATCCGCTCCAGCGGACAGGCTCGGTTCCCGGCCCAGTTGTACGACATCAAGGGCGCCATCCGCTGGCTGCGTGCGCACGCCACGACGTACCACCTCGACCCCGGCCGCGTCGCGATCATGGGTGACTCATCGGGTGGCTGGACCACAGCGATGGCCGCCGTCACCGGGAACCTCCCGGCACTGGAGGGCGACGTCGGGCCGCTCGGCCCGTCCAGTGCCGTCCAGGCGGCCGTGCCGTTCTACCCGCCGACGGACTTCCTCCAGATGGACGCGCACATGCCGGACAACTGCACGGCGTTCAACTCGGCCTTCGGACTGACGAACTGCCACTCCGACGCCCGATCACCCGAGTCACGACTGCTCGGCTGCACCATCACGGCCTGCCCCGCCAAGGTCGCCGCCGCCAACCCGCTCACCTATACAGGGAATCGGCCCACCCCACCCTTCCTGATCCTGCATGGCGAGCAGGACACGATCGTCCCGTACCACCAGAGCCGACTGCTGTACGACAAGCTCGCGACGTCGGGCAACGATGTCCGCCTGATCTCCTTCCCGAGGGCCGGACACGGCACGGACTTCGCCATGCTGAGCGACGACGCGACCCGCGAGGGCGCCTATGAGGAGACCGCGCACAGCGGGCAGGCCTCGTCACCGCGTTCGGTGACACCGACCTGGCAGACCGTCATCTCCTTCCTGGACCAGAGCCTGTCCGCCAGGCCGCCGCACTGAGACTCACTCCGTCCGGCACCGACGGACGTTCAAGACGCCGGGCGGCTGAGGCGATGCCGGTGCTGCAGGGTGATGGCCGGGCTGCCCGGTGTCGGCAAGGGCACGCAGGCCGGGTACCCCCGCCAGGACGGCCGGTCTCCGCCGTGCCGGGTGTGTAAGCGGCGTGAGGGCGGATACGCGCACAGACATGAGCAGCTATCCGGACAACACCGTGGGCAACCGGGCCGCCTTACCGCCCGCGAGCGCACGCCGCGATGGGGCGATGGCCGGAACGCGAGGCGCGGGAGCCGTTCCGCTGCAGCCCAGACGGGACGGCGACGGGGGTCTGGCCCATGTCGTGGAGACCCTGCTGGACAAAGGACTGGTCCTCAACGCCGACATCATGGTGTCGGTGGCGGGGGTGGAACTGCTCGGCATCCGTCTGCGCGCCGCCCTGGCCTCGTTCGAGACAGCCGCTCACTACGGGCTGGAGTTCCCCTCCGGTACGGACACGGAGACGGCCGCCTGGCGGCAGGCGCGGGTGGCGAAGGAGACATGCCCCCAGTGCGACAAGCGTGCTCCCGTCGAGCAACTGCTGCGGGAGTACTGCCCTTGGTGCGGTTGGCGCAGTGCCCAGGCCCGCCTGACGGAGCAAGCCGCCTCCGGTCCCGTCCCTCTCGACGGCTCTGCCGCCGGTGGTGACCGCGCGAGCGTGGAGGCCGGGGACGAGGCGGCCCGGCGTGACGGTTGAGCCAACGCCCCTGCGTCCGACGCGTGACCCCCGGGTGACACTGGACGACCTAGTGGAGGTCCTGCTGAACAAGGGCGCGGTTCTGCACCTGGACCTCATCGTCGCCGTGTCGGACGTCCCGTTGATCGGGGTCAGTCTTCGGGCGGCCGTCGCCGGTATGGAGACGATGATCGAGTACGGCATGATGCGGAACTGGGACGAGGCGACCCGGGCCTGGGCCGAACGGTCCGCCGCGCGCCGCACGATCGACCTGCGCGACGGCGAGAGAGTCATCAGCCGCATGAGCGGCGGACACCTGCTGACACAGGGGCCGAACCACACGTGGCGGCCCGGCATCGTCTGGTTGACCGACCGGCGTCTGGCCGTGGTGCGGGACGAGCCTCGGGAAGTCCTGTGGGAGAGCGAACTCGGCGTGGTCCGGGGTGTCCGACTCGCGCCGGAGCCCACGGTGGGCGGCGAGGAACGCCTGCGGGTACGGGTGGCGCTGGCCGACGGTACGGAGGAACTGCTGTCGGCCCAGGACCCGGAGGGCCTGCACGACCGTCTCATCGACGCGTGCGCGGGCCGTTTGGACGACGCGGTCTGGCACACGTCACCGGCTGTCGAGGAGCGGCCGCTGGCGGAGGGGCGGCTGTGGTTCCACGAACCACGCCGCGGCGGCCCGTTGTGGCGCGGCGGGCAGGGGCGACTCACCGGCGAGGCACTGACGTGGAAGTCCCCCATGGATTCCCGACCCGCCCTGGTCGTACCCACCGCGGAGATCACCGGTGTGCGCCGTACGGCGAACGGGACCAGCCCCGCCGGGGACGGCGAAGTGCTCGTCCTACGTGCCACGGGGTGGGGCGAAGTGCTGCTGGCCGCGGGCGACTCGGTGCCCTGGACGCAGGCGCTGACGCAGGCACTGACCACGGCGGGGTCCATGCCGCCGGCCGCATGACCGTACGGCGTACCGTGACACAGAAAGGTGGGCAGTCATGCCCCTGACCGTCGACGAGAAAAGCCTCAAGCACGGCGTGCTGTCTCTGGTGGTCACGCTGGTGGAGGTCATCCAGGAGGCGCTCGAACGCCAGGCTCTGCGCCGTATCAACGGAGGCGATCTGACGTTGGAGGAGAGCGAGCGCCTGGCCGACGCCCTGCTGGAACTGGACGAGGCGATGAACCAGATCAAGGACGACCACGGCATCACTTCCTCCGTCGCGGACCTGCACCGGGGCCTGGACGAGGTGGTCGACGACGTGGTCGACAAACTCGTCAACCCCCGGCGCTGGGCCGAGGAGGCCGGCGCATGACCGGGGAACAGGCCCTGTACGTGTACGCCTTGCTCCGTCCGGAGACAGCGACCACCGATGACGTCACCGGTCTCGACGGGTGTCCCACACGGCTCGTACACGCCCCGGGCACAGACATCGCGGCCCTGGTGCACGATGCCCCGGCCACCCCGTACCAGGGCAGTGACGACCAGGTCCGCCGCTGGGTGAGCCAGCAGAGCGAGGTCGTCACCACCGTGTGGGAACGGACCGGCAGTGTCCTGCCCATGACCTTCAATGTCCTGGTCGCCGACGAGCCGTCCCCGGCGGGCGGGTCCGCGGGCGGCCGGAAGGCGGCCGAGCGACTGACGGATTGGATCGCCGAACGGGCAGCCGAACTCGACGAACAGCTCCGCACACTGGCCGACCGGTGCGAACTGCGCGTGGAGATAGCCCTGGACCGCAGCGCCCTCGGCGCCACACCGGCCTCGCAGACAGACGCGGCCTCGGCGTACCGCTCGGCGGGAATGCGCCGGCTCCTCGCCAAACAGGAGGAACAGACCGCCAGGCAGACGGCCGAGCGGCTGGCCGACGAGGTGCACGCGGAAGTCCGCGGCAGACTGCTCGCCATCGCTGAAGACCTGCGGGACCGCGGCCGCACCCAGCAGTCTCCGGACGAGACACACGTGTTGTCAGCGGCCCTCCTCACCCGGCAGGAGGACATCGACACCGTGGGTGGAGTCCTGAGCGAACTCCAGGCACGCCAACCCGCCGTGCGTATCCGTTTCCTGGGCCCCTGGCCTCCGTATTCCTTCACCGAACTGCCGGATCCCCCGACACCCGCGGCCCTGCTCGCGGGGCAGCCTTCGGCCGGTGCACGCTCTGATCCGTCCTGACCAACGAATCCCGGCCGGATCGACGCCACGCCGGAGGTGCATGAACTGGTGGGCCGGATCGTCCCGGCCTCCGCCGTGCGCGCGGTCGCGGTCGGCCCACCGCTGAACCGTGGTGCGCGCGACCTGGGTACCGATACCCCCGGCATCGGATGCCGACGGCGGCCAAGGCGTCGCTCATGCACCGGGCACCTTCAGCCGTCGGGTCACTAGCGGCACCACGCCGACGCGACCGCGTCCGACTGCTCGGACCAGCCCCAAACGCCTCGAAAGCCGCAGGCCCGCTAAGCTGGCACTTGCACGTTCGGCCACGACGAAGTGAACGAAATCCTTGGCACGTAGGGAAACGTGGCCTGCCGGGTGCAGGACCGCAGGTGCACAGCAGCCTTGAACGCCGGGCCGCCGACCGTGGACCACACCGACCGGAAAACAAAAGACCATGAGCAGCGCAACGAAACTTGTGGGCGTCCTGCCGGCCCCTTTCACAAGCTTTCTCGGTCGGCGGAAGGACGTCGCCGAGGTGCGCCGCCTCCTGGGGGTCGCGCGGCTGGTGACGCTGACCGGGGTGGGCGGGGTGGGCAAGACGCGGCTGGCGCTGGAAGTGGCCGCCGACTCGGTCAAGGCGTTCGGGGGCGGAGTGTGGCTGGTGGACCTGGCCGCGGTGCGTGAACTCGAGGCGGTGCCGGTCGCCGTCGCAGCCGCGCTGGGTGTGGCGGACGTGGGCCCCCGGCCGGTGCTGGAGTCGCTGGTCGCCTATCTGTCCGGGCGCCGGGGACTGCTGGTGCTGGACAACTGCGAGCATGTGGTGGAGGCGTGCGCGCCGCTGGCTCAGCACCTGCTGTCGAGCACGCCCGACCTGCGGATTCTGGCCACCAGCCGGGAGACGCTGCATCTGACCGGGGAACACGTGTTCGCTGTCACGCCGCTGCCGGAGGCGGACGCGACCGAGCTGCTGCGGCAGCGCGCCTCCGCGGTGCGCCCCGGCTTCGAGGTCACCGACGTGAACCAGGCGTTGGTCGCCCGGCTGTGCGCGGATCTGGACGGGCTGCCGCTGGCGATCGAGCTGGCCGCTTCCCGACTGCGCACCCTGTCGGTGCAGCAGGTGGTCGAGCGGCTGGAGGACCGGTTCGCACTGCTGACCGCCGGTAGTCGGGCCGCCGAAGCGCGCCAGCGCACGTTGCGCGCGGCGGTCGACTGGAGCTGGGAACTGTGCAGCCGCGAGGAGCAGTTTCTGTGGAGCCGGCTTTCGGTGTTCGCCGGCGGTTTCACCCTGGAGGCGGCGGAGGGGGTCTGCGCCGGTGAGGGCATCGAGGCGCGAGAGGTCGCGGACCTGATGGACCGGCTGGTCGTCCAGTCCCTGGTCGAGCACCCCGACTCCCAGGGCACGACCCGCTACCGAATGCTGGAAACCATCCGCCAGTACGGGTGGGATCGGCTGGTGGAGGCCGGCGACGACGATCGGGTGCGCCGGCGTCATCGCGAGTTCTTCGCCCTCCTGGTCGAGCGCCTTCACCAGGAGTGGTTCGGACCGCGTCAAGCGGAGATCCTCGCCCAGCTGCGTGCCGAGCACGCCAATCTGCTGGCGGCAATGGAACCGCGGGGCGGGACGGCGACAGCAGCGGTGGCCTCCGGCTCGGGCGGGCGCCCGAAGGACGGCCCTGACGGGGGACAGTACAGCCACCGCGGGGACGGTGACCGCCAGTCACCGTTGGCGATGGCCGGTGCGCTGGTATACCACTGGGTCGCCGGGGGATTCCTCGGCGAAGGGCGGCGGCAGCTGGAACGGGCACTCTCGGCGGCTCCCGAGCCCACCCGGGAGCGGGCTCGCGCACTGGTGACCGCCGCTTATGTGGCCGAGATGCAGTTCGATCTGGCGGCGGCGGGCCAGTGGTTGGAGGAGGCCGAGCAACTGGCCGAGCGGCTGGACGAGCCGGAGCTGGCCGCACAGGCGCGGGGCCACCAGGGCGTGACGGCCCTGTACGCCGGCCGACTCGAAGAAGCACTGAGCCACGTCGAGCATGCGGTGGCCTCTCATGCCGCGCTCGGTGACCGGTTCGGTGAGGTCACCTGGCGATGCGCGCTGGCCATCTTCCAGACCATGGGAAGCGACCCTCGCGCCCTTGAGACCGGCAGGCAGGCACTCGCCGCCGCGGAGGCTCATGGCGAGCGGTGGGCCCGCGCCCACCTGCTGTCGGCCCTGGGCCGCCACGCCTGGACGCTGGGTGACCAGAACGAGGCCAGGCAACTGACCGTGTCAGGGCTCGGGACACTGCGGGGCTTCAACGAGACCATCGGGGTTGCCAAGATGGTCGAGCAACTGGCCTGGATCACCGCTTCCGGTCACGACCACCCACAGGCCGCCCGTCTGCTCGGCGCCGCCCGTTCACTGCGCAACGACGTCGGCATCACCATCGCCACAGGCGATCCGCGCGACGAGGAACACCATGCCCGCTGCGAAACGCAGGTCCGCCAAGCCCTCGGCCTTGGCACCTACGAACGGGCGCTGGCGTACGGGGCCGCGCTCGGCGGCACCGAGGAGGTCATCGCCTTCGCTCTTGGCGAGGGCACACGGACCGAGCCCGCCGGTCCGTCCACAGCCGACGCCGCCGCTGCTGCCACTGCCGCCATGCTGACCCCACGGGAACAGCAGGTGGCCGCACTGGTCGCCCAGGGAATGACCAACCGCAGGATCGCCGCCGAACTGGTGCTCTCGCCGCGCACCGTCGACGGCCATGTCGACAGGATCCTGACCAAGCTCGGCTTCTCCGCCCGCGCCCAGATCGCCGCCTGGTGGACAGCACATCACGTATCCAGTCGGTAGACCGGCCCCGTACGACGAGTGCCTGAACAGCCGGTGGGGCCGGGACGGTGATACCGTCCCGGCCCCGCTGTGGTTCAACGCGCCGCCCGGTGTGGAACATCGCGCGTGAGCGGTGCGCCTTCCGTGGCCGCGGTCCTTACCAGGTCGGGTCCCAGCCGTCCGTGCCGGCCAGGGCCTTGGCTGTCGTGTACTCAGCCGCCTGGGCGTCCGACATCTGCGGCCGGTTGGAGTTCACGCCCGATCCCGGGCCGGAGTTCTTGTACTCGGTGAACCGGCCCATCTGCCAGGGGAAGTTGACGGGGTCGATCGCGGTCCACGGCTCGGCGACCTTGATCCCGGCGGGCAGTATGGAGTTGCGCACCAGCGTCTGGCCCACGGCGGTCGGCGTGTTGTGCCACGTACGGCCGAGGGTGAAGGTGTTCGCCGCAGCGATCGAGTCCAGGGTGCTGTTGGTGATCAGGAGGCCGTACTTCTTCGACGAGTCGGTGTTGGGTGCCACGACGTTGCCGCCGAGCGTCGGCCCACGGTCGATCTCGTAGATGTAGTTCCGGTCGAACACCGCGGTGGCGTCACCGAAGATGAAGTCGACGGAGCCGGTGATGTAGTTGTAGCTGAAGTACTGCCGGGTCTGTTCCGTGGGAGCCGACGACTTGGCGAGCACGGTGTCCTGGATGCCGATGAACTGGCAGTTGGTGTACGACTGCCGGTCGCCCATGGCGGCCAACGCCACGGCCTGGGTCGAGTACTGGTCGATCTCGGGGTGGTCCGCGGGATTGAACGAGTTGACGAACTTGATGCCGCTGACCGTCAGGTCCGCCGGTCGGAACGTCGCCGTGGCGCTTCCCTGGGTCCCGTACACCGCACCGGTGGCGGGGTTGATCATCCCGTGGGCGTGGCCTGCGGTGATCACGACGTCGCCGGAGTGACCGGTGGCGCCCTCGATGGTCAGGTGCGTCTTGTTCTTCGGGACGCTGATGGTCTCGTTGTAGACGCCCTTGTTGATGATGATGGTGTGAGGTGTCCCGTCCGCGGGAACGGCGTCGATCGCGCTCTGCACGGTCCGGTACTGCGCGGAGCCGTCGGCCGCCACCGTGAACGTGCCGGGCGCCGAGGGGTCGAAGAGGCTGACACCACCCAGGTCGTCTGAAGAAGATCCGGCCGAGCCGCTGTCAGCGGCCGCGATGGCGGCCCCGATGCCCGATCCGGTGCCCGTGTCGGGTGCGCTCGTACCCGCGCCCGAGTCGGCGGCCGATTGCGCGTCCGTCGAGGAGGAGGAGGACGGCTCTTCGGCGTCGAGCATCCTGCGCGTTGAGGGTTTGCCATGGGGGTTGTAGGCGACCGCCAGGTGGTGTCTGATCGCCTCGAGGGTCCCGAGGGTCAGGCCTTGGGCGATGGTGTACTGCACCCGGGGAGCTGTGATGCTGTTGAGGACCATCCTCAGGTAGCGCGACAGGCCCGACCAGTTCGTCTCGAAGTCGATCGCGGTCACGGTGCCGGTCGACCCCCCGTCGGTGACACGCACCTGTTCGCCGGCTGTGAGGGGATCGGCCCCGTGCGTCACGCGGTCGCCGATGTTGAAGGAGATGAAGTCGAACCGAGCAGCCTCGGAGAACATCTGGAGCACTCCCATGATCGCCCACGCCTGATTGCTCGGGCCCGAGACGGTGCTGTTGGTTGTGGTACTCAGCGTCGCGACCCAGGTGTCGAGGGTGTCGGGCGCGAACGACTGGCTCGCACGTGACCTACCGGCCTGGCGCTCCAGGTATGTGTAGTCCCCCTGCCTGAGGCGGTTGTCAGTCTCGGTGCTCTCCAGGATGGGGTTGGCGGGTCCGTCACCCAACCGGTGGTAGACACCCGTCTCGGTGTTGAGATAGCCGACCACGTAGAGGTTCTCGGCATTGATCACCAGAACGACCGACCCGCTGCTCGTGGTGATACGAAGCCGGAAGTAGTCGGTTTCCCGACGCTCGTCCAGGACGGAGTCGGTGAGAGTTCCGTTCGTCACCCGGTTGCGCAGCCTGCTGATCACATCGTTGTATCTCACCACCCACTGTGCACCCGTTCGCCCCCTGAAGTCCGCTTCGATGGTGTCCTCCGAGGGGGCGTTGCTGGTCGCCGCCAGTTGAACGTGGCCGAGGGGGTTGCCTGAGGCTGCCCCTGTACCGAACAGCCCGGCCCCCTGGCCGGTCACCAGCAGAGCGCCGGCGAGCGCGGTCGGGATCATTATGGATGTGCGAAGTCGGCCGAAGATGCTGCCGTCCAAGGGATGCCCCCATCCTGGTGCAAGGTTTTCTGGGGCTGACTGCCCTCAGAGGTCGGCACTGGCTCAGCGCCGTGGTCAGCATGGGCCGACGGGTGCCCCGGGGGGACGGGTAGTTCTACGGGGGTAGTACCTGATTCCTCAGATATGAGGGCAGTGAAGCTTCTCCTTGATGTCGGACACCTGCCGGCCTCTCGGCACTCCTTCAGGCGTCGTTGACGAGGATGTTCAGTCCGCCGAAATGCTGTGCGGTGCGGCCGACCGCGGCCCGGACGGCTTCGTGGTCCGCGTTGTCCGCCTGCACGGCCAAGGCACGTGTCCGGGCTCCGCCGTACCGAATTCGACCGCCAGGTCCGCAAGGGACCCCGTGTCCGGACAGTCCAAGCCGCGCACAGCGAACCGCTGGGGCGAGGGTGCCCGCCTGCGCGAGGACATCCTCGCGGCCGCGGCGCGGCTGCTGGCGGAGGCCGGGCGCGAGGACTCACTGTCGATGCGCGCGGTGGCACGGGAGGTGGGTATCGCCGCGCCCAGCATCTACCTGCACTTCAAGGACCGAACGGAACTGGTCGCCGCCGTGATGCGGGGGGCGTACGGTGCCCACGCGGCGGAACTGCGTCGCGCCCGGTCGCTCGAGCCTGTGGGTGATCCTGTCGGCGCGTTGCGCGCGATGGCGCACGGATACTGCCGGTTCGCTCTGGAGAATCCTGCCGCTCCAGTCGGCCAACAGCGATCCGGCCGTCTTCGACCTCCCCGACCGGCTCGACCTGGGCCGCGACGCCCGCCGCCATGTCGCCTTCGGCTACGGCGTCCACCAGTGCCTGGGGCAGCCACTGGCCCGGGTCGAGCTGCAGATCGCCCTGCCCGCCTTGTTGGCACGGTTCCCCGGGCTGCGGGTCGCCGTCCCGGCCGAGGAGATCGTCTTTCAACAGGGGACCACTGTCCACGGGGTCCACGAACTGCCGGTCTCGTGGTGAACGAGTGGGTGACCACTCCTCGGGACGCAGGGGGCCGGGCCGTGGTGCGGCCGTGGCCCCCCGCGATGGTGCGTGATCAGTTGACGGTGGCCTTGCTCTGTACGACGTAGGCCGGACCTGAGGCGGCCTTGACGGTGGTGGAGTTCGTGCGGACCGTGGCGTTGCGCAGGGTCAGACCGGTCTTGGCGCTGATGGTGACCGAGGACAGGGTCAGCCCGGTGATCGGCCGCTCGGGGAGGCCGACGATCTGGCCGGCCTCCTTGGCGCCGGTCGCCGTGATGCCGGTGATCGTGATGTCGTGGTAGTTCGGGGTGGTGCTGATGATCGCCTGGGCGGCGTCGCCGTCAGCGGGGACCTTCGGGTAGTAGCCGACGACCTGGATGGGCGTCGTCACATTGGTCATCGTGAGGTTCTTGTACGTGATGTCGTGGACCTCGCCGCCACGGTCGCGTGCGGTCTTGATCCGGACGCCCGCGGTGGTGCCGTCGAGGGTGTTGTCGTGGATGTCGATGTCGTAGACGCCGCCGGCGGTGTAGCTGCCGATGGACAGTCCATGGCCGTGCAGGATCGTGCAGCCGCTCAGCGAGATGTCGTGGGCCGGCCCGTTGGCCGTCGAGGAGTCGATGGCGATGTTGTCGTCACCGACGTCGATCGTGCTGCCCGTCACCGCGACGCCCGAGGACGACCACACGTCGATCCCGTCGGTGTTGGGTGAGTCCGAGGGCGCCGTGATCGTGAGCTTGTCGAGGACGGCCGTGGTCACCTTCTTGAGCGTGAGGTGCACGTTCGGGGCGTTCTTGAGCGTGATCCCGGTGATCTTCAGGTTCGAGGCGTCGTTGACCGCCACCAGGCCGGGCCGGGACGACAGGGTCTTGCCCGCCGCCTTCTCCGCCTTCGTCCTGGCCCACCACGGGGCGCCCTGGCCGTCGATGGTGCCCGGACCGGTGATCGTGAGGTTCTTTCCGGACCCGGCGAGCAGCGGGGCGAGCTTCGAGCCCGACGAGGGGTAGTCCGCCGCGCTCTGCGAGGCGAGCAGGGTCGCTCCGGAGTCGATCCGGAAGGTGAGGTCGCCGGGCAGGGTCAGGGCGCCCGAGAGGTACTTGCCGCTGGTCAGCTCGACCGTGCCCTTGCCCGCGCAGGCGTTGACGGCCTTCTGCAGGGCGGCGGTGTCCTTCGTGGTGCCGTCGGCCTTCGCCCCGTAGGCGGTGGGCTTGCAGACCGTGCCGGTGGCCGCCGGGGTGGTCGCCGTCGGCGTGGTGGCGGTGGTGGCGACCGGGTTCCAGCCGTCCGAGCCGGCCAGGTACTTGGCCGGGGTGTAGTCCGCCGCCTGGGAGTCACTCAGCTGCGGCCGGTTGGAGTTGGCCGTCGCCCCGGCGCCGGTGTTCCTGTACTCCGAGAAGCGGGCCTTCGTCCAGACCGAGCCGGACATGTCGCTCCAGGGCGCCGCCGTCCTGACGAACGACCCGATGGTGGACTCGCGGTAGAGGACCTGCGCGTTCTGACGCCACGGACGGCCGAGGCTGCCGGTCTTCGTGGCGGCGGGTCCGGTGATGTTCGACTTGTAGAAGAGGTAGCCGTACGCGCGGTCCGCCGGGGTGCTGGCCGCGGTGATGTAACCGCCGCCGCTGCCCACCTGGTGGATCTCGTTCCGGTCGAAAACCGCGATCCCGCCGCCGAATATGAAGTCGACGGTGCCCTCGACGTAGGACTTCAGGAAGTAGGCCCGGGCGGAGTCGTTGACCAGCAGGGTGTCCTGGTGGCCGAGGATCCGTACGTTCGTGAGGACCGCGCGGTCCGCGGACAGGCTCAGGGCGACCGCCTGGCCGGTGCTGTTGGTCCCGGTGTCGTAGTCGTTGGAGATCGTCAGGTTCGAGGCCGAGAAGTCGTGGCCGTCGACGAACGCGGTCGCGCTGCCGAAGGTTCCGTACGTCGTCCCGTCCGCCTTCTTGGTGCCGGCCCCGTGGTTCTGGACGAGCACCACGTCGGAGGCGGTGGACCCGAGGCCCTTCAGCGTCACGAACGGCTTGTTGGCCGGGATGGTGAAGACGCCCCGGTAGGTGCCCTTCCTGACGGCGACGGTCACCGGCTTGGTGTTGTTCACCGGGACCTTGTCGATCGCCGCCTGGACGGTGGTGACGTCGCCGCTGCCGTCGGCCGCCACCGTGATGGTCGTACCCGAAGTGGCGGCCGGCCGCTCGGCGTTCGAGGAAGCGGCGCCGACCGCGGTCAGCGACCAGCGCTTGTTGCTGTTGGTGGAGCAGGTCTCCTGGATGACGGCGGCGCCGGGCGCCGTGCTCGCCCCCGCGTCACTGACGCACAGGCCGTTCCCGACGTTGACGAGCTGGTACGTGTTGTCCCGCGCCGGCTTCAGCTTCCACAGCTGGTTGGCCTGGTCGTTCCCGCAGCCCCACTGCTGGAGGCGGGTCCCGGAGGCGGTGGAGGCGCCGGTGACGTCGAGGCACAGCCCGCTCGCCGCGGACTTGACGGCGAACCGGCCCGATCCGCGGTCGACCAGGGTCCACTGCTGGTTCTTCTGCCCCGCGGCGCAACCCCACTGCTGGACCTGCGTGCCGGGTGACGAACCGCCCCCGACGAGATCCAGGCACAGGCCGCTCTTGGCGACCGCCAGGTTGTACGTGCCCGCCTTGACACCGGACGCCTGGTCGCCGGAGCCCCCGACGACGTTGGCAGCTGCCGCGACGCCGCCCAGGACGACGAGGGCCGCCACACCCGCGGGTGCCGCGATACGCCACCGGGGTCGCTTGCTCCGGGCCCGCTTGCCGCGTCTGAGGTACATGTTTCCTCGGTTTCCTTTCTCCGCTGTCATGACGGAGACGGCCCACCGCGACGACCCATAACAAGAACCCGCACACCAATTTCACGTTTGCGTCGGCGGGGGCTGGATCTTGCCCTGTCAGCAGTGCGTGCCATCATGACCGCCTCCGCCGAGGAACGACTCTGTGAGGAAAACGTGCACGAGGCTCCGGCGCCGCTCACAGGGGCGGCCACAGCGGTGCTGGGGTCGGGAACCGATCTGGTCGTGGCCGCCCGGTCCGGTGACACCCACGCCCAGGCCGCCCTGTTCCGCGAGTATCTGCCCCTGGTCTACAACGTGGTCGGGCGAGGACTGCACGGGCACCCGGACGTGGACGACGTCGTCCAGGAGACCATGCTGCGCGCGCTGCGGGCGCTCCCCGAACTGCGGGAACCGGAACGGTTCCGGTCCTGGATCGTGGCCATCGCGATCCGGCAGATGCACGATCACGGACGACGCCACAAGGCCTCCACGAGCCGTCAGACGTCCCTGCCCGACGACGGCGAGGTCCCGGACGCCTCCGCCGACTTCGCCGAACTCACCGTCGACCGGCGTGCGTTGGCCCGTGCGGGCAGTGATCTGCTGGAAGCCGGCCGCTGGCTCAGCGACGACGAACGCCGGACGATGGCACTGTGGTGGCAGGAGGCCGCCGGCCAGTTGAGCCGCGCCGAGGTCGCCGCCGCGTTGAAACTGAGCGTCCCGCACACCGCGGTGCGCATCCAACGGATGAAGGCCAAGCTCTCACTGGCCGTCGGCGTGCTGACCGCGTGGCGGGCCCGGCCGCGGTGCCCCGACCTCACCTCACTGACCGACGGTGGCCCGGCCGCGGCCGGAGCACGGGTCCTGACCAGGCTCAGCCGCCACGTGACGGACTGCCCGCACTGCCAGGCGGCGGTCGGCGCCCGGGCCTCGATCGACGAGGTGCCGATCCGGCTCAGCGGGCTGGCGGTCCCGGCCGCGCTGGTGGCGGGAATCCCCGGCCTCGTCGGCCAACACGGCCTGGCACCCGGCGCGTTGGCCTCGCTGTGGCGGACCGTCCACCACGTTCTGGGCCGGATGTCGGCCAAGTCCGCCGTGGCCGTGGGCGCCACCGCGACCCTGGCCGTGGTCACCGGCCTCGGGATCCACCAGTACCTTCCGCACACCACTCCGGCGCCGCGAGTCCCGGCCCCGGTCGCGAGCGACGCGCAGGGACCCGGGCCGGCGGCATCCGCCGCTCCCTCTGCCTCCGCCTCGCGGACCGAGCCGGGCGCCGCTCCGACGTCCGGAGCCCGCGCCTACTCCGGCGTCGCGACCGCCGACTACTACGTGGCCCCCGACGGGGCCGACACGAATCCGGGCACCCTTGCCCGGCCGTTCGCCACCCTGACCCGGGCCGTGGCCGAGGTCAGGCCCGGCCAGACGGTCGCCGTGCGCGGAGGGACGTACCACCCGACCACGACGATCGCCCTCAAGGTCTCCGGTACGGCGGACCGCCGGATCACGGTGAGCAACTACCGTGACGAACGCCCCCTGTTCGACGGTGCCCGGTTCTCGGCCGGCACCCCGTTCGTCGTCCAGAGCGGCGCGTACCTCACGGTGCGCGGCCTGGAGATCGTCAACGCCCCTGACATCGCCTACGCCTGCGCGTCCTGCCACGACGACGTCCTCGACCGGCTCAGCGTCCACGACAACGGCCGGATCGGGCTGCTGCTCCACGGCGCCGGAACCCATGACAACCTCGTGCGCAACAGCGACTTCTTCGACCACCACGAGTCCGGGTCCACCGGCGGCTACGCCGACGGCCTGGTCTTCCGGGACGGCTCCGGCGCGGGCAACCGGATCCAGGGATGCCGGACGTACGACAACTCCGGTGACGGCACGGACATCAGCGGCTTCGCGGGCGCCGTGGCCATCGAGCACACCTGGTCGTTCGGCAACGGCGTCAACCGCTGGGGCATCGCGGACTTCTCCGGCGGGGGCAGCGGCTTCAAACTCGGCGGCGGTACGACCGAGGCGGCCATCCAGCTCGCCACGGACAGCGCGGCCTGGGACAACGCCGGCTTCGGATTCACCGAGGTCGGCGACGCGGGAGCGCCTCGGCTGACCAACGACACGGCCTACCGCAACGGGGCGGCGGGCTTCGCCTTCGTCCACTCGGCGGCGACGCTCCAGCACAACCTCGCCCTGGCGAACCATCCTGACGCCTGGCTGGGAAGCCGGGCACAGCACACCGGCGACTCCTGGGACCAGCCGGGCTGGACGACGTCGGACTTGCGTCTCGCCGACTCCGCGACCACGGTCGCCCCACGCGGGTCGGACGGCAGCCTGCCCTCCACGCGGTTCCTCAGCAACACGCGCGACGCCGCGACAGGGGCAGCCATGTCCTGATCGGAGGGGCTGTCTCCGGGGCACATACGTACATGGAATACGTACTCCTACCGAGGTGTCCCTGACGTGCGTGCCGTTTTCTTGCATGCATGACGACACCGAGTGTGAAAGCACAGATGCCGAAGAGCGTCAGGCTGGCGTTGGTGGGGGTATGGGTCCAGGCCGTGCTGAACCTGGCGGCCGGCGCCCTGTTGCTGGCCGTGGTGAACGACGCGGTGGATCACGGCCGGGACGAGGCGGCCGGGCTGCTCCGGTTCCTGGCGGTGCTGTCGCTGCTGGTCGCCGGGGTGCTTCTGCTGTGCGGCGTCTTCGCGGGAAAGCGGTCGAACGGGATACGTGTCACGGTCATCGTCATCGAGGCGCTGAGCCTGCTGACCGGTGTGGTGGGACTGTTCCAGGGGGCCGGCGTCTCGGGCCTCCCGAGCATCGTCTTCGCTCTCGCCGTGCTGCGGGGCTTCAACAGCGCGGAAGCCAGGAACTGGTTCGACCGATGAGGTGCGCACCGAGGCGTGTACGCGGGCGGAAGGACTCCGTCGTACCTGTCGTCGCGGCCCTCGCCGTGGCCGTCCTGTTCACCGGGGGTTGTTCGAGCGCCCACGGCACCTCCCTGGCCGGGGATCCGTCCGAGAGCCCGACGGGGGTGTCCGAGTCACCGAGCCCTTCGCCGACCCCGACTCTCACCCCCCTGTATCCGACGGGGGCGTCCGGCTGCCACGACAACTCGGGGTGGACGGTCGAGGAATCCAGCGACTGGGCTCGGCTCGTCGTCGACACGCCCTCGGAGAACATCATCGGCGACCACGAGGGGCTGAGGGTCAGCAGCCTGCCGGGGTACGACGGACCGCTGTGCCGGAAGGTCACCGTGCAGGTCGAGTTCTGGAAGCTGGTGTACGGAGTCGCGAACGACCCCGACCGCGATCGGCTCTCGGACGGGTCGCAACCCGCCTACTACTTCGACATCAGCCGGGTGAAGCGCGTCGAACTCCATGTGGACGGCAGAGCCGAGCGGAAGGTGGCCCTGCCCGCGTCCCTCTACGCGACGGACCGCAGCCCCTGCGAGGGCGCCCTCGTCTCGGTCACCGTGGGCAAGCCGCTGACGAGCAAGGAACTGCCCGAGGAGGTCAAGGTCGGCGGCGAAAAGGACCTCTGGGGTCGCGCCACGGTGGACTTCCGGTCCAAGCGGGTCGCCGACCACGAACTGTCCGAGCCCTCGGCGCCGCAGGTGTGCAGCCCGGACGGCAAGCCCACCGCCGACCCGGCCGACGTACCCACACCGGGCTCCCGGCCGACGGACCTCTTCCCGACGGATCTCTACCCGACGCCCAGCCGAAGCTTCGACCTCGACAAGATCTTCCGCTCTCCCACGCCCTGAGCCCCTTCCACGGGTTCCGGGCGTGCGCCGACCTCTTCACCACATCAACGGGCCCTGCCGCAACACCGGTTCGGCAGGACCACCTGACCTCACCTTGGGGGAGTCACATGCGTGTACGCACCGCGGCCACCGTCCTTTCCGGCGCCGGTCTGCTCTCGGCGCTCGTTCTTCCGGGCGCCGCCCAGGCAGCGGAGCACCCTGGGACGGCGACGGATCTGAGAGCCTTCGCCTCGCAGAGCGTCCAGCCGAGAGACGCGCTGGGCGGCACCACGTTCAAGGACGGGGTCGTCAACAAGGGCAAGGACATCGTCCTCGGCGTCACGGGCAAGAAGGCCGTTCCCGTCACGTTCACCGCCTTCGACGAGGAAGGCGTGGCCATCACCCAGGCCTTCCTGTGGCAGGGCACCGACAGTTCGAGCACGGACACCATCACCGGCGGCCTGGAGTCGGACGACTACCCCGTCTGCACGGAGACGCCGGTCCAGGACGGGTACAGCTACAGCTGCAAAACGGTCTTCACCATCGACCCCGCGGTCGACTTCAAGGACGGCAACGGCACCGCGGGGACCTGGAAACTCTTCCTGGGCGCCTACGACCTCTACGCGAACGCCAGTTACGACGACGACGTCGCCAGGACCAGGATCAAGCGTGCCGCCGCGCTGACCGCCAACGCCTCCCCGGAGCCGGTGAAGAAGGGCAAGAACATCACGGTCACCGGCAAGCTGAGTCGCGCCAACTGGGCCACGGGGAAGAACGCCGGGTACGCGTCCCAGCCAGTGAAGTTGCAGTTCCGCAAGAAGGGCAGCAGCACCTACACCACCCTCAAGACGGTCAAGACCAGCAGCACCGGCACCTTGAGCACCACCACCAAGGCCGGCTCCGACGGCTACTACCGCTTCGTCTTCGCCGGCACCACCACGACCGGCTCCGCGACGGCGCCCGGCGACTTCGTCGACGTCAGGTAGGCGGCTTCCCGTGTTGGGCGCGGCAAGCTGGTCTCCGCTGACGCCGACACCCTGGTCGTCACGGCGGGCATGGACGACGGCACGGGACAGTACTGCGACAGCACCTTCGTCATCGGCGCGGGGTCCCCGGTGCCGGCGCTCAGCCCGGCGACGTACACCGCGGGGTCGGGCAAGGGCTGCCGTCAGCCCGACTCGTTCTTCCTCACCGCCGCCCGCGACGGCCGTCGGCTGCTGTTCAGCATGAACGCGGACGCGGAACCGGCGGAGTGCGTGCGGAAGTGACGGCCTTCCGGACCTGGAACGCGATCAGAGCCGGGTGAGTTTGGCGGCCACGGCATCCAGGACCCAGTCCAGGCCGGTCGCGAAGGACGCCTCGGCGTCCACGTCCGTGCCGTCGTGCACGGCCCTGGCCAGCGCCGGGAAGCGGCCCGTGTCCAACATCCTCGTCACATGCGGGCCGTGGGCGCGCTGCCAGTCGCGCTTGGACAGGCCCGTGGCGCGCTCGGCCCGCAGGTTCGCGATCTCGCGCCTGATCGCGCCGGTGAAGTAGGCGCTGACGGTCTCCACGGCCCGCATGACGGTGTCGACGTCCGCGAGGCCGTCGAGGGCGGCCAACGTGGCCTCGGTCACGGCGAGGCCGTTCGGGCCCAGGCTCGGGCGGCCGCCGAGCAGGTCGGCCAGCCATTCGTGACGGAGAGCGGCCTGCCTGGTGCGGTGGGCGAGGACGCTCAGCGCCTCCCGCCAGTCACCGGGCCGCTCCTCGGGCAGAATCTCGGCCTGGACCTCGTCCACCATGAGGTCGAACAGCTCCTCCTTGGTGGAGATGTATCCGTACAGCCGCATCGGGCCGGCGTTCAGCCGGGCGGCGACCTTGCGCAACGACACCGCCTCCAGCCCGCCCTCGTCGGCCAGCGCGACGGCGGCGGCGACGATCCGCTCCCGGTCGAGCGGCACAGGGCGAGCCGGTGGCTCCGGCCGGTCCCACACAGTCATGGTCACACCGTTCTGTTGCGATGCATCGTAAGGCGAAATACAGTGTATCGACATGAGACATCGTATCGCCGTCGTCGGTGGCGGCCCCGCCGGACTCACCTTCGCCCATGTCCTGCACCGACACGGCTGTCCCGTCACCGTCCTCGAACGCGATCCGTCCCCCGACGCCCGCCCCCCGGGCGGCACGCTGGACCTCCACGAGGAGTTGGGCCAGCTCGCGCTGGACAAGGCGGGGCTGCGGGCGGAGTTCCGGACGCTGTCCCGCCCGGAGGGGCAGGCCATGCGCATCCTGGCCACGGACGGGACGGTCCTGCGCGACTGGCCTGCGCGACCGGACGACCGGGCCAATCCCGAGATCGACCGCGGGCAACTTCGTGACCTGCTGCTCGGCCCTCTCGACGTCCAGTGGGACCGGGACGTGACGCAGGTGGTGCCGGGGAAGGACCGCGACGGCGTCCTGGTCCGTTTCGCGGACGGGCGGCAGGAGACCTTCGACCTCGTGGTCGGCGCGGACGGCGCCTGGTCCCGGACCCGCCCGGCGGTCTCACCGGTCACGCCGCACTACACCGGCGTCACCTCGGTCGAGACCTCCCTCGACGACGTCGACACCAGCCACCCCGACCTGGCCCGGTTGATCGGCGACGGTTCCGTGGCGGTGTACGGCGTGAACCGGGGCCTCGTCGCCCAGCGCAACAGCGGCGGCCACGTCAAGGTGTACGTCCGGTTCCGCGCGCCGCTGGACTGGCACACGGAGCTGGACCTCGACCTGGCCGATGTCGAGTCCGTGCGATCGGGCCTGCTGGCTCTGTTCGACGGCTGGGCCACTCCCGTCCTCGAACTCCTCCGCCGCGGCACCGCCTTCGTCCACCGCCCCCTCCACGTCCTGCCCGTGTCCCACACCTGGGCGCACGTCCCCGGAGTGACGCTCCTGGGCGACGCCGCCCATCTGATGCCCCCGCTGGGGGCGGGCGCGAACCTCGCGATGCTGGAAGGCGCCGAACTCGCCGAGGCCATCGCCGCCGGCCCCGCGGATCTGGACGAGGCCGTCCGAGCCTTCGAGGAGCAGATGTGGGCACGGGCCGGCATGTGGGCGAAGATCACGACGGCCGGTCTGGAACGCCTCGTGAGCCCGGACCCCGCCGAAGCTCTCGCCCTCTTCGACCAGGTCCAGCCGTCCTGACTGCCGGGCGGGGGCGCTGGCGCCGGGGCGGGTGTCGGGTCGTGGCGGGGGAGCCGTGACGCGAGGACTGCTCGGCGCGGCCGGATGACTGCCGGGTCGGCCGTGGGTCACGCACGAGTGGGCTTTCCGGCCCCGGCATGACCCCGAGGCGGGCAAGGGCCGCCCCTGCTCCGTGTCCCAACTCCGGGCGCCCGGCGCCTTGTTCCAGCGGCTCCCAAGACCGGAGACACCTCACTCGCACTCCGCACCGCCGTCCACGCAAGCGACCGGCACCTGTCTGCCGGGTTTCCCGCATCCGTCCCGTTCTGGTCGGCCCTCGATTCGACCGGTCGACGGCACGCTCCGGGGTCGCTGAAAGAGTCCGTCGTATTTCGGAACCGTCACGGGTCTTGTCACCGGTGCGGGCGTCGTGTCAATGTCCGGCCATGGTTACGTAACCATGGCCGGTTTAAACGGGTCCAAGTGTCTGTATTCGGGCCCTGGCTCCTCAGTGCCTCGGCTCAGGTGACGAACCCGCACTCCGCCCTCCGCGTTTTCCCGTCACTGGAGACGACATGACCAAGACCCCGACGAGGTCGAGAAGACTGGCCAGTGTGCTCATGGCCGGCTTCGGCGCGACACTCATGTTCCTGAGCGCCCCCGCTCCCGCCCTCGCCCAGTCGTCCACCGGTGCGTCGGACGCCTCGCACGCGTCGGTGAAGCCCGCGGCGAAGGGCGGTACCAGTGACTTCCGCGGAGTGAACTGGGCCGACCCGCGGGACAACTACGCCAGTGACGCCGTGGTGCCGAGCGGGCTGAAGGTGACCGACAGCTACCGCACGGTGTACCGCACCACGGAGAAGATGGTGGCCGGCTTCAAGAAGAACCTGGGCGCCAACACACTGCGACTGCCGATCAACCCGGCGTCCGTGGGCACCACTTGGTGGAAGTCGTACCGGGCGACGATCGACGCGGCCACGGCCAGCGGCGACAAGGTCATCGTCAGCTACTGGGAGGCCGACTCCAGCAAGGACGGGTTCGTCGACGACACGGCCGCCTGGACCACGATGTGGAACACGGTGGTGCGGGAGTACAAGCACAACCCGCGCGTCTACTTCGAGCCGATGAACGAGCCGCACGGCTACACCCTGGACCAGTGGGTCTCCGTCACCAGCGGCTGGCTGGGCCGGCACAGGGACGTCCCGCGCGGCCGTGTCGTGATCAGCGGCACCGGCTACAACGACAACGTCACCGGCGTCGGCGCGGCACCCCAACTGCGCGGAACGCTGCTGTCACTGCACTTCTACGGGTTCTGGAACAGCTACACCAAGCAGTCCGACTGGACCGCCGACCTCGAGACCCGCCTCGGCAAGTACACCGGCCGCACCATCATCGACGAGGCCGGCTCCCCGATGACCATCGGCCTGAACTACGGCGCGTGGAACGGCAACATCTACACGTCGTACCTCGCGGCCGTGGCCAACACCGCCCGCAGCAAGGGGATGGGACTGGTGTACTGGCCGGGCCTGCGCTTCGGCGACTCCTACTCGATCGAGTCGCTGGACTCCAACGGCAACATGGTGGACAACAGCGCCACCGGAGTCGCGCTGCTGCGCTGGGGCTACGGCTTCGGCAAGACCCCGCCCGTCAACGACCTGCCGCCCGCGCCTCCCGGTGAGGTCCTGCGCGGAGTGGGCTCGGGCCGCTGCGTCGACGTGCCCGGCTTCAGCACGACCAACGGCACCCAGCTCGACCTCTGGGACTGCAACGCCGGCGGCAACCAGACCTGGAACCTGAACGCGGACAAGCAGCTCACCGTCTACGGCAACAAGTGCATGACGGTGGGCGGCACCGGAGCCACGGCGGGAGACCCCGTGGTCATCACCGACTGCACCGGCACCGCGGCACAGCAGTGGAACGTGAACGCGGACCTCTCCGTGACCAGTGTCGCCAACCCGGCGCTCTGCCTGGACGCGGCCGGAGCGGGCACCGGCAACGGCACGTCGGTCGACGTCTGGTACTGCAACGGCAGCACCAACCAGCAGTGGGCCAGGAGCTGACGCCGGCTACCTGCCCCTGATCCCCACCACGGCGCCGTCGCGCTTCGCCTCATGGCGAGGCCGGCGGCGCTCCGGTGCTCGCCCTGACCACCAGCCGGGTCGGGACCAGCGTCTTGTCGACCAGGTCGGGACCGGTGCGGCCGATCTTGCCGAGCAGCTTCTGCAGGCTGAGCCGGCCGACCGTGGCGAAGTCCTGCCGCACGGTGGTCAGCGGTGGCCAGAAGGCATGGGTCTCCTCCATGTCGTCGAACCCCACCACGCTGACGTCCTCGGGGATCCGGCGCCCGAGTTCGTGCAGGGCCCGCATGACGCCGAGCGCCATGTGGTCGTTCGCGGCGAAGATCGCCGTGACCTCCGGCCTCCGCCCCAGAGTCAGCCCGTGCCGGTACCCGGACCGGGTGGTCCAGTCGCCGTACAGGACCGGGGGCGGGATGACGCCGGCGTCCCGCAGGGTCCGCCGCCAGGAGTCGACCCGATGGTCCGCGGAGTACGAGGTCGGGGGGCCGGCGATGTGCCATACCCGCTGGTGGCCGAGTTCCAGCAGGTGTTCCGTCGCCTGCCGGGCACCCATCGCCTGGTCGGTGTCCACCACGGTGTACCCGGGGCCGGTGTCGGAGTCGACGACCACCATCGGAATCCCTGGTGGGAGGCTGAACTCCGCGTCGTCCAGGAGGTGCGCCTCGAACACGAGGATCACCCCGTCGACGGCCGCCTCGCTGAGCCGGTCGTAGGCACCGGAGACCCTGCCCATGGTCGGGTCCGGCACGGGGATGAGGGTGACGGCGTACTTGGCGCGTGCGGCTTCCGAGGCGATGGCGTCGAGCGTGCGCGTGTTCCCGAACGTTCTGAGCGTGAAGGTGATGACACCGATCGTGTTGAACCGTCCGCTCTTGAGCGCGCGTGCGGCTCCGTTCGGCCGGTAGCCCAGCACCTGCATCGACTCCACGACCCGCTGCCTGGTCGCGGGATCGACGTTCGTGTGACCGTTGGACACGCGTGAGACCGTCTGCGGTGCGACACCGGCGTGCCGGGCGACATCCGCCATCGACGGGCGCGGCCGTCCGGACGTGGGCTTGTCCCCAATCGCCATGATCCCCAGTTTCCCCTGTTTCCCCTGTTTCTCGGGGTTTCCCCTGTTTCCGAGCCCTGGCAACAGCCTAGGCCCACTACCCGGGCACGGCATTGCGCCGACGGACAACCAATCGCGCGGAGCGGCAACCTTTTTCGAATCGGCTACCACCAGAGACGGACCCGATGGGCGTGCCCTGAGTTCCCGAGGGAAATGTGCGATCAAGGAGATCTGTCGCATGAGCGATATGAGTGACAAAAGCCTGGACCGGCAGGCCGTGGTCGAGGCCAAGCCGGGCCGGGGGCGTCATCGGCGGAGGTGGACCGCGACCGGTCTGCTGATCGGCGTACCCGCTGTCCTGGGGCCTGTTCTGCTGTTTTCTCAGCCCAGTTCGGAGGCGGCGACGATTGATGCCGGCACTTACTACCACCTGATATCCGTGCGTAGTGACAAGGTGCTGGACGTAAACGGGAATTCCACCGCAGACGGTGCGGCGATCATCCAGTATCAGGACAACGGCGGCAAAAACCAGGAATGGCAGCTGAAATCCACTGGTGACGGCTACTACGAGTTGGTCAACCACAACAGCGGCAAGGTGCTGGAGGTCAAGGACGCCTCGACGGAGGACTTCGCCGCGATCCAGCAGGCGACCGACTCCGGAGCCGCGAACCAGCAATGGCAGATCGACGACGTGACCGGCGGCGCCGTGAAGATCGTGTCGCGCAACAGCGGCAAGGTGCTGGACGTCATGTCCGCCTCCGAGGCGGACGGCGCGGCGATCATCCAGTACCACGACACCGGAGGCGACAACCAGCAGTGGCAGCTGGAGCCGGTGGCGGGCACAGGCACCCCGTCGCCGAGTCCGTCTACGACGACTCCGCAGCCCACCCCCACCCCGAGTGCCACCGTCGACGCCGACCCGGTGCAGCAGGTGCTCACCACGATCAACCAGGCCCGGAAGGCGGCCGGTCTGCCGGACTACTCGATCAGTGACGGTCTGACCCGCAGTGCCGCAGCGCACACCACCGTGATGGCCGGCGGATGCGGCCTGTCCCACCAGTGCCCGGGCGAGGCCGCGTTGGGGGCCCGGGAGACGGCCGCGGGTGTGAAGTGGACGGCGGCGGGCGAGAACATCGGCGAGTCCGACGGCGTCAGCACTGACAGCGAAGCCATCGCCGGGGCGGCGGTCGACCTCACCCAGCAGATGCTCGCCGAACAGCCGCCGAACGACGGCCACCGGCGCAACATCCTCAGTTCCACGTTCGCGCACATCGGCATCTCGGTGTTCCGGGACGCGAACGGGACCGTCTGGATGACACAGGACTTCTCCAACTAGCCGAGCGCGTCGGCGGCGTGGACGTCCGGCCGGTTCAGCGGTCGTCGAGCAGGCCGGCGTCGTGCGCGAGGACGGCGGCCTGTACGCGGTTGGCGCAGCCGGTGCGGGTGAGGATCCGGCTGATGTGCGCCTTGACCGTGCCGGCGCTCAGATACAGCTGGTCGGCGATCTCCGCGTTGGACAGCCCCGTCCCGAGCAGCCGTAGGACATCCCGTTCGGCCGGGGTCAGTTCCTCGGTCCTGCGCAGGGCGGCCTCGGTGTCCCGGCCGGACCGCATGTGCCGGTCCAGCAGCTGACGGGTGATCCGGGGAGCCAGTACCGGCTCGCCCCTCGCGGCGAGTTGCACGGCTCGGATCAGCTCGGCGGGGCCGGTGTCCTTGAGGAGGAAACCGCTGGCCCCGGCGCGCAGGGCGCGCGTCACGCTCGCTTCCTCGCCGAACGCCGTCAGCATCACGACGCAGGTACGGGGGGAGAGCCGGGCGATGTCCTCGGCAGCGGCGATTCCGTCCTTGGACGGCATCTGGATGTCGAGCAGGGCCACATCGACGGCCTGCGTCCGGCATCTCTCGACCGCCTCCCGGCCGTCGCCCGCCTCGGCGACCACCTCGATGTCCTCGGCGTTCTCCAGGATCAGCCGGATTCCCGCGCGCATCAGCGCCTCGTCGTCGGCGACCAGGACTCGGATCATCAGCTCATCCTAGAGCCGTTCACCCCAAGGCCGTTCACCCCAAGGCTGTTCACCCCAGCGCCGTTCATCGCAGGGCCGCGTGCGCCAGCAGCACGATCAGGAAGGCGACCGTCGGCAGGACCACGAGCAGTGCCAGGCAGCCCGATCCGAGGACCCGCGGCCAGGTCAGGATGTCGTCGGGCAGCGGGGCACGCGCCCCTCTCGGTTCGGTGCCGTCGGACGGGAGGAGATCCGTGCCCTGGACGGGTTCGGGAGAACCCCGGCCCGCCGCCCCCGGGAGCACCGAGTGTTCGTTCATGCCGCTGCCCCGAGCCGGCAGCCAGGCCGCCATACGGAAGCCACCGCCCGGCAGGGCACCCGCCTCGAACGTGCCGCCGAGCAACGAGATCCGCTCCCGGCAGCCGGCCAGACCGCTGTGGTTCCCGCCCTGGGACCGGCCCGCCCCGCGGGGTGCCTCATTGGTGACGGACACCTCGATCCCGCTGCCCGTGCCCCTGACCGCCACCCTGGTGGGTGCGCCGGACGCGTGCTTCAGCACGTTCGTCAGCCCTTCCCGGACCACTCGGTGGATCGCCTGTCGCGTGCGGAGTCCCACCTCGGCCGGATCGGGAAGGGACCAGGCCAGCTCGACGACGCTGCCCGTCCGCCGGGATTCGATGACCAGAGCGCTGATGTCCTCCCGCGTTCCCGTCTCGTCCGCGGCTCTGCCCGTCGGATCCGTGAGCTCCTCGAACCGCAGGACGCCGAGGATCTCGCGCAGTTCACCCATGGCCGTACCGGCGGTGGTGCGCAACAGCTCGGCCTGCCCGACGAGGGCGGGTGCCTGCCGCGCGGCCGCGAGTTCCAGCGCCCCGGCGTGCACCGAGATCAGGCTCAGCCGATGGCCCAGCAGATCGTGCATCTCGCCCGCGATCCGGGTCCGTTCCTCCAGCCGGGCCGTCGCGGCGGTCAGTGTGCGGGCCTGTTCCAGATAGGCGTTGCGTTCCCGAAGCAGGGTGACCAGGGGCCGCCGCCGACCCCACAGGGTTCCTGCCAGGGCGGGCAGCACGAGCAGCAGAACCGCCGAGACCGCGTTGTCGGCCAGTTCCGACGGCAGGTCCCCGGGCCGGAACAGAGCGCGGGCGACGGTCAGCACGCCGACGGCGGCACAGGCCACCCCGACGAGCCGCCACGCCCGCCGCGGCGGGCCGATACGACGGGTGGCGGACAGGACGACCAGCGGGGCCACCGCCAGCGTCCACACGTTGTCACCCACGACCAGGGGAGCGGACCCCAGGACCGCGACGATCGGCCGCCCGCGCCGGGCGGGCACGATCAGGGTCGCCCACAACGCCTCCAGGACGGCCGCCGCCGGCCGGTGCGGGGGCGCCAGCAGCAGCGGTGTCAGACAGAAGGCCGCCGTCAGGGCACACAGCAGTGACTCGACGACGACCGTACGGCGTTCGGCGGCACGCACCGAGACCCAGCTCGCGGCCGCCTCATGGCGCAGCCACCGTGGCGCACCCGTCAGCGTGTGCCGCAGCCGTACGGACGGGCGCGACAGCCCTGTGTCTTCTGACGCCTGACTCACGATCTCCCTTTGCTCGTCACAGCGGTTCCTTCGCAGGAGACGGTAGCCACGACGGGGGTTGTCGCGCGGCGGACCCCGGGTGTCATGCGCCCAGCCCGAGGCTCAACTCCCGCCGCAACGCGGCGACATCGACCTGGTCGGCGGTCAGCAGTCGTACGACCGTGCCGTCGGCGTCCGCTTCCGACGCCGGTGCGTCGAGCAGGGCGGCCAGCAGGTGGACCGTCCCGACCGTGGGCGAGCCGTGCTCGGCGGCCGACAGCCGCGCCACTGCCATGACCCGGTCGGCGGCGGCGGACGGACGTACCCTTCCGCTCTCGGGAACACCTGCGGCAGGGACTTCCGGAGCCGAAGTGCCAACGGGAGCCGGGTCGTTCGTCCAGGCAAGGGATACGAGAGAGGACTGCCGTACCCCGTGCCGACGCATCACGGCCGGAGCGGAGTTGGCCTTCGCCAGACCCGCGGGAAGCGAGCGCCCGGCGACGGACAGGGCCCGGTCCAGGGCCAGTGTCCCGAGCAGGAGATCCAGCGGTTCCACCGAGGCGCGCCCGTTCCGCACGGCCTGCCGCATGGCCTCGACGGACACCGCGAACAGAACCGGTGAGCCGTTCACGGAGCTTCCGGCGGTCCACGAAGTCAGGGCGCGGGTCAGGGGGTTACCGCTCCTGCCCAGCGTTCCGGCTCGTCGGAGAAGGGTGACGCCGCGGGATTCCGGCCCCGCGATCCGTGCCGAGGCGCTCGCGTCCACCGCGTCCAACGCCCTTGCCGCGGCGGAGAGTTCCAGTTTCTCCAGCACCATGGCCTCCCGTGCCCGGCTGCCCGGCAGTTCCAGCAGGGCACGGGCAACATGCCGACTGCGCACGGAGATCACTCCCTCGGCGCGGGCCGACCTGAGCGCGAGCAGCAGACACGCGTGCAGTGCCCCGGTCATCCCGGGTAGCACCCGGCCGTTCTCCGGGGCCGATCCGCGCGCACCGAGGCCGTAACGCCACCGGGCCTCGCGCCAGGCGGCGTCGATCTCCCTCTCATCGGCTCCCCGATGGGCTTCCTCACCGGCACCGGCTGTGATCGGCACACCATGCGCCTCGTCGTCGCTCACCCAACCGAGACCCGCCCGGCCGGCGATGAGACCGCTGAGCGAACCGGCCTTCCGCATCCCGGGAGCGATCGCCTCACCGGCGTCCGTGCCCCCGGACACGAGTTCCCCGAGCAGGGTGTCCGTCCCCACGACCGGCAACTCGCCCCTGGCCGCACGGCGCAGTGTTTCCACGAGCAGGTCCATGACGTCCGGCTCGAACTCCGTGGCCGCCCCGGTCACGGTTGTGCCGTCGTCGGCGTGGGCTCCGGTCATCTCCTGCTGTTCCATCAGCGTTCCCCTCACAGCGCGGTGGTCTGGTCACAAGGACGCTAGGCGCGCCTGACGCGTCACCGCGACGGCCGATCGTCCGGACCGCCGGTCCGATCGGCCATCCTGCTGCTGGGCCGCATGCCCATGCGGAGGATTGCGGCCGCCCGGGTGCGGCGAGCGTTGTCGCGCGTGGTCCGGTTGTCACCGGCAGCAGGCAGGATGCGCGCGGTCCGGAAAACGCATGCGGTGCGGTCCCGTGCGAGTTCCGCGTGGGGTCAGCGGGGGTCCAGCAGGCCGGCGAGCAGTTGGAGCCTCTCGGCGTCGGGGCCACCCTCGGCCGCGGTGTAGACGACCATCATCGGGCCGGGAGTTCCCGGCAGCGGGTAGGCGTCCCAGTCCAGGTTCAGCTCCCCGACCAGCGGATGGTCGACGCGCATCTGGCCGCGTGTGGTCTCCAGCACGTCGTGGCGGGCCCACAACGCCGCGAACTCGTCGCTGCGGACGGCGAGTTCGCCGACGAGCTCCACGGCGCGCGGGTGCCCCGGATCGGCGGCGACCTGGGCGCGCAGCATCCCGGTCAGCTCGGCGACGGTGGCGACCCGCTCCGGGCAGGTCTGGTCGGCCTCCGGGTGCAGCAGGAGGGACAGCAGGTTCCGTTCCGTGACCGGCAGCCGGGTGAACTCGCCGAGCAGCGCGCCGGCCAGCGGACTCCAGGCCAGTACGTCCAGGTAGCGGCCGACGACCAGTGCGGGCGAGGGCATGGTGCGCAGCAACCGGCGTGTGGTGTCCGGTACTTCCTCCGGTTCGTACCGGCGCGGGGCACGGGCCGGGGTGCGCGCGGCGGCGGCGAGGCTGTGCAGGTGCCGGCGCTCCTCGGCGGAGAAGTCGAGGGCGCGTGCGAGGGCGTCCAGGACCTGTTCGGAGGGCCGCACGTCGCGTCCCTGCTCCATGCGCTGGTAGTAGTCCGAACTCACCCCTGCCAGCAGGGCCAGTTCCTCGCGCCGCAGCCCGGCGACGCGCCGCCTCGGGCCGGGTTCGAGGCCGACGTCCTCCGGCCGCAGCCGGGTTCGGCGGGTCCGCAGGAATTCGGCGAGTTCGCGTCGCGGATCGTCGGCCGGCGCGAGGGGGGAGTCGGTCACGGGGCCAGTATGCTCCCGGCGCCGCGCGGGAGGGTGGGTCTGCCGGTCCCAGGAAAAGGCGAACGACCGTGATGTCGCGAGCGGGCACCAGTATCGGTTCCGCAGCAGCCGACCACGGAGGGAACAGCGACATGAGGGCCGCACAGATCACGAGTTACGGCGCACCGGACGTCCTGCGGATCAACGAGGTCGACCGCCCCGCTCCCGGTGCCGGCGAAGTCCTGGTGGCGGTCGAGGCGTCCAGCGTGAACGGACACGATGTGATCGTCCGGGCCGGGGAGTTGAAGATGGTGTCGGGGCGCCGCTTCCCGATCGGGGCGGGACTGGACTTCGCGGGCGTCGTCGTCGGGACCGGCGCCGATGTCGAGGGCTACCAGGCCGGGGACCGGGTGTGGGGCATGGTGCATCCCCGTCAGCGGCACACCACCGCGGGGGCGGCCGAGTATGTCGTCGTCGCCGCGGACCGGATCGCGCCCGCCCCGGCGGACCTCTCACCGGTCGACGCGGCCTCCCTGGTCGTGACGGGCGCCACGGCGCTGATCGCGCTGCGCGACAGCGTGCACCTCGCGGCCGGGGAGCGGGTCCTGGTGCGAGGCGCGGCCGGCGGCGTCGGCACCGCCGCCGTGCAACTTGCGCACGCGCTGGGAGGCCATGTCACCGCGCTGGCCCGCGACCGCCACGCCCGGCTGCTCACCGATCTCGGTGCCGACGAGGTCCTCGACCACGGCTCCACCACCTCGGACCGGATCGGGCCGTTCGACGTCATCGTCGACACTGTCGGCTCGGAACTGCATTGCTACCGGGGCCGGTTGGCCAAGGGCGGCAGGATGGTCACCGTCGGCCTGTCGGCCACCGCCCTGGCCGCGATCGCCGCGTCGAGCGTGTACGGCTCCCGCCGTATCCGCACCTTCAGCGCCAATCCGGGCACCGCGGTGCTGAGCGACCTGGCCGGTCACGTCACCTCGGGTGCGCTACGACCGGTGGTGCACGGCGTGTACCCGCTCGCGGACATCGCCGCGGCGCACGAGGCGTTCGAGCGCGGCGGCGTCGTGGGCAAGCACGTGGTCGCGGTGTCGGCGTAGACCCGAGGGCGTAGGCCCGAGGACGCCGACACCGCGACGCGGGTCACGCCGCGCGCTGTTGAGGCGCACGGCGTGACCCGCGGATTCTCGGGCGTCGGCGTCAGCCGAGCAGCTTGGTGGCCAGCGTGGCCGCGTTGTACGAGCCCCAGCCGGTGGTGAAGTCCCAGCCGGTGGCGGACGAGTAGGCGCCGTTGCTGCCGCTGGTGATGTCGTGGAAGCCGGTGCCGGCGGCGGTGTAGAGAGCCGGGTTGGCGAAGCCGAGGTTGGCCTTGCCCGCCGCTGCGGCCTGCTGGTTGTAGAGGGCCGCGAAGGCCGCCCACTCGGGGGCCGCCGCGCTGGTGCCGCCCACCGCGAACCATGAGCCCTGCGAGTAGACGGAGACACCCGGGCTCGGGTTGGCGTGCGCCGAGACGTCCGGCACCTGGCGGTAGCCGCCACCGGCGGTCTTCTGCACGGCCGTCTGCCAGCTCGGGATCTTGAAGACGGAGGACTTGCCGCCACCGCCGCCGGACCAGGCCACCTCGCTGCTGAAGGCGTTGGCGGAGGTGACGGTCAGCTTGGTGCCGCCGACGCCCGTGACGTACGGGTCGCTGGCCGGGTAGTCGACGGTGGTGGTGCCGTCGCCCGCGTCGTCGGAGCCGTCGTCGCCGGAGGCCGCGTAGAAGCCGAGGCCCTCGGCCGCGCCCGCCTTGAAGACGGCGTCCACGGCGTTGATGTTGGAGGTGGTGCGCTGACTCTCGGAGGCGCCCCAGCTGATCGACGTGGTCGGGATGCCGCTGTCGACGATGGCCTGGTAGGTGTCGACCTCACCGGCGTCGGAGTTGGGGCCCTCGAAGACGGTGACGTTCGCCTTCGGGGCGATCGCGTGCAGGACCTCGATGTCCAGCTCGACCTCCACCTGACCGTCACCGAGGGCGCCGGAACCGCCGTCCACCTGTGACACGGTCGGAGTGGGCGAACCCAGGCTGTAGTTGGTGTCGTACTTGGTGATGTTGGCCTGCTGGAAGCCGTCGAACTCCAGCAGCGCGATCTTCTGGCCGCTGCCGGTGTACGTGCCGGAGACGTTGTAGCCGCCCTTGAGCTGGGCCGGGGTGTAGCCGCCGCCCGGTCCGTTGCGCGGGGCGACGGTGTGCGGCGTGGCCTGGTGGTGCAGCTGGACGCGGTTGTTGAGGCCGGCCACGTCACTGACCAGGGAGGCGATACCGGAAGGCAGGGTCGGTGCGCTGTCGTTGGCGTAGAAGGAGCGGCCGGACGTCTTGTCCTTCCACGTCGACAGCCGGGTGCCGAAGGCCTTCTGCAACTGGGCGGCGGTGCCGGTGGCGTCGACCAGCAGGTTGCCCGAGTGGACCTTGCCGACGGTCAGGCCCTGCCCCCGCAGGTACTCCTTGAGCTGCTTGACCTCGGCGTCGGTGCGGCCGAACCGGGCCGCGAACCCGGCCTTGGAGAGGTAGTGGCCGTAGGACGACGAGTGCGGGTCGCTGACCTTGGCTATGAAGGTGTCGAGTGCCGTGCCCCCTCTGGGGGCCAGGCTGATCGCCACGGGGATCCGCTTCCCGGACGCGACCGAACCGGTGCGCTTCGCCTGCTTGCCCAGGCCCTTCACGACGTCTCCCGCGACGGCCGCGCGAGTGGTGTGCGGCTGGGCGGAGTTCGCCGCGTAGGCGGCGGGGACGGCCGCGGCGAGCAGGGCCGGCACGGTGACCAGACCGAGCAGTTTCAGACGAGACTTCACTGTGGTCCTCCGGAGAGTGGGGGGTGTCCCGGAAGCGGAACGGCTTCACCGTAGGAACACCGGCCCCACCCCCGTAAGCGGGGGAACCCTTGCGTGACGTGTTAACTGCGCGTGTCACGTCAGCGGCGAGCGCTCGCCGGCGGGTGCTCAGCGTCGGGTGCCGAGAACGCGGGGGACGCGGACCCGCACCGCCTGACTGACCGTCACCGCATGGGTGGGCGGCCGTGCTTGGTCCTCGTCGGTCAGGTCGACGGCCGCCGCTCCGGTCGCGAGGACGGCCACGGCCATGGCGTGCGCGAGTGCGGTGCGGGAGCGCACCCCGAACTTGCGGTACACCCGCGACAGGGCCCCCTCCACCGTCTTGACGCTGATGAACAGCTCGGCGGCGACTTCCCTGTTGGTGGCCCCGCCGCCGACCAGCGCGGCGATCCTGGCCTCCGTGGGCGTGAGTTCGGGCCTGCCCGCCTCACCGCCGCGGTCCCCGGCGTCCAGCCGCGCGAGCTCGTCCCGGGCCCGGGACGCGAGCGGGGCGGCGCCGATGCGGGTGGCGGTCTCCAGGGCCTCGCCGAGGACCTTGCGCGCCGTACTCCTGCGGCGCGAGCGGCGCTCGACCGCGCCGAGGGCGATCAGGGTGCGCACCAGCTCGACGGGCAGGGGGAGTTGACGCAGGCGCTCCACGGCGGCCCGCAGACGTGCGGCCCCTTCCTTCGCCCGGCCCAGCCCCGCCTCCCGCAGGCCCTCCGCCCGCTCCAGGGCGGCCGGCACACTGTCCGGCGTGGCGGCGGACACGCGGGCGTAGGCCTCGCGGACCACTGCTCCCGCCTCGTCGTTCTCGCCCAGGACGACCAGCGCCTCGGCCAGGTCGGCGTACCAGTGCAGCAACGGCGGGTCGGCGGCGCACATCGCCGTGCCCAGCGCCCTGACCCGCTGGAGCGCCTCGACGGCGGCCGCCGCCCCCAGCGGGTCGCCGCCGAGCAGTTCGGCCTGCCCCAGCACCGCCAGCGCACGCACCAGGAACAGCCGGTCGCCGTCGGCCTCCGAGGCGCGCACCGCCCGCCCGGCGAGTTCCCGGGCCTCGGACACGCTGCCGCCCGCGGTCGCCGCGAGCGCCGCCGCGTACAGCGCCGGGGCGGCCTGTACGCCCGCCTCGGCCAGCGCCCGCGAGCAGCGGTCCGCGGTGTGCAGTGCCTCCCGGCAGTGTCCGGCGCGCACCTGGACCCGGGTGAGCGCCACCAGGGTGGCCAGTACGTCCTCGATGCCCGCGAACTCGCCGACGGCCGCGAGGAGTCGGGTCAGCTGTCCGTGGGCCTCGGTCACCCGGTCGGAGTCCAGGGCGAGGATCGCCCGCATCCGGATCAGCCGCCAGCTGTCCGGGCCGCCCTCGGTGCCGCCGCTCAGGGTCAGGGCGGCTTCGAGCGCGGCATCCGCGGCGACCGGGTCACCGGCCAGGGAGCGCACCCGGGCGAGGGTCGCCAGCGCCCCGATGCGGGTGTCCGTGTCACCCACCCGTGCCGCCTGCCGGGCATGCCGGTCGGCGGCCTCCAACTCCCCGCACAACAGGCCCCGTACGGCGGCCCAGTGATGTAGCCGCGCCTCCGACTCCGGGTCTCCCGCAGCGTCTTCGAGGCCTTCCTCGATCAAGTCACCGGCGCCTTCGAGGGCTTGGCCCGCGTTGCGCAGCAAGATCAGCCGGGCCCGCACCCGCAGACGCGCCGAGTCCGACTCGGCGAGAACGGTCCCGGCGGCCTCGCCCGCCTCCTCAAGCCGTCCGGCGTCACAGGCGTACTCGGCGGCGGCCAGCAGCCGTCCCGCGCGGTCGGCGGGGTGGTCGCCCGGGGTGCGGCGGGCGGCGAGCGCGGCCAGTTCGAAGGCGGTCCCGGGCGCGCCGCCCTGGCGCGCGGTCCCGGCCGCGGACGTCAGGGTGCGGGCGGTGTCCTCGTCCTCGTACGGATGGGCGTGGGCGAGGTGCCGGGCCCGCTCCACGGGATCGGCGACGGCCCGCGCCAGCAGGGTGTGTGCCTGTCTGCGGGCGCTGTGCGGGGCGTCGGCGTACAGGGCGGCCCGGATCAGCGGATGCCGGAAGCGTACGGTCCCCTCGGCGTCGGCCGTCGCGACGCCGAGCCGTTCGGCGGCCGCGAGGTCGGCGACCGGGTCGGGGAGCCCGGTGGCCCGCAGCACGGTGAGGCCGGGGCGGTCGGCCGCGCTCGCGACGAGGAGGGTGAGGCGGGCGGGCTCGGGCAGGGTGCGGGCCCGGTGCAGGAGGAGGTCGCGCAGTCGCGGCGGTACGCCGCCGCCGTCCAGGGCCGCGCGCCCCAACTCCTGTGCGTACAGGGGGTTTCCGGCCGCACTCTCCTGGACCGTCCGCAGCGCCGCCGGGGGCAGGTCGGTGCCGAGGTCGGCGCGCACGAGGCCGGCCACCTCGGCGTCCGTCAGGGGCGGCACGGCGAGTTCGAGGGTGCCGGGCGGGCAGCAGCGCAGTCCTTCGGGCTGCCCGCCGTCGGTCACGCGCTCGGCGGCCAGCACGCGGATGCCGGTTCCGTCGAGGCGGCGTACCGCGAAGGCGAGCACCTCGGCCGTCGGTTCGTCGAGCCACTGCACGCCGTCGACGACCAGCAGAACGGGGCCGGTCGACGCCAGCGCGCGCAGGGCGTCGAGGACGCCGACGCGCAGCGCGAGCCGGCTCCGGCCGTCCTCGGGGCCCGGGTGGTGCATTAGGGCCGCGTCGAGTGCCGCGCGGGGCTCGGGTGCGAGGGACTCCAGGCAGTGCCGCGGCACCCGCGCGAAGAGGTCGACGAGCCCGGCGAACGGAAGCCGGGCGTCGTCCTCGGCGGGTGAGCAGTGCAGGACGGTGCCGGGCGCGGAGGCCGTCAGGGCCGTCAGGAGCGTGGACTTCCCGATCCCCGCGGGGCCGTGGAGGAGGACTCCGGGACGGGCCGCCGACTCGGCCCTGGCGAGGTCGAGAAGCTCGTGCCGCCCGGTCAGCGGGCGTGTTCCCATGGGGTCCCAGCAGGTCGGAGCATGTGCTCATGACAACCCTGGTGGATCACGGTTGTCAATGCCGTCCATCACCCCGACGGCGCACATCACGGCGGCGCTGACGAGGGCGGCGCCGAGGTCAGCCGCGCATCGCGAACGCGATGAACTGGGTCACCTGGCGTGCGGCGAAGTTGTCGTCGGAGACCAGGACGACGGTGCGGCGGCCGTCGGGGAGACGCGGGCCGAGGGTGATGCCCTCGACGTTGTCGACCCGGGACAGCCCGGGTACGTCCGACAGGTCGGTCACGAGCGTCTTGCGGACCGGCTTGAGGGGCCGCGCGGACGGGTCGGTGAGGGAGTCGCGGCCGAGGACGTCCGTGGCGCCGTGCAGGTCGACCAGGTAGATGCGGGCCTTCCAGTTGTTGTCGGCGTAGATCGAGGCGCGCTCCAGAACCAGGAAGCGGTCGTGACCGAGGGCCACGAGGTCGCTGACCCCGTTGGTGTCGGTACTGCCCGCGGGAGTTGCGGCGAACAGCGGCTCCAGCGGGTAGGCGTACTGCGCCGACGGCTGTCCGGTGCGGGCGTCGTGGACGGTGATGCGGGTGAGCGCGCCGTGCTCGGGGGTGGGGTCGTCACCGTCCTGGTAGAGCGGGTCCTCCATGGCGGTGACGATCCGCCGGCCGTCCGGGGTGAAGGTGACTCCTTCCAGGGTCTGGTTCTTGCGGGGGCCGAACTCCTGGGAGTTCATGTGCAGTTGAGGGGGCAGCGGGAGCTGTCCGGTGTAGGCGCCGGTCGTGGTGGCGCGGCGGATCCAGGGGTCGCCGAGGAGGGCAGGGCCGTCGGACGGGACGATCCGTTCGCCCTCGCTCGTCCAGACCAGGCCGCCGTCGCGCGGGTCGACGGCGATGCCCTCCGGGTCGGGTGCGACGGTGGAGGTGGCGGTCGAGGTGGGCGGGAAGGCAGTGCCGTCCGGGCGGAGCCAGGGGTGGGTGCCGGTGAGCTCGACACCGTTCAGGGTGCCGCCGGTGAGGTCGACGTGCGCGGTGTAGAAACGGGCCGCGCCGGTCTGCGACCGGTCGTCGCTGATCACGTAGTACGCACCGGACTTCGCGTCGTAGCTGATGGCGGACAGCCCGCCGACGGTGGTGCCCTGGAAGGACATGGCGTTCGGCAGTTCCCGCTCGCCGAGGAAGTCCAGCCGTATACCGCTGTCGTGAGCGGCGGCGGCCGGGGTGCCTGAGAGCGCGGGGAGCGCGGCGAGGACGACGGCGGTGGCGATGATCCGGGCACGGGTGGCGCGGATGCTCATGAAGTCTCCAAGGTGGGCAGGCCGGGTGGTGCGGCGGGCGCGGTGCGGGACGCGCGCCGGCGGCGCCAGGCGAAGAAGGCGAGGGCGAGCAGGGTGAAGGCGTACGGGATCGCGGAGACCAGCTGCGACGGGATGGCGAGGTTGCCGAGCTGGACGGCGAGGGCCTCGGCGGTGCCGAAGCCGAGGGCGGCGAGGAAGACGCCCCAGGGGCGCAGGGCGCCGAGGAACACGGCGGCCAGGGCGATGTAGCCGCGGCCCGCGGTCATACCGGTGACGAAGAAGGACACCGCGCCCATGCTCAGGAACACTCCGGCCGCCCCGGCCAGCGCGCCGCTGAGCGCGAGGGCGCGGAACTGGACCCGGTGCACGTGGATGCCGACCGAGCGGGCCGCCTCGGGATGCTCGCCGACGGCGCGCAGATGGAAGCCGAACCGGGCCCGGTACAGCAGCCAGGCCACCGCGGGGGCGGCGGCGAGGGCGGCCCAGGTCAGCACGTTCTGCCCGCTGAGCACCGCGCCGAGACCGGGAACGTCCTCGATCAGCGGCAGCCGTACCGAGGGCAGCGCCCCGCTGTGCAGGCGACTCGTTCCGCCCTTGTCGCCGAGGAGCGCGTACACGGTGTACGCCGTCGCGCCCGCAGCAAGCAGGTTGAGGCCGATGCCCGCGATGATGGCGTCCGCGCCGAGGTACAGGTGCAGTACGCCGAGCAGCAGCGCGAGGAGCGCGCCCCCGGCGATCCCGCAGGCGGCCCCGGCCCACACCGAGCCGCTGTACCCGGCGACCAGCGCGCCCGTGCAGGCGGCGGTCAGCATCGAGCCCTCCAGCGCGATGTTGGGCACGCCGGCCCGCTCGGCCAGCAGACCGCCGAGGGCGGCGAGGACGTACGGCGTGGACACCCCGAGGATCGCCGCGAGGAATCCGGTGCTGAGCACGACGTCGAGGACGGGGCCCATCAGCGGGCCTCCCTTCGGGCGAGATACCGCTTGACGAGTTCGGGCAGCGCCCGCGCGGTCACGAGCAGCACGATGACGGCCTGGATGATGGTCACGGCCTCGGAGCCGACGTCGGTCTGCTGCTCCATCACATCGCCGCCGACGCGCAGATACGAGTAGAGGAGCGCGGCGGCGACCACGCCGACCGGATTGTTGCGGCCCAGCAGGGCGACGACGATGCCCTCGAAAGCCAGACCGCCGGCCATGTCGGGCTGGAGCCCGCCGTAGACGCCGAGGGCGAGGTGGGCCCCGGCGAGACCGGCCAGCGCGCCGCCGATGACGAAGCTCCACTCGATGGTGCGCGGCACGTCGAGGCCGCCGTACCGGGCGAAGTCCGGGTTGGAGCCGGTGATCCGGATGCGGTAGCCGAGCGGTGTCCTGGCCAGCAGGAACCAGACGGCCGCCGCCACTGCGAGCATCCCGAACAGGCCGATGTTCGCCTGGTCCAGGGGGACGCCGAAGAAGTCCGAGAGCAGCGGCAGCGCCGAGTCGGGCCGCACCGGGGCGGACTGCACGGCGCTGCTGTCGGGCGCCTTGATGTGGTCGGTGAGGAGATAGTCGAAGACGCGTACGACGACGGCGTTCAGCATCAGGGTGGCGACGATCTCGTTGGCGCCGAGGCGGGCCTTCATCACCCCCGGGACCGCGCCCAGCGCGCCCCCGGCGAGGGCGGCGACGGCGAGCGGCACCAGGACGGCGGCGACGGGTGGCAGGTGGAGATGGATCGCCACCAGGGCGCTCGCGAGGGCACCCGCGTACACCTGGCCCTCCGCGCCGAGGCTGATCTGCCGGGCCCGGAAGGGGATCGACACGGACAGGCCGAGCAGCGCCAGGGTGGTGGCGTCGGCGAGCCAGCGGCCGATCCGGGGCGTGCGCTCCAACGGGCCGGTGAGCAGGGCGTTCAGCGCGCCGGTGGCGTCCTTGCCGGTGGCGAGGACCACCAGGAAGGCGATGAGGACGGCGACGGCGACGGTCAGCACGGTCATCGTCAACTCGACGACCGCCGTACGGCGTCGGGTGGCCAGGAAGTCCCGGCGCCCCTGCCCTTCCGCTCTTGTCCCGGGTTCCAGGATCGAGGTCATCGGACACCTGCCGTGATCCGCTCGTCGGGATGCCGTTCCACACCGAGCATGTACAGGCCGGTGGCCTCCTCGGTGAGTCCGGTCGGGTCGTCGAAGCGGGCGACGAGCCGGCCGTCCTTGATGACCAGCAACCGGTCGGAGAGCGCGAGGAGTTCACCGAGGTCGGCGGAGACGAGGAGCACCGCCGCGCCCGCGTCCCGGGCCTCGATCAGCCGCTCGTACATGAAGTGCATGGCGCCGATGTCGACGCCCCGGGTGAGCTGGGCGGCGAGCAACAGGCGTGGCCGGGCGGACAGTTCGCGGGCGACGACGACCTTCTGCAGGTTGCCGCCGGACAGCGAGCCGGCCGTCGCGTCGGGATGCGGGGCGCGGATCGCGTACCGGCCGATGAGGTCCTCGGCCAGGTCGCGGATGCGGCGGGTGCGCAGGATGCCGCGGCGGGCGACGGGGGGCCGGTCGTGGCGGTCGACGATCAGGTTGTCGGCGAGGGAGCGGTCCAGGGCCGCCCCGTTGGACAGCCGGTCCTCGGGCACGTGGGCGACACCGGCCCGGCGGTGGCCCGCGGCGTCGAGGTGGGTGACGTCGGCGTCGTCCACGGTGACCGTTCCGGCGGTGGGGCGACGCAGCCCGGCGAGGAGTTCGACGAGTTCGGTCTGGCCGTTGCCCTCGACGCCCGCGAGGCCGACGATCTCACCGGCCGCGATGTCGAGGGACACGTCGTGCACCGAGGGGCCGGAGAGGTCCCGCACCCGCAGAACTCCCGCTCCGGGGCGGGCGGGTGGCTTTTTCACGTCGAGGGACATCTCCCGGCCGACCATCATGGACGCGAGCTGCGCCGGGGTCGCCTCCTCGGTGCGCACGGTCGCGACCATCGAACCGGCGCGCATGACGGTGACGCGGTCGCTGATCTCCCGTACCTCCTTGAGCTTGTGCGAGATGAACAGCACGGTCATGCCCGAGTCGCGCAGTCTGCGGACCGCGCCGAACAGGTCGGTGGTCTCCTGGGGGGTGAGCACGGCGGTGGGCTCGTCGAGGATGAGGATGCGGGCGCCGCGGTGCAGGGCCTTGAGGATCTCGGCGCGCTGGCGCATCCCCACCGACACCGCGTCGACCCTGGCCTCCGGGTCGACGGCGAGCCCCGCCTCCTCGGCCAGCGCGGCAGTACGTTCGGCGGCGGCCACGCGGTCGACGCGGGCCAACGGGCCCGGTTCGACGCCGAGGACGACGTTCTCGGCGATGGTGAACGACGGCACCAGCATGAGGTTCTGGTGGACCATCCCCACCCCGAGGGCGATGGCGTCCTGCGGCCTGGAGAACCTGACCGGCCTGCCGTGCACGCTGAGTTGCCCGGCCGACGGCTGTTCCAGCCCGTACAGCAACTTCATCAGCGTGGACTTGCCGGCGCCGTTCTGCCCGACGATCGCCCTGATCTCGCCGACGGGCACCGACAGGTCGACGTCGATCACGGCGCGGGTGCCGTTGGGGTAGGTCTTGCCAAGGCCCGTGGCCGCCAGGGCGGGCGGGGCCTTCTCCGCGGCGCCGTGCACGACCGCGTCGTTTTCCTCGATGGGTTCCACCAGTGTTCCTCGGAGGTCAGAAGGCCGAAGGGACCTTGACGGCACCGGACTTGACCTTCGCGGCCTGCGCCTCCAGTTCGGCGCGTACGGCGGCGGGGACGAGCTTGTCGAAGTTGGCGTTGTCCACGTAACCCACACCGTCCTCGGCCAGGCCCACGGCGGCGGGCTTGCCGTAGGCGAGCGTGCCGGCCTTGTTCGCCTTGGCCGCCAGATAGAGGGCGTTGCCGGCGTTCTTGAGGATGGAGGTGACGACGGTGTCCCGCTGAGCGGCGTCGGTGAGCGTCTTGTACTGGTCGGAGTCGACGCCGAAGGCGTAGCGCTTGGAGGCGACCGCCGACTCGAACACGCCGAGCCCGGAGGATCCGGCGACGGGCCACACCAATTCCGCGCCCTGCCCGTACATCGCGGAGGCGATCTGCTTGCCCTTCGCGGGGTCGCCGAACGGGTTGTCGCCGCCGACGTACTGCACGAGGACACCGGAGGACGGATTTCCGCCCGCCGCCTTGAAGCCCGCCTTGAATCCGACGACGAAGTCCTCGATCACCGGGATCTGCACTCCGCCGATCACACCCACCTTGCCGTTTCCGGCGCTGCCGGGAAGGGCCTTGGCGGCTGCGAGTTTGTCGGCGAGGAATCCGGCAAGATAAGCCGCCTCGTTCTGCTTGAAGGTCACGGAGTAGACGTTCGCGCACTTGTTGGAACAGCCGCTCTTGCCCGTGTAGTCGACGGAGCCGTCGAAGAGCCAGAACTTCTTGTCCGGGTATTCCGGGGCCAGTTTGGACACGAAGCCGACGGTGTCGACGGTGCCCGCGGCGAGCACGTCGTAGTCGTCGCCGGCGGCGGCGTCCTCGAAGCCCGAGGCCCACTTGGTGCGGTCGCTGCCCAGCTCGACGACCTTCAGGCTGTATCCGAGGTCGCTCTCGGTCTTCTTCAGGCCCGCGTACGCGGAGTCGAAGAAGGAGCGGTCGCCGAGATTTCCGTTGATGACGAACTTGATTCTCGGCTTGCCGGATTTCTCGGACTGGGAGGAGCCGGAGTCCGTAGAAGCGCCGCACGCGGCGAGAGCGAGGGAGAGCGCCGCGACGCCTCCCAGGATTCTGATCTTGTTCATCGCCTGGATTCTCTTTCTCGGTGAGGGGTGTTCTTATTCGTTGGCCGAAAGCTATGCAATGCAAAACGTTTTGGCTATGGGTCTTTGTGTTCTCTCGCGTTAGGAGATTGTTTCCGGGAGCAGCGCGGTGGCCGCGATGGTGACGGCCCTGTCGAAGTCGGTCTCCCGTTCGGCCGGGGTGAGCGCCTCCGCGTGGCGCACGTGGTCGCTGACCGTCAGGACGGCGAGCGCCTGGCCGCCCTCGGCGGCGGCGGTCGCGTACAGGCCCGCGGCCTCCATCTCGACGGCGAGGGTTCCGTGCGCCTCCAGCCGCTCGAACAGCGCCGGACGCTCCAGATAGAAGTGGTCGGTGGTGAACACCGGCCCGATGTGCGTGTGACCTCCGGCTCCGCCTTCGCTCTCGGCGGCCCGTGCGGCCGCCGCGGCCAGGCCGAAGGACGCGGTGTGACTGAGGTGCACTCCGTCCATGCGTCGGCTCCCCATCGCCGAGTCGGTGTGGGCGGCGGTGGCTACGACGACGTCCCGCAGCCCCACCGAGGCGGGGATGCCGCCCGCGGTGCCCACCCGCACGATGCGGCGCACGCCGTAGAAGCGGAAGAGCTCGGTCGCGTAGATCGTGACGGACGGCATGCCCATACCGGAGGCCAGCACCGACAGGGGCGCCCCTCGGTAGGTGCCGGTGTATCCCTCGATGCCGCGTACGTCGGTGACCAGCCGGGCGTCCTGGAGGAGCGTCTCCGCGATACGGCGTGCGCGGCGCGGGTCGCCGGGCATCAGCACGTCCGGCGCGAAGTCGCCGGGGGCGGCCGAGATATGGGCGGTGACCATCAGGAGCCCCCTTCCGCTGCGGTCCCGGCCAGCCAGCGGACCAGCCGGTCCCACAGCTCGGGGTAGCCCTCCCACTCCAGGAAGGCGGGCGGGGCCCAGTGGGGCGCCAGGTCGGACGTGAACGCCGCCGACCTGCCCGCGCCGTAAGCGCCCACCGCCAGCAGCGGATGGCCCGCGCACTCGACGAGCAGGTCCGCGTCCTCCCGTACGGCCACCTCGTTGAGGCCGAGCAGGTCCGGCCAGGTCGCGTCGAGCCCGTCGACCACCGGATGCCGGTCGAGAACCCGGGGTGCGGCTCCGGCGGGCAGTTCCACCCGGTCGTCCCGGTCGTGCAGGGCGACCGGCAGCGCGGCGGCCAGCGGGGTGCGGCCCCAGCGGGCCTTGGCGTCGATGCCGGTGAAGGTGAGGTAGCCCCCGACCATCAGCAGCCCGCCGCCGCGCTCGACGTACGCCCGGAGCAGTTCCGTACGGTCCGGCGTGGGCACCGAGTGGGCGAAGGTCTGCGGGGTGAGCTGGAAGCTGTTGGCCCCGACATCGCTGATCACTACGACGTCGTAGGCGTCAAGGCCCTCGGCGGTGGCGGGCACTCTGCTCGCTATCTCGTGCGCCGGGACGTACGTCACCGTGTGGCCGCGGTCGCGCAGGGCGTCGAGGAAGACCTGGGCGCCCTCGACGTACTCGGAGGTGAAGAAGGAGTCGAACCCCTTCTGGTGGACGGAGTGGGTGAACCAGGACTCACCCACGACGAGGACATGGGGCATTGCGGCACGGCCTTTCAAAAGAGGTGCGTGGTGTGTGGTGGTGGGGCGCCGGTCAGCGGGCCGGGCGGGCGGGCGCCGTACTGGCGCGGACCTTCAGTCGGACCGGCAGGATGTGCCGGGACGCGGGGGGCACCTCGTCACGGTGGACGTAGCTCAGGAGCTGGGCGCCGGCGGTGCGGCCGATGTCGTAGGCGGGCTGGTGGACGGTGGTGAGGCGGGGGTGGACCCGGGAGGCGAGCATGATGTCGTCGAAGCCCGCCACCGAGACGTCGTCGGGGACGCTCAGGCCCGCGTCCTCCAGGGCGGCGACCGCGCCGAGCGCCATCAGGTCGTTGGCGGCGAACACCGCGGTGAAGCGGCGCGGGCCCCCGCGCTCCAGGGCCTGGGCGACCAGGTCGTAGCCGGACCGTTCGACGAACGCGCCCTCGACCTCGGTGACTCCCGCGTCGCCGAACGCCTCCCGGAAACCGGCGATCCGCTCCAGGCTGCTGACCAGGTCCACCGGCCCACTGATCGCCAGTACTTGGCGGTGGCCCAGATCCCGCAGGTGCTGCCCGATCAGCCGGCCGCCCGCCCGGTGGTCGGCGGTGACCAGGATGGTCTGCTCAAGGAGCCCGGGGACGACCTCGTCGGCCAGGGCGATGGGGAACCGCCCGAGCAGCGACGCCAGCCGGCCGCGGGAGGGCGGCGAGCCGGAGGCGTACACCATGCCGTCGATGAACCGGCCGCGGAGCATCTCCAGATAGCGGTCCTCGCGGTCCGGGTCGAACTCGGTGTTGCAGAGGATGACCCCGTAGCCCAGGTCGTGGGCGGCGTCGTCGACGCCCTTGGCGAGTTCGGCGAAGAACTGGTTGGTGATGTCGGGGACCAGCAGCCCTATGACGTTGGTCGAACCGGCCTGGAGGTTGCGCGCGGTGGAGGCGGGGACGTAGCCCAGCCGGCTGACGACTGAGCGGACCCGCTCGGCGGTCTCCTCCGCGACCGGCCGGTTGCCGCTCAGCACATGCGACACCGTGGTCGGGCTGACCCGGGCGGCGGCCGCCACGTCCTTGATCGACGCGGGCCGCCGCAACCGGCGGCGCTCCGGCTCCTCGTCCCGCTCACGGGTCATAGTGCTGCACCGCCCTGCCGTGCGAGGTGTCGAGGAGCGCGGGCACGCGTGCCTCGATCTCGGTCAGCAGCCCCGGCAGGTCCACCGTCAGCAGCCGGCCGTCCCGCACCACGATCCGCCCGTCCACGACGACCGTGCGCACATCGCTCGCCCGCGCGCTGTAGACCAGGGCCGCCACCGGGTCGTGCACCGGCCGACAGTGCGCCCCGCCCAGGTCCACCAGCACGATGTCCGCGGCCCGGCCCGGCTCCAGCGCACCGATCCGGTCCCCGAGTCCCAGCGCCCGGGCCCCGCCGCGCGTGGCCAGCCGGACGGTGTCGGACACCGTCATCCAGGTGGCGTCCCGCTCGGCCTGCTTCTGGGTCAGCGCGATCAGCCGCATCGCCTCCCACACGTCCAGCGTGTTGTGCCCGGCCGCCCCGTCCGTCCCGGCCCCGACGGCGACACCGGCGTCCAGCAGGCTCCGTACCGGAGTGAGCGGATGCAGCGCGTGCTTCAGATACACCTTGGGGCAGCACGCCACGCCCGTACGGTCCCGGTGCGCCGCCAGCGTCGGCAGGTCGTCCGGGACGATGCCGCAGCCGTGCGCGATCAACGCGCCCGCGTCCAGCACCCCGGTCCGCTCCAGCACCGTGATGGGGGTGATGCCACGCCGGGCGAGACTCGACTCCGTCTGCTCCAGATGCTCGGCCGCGTGGATGTGGATGCGCAGGCCCGCCTCCTTGGCCAGCTCCGCGAGCCGGACCAGATCGGCGTCCTCGACGGTGTACGGCGCATGCGGACCCAGCGACGCGGTGACCCGCCCGCCACCCATGCCGTGCAGGGCTACGGCGGTCTCGGCGCTCTCCTCCAGGGCCGCGCGGCCCCGGCTGCTGAAGCAGGTCGGCGCGATGTCGGCCCGGATCCCGGTACGCACGACGGCGTCGGCGATCCGGTCGGCGTGGAAGTAGTGGTCGGCGAACGTGGTCACCCCGCTGAGCAGCATCTCCGCACAGGCCAGCTCCGCGCCGAGGCCGACGTCGGCGGGGGTGAGGTTGACCTCCATGGGCCACACCCGCTCGTTGAACCAGTCCTCCACGCTGACGTCCTCGGCGGCGCCGCGCATCAGCGTCATCGGGCCGTGCGTGTGGGCGTTCACGAGTCCGGGTACGGCGACGAGTCCCGTGCCGTCCAGGGTCTCCGCCCCGGTCGGCTCCGGTCCGGAGCCCGCCGGGCCCAGCCAGGCGATCACCCCGTCCTCGACCAGGATGTCCTGGTCCGTCTCCACCCGGCAGGGGCCCTGCTCGGGCACGACGAGCACCGAGCAGGAGGTCACGATCAGTCGGCGCGTCATGTGGATCCTTCCGTTCGAAACGGACGTTAAGGATCCAAAACGTTTTGCACAAGCCCTGGTCGTGCCGAGTCGCGGGCAGGTCATGGACGGTCGTTCCGAGTTGCGGTGGGGCGGCAATGCTGGTGATGTATTCCGTCGGCACACACCACGGATGCTGGAGGCGGGCCGATGTCTGTCACGCGGATTGACCTCGATGACGAGGCACTCGCCGAGGCCATGCGGCTGATGGGTGTCACGACGAAGCAGGAAGCGGTCAACGCGGCCCTGCGGGACTATGTGGCACGGATCAAGCGGCTCGATGCCGCAGAGAGGCTGACCGCGCGTGGCGCGCGCGGTGAGTTCGAACAGGCCGTGGCGGCGCATGAAGCGGGCAAGCGAGCCCGGCGCGAGGCCTTTGAGTGATCACGTACCTGCTCGACACGTCCGCGCTGTGGCACCTGTTCCGCACACCTGGAGCGTTGCCGCCCCGGGCAACCAGCCCGTCCCACCGGGACGAACTCGCGGAGGAACTGGACGCACTCTGCCACCTCTCTCCCGTTCCGAAGAACGCCTGGCGTTGGGTCGACACCGCCCAGTACAAACTGACCCAGCAGGGGCAGCACCGCGCGGCCGGAGCGATCGACCTGCTGGTGTGCGCGACCGCGGTTCACCACGGGCACACCGTCCTTCACGTGGACAACGACTTCGCGACGGTGGCCGGAGTGCTCAAGGAAGTACAACAACGGGACGTACGAGCCTGATCCCTTGGTGCAGCCCGTGCTCATTCCACGTCCGCGACCACGGAACCGACCCGGTCGGCCAAAGTCGGGTCGCGGCGGACCAGAAGCGTCGCGTAGCCGACGGCGGCGAGCAGGGCGGCGAGCGCCGCGTAGGGGAACCAGTTGTACGGTCCGGGCTGGCCCGGCTTGGCGAGGTAGTACAGCGGGACCAGGATCGCCAGCGTGCCGAGCGCGGGCAGCAGCAGATGCCGTACCACCCGGAACTCCTGCGGCCGGTACCTGCGGTAGTACAGCGGCAGCGCGATGTTCGACGCGAGGTAGACCAGCAGGATCAGGATGGTGCCGAGGGTCGAGGACTCGGTGAAGAAGACCACCGGGTTCATCGAGCCGCCGCCGGACCCCAGCAGATGGCCCAACCCCCAGCCGCCGATGATCACCAGAGCGGTGGCGGCGAAGGTGATGATCGCGTTGTTGGGCGTGCGGCGGGTGGGGTGTACATAGCCGAAGAAGGACGGGAGCAGGCCCTCGCGTCCGGCGTTGAACACCAGGCGGGCCTGCGAGTTGATGCCGGCGATCAGCACACCCAGCGTGGAGGTCAGACCGCCCAGGTAGGTGAGGAACGCCATTGCGCCCAGGGTGTGTTGGGCCACCTCGATGAAGGGGATGGGGGAGGCTCCGAGTCTGTTCACGTCGTAGCCGAAGCCCGTGACCGTGGCGTAGGCGAAGAGGACGTAACTCACCGTCATGATCGCGATGGAGGAGAACACCGCGCGGCCGACGTTGCGCCGCGGGTTCTCCGTCTCCTCGGCGAGCGCCGCCGAGTTCTCCCAGCCGACGAACAGGTACACCGCCAGCGGGAAACCCGCCGCCAGCCCCTTGAAGCCGTGGCTGATGTGGCTGGGCAGGAACGGATCGAGGGAGAGGGAGCCGCGATGTTCCACGAGGGCCGCGACCGACACGACGGCCAGAACCAGCATCTCCACTCCGAAGAAGTAGCCGGCCCATTTGGTGGAGACCACGATCCCGCGCAGCATCAGCCCCACGGCCAGCCCGGTGAGCAGCAGGGTCCAGATGATCCACGGCAGGTCCACGCCGGCGTAGTGGTACAGGGTGATCTGCACGAATCCGCCGGAGATGGCGATGACGGAGGCCATCGCGATGATGTAGCCCACCCCGGCCAGGAGCGCGGTGGTCACCGCGCTGACCGGTCCGAAGGTCTTGCCCACGAAGGTGGTGAAGCTGCCCGCGGAGGGATGCGCCCGGGAGAACTCCGCCAGCGTGTTGCCGAGCAGTGCGACCGCGATGCCCGCGGCGACGATGGTCAGGGGTGACGCCACGCCCGCGGTGGTGGCCAGGAAGGCGAAACCGAAGAAGAAGCTCATGGCCGGGCCGACGTTGGCCATCGTGGCGGCGGCGATGTCCGCCATGCCGAGGACGCCGCCACGCAGCCGCTGCGGCGCGCCGCCGACGGGGCCCGGCGGGGACAGCGGTCCTGCTCCGGGGTCGGGCATGGCGGCAACTCCTTGTGCATGGGGCGTGGTCGGTGCGGTTCCTCGACGGACGGACCGGGTGTCAGCGGTGCCGGGAACGCTGGTGTGCCTTCACCGCCTGGACGGCGGGGTCGGTGGCGCCCCGGCCCAGTTCGGCGAGCAGTTCGGCGTGGCAGCGGTTCTGCGCCCGGACCACGTCGGCGTGCGGCGCGGGCAGCAGCAGGCAGAGCCGGCCGAGCAGATCAGCGGCGAACTCGCGCATTCCGGCACCGCCGAGCGTCTCCGCGAGGTCCAGGTGGAAGCGGGCCTCCAACTCGGCCAGCCGTACGGGGTCGTCGGTCAGTTCCGTCTCCTCGACCAGCGCCCGGAGCCCGGCCAGCCGCTCGGCCGGGACCTCTCCCGAGCTGTGGGCGACGAGGCCGCACTCGAGCAGCAGGTGGAAGGCGTCCAGCGAAGCCGCCTCCTCGGCGTCGTGCATCGCGGCGACGACGGTGTCCCAGTCCTGCGCGACGAAGGTTCCGCCCGCGCGTCCGCGCCGGCGGTCGAGCAGGCCGTCCTGGCACATGCCCTCCAGCGCGCGACGGACGGTGATCTCGCTGATCCCGAGTTCCTCGGCCAGGACCCCGGTGTCGGGCAGCCGGTCCCCTGGCCGCACGGAGCGCAGGCGTACCCGCAGGGCGATTCTCGACCGGACGAGATCGGATCCGTTCTGGCCCCCGCCGGGCAGGGCGCGGGCGTGTCCCACGCCGGTGACCGACGTCGTCCGGGCCGGGCCTGGCTGGTTGTAAGGCCCGAACTTGCCCGCTGCATTCACCACGACGCCACCCTAACGGCCTGCTGAACACGGTCGCGGCCCTCGACGGTGTCCCGGTGCGGTGCATGGGGGCTCCCAGGGTGCGGAGGGCTTCGAAGGGGTTCCGCCGCGCGGCGCGGGTGTCGCGCCGGTCATGGTGGCCCGCGCTGGAGGAAAAATTAGAGCAAGGTGAACAGTTAAACAAGACCTGACTGCGACCGGCCGGGTGGTGGGGAGCGGGGCGGGGCGGCGTTCGGAACGCCGTAGCCCTGAGCTGGGGATTCGCGTTCCGGTGAGCGTGCTGAGGGGGTTCGTCGACGGGGGTGCGAGAGGGCGTTCGCGGCGGGCGGGTGCCCATGGATGCGGCGCACGGATGCCCTCGCCCCGCCGATTGCACCCTTGTTTTTTTTGATCGCCCTGAACTATTTTCCTGAGCGTCACCGGGCGGCCGACCTGGCAGCAGACAGCGGTCGACGGCCGTGATCCACCATGCCCTCCCCTCGACCGTGATCGCCACCCCCCGCCGACCGCCCCGACCCGGCACCCCCGCACGCCCGCCCGGCGGAATCCCTACGGCCACCTCGGTCCGATCCGCCGGAACCGTCCCCATTCCCCGCCAGCCCCCTGGATGTCGAGATGACAACACGTCCTCCTGTCACCGCCCCCGACAAGGTCACCACCACCGAAAGCGCCCCAGCCGAAACCGGCCTGCAGGCCGGGCTGAAGAACCGCCATCTGTCGATGATCGCGATCGGCGGTGTCATCGGAGCGGGCCTGTTCGTCGGCTCCGGCTCGGGCATCGCCGCCGCGGGGCCCGGCATCCTCGTGTCGTACGCCCTGGTGGGCGCCCTGGTCGTGCTCGTGATGCGCATGCTGGGTGAGATGGCCGCCGCGAACCCGACCTCCGGCTCCTTCTCCGCCTACGCCGACCGCGCGCTCGGCCGCTGGGCCGGGTTCTCGATCGGCTGGCTGTACTGGTTCTTCTGGGTCGTGGTGCTCGCCGTCGAGGCGACCGCCGGCGCGAAGATCCTGGAGAGCTGGATCCCGGGCGTGCCCCAGTGGGCCTGGGCCCTGATCGTGATGATCGTGCTGACCGTCTCCAACCTCGCCTCGGTCGCCTCCTACGGCGAGTTCGAGTTCTGGTTCGCCGGGATCAAGGTCGTCGCGATCGCCGCCTTCATCGGCGTCGGCCTCCTGGCGGTCTTCGGGATCCTGCCGGGCACGCACAGCGACACCGCGGGACTGTCCAACCTCACCGCGCACGGCGGCTTCCTGCCCAACGGACCCGGCAAGATCCTCACCGGCGTGCTGATGGTCGTCTTCTCCTTCATGGGCAGCGAGATCGTCACCCTGGCGGCCGGGGAGTCCGAGGACCCCCAGCGCGCCGTCACCAAGGCCACCAACAGCGTCATCTGGCGGATCGGCGTGTTCTACCTCGGCTCGATCTTCATCGTGCTGACCCTGCTGCCCTGGAACTCCCCGGCCATCACCAAGGACGGCTCGTACGTCGCCGCGCTGGACTCCCTCGGCATCGCGCACGCCGGGCAGGTCATGAACTTCATCGTGCTCACCTCGGTGCTGTCCTGCCTCAACTCCGGCCTCTACACCGCCTCCCGCATGGCCTTCTCCCTCGGCCGCCGCGGCGACGCCCCCGCCGCCTTCGGCCGCACCAAGCGGCAGGGCGTGCCGCAGACCGCGATCCTCGCCTCGGTCGTCTTCGGCTTCGTCGCGGTGTTCTTCAACTACGCCTGGCCCGACACCGTCTTCCTCTTCCTGCTCAACTCCTCCGGCGCCATCGCCCTGTTCGTCTGGCTGGTCATCTGCTTCTCGCAGCTGCGCATGCGCCGGATCATCCAGGCGGAGGCACCCGAGAAGCTCGTCGTACGCATGTGGCTCTTCCCGTACCTGACCTGGGCCACCATCGCCCTGATCGTGTTCGTGCTCGGCTACATGCTCACCGACACCGCCTCCGGCGGCGGCCGGGACCAGGTCGTCCTGTCCACCCTGGTGGCCGCGGGCGTGGTGGCCTTCGCCCTGCTCCGCAATCGGCTGTCACCGAAGAAGGACCCGGCAGAGGCGATCACCTCCCCGTAGGGGCCAGGGCCGGCCGCACGCACGCCGGTGAACTGCGGACCGGGCCCGGGTCCGGTCCGTGATCCTCGCCTACGACTCCGGCCGTCCTCAGGCCCACCTGAGGACGGCCGGAGGAGTGCGTGGCGGGGCCGCCCGGGGTGAGGACGCGCCGGAGAGAGGTCGCGGGCGTATCCGACGCCTGCCTCCGCGGTGCCCCGGACGCAGTCGGCGCCGACGGTGCAGGAAACGGGCACCAGGACCCCGGCCGCCGTACCGTGCCATCACGTCCCGGCCCGGGACCAGGCGGCACCGGGGCCGTCGCGCAGCCGTTCGCCGAGGAACCTGCCCGTGCGGGCCGGCGCACCCGCGGTCGGCAGCAGCGTCGGCGTGGGGATGAGGACACCGCCGAGAAGGACCGACTCGGCCAGGAAGGCGGCCGTCGGCCCAAGTGAGCAGCGGGCGTGGGGTGTTGGTTGTCCTTTGCGTGGGTGCTGCCGCGCTGAACCGCTCGGGCGGAGCCACGGCTCAACTCGACTGCTATGTCCGCGGATTGACCGCGTCCAGCAGCAACCGCACCTGTTCGACCAGCCGTTCGGGGGTGAATCTGCCCGGGTCGGTGAGGGCGAGGCGGCCGAAGTGTTCCGCGCAGGCGACGAGCGCGTGGGCGAGGATCTGCGGGTCGAGCCGGGGCTCGCTCCGGCCGGCCGCGGCGAGGGAGATCCACTCCTCCACCCGGCGCCGGAAGCGTTCCCGGTCCGCCTCGATGCGGTCGCGGACGACCGTGGGCATGCTGCCCGGAGTCAGCAGGATCAGCCGCCAGGTGTCCGGATCGTCGTGGAGCATCGCGGACATCCGGCGCACCGTCTCGGCGGCGAACTCACCCGGGTCGCGCAGCTCCTCCGCGCCGGGGACCGTCGCCAGCAACCGTGTGAAGGCGCGCGCCTGCTGACGGTCGAGGAGCGCCAGCAGCAGGGCGCCGAGGTCGTCGAAGGCGCCGTAGACCACCGACCGGGCGACTGCGGCCCGCTTCGCGACGGCGTCGATGGAGACCCGCTCGTAGCCGTCGCTCACGATCACGGCGAGGGCCGCGTCGAGCAACTGCTCGCGGCGCTCGCCGATCGGTACGCGCGGTGCGTAGGGGCGCCGCCTGCGCGGCCGGTCTGCCGAACTCGTGGACGCTGACACCTTGGCAGTTTACGACACCCGTGTCTTAATTTACGACAGCAGTGTCGTAATCGATGGGGAGCGGCTGGATGACGAAGCTGAGGCGCAGTGAGGTCGAACCGCACGAGGACTACGGCTTCTTCGGCCCGGGCTCGGTGGTCTGGAAGGTCTGGAGCTATCCGACCGCACCGACGGTGGGCTTCCAGCGGGCCGTGGTGGTGGAGGAACTCGACCCGCCGCTGGTGGCCGCCGTCCACCGCACCCAGGGCATCTACCAGCGCCCCCGCACCCGCTACGACCGGACCCTGCGCTACTTCGCGATGGTCGCCTTCGCCGGCTCGCGCGAGGTGTGCAAGGCCGCGGACATCCTGGTCAAGGTCCACTCCAAGGCGATCGGCAACCTTCCCTACGGCGACGGCACCTACGACGCCAACGACCCGGCCTCGCAGCTGTGGATCCAGCTCACCGGCTGGCACTCCATCCTCTACGTCTACGAGAAGTACGGCCCCGGAAAGCTCACCGCGCAGGAGGAGACGGAGTACTGGGAGGCGTGCGCGGTCGCCGCGGAGCTGCAGACCTGCTCACCCGACGACGTGCCCCGCACCCGCGACGGCGTCCGGGCCTACTTCGAGGAGATGCGCCCGCGGCTGTCCGCCAGCCCGATCGCCCGGCAGGCCATGAACCACCTCCTCGCCACCGAGCTGGTCCTGCCGCCCACACCGCGCTGGGCGAAGCCGCTGAGCCACGCCGTGGCGAGGGCACAGCGCATCGCGACCATCGCCACCATGCCGCGCTGGATGCGCGAGCTGGCCGGCATCCGGCAGTCACGCCTCCTCGACCTGCTCATCGTGCCCGTGATGAAGGTGTCCTTCGCGCTCGCCCACCTCGACCCCCGGGTCGAACTGCGCCTGCTGGAAAGGCTCTCGCCCTCCACGGTCCCGGTGATCGCACCGGTCAAGCTCGGTGTCCCGCCCCGCACGAGGGAAGTGCTGACCCCCGCCGAAGCCCGCGCCCGGCACGGCTACGCCAGGCCCGCCGAGGCCCACCTCGAGTTCCGGGCCCTGCAGGCCGCACGCGTCTTCGGCGAGGGCGAGGCCCCCAGCGACCAGGGGCTCGTCGAATCCCAGGAGATCCTGGGCCCGCTCGCCTGACGCCGCCCGCCGTCGTCAGGCGCGGGCCTCCCGGGCCTGCCGGGTCGGCTTGCCCAGGGCCCAGAACAGGACGCCGAGGAGCATGAACCCGATGAGGGGGACGAGCTCCGTCAGCAGGTACTTCCATCGTTCGGCGTGGGTCCAGCCGTCCGGGGCGTAGGCGGAGCTGAACCAGTTGAACGGGGCGCCCGGCGCGACCAACTGCACGCAGGCGTACAGGACGAACGCGGTGAGCACGATGCTGATGAGGAGAGGGAAGGGCGCCTTGTACGGACGCGGTACCCCCGGGGCCTTCCAACGCAGTACCGCCAGGGCCGGGAAGATGCCCAGGTAACTGACCAGGGTGGTGGAGACGGCCAGTCCCAGGACCGCTCCGAAGAGCTTCGCCGCGCTGCCGTCGGTGAGTTGGTGGGCCAGGATCAGAACGGCCGTGGAGACCAGGCCGCTGAGGATGTTGACCCGGACCGGGGTTCCGAAACGGCTGGAAATGACCCCCAGGAAGCGAGGGGCCGCTCCGTCGTAGCCGGACACCGCGAGAGCGCGGTCGGAGCCCATCACCCAGGTCACGCCCGAGGACAGCACGGTGAGGATGAACAGGATCGCGGCCAGGTCCCCCAGCAGGCTGCCCGCACCGCTGAGCGTCGCGGTGCCGTCGCCGGCGACATGGCCGCCGTAGACCGTGAAGACCTGGCGGATCGCGTCGATGAAGCCGCCCAGGCCGGTGATGGCCTTGACGGGCAGGACCAGCAGGATGCCGAGGATCGGCAGCGCGTAGAGGAGCACGGAGAGCACGGCGCTGCGGAACACTGCGTACGGCACGTCCTTCTGGGCGTCGGTCATCTCGTCGCCCGCGGTGCTGGGCAGTTCGAAGCCGACGAAGTTGAACATCAGGAGGGGCACCAGGATGACGAAGCCCGGGTACGTGGGGGAGAAGTCGCCGAGGCCGAATCCGTGCAGGCCGTGCTGGACGCCGTAGACCACGACGGTGACGGTGAACAGGCCGAGCAGGAGGAAGCGGCTCCAGGCGCCGATGGTGGGGATCCACTTGCCGACGTCGAAGGAGAGGATCGCGGCGAGGACCCCGATCCAGACGAAGGCGAGGGTGAAGACGTAGAAGGCGGGGGTGCTCAGGTCCTTGCCGTCGTTGAAGAAGGTCGTGTACGCCGTCACGGCGGTGACGGACAGGGTGCCGCCCAGCCATACCGGGTTGGTGATCCAGTAGAGGAAGTTGTTGACGGCGCCCGCCAGGCGGCCGAAGGCGCGGCTGGTCCAGATGTAGGGGCCGCCCTCGTCGGGGAACGCGGCCCCGAGTTCCGCGGTCAGCAGGGCCGAGGGCACGAAGAACACGACGGCCATCACGATGAGCCAGGTGAACGCCTCCGCGCCGGAGGACGCCACCGAGCCGATGGTGTCCACGCCGACGATCGTGCACAGCAGGAAGAACAGGATGTCGAAGCGGCCGAAGTGCTTGCGCAGCTTCTGGCGTTCCGACTCGGCTGCCGTCGGCACGCCGGCCGGTTCGGATATGAGGGGGCCAGCGGTCACCAGGGGCTCCAGCGGATGAGCGGTACAGGCGGAATTCGGCCAATAATCACCTCCGTCGCACAAGCTCACAAGCGTTCATTGGAAAGACTTGACTGTGAGTTTCTCCGGGACTGCGCCTGGTGCGCGGCCGGTTGACGCTTCGGGAAAGGCTTGATCGGGCACTCCTAGGGGTAGTTCTCCTCCCCCGGGAGTAGCGGGAGGGCGCGTGGTCGTCCCGGGGAGGCAGGGCAGGTGCCTCCGTGGGCACGATGTGCGGGCGGGTCTCGAGGACGAGGCTGGTCCGTGCCGGGGAAGCAGCGAACCAGGCCCGAGGAGGGCGCCATGAACCGCCAGATCCGTGTTCGTGTCAGCCGTCGACCCTCGTCCTCCCGTGACACCCGCCAGCCCGAGATCGACCGCAGGACCCCGTCGGGACGGCTGCTGCCGTACTGACGCCGGTCGGTTCGAAGGCTGATGCCGAGGTCAGTTCAGACAGTGGCCGATCGCCGTCCGCAGGGCCCGCCGCAGCTCGGGTGACGGGAGCGGGCCACTGCCCTCGGCACCGGCCGTGACCATCGCGGCGACCTCGCGCAGCTTGGTGTTGGAGAGCTGGGAGGCTTCTCGCAGGACGTGCCACGCCTCGTCCGAGGAGCAGGCGTGCAGGGCCATCAGAACTCCGCGCGCCTGGTCGATGACCGGGCGGGTGGCGATCGCCTGCCGGAGCTGCTGGACCTCGGTACGCAGCCGGTCCAGCTGCTGAGTGCGCTCCAGGACCACCACGTACGGCACGGGCTCCAGGCGTGTCCCGGGGCCGTGCAGCGGATCCCCGGGATCCAGACCGGCCATCTCCAGCACGCCGCGTGGCTGGCCGGTCCAGCCGGTCGCCGTCACCGGCACACCACGGCGGCGGCCGTAGGTGTCGAGCACCTCCAGGAACTGGAGCCCCGCCGTGTCCATGAACGGGACCTCGGACATGTCCAGGTCGACCCGGCCGGTGCCGTCCGGAAGCTCGTTCAGGGCCCTGCCCAGGGTGTCCGCACAGCCGTGGACCAGCCCGCCCCGTGGGACGAGCACGGCCCGGTCCTCGTCCAGGTGCCTCTCGATGGCCAGGGTGTTCAGTCGCCCCGCGAGCGAAGAGTGTGCCGCTGAGCTCATGTCCGCCTCGCTGCTCCCCACAGTCGTCACGACGTTGAGTCACCGGTCACCGCCGGAATCCGTCCCGTGCCGGGGGTGTGGCCGCGCGGGATCCGGCGGTGTCGGGGTTCGCCTGCCCGGAGCCACCAGGACTACACCCGGCCCCGCGGGGAGTGACGGGGGCTGTCGGGGGTAAGCGCGCAGTCGTCCAGGTATCCGCGGGGAGACGTTTCGGGAGGGGAGACGTATCGGAGGAGAACAAGTCCGGCCAGCAGTGAGGAGTCGGTGTGGACATCCGACACGAAGCGCCACGGCGCCGCCTTCCGGCGGACGGGAGCGCGGTGACGCCGCCGTGAACGCGGGAGCCGAAGCCGCGGATCCGTTCGTGCATCCCGCGCTCTTCTACCGCGACGAGCGCGAGTACCTCGCGGGCGTGGTCCCGTTCGTACGCAAGGCGCTCGCCGCCGGGGAACCGGTGGCCGTGGCCGTGCCCACCGAGAACCTCCGGCTGCTCGAGGAGGAGATCGGAGCCGACGCCGCCGTGCGGTTCCTCGACATGCGGGAGGCCGGGCGCAACCCGGGCCGGATCATCCCGAAAGTGCTGCGCGCCTTCGCCGACGCCCAGCCGCCCGGCATCCCGGTGCGGATCGTCGGCGAACCGATCTGGGCAGGGCGCACCGCCACCGAATACCCCGCCTGCGTCCAGCACGAGGCGCTGATCAACGCCGCCTTCCGGGGCCGCGACGCCACCATCCTGTGCCCGTACGACACTTCGCGGCTCGATCCGCGGGTCGTCGACGACGCCTACGCCACCCACCCCGTGGTCGTCGACGCGGACTCCGGGCGGGAACGGCGGAGCACCCGGTACGACTTCGAGGGCGTGCACGCCCGCTACAACGAATCGCTGACGCCGGCACCGGACGACGTGCCGGCCCACGTCTTCGCCGCCGACGTGCTCGGCGACGTCCGGCACCTCGCCATCGACGCGGGCACGCGGCTCGGGCTCGTCCGGCCCCGGCTCGACGACCTGGCGCTGGCCACCGCCGAGCTGACCACCAACAGCGTGCTGCACGGCGGTGGTTCGGGATCGCTGCGGGTGTGGGCCGAGGACGGGTACGTGGTGTGCGAGGTCCGCGACAGGGGCCGGCTCACCGACCTGCTGGCCGGGCGCCGGCCGCCCTCCCGGGCCCAGCAGGGCGGCCGGGGCCTGCTCATCGTCAACCTCGTCGCCGACCTCGTCCGCGTGCACACCGGACCCGAGGGCACCACCGTCCGCTGCTGGTTCGCCCTTTGACGGGAGCTTTGACAGGAGCCTCGACAGGAGCCCCTTGTGGCGCGCGCGTTCAGCCCAGCCGTACCCGACTGCCGCTCCACGCCGAGGACTTGAGAGCGGCCGGCAGCCGGTGCGCACGGACGGCGGTGGCGAGGTCCGGGCCGAGGCCGCCGCCCGTACGGATCGCGTGTTCCCCCTGGTCACTTCCACGGTCCGCCGTGAAAAGTACCAGTCGGTTGGTTTTCTCGGGTGCGGGGAAGGCAGACTGATCCCGAGAGCTCGTCGCGACCCAGGCAGAGGACGGACGCATGGTCAGGCAGGAACGCGCGGAGGTCACCCGCTCGGCCATCCTCGACGGGGCGGCCCGCGCCTTCGACGCCGAGGGCTACCACGGGACGTCACTCGGCGACATCCTCAAGGAGGCCGGGGTGACCAAGGGCGCGCTCTACTTCCACTTCGGCTCGAAGGAGGAGCTCGCCCAGGCCCTCATCGACGAGCAGTTCTCCGTCCTGGAAGCCGTCGTGGGGGCGGGCAAGCCCGGGGTGCAGAGCGTCATCGACATCGCGCACTCCATGGCCCGGCGGCTGGTGGCGGACGTCCGGGTGCGCGCCGGAATCCGTCTGGTCATCGACCAGAGCTCCAGTACGGGCATCGTCGGCGAGCCCTACACCCGGTGGATCGAACTCTTCCGGGACTGCCTGGTCCAGGCACAGCGGCGCGGCGACGTGAAGGCGGACCTCGACCCCGGCCGGGTGGCCCGGTTGATCGTCGGCTCCTGGACCGGGCTGCAGCTCAGCTCCCAAGTCCTCAGCGGGCGGGCCGACCTGTCCGAGGAGACCACCCTCATGTGGGAGATGCTGCTGCCCAGCATCGTGCCGCCACGAAGACTGGAGCGGTTCCGCCCGGAGGGCAGCGTGCTCGAGCTGGTGTGAGGCGGCCTCACAGGGCCGACTGCCAGGTGACGGTCGTACCGGAGCCGGACGGCCCGGGTGCGGTGCCGGTCGCGGGGGAGCCGGGCGGGGTGCCGTCGTCGCGCACGGTGAGCCGTACGCCGTGCCGTCCGTCCGGCAGCCTCGCCGTCGCGTCGACGCCGACCTCGACGCGGGAGACGCCGGGGCGGCGGGAGGCATCCGCGAGGGCCCGGCGCAGCGCCGCGAGGAGGCGGGCGGCGACTCGCTCGGGGACCAGGGTCTCGACGGCACCGGTAAAGAGGGCGGACGGCGTGAAACCGAGCAGGGCGGCCGCCCCCGCCGTCTCCTTGAGCACCCTGCCGCGGAAGGTGGTCGGGGCGTCGGCGGGCGGCTGCTGGAGCGTGAAGATCGCCGTACGGACCTCCTGGACCGTCGACCGGAGCTCGTCCACGGCCAGACCGAGGCTCTCCCGGACGTCGCCGGCGGGGCAGCGGCGCTGCGTCGACTCCAGCATCATCCCGGTGGCGAACAGCCGTTGGACGACCAGGTCGTGCAGATCACGCGCGATACGGTCGCGGTCCTCGTACACCGCGAGCCGCTCGCGCTGGTGCCGGGCGTCGGCGAGGACGAGGGCGAGGGCGGCCTGGGAGGCGAACTGCACCGCCAGCAGCCTCTCGACGGGCGTGTAGGGCCGGTCGCCGCGCCGCCGGGGGAGCGCGAGGGTGCCGATCAGTGTGCCGTCGGCCTGCAGCGGCAGCATCATGCTGGGCCCGAACCGGTGCCGCACATGCGTGGTCATACGGGGGTCGGTCGCCGAGTCCGCGATGAACACCGGTTCCCCGCCGAGGAGTTGCTCCAGCACCGCGCTGCCGGGCTCGATGGTCGTGCCGACGACGTCGCCGGGATCGTCGTACGTCGACGCCGTCACGATCTCCATGCCGCCCTCGGGGGTGCGCTGGAGAATGACGCCCGCGGCGGCGTCGGCGAGGATACGGGCCTGCTCGGCGACCGTCATCAGGGCGTCGGCGGCGCTCTCCCCGGTGAGCAGCGCGGTGGTGACGGCCGCCGCGCCCTCGATCCAGCGCTCGCGCCGGCGGGCGGCCTCGTAGATCCGGGCGTTGTCGATCGCGATGCCGGCCCGGTCGGCCAGGACGTGCAGGAGCTGTTCGTCCTGGGCCGTGAAGGCGCCCTTGCCGGCGAGGTGCAGGGTGCCGAAGACGCCGTCGCGCACATGGACCGGTACGTCGAGGGTTCCGGGGGCCGGCCGCACGGTTCCCGGTGTGCGGATCGCGCTGAGTCCGTCCTGTCCGGGGTCCGTCGTGTCCAGTGCCGCACACCGGGCGCCGGTCAGCTCGGCCGCGCTGTCCACGATGTGCTGGAGCGTGGCGCGCAGGTCGAGGTCGGTACCGACGCCGAGGACGGCTTCGAGGAACGGCGGAAGCGGAGCCTCGGGCATCCTCTACGGCGTCTCAGGTGGCCAGCGGGTCGAGCGACAGCGGCTCGATCCGGCCCTCCAGCATGTACCCCAGCCCCTGTACGGCGCAGACGTCCGGCCGCTCGGCGATGTGCACCGGCATCCCGGTGGCGTGCCGCAGCATCTGGTCGAGCCCGGGGAGCAGCGCGGAACCGCCGACCATCATGATCCCGCGGTCGGCGAGGTCGGCCACCAGGTCGGGTGGGCAGTTGCGCAGCACCCGGCCGATGCCGTCCAGGACGGCGGTCAACGGGGTCTCGATCGCGTCCCGCACGGCCGCGGTGTCGACCTGCACGGAACGGGCCAGTCCGGTGGCCACGTCCCGGCCGTGGATCTCGGTGGAGGCGGGGCCCTGGGAGGTGAGGCCGTTGCCGGACAGGGCGAGCTGCAGGGGCCGTACGGACTGGCTGGGCAGCATCAGCTCGTGCTCGTGGCGCAGGTGCTGGACGATCGCGTGATCGACGGCCTCACCCCCGACGGGGATGCGCTCGGCGGTCACGATCGACCCGAGCGAGAGCACGGCGACCTGGGTGGCGGCGGCCCCGCACACCATGATCATGGTGGCCTCGGGCCGCTCCACCGGCAGCCCGCAGCCGACGGCGGCGGCGATGAGGGTGTCCACGAGCTCCACGCGCCGCGCCCCGAGCCCGACAAGGGTCTCGATGGCCGCGCGCTGGGCCAGCGGGTCGGCGTCGTGCGGGGTGCAGGCGGCCGCGCGCAGAATGGGCTTGCGGCGCAGCGACCGGCGGATCTTGTCGCCCAGCAGGTGCCGCAGCATCCGCTGGGCCATCTCGATGTCGACGACCGTCCCACCGGAGACGGGCCGCACGACACGGATGTAGTGGGGCGTACGGCCCGTCATCTTCTCGGCGAACTCGCCCACCGCGATCAGCGCGCCGGTCTTGGTGTTGACGGCGGCGACGGACGGCTGGTCGACGACGAGCCCGGCCCCCTTCACATACACCCGGGTCCTCGCCGCGCCCAGGTCGACGGCGAAATGGCAGCGGCGCAGCTGCTCCAGACTGGCGGTCATGGCAGGTCCTCCCGAGAGCACAGACCGTGGGCCGCGCCGGGTGGCGGGGCTTAGTCGCATCGTGCGGGGGCCGGGGAGGGGGCGCCTTTTCTGGGGGGCCGGGTGGGGTGCCGCTGAATGGGGGTTTTTGTCGCTTATGTCGGAAATAAGCGTCACATAAAGACCGTGATGAAGAGTCAGCAAGACCGTGATGAAGGGTCAACGACGCGGCTCCGACGGCTCGGGACCCTTCCGGATCACCCCCAACTCCATCAGATCCTGCGGCCGCACACGAAGTTGGTCCGCCGTCGCCTCCGTCTCCCGCGGCGCTCGCTTCAGGATCGCGGCGGCCAGCTCCGGGGCGATGACGGAGAAGTAGCTGTCCGGGGTCGCGTACGTGTTGCCGGGCGCGGCCAGGGCGAGTGCGCCGCCGGAGCCGCCCTCGCCGATGAGGAGGGTGGTGATCGGGGTCCGGGCGGCGGCCACCGTCGTGAACAGCTCGGCGATCGCGGCGCCCGCGCCCTGCCGCTCGGCCTCGGCGTCGTTGGCCGCGCCCGGGGTGTCCACCAGGGTGAGCACGGGGATGCCGAGGCGGTCGGCGAGGCGGATCAGACGGGTGGCGGTGCGGTAGCCGGCCGGGCGGGTCGCCGTCCCGGCCTGCGCGGCATACGCCACGGTACGGCCCTCGCGTTCGCCGAAACCGCACAGCATGCCCGGGTCGACGCCGCCGCAACGGTCACCGGAGAGGGCGGCTCGCCGGGTGAAGTAGGCGTCCAGATAGGCCTGGGCGCGCGGGCGTTCAGGGGAACGGGCACGGCGGACGGCGGCCCAGCCGGTGGCGGGAAGACCGGTGGCGCCGAGGGGCGGGGGGACGGGGGCGGGAGCAGGGGACGGGTCGGGGGCCGACTCGCGCTCGGTCGGGGGGGCCGTCAGCAGTCGCAGCCACAGTCCCAGCGTCCCCCGCAGGTCCTCCTGCCGTACCACCGCGTCCGCCGCCCCCGCCGACACCTGCGCCTCCGCCGTGTACGCCGACGGGTCCGCGTCCGCGGGGCGGACCCGGGAACCCGCGAAGCCGACCTGGGCGCCGGGCAGGGCGAGGATCACGTCGGCGCCCGCGCCCAGGGTGGCCCAGCCGCCGCCCGTGGTGGGGTCGCGCAGCACCGCGACCTGGGGCAGCCCGGCCTCCCGGGTGAGCGCCGACTGGCGTGCCACCCGCTGCAGTTGGGTCAGCGCGACCATGCCCTCCTGCATACGGCTGCCGCCGGTGGCCACCAACGGCACGACCGGCAGGCGGTGTTCACGGGCGAAGACGTACGCCGCCTCCAGACGGTCGCCGGTGCCCTCACCCAGTGAACCGCCGAGGAAGCCGAACTCGAAGGCGATCAGAACGGCCCGGGTGCCCTCCACGTGCGCGGTGCCGCAGACGACCGACTCCTGCTCGCCGGTGCGCTCGGCGGCGCGGGCGCGCGAGGCGTCGTAGCCCTGCCAGGCGAGGGGGCCATCGGGCTTCGACTGCCTTACGGGATAAGGGATTTCGGAGAAGTCGTCGGCGACCAGCGCGATCGCCTCGCGTGCGGACAGACGCTCAGGCATGCAGCGCCCGCTTCATGATCTTCCCCATGTCGTTGCGGGGGAGGGCGGCCAGGAGGTGGAGGACCCGGGGCCGCTTGTGCGGAGCGAGACGGCCCGCCACATGGTCCGCCAACTCCTGCAGGGACGGGGGCTCTTGGTGGTCCGCCGGGACGATCCACGCCACGATCCGCTCACCCAGGTCCGGATCCGGCTCCCCGGTCACGGCCGCCTCCCGCACCCCCGGGTGCTCGAGCAGCGCGTTCTCGATCTCGCCCGCCCCGATCTTGTACCCCCCGCTCTTGATCAGGTCGGTGGCCTTCCGGCCGACGATGCGCACATACCCGTCCGGGTCCCGCACGGCCATGTCACCCGTACGGAACCAGCCGTCCGCCGTGAACGCCCCCGCCGTCGCGTCCGGCCGGTTGAGGTACTCGGTGAACAGGTTCGGCCCGCGCACCTGGATCTCGCCCACCGTCTCACCGTCGTACGACGTGATCGGCGCCCCGTCCTCCTCCACGAGCCGCAGCTCCACCCCCGGCAGCGGCACGCCCACGGTCCCGGCGCGCGGCTCACCGTCCGCGCGCACACTGGTGTTCATGAGGGTCTCCGTCATGCCGTAGCGCTCGACGACCCGGCGGCCGGTCGCGGCCGCGATGCGCTCGTGGTCGTGCACGGGGAGCGCCGCCGAACCGGAGACGAGGAGGCGGGCGTGGGTGAGAGCCTTCGTCAACTCCGGGTCGCCTGCGAGGGTTTCGGCGATGCGGTGGTACATCGTCGGGACGCCGAAGAGCATGGTGGCCCCGTCGTTCAGCTCCCGGGTCACGCCCTCCGTGCTGAAACGGCCGAGGTGGCGCACCGAGCCGCCGCGGCGGAGCGGGCCGAGGATGCCCAGGACCAGGCCGTGCACATGGAACAGCGGGAGGCCGTGCACGAGGACGTCGTCCGACGTCCACTGCCAGGCGTCGGCCAGGGCGTCCAGGGTGGTGGCGAGGGCCCGGCGGGGGAGCACGGCACCCTTCGGGGGGCCGGTGGTGCCGGAGGTGTACACGACCAGGGCGGGATCCTCGCCGTCCTGCGCCCGGGGCTCGGGGGCGGTTCCGACGGTTCCGCCTGTGCCGTGCACGTCGATGTCGACGCGCTCCAAGTCGCCCACAGTCGAGGGGAGTTCGGCTCCGGGCGCGGCGAGCAGCAGGCCCGGCGCGCTGTCGTTCAGGATGTGCCCGAGCTCCTTCTCCCCGGACTTCGGATTGAGCGGCACCGCGGCGACTCCGGCCTCCAGCGCCGCCACCACGGCCACCGCGGTCTCCAGTTCCGAAGTCGCCCAGACGGCCACACGGTCGTACCGCGCGAGACGGCCCGCCAGGGCGCCGGTCGCGGCCGCGAGTTGCCCGTAGGTGAGTGAGCGGTCGCCGAACCGCAGGGCGGTCCGGTCCGCGCCGGTGCCCCTGAGGGTCGGGAAGAGAGAGGTCATGCCGTACAACTCCTAACCTGTTGTCGCCTGGCGGTCCTACCCGAAGCCGGGTACGACCAACACCAGCCACACCACCGCGGGTACCACCGCCACCACGATGCCCCCGTAGATCATCAACTGCCGGAAGAAACGCTCGCGGTCCACGTCCGGTGCCGCGGCCAGCACCAGCGCGCCGTTGGTCGAGAACGGACTCACGTCCACCACCGTCGCCGACACCGCCAGCGCTGCCACCATCCCGACCGCCCCGATCTCGCCCTGCGCGAGGAACGGCACGGCGAGCGGGATCAGCGCGCCCATGATCCCCACGGACGAGGCGAACGCGGACACGATCGCACCGATGTAACACAGCAGTACGGCGGCCAGCAGCGGGACGCCGATCCCGCCGACGCCCTCACCGGCCCACTTGATCGTGCCCATCTCGTCCAGCACGCCGACGTAGGTGAGCACACCGCAGATCAGCAGCACCGTCGACCAGGCGATCTGCCCGACCGCCGTGCGGCTGTCCTCCGGCCAGGCGGCGCTCAGGATCACCGCGAGGGTGATCGACGTGAGCCCCGCGTCGAGATCGAAGGCGAGCACGGCGACGACCAGGGCGACCAGGGCGGTGAGGGTGGCGATACGGGCGGGGGTGAGGTGGGTGGTGTCGGCGGGGTCTTGGCGGGGGGCCAGGGTGGTGGTCGTTCCGGTGGCTCCCGTGGCTCCCGTGGCTTCGGTGGCGGCGGTGGTGCCGGTGCCGGTGCCGGTGGCGAGGGCGCGGGAGCCGGAGGGGCCGGAACTGCTGCCTCCGTTCTCCGGGCGGTCGCCCTTCTCGGGGAGGCCCGTGCCCGGGGCGGCCCCGTCCACCGGCACCGCCCCCTGCGCCCACAGCTTCAGCCCGCCGAACAGCACGAACATCACGCCCGCGATGACGAGGTTGACGATCAGTGAGGCGAGGAAGAGGAACACCTCGTTGCCCGGGAGGTTCTCGCGCTCGACGATGCCGTTGACGATCGTGCCGTAGATGCTGATCGGCGAGAAGCCGCCGCCCTGGGCGCCGTGCACCACCATCGCGCCCATCAGCAGGGGGCTGATCCCGTAACGGGCGGCGAAACTCAGCGCGATCGGCGCCACGATCGCGACCGCGGCCGGGCTGACCGCGCCGATCGCCGTCAGCGCGCCGGTAATCGCGAACATCACCCACGGGATCAGCGCCACCCGTCCGCGCACGAGCCGAATGGACGCGTGGACCAGCCAGTCGGTGGTGCCGTTGGCCCGCGCGATCGCGAACAGGTAGGTCACGCCGACGAGGACGACGAACAGGTCGCCCGGAAAGCCGGCGAAGATCCCGTCCGCGTCGAGGTCGGCGACCAACTCGCCCACCGCGAAGGCGGCGGCGAAGGCGAGGGCGCCCATGTTGACGGAACGGGTGGTGGCGATGACGAACACCACGACCAGGACGAGGATCGAGATGAGTTCGGGGGACATACGGGCTCCCGTCGTTGGGCCCCGGAGCGGTTGAGTGGATGAGTGGTTCAGTCGGTAATTGGCTGAGCCACTAGGCCACATGGGGGGATGGCTGGCTAGCGTGGTGGGGGACGCCGGGGACGTCAAGGGCTCGCGCAAAATTGGCTCAGCCACTTTGCCAATCAGCCACTCGTCCAGTCGACCACTAGACCACTCGGCCACTTGTCCACAGGCGCTCGCAGACCGCCCCACAGGCCGCCCCACCCGGTGTTACTCTCCCGACGAACGAGAGGGGGACCCGTGACCGACGCCCTGCGCCCCATGGCCAAGCCACGTCTGTACGAGCAGGTGCTCGACCGGCTGCGCCAGTACGTCGACGAGGCCGGGCTCCAGGCCGGCGACCGGCTTCCGCCCGAGCGTGACCTGGCCACCCGACTCGGTGTCAGCCGCGCCTCCGTGAAGCAGGCCATCGTCGTGCTGGAGGTCCAGGGTCTGATCGAGGCGCGGCACGGCGGGGGGACGTATCTCGTCCGGGACAGCCTCGACGTCGAGCCCGTCGAGAAGATGGTCGAGCGGCGGCAGCGCCTCCCCGACGTCCTCGACGCCCGCGAGGCCCTGGAGACCAAGCTCGCCGAACTGGCCGCCGAACGCCGCACCGACGAGGACCTGGCCGCGATGCGGACGGCCCTCGCCAGGATGGCCGGGGAGATCGAGGACGACGGCCACGGCATCGAGGGCGACCGCCTGTTCCACGCGGCGGTGACGACGGCGGCGCACAGCAGTCTGCTCGCGGAGTTCATGCGCTCCATCGCCGACCAGATCGCCGAGAGCCGCACCGAGTCCCTGCGCCAGCCGCACCGCCCCGAGCGTTCCCTCGCCCAGCACCGCGCGATCCTCGAAGCGATCGCCCTCCAGCGCCCGGGCCAGGCCGCCTCGGCGATGCGCCGCCATGTCCGCACGGTGGCGAAGGTACGGCTGCTGGACTGGGAGCCGGAGGACGACGAGTAGGAGCGGCAGCGCCGATGTCACGGCATCCGACGGGGACGGAACTCGCCTACGCCGGACCGCCGATGAGGCGTTCGAAAACAGGTGGAGCCGTGCCGCCGGTCCCACTACCGTGCTGCCGACCGAGTCGTCTGGGCAAGGACGTGCCGTTGTACACCGTGTGAGACCTCCCGAGTGCTGATCTGTCGCGCGTCGCGCAAGTGCGCCGCGCTGCTTTTTGCTGCGGACTTCTCACTGGAACCGGTGTATTTCTGTGCTCGAAAACTGGGTGGTCGTGCCCACCTGCCTGCCGCTCGTTCGCCGCCGTTGTCACACATGCGCGTCCGAGTTCTTCCGGGCGAACGGCAAATTCCGCGTCAACGCACACCACAAACTCATCGACGCCTGGCTCCTCGCGCTCTGTACCGGGTGCGGGGACACGGCGAAGTTCACGGTCCTGGAGCGGATGAACGTACGCTCCGTAAGGCCTGAGCTGCTGGACCGGCTGCATGCCAACGACCCTGCTCTGGCAGCCGAGTTGCTGCAGGATCCGGTCCTGCAGCGGCGTAATCGCATCGCCCTCGACTGGGACGGCGCGTGGCGTCTCGACACCGGCGGATCGGATCACCTGGACCGGGAGGTGATCGACGTCTCGGTCCGTTTCGCGGCGCGGATCCCCGTCCGGCCGATGCGGCTGATCGCCGACGGCTGCCGTCGTGCGCGAGCCGAGGTCGAGAGGCTGATCGTGGAGGGCCGACTCGTCTCGGCGGTCCGGCTGAGCGGCAGGCTCTCAGACGACTTCACCTTCACCCTCAAGCGCTGACCTTCCGCAGGGCCACGGTTACGGGCCCGTCCGGCATGTTCCGCCGGACGGGCCCCTTCACCCCCGGGCGGCCGCCAGCAGCGCGTCCACCACCGGCCCCACCGACTCCGGGTGCAGGAACAGGAAGAGGTTCGGTTCGACGAGTTCCAGTTCCATCACCCGCGGCCGCCCGTCCTCCCCGTCGACGAGGTCCACGCGCGCGTACAGCAGTTCCGGCGCGTTCGGTACGGCGGCCAGGGCGCGCTCTCCGACCTCGCGTTCGGCCGGCGTCGGCGTCCACGGCTCAAGGCCCGGGTGGGCGACCTTGTCCGCGTCGAACGCGGTGTCAGGGCTGAGGACGGCCCGCTTGCGGCTGGCGTGCAGGAGGCGGCCCCCGAAGAACTGGAGCGCCCGCTCCCCGCCCGCGTCGATGCCCCGCATGTATGGCTGCACCATCGCCGTGAGCCCCTCCGCGTGCATGCGCTCCAGATGCCGTACGGCGGTCTCGTGCTGTCCGGACGTGTACCGCGCGGCATACCGCGCTCCCGCCCCGGAGGTGGGCTTGACGACGTACTCGTGCTCGTCGGGCAGCGAAACCGGGTCGCCGGGCGCGAGATAGCGGGTCGGCACCACCGGCACCCCCGCCTCCGCGAGCTCCCCGATGTACCGCTTGTCGGTGTTCCACCGCACGACCTCTACCGGGTTGGCGAGCCGTGTCATCCGGCCGCACCGCTCGGCCCACGCCACGAACTCGGCCGCCCGCCAGCTGTAGTCCCAGGTGGACCGGATGACGACGAGGTCGTACCCGGCCCAGTCGACATCACCGTCGTCCCAGAACACGGCCTCCGCCTCGGCCCCGGCCGCACGCAGCGCCGCCACCAGCACGGGCAGGTCGGCGTCCTTGCTGGGCGCGGGCCGGGGGTCGTAGGTGGCAAGGGCTACTCGGGGCACGGCGGATTCCTTTCGCATGACGTATGGCTCGACCGGCAGCCTAGAGAAGCTGTCCTGCAATGAACGTGCGGGGCGCGTCCTGTTCCCCGTGAACTGGAACGCTACGCGGAGGGTGCCGGTTTCGATGTCCTGGACATGAGGGACGGCGCAGATGGAGGGCTCACCGGCCCGACCGCGTACACAGTGGCCCGATACGTCCAGAGGTGAAGGTGGGGCGGAAGACGGGGCCAATGCCCGCTGCCCGCGCCCCTGTCGGCCTGCATTCGGGCCCCGCCACCGGGTGCCGGGCGCGTGCCGATGTTCCCTCAGGCGGCTTGCCAGGGATCGGAGGGCAGAGCCCACTCCCTGGTCGATACCGCGAACGCCGCCGGTGGCCCGGACAACGTCAGTTGTGTGGTGGCGGACGTGGTGGAGGCCGCGGACCGGGTCGTCGTCGGCCGGTCAGCGTGAGGTCAGTCGCTGGAGCAGCCCCCAGGTGAACTCGGCCACCACCTCCCGCCGTACGCCCTCCGCGTCCGGGGCCGTGAACGCCAGGCCCCAGCGGGTCGGGGCCGTGCCCTCCAGGGGGCGGGCCGGGGGGAAGGCGCGGGCCGCCTCGTCGACCGTGCAGGACCAGGGGGTGAGGTCGGCGAGGGTGCGCAGGGTGGGGGCGGGGGCGTCCGGCGCGCGGATCAGCCATTCGTTCCAGACCGCGCCGGTCGGGGAGAGGAGCACCTCGAAGCGCAGGTCCGGCCAGAGGGGGACCGGCCAGAGCCAGGCCTCGCACTCCAGGTCGCCGACCTTGCGGGTGAGGACGGATTCCGGGGTGCCGAGGACCGAGCGGTACCGGGAGGCGGCGGCACGGGACCGCGGCGCGCGGACCATGGCCTGCCAGCGCTTGTTGGCCTCCCGCATGTCGGTGATCGAGACGCCCAGGGTGTGCCGGGCGTCCTCCACCGGGCCGGGGTTGTGGTCGGCCATGCGGCGCAGCAGAACGAGCTGGAAGTCGTGGACGGTGAAGGGGCTAGCCGGGGGCTTTCCGGAGGGCATGATCCCCATCGTCCCCCACCGCACTGACACCGGGGCGGCGGCCGTCGGGGAGGAAGAGGACCGAGTTGACGTACCGAGGGCGGTTCAGGAAGGGCAGGACCCGGCGCAACAGGCCCTGGGAGACCACGTACGAGGCGGTCTCCTGGTGTGCCTCCAGCGGGAAGCCGGCGAGGGGGACCCAGGTGGCGCGGGGCAGCACCCAGCCGTCGTAGCCGAGCAGGGACAGATAGGTCACCACCGGGCCGACGGGCTGGATCCGGGACTCCAGTTCGACGAAGAGGGCGGGCCGGTCGCGGGCGAGGACGCCCGTGGCCCCGCGCAGCACCGCCAGCTCGCTCCCGTCCACGTCGATCTTGATGAAGCCGACGTCCTTCAGGCCCAGTTCGTCCAGCGTGACGCAGCGGACGTCCACCGCCCGGCCGTGGATGTCCCGCCGGACCAGGGAGGACACCCCGCGGTCACCCGCGTCGTCCGGCGGCAGCCACAGCCGGGCGGTGCCCGGACGGTCCGCGGCGGCGGCCTGTACGACACGGACGTTCGCCGGGGCCGCCGAGGTCAGCAGCCGGGCCAGATGGGGCACCGGTTCGACGGTGACCACGCGCTGTGCCCGTCCGGCCAGCCGTCGCGTCCACGGCCCGTACCAGCCGCCCACGTCCACCGCCGTCCCGCAGTCCGCCGGGCACAGGTCGGCGAGGCGTGCCAACTCGGGCTCGAAGCGCGGGTAGACGGCCCGGGCCGCGGCCGCGACCAGGCGGGTGGGCAGATGGGGGGCCACTCTCGCCGCCCAGGTGCGAGCCGGTCCGGTCATGGAGTCGTCCCGGGGGTCTGGGGGGAAGCCCCGGTGCAGCGCGACAGGAAGTCCTCGTGCTCGTCGTCCGTCACCTGCTCCCCGGAGGACGGCAGCAGCTGCGGGATGCCGTCGACGATGGGATAGCGGCGGCGCAGCCGCGGGTTGTACAGGGCCTCGTCCGGGGGCACGAGGTGCAGGGGCCCCTTGTCGAGCGGGCAGGCCAGGATCTGGAGCAGCGGGTCGTCGGGGTTCATGGGGGTGTCAACTCCTTGGCCCCTACGGGGGCTTTGGGCGCCGGATCGTGCTTGGGCATGGCCAGCAGTACGGCGACGGCGAGCACCGTCCCGGCGAGGCGCAGCGCGAGCCGCAGCGGGTCGTGGGGCAGGGACTCGCCGAACGAGAGTGTGCCGAGCACCGCCGTGTACAGGCAGGTCACCGTCGTGCACACCGGCACGATCAGCGAGGCCCGGCAGCGCTGCAGCGCCGCCTGCGACATCACCAGGCCGAACGCTCCGGTGAACAACAGGAGATACGGATAGGGAGACCTCAAAAGTTCAAGTACCGCTCCACCAAGTCCAGTTGACGACAGATAACTCGACACGCCCTTGATCGAGAGCGAGCTCACCCCGTACAGCAGTCCCACCGCCACGCCGTACTCGACGCCGGTCGTCGGCATCCGGTGCCGGTGCCGGGTGCGCCGCTCGGCGGACCCGTACAGCCACACGCCCGCCGCAAGCGACGGCACGCACACCAGGAGGATCAGCGGGTACGGGGCGTCCCGGCTGACATGGTCCGAACCCTCCTTCAGCGACAGGACGACCATGAGCAGCGCGACGAGGATGGCGCCCAGCGCGTACCGCTCCCGCCCGGTCGTCTCCTCGCCCAGCAGCCGCGCCGACAGCAGCACCAGCAGCACCAGACCCGAGACGAAGATGCCCTGCGCGGCCGCGATCGGCAGCGTCCGGTAGACCGCGAGCTGGGCCCCGAACCCGGCGGCCAGCGACAGTGAACCGCCGATCCAGAGCGGGCTTCTGATGACGAGCCCCAGCAGCTTGGCCGGTTGCCGGATCGACACCTCGGGCAGGGCGGTGAGGGCTCGTTTCTCCAGGACGAATCCGACGCTGTACAGGGTGTTCGCCAACAGGGCCGCCGCCACTCCCCACCACATGGCCCGGCCCCCTAGGTCTTCCGCGCGTGCAGCAGCAGGATCGACGCGAGCGACGGTCTGGCGCACGCCAGCCGGTCCAGGCCCCGCAGCACCCGCGGCACACCGTGGAAGGGCGCCCCTTCCAGCCGTACGACGTCGAAGCCGGCCGCGGCCACGAACTCCCGCAGCGCACGCGCCGTGTACAGCCGCAGATGCCCCACGACCTCCCGTCCCGGCCTGCCGTGGATCGCCCGCAGGCTGACCTCCGAGAACACCGGCTGGACACCGGCCAGCAGGAGCCCGCGGTTGTACCAGGCCGCCAAGTTCGGTGTGGACAGCATGAGATGACCTCCGGGGCGCAGGATGCGGCGGATCTCGTCCAGTGCCGCGTCCGGGTCGACGAGATGCTCGACGACCTCGCTGAACAGCACGGCGTCGACGGACACGGAGGCGAACGGCAGCCCGGCGCCGGTGAGTTCGCCGCGCACGGCGTACGGCAGCCGGGTGCGGGCGCGCTTGAGGGCGTCCTGGGACCAGTCGACGCCGACGATGCTGTGGCCGGTGAGAAGCGGTGCCGCGGTGGCGGCCGCGGTGCCGTCGCCGCAGCCGATGTCGAGCACGGTGCGCCGGGTCGTTCCGGCGGGTCCGAGGGCCGTGGCCAGCATGCGGGCCTGGCGCAGCGAGCGGGGGGTGCCGGAGGCGACGGGGACGGCGGGGTCCTCGTAGAAGTCGCGGAGACCACTGCGGCGCGGGGGTGCGGTGGTGTTCACGGGGCCACCTCCGTGGCATGCAGATAGTGCTCGAACAGGTCCCTCAGATGGGCGCCGTCGCCATGGCTGAGCAGGGCCCGTGACCAGCGCAGGGCGAGATGCAGCCGGCCCGCGGTCGAGGCGGTCGTGACGGTGAGGCCGCGGGGCATCCTGGCGGGCGCCGAGAACCACACGGCGTGCGCGCGACCGGCCTCCTCACCGAAGTCCAACGGGTACGGGACACGGCCGATGTTGCTGAGCAGCGTGGTGGAGGTCCAGGGCGCCGCCGCCCTGCGCAGGCCCCGGGTGAGCGTCGCCCGCCAGGCCACCGGGGTGACCGGGGCGGTGAGCAGGCTCGCGCCGTGACCGAGTTGGGGGCGGGGGAGGGATTTGAGGGCGCGTGTGCGGTCTGCCGTGCGGCGCAGGAACTCGGGCATGTCGTCTTCGTCGGTCGGCAACTCGGCCGGTGCGAAAGGGACTTCTACCAGGCGAGTGCCGTTTCCTATCGGCATCGTCGTGTCCCTGGGGCGGTCGTCGACGGGCATGGTGATGCGGAGGGGGCGGGGGGCTTCTCCGTGTTCCCTGTTCCAGTGGGCGATCGTCAGGGCGGTGGTGACCATGAGCTGGTCGTTGACCGTGTAGGGGGAGCCCTTGGGGCGGTGGGGGAGGGGGAGTTCGGTGACGAGGAGGCCGTTGCCGGGGGATTTCTCGGGGGCGCCGGGCGCCACGCGGGCCGGGCGGGTCCAGTTGGAGGGGGTGTTGTCGGGGGGTGCGGGGGGGTCTTGGGCGCGGGTGGGGGCTGATGCCGGGGCGTTGTCCTTGCCGCCGTAGATTTCGGCGGTTGTGGCGATTATGCGGAGGCAGGCGGGGCCGTCCAACGCGGTGTGGTTGATGGTGAGGAAGAGAACGGTTGTGTTTTGGGTGCGGCTGAGTGGGGGCTGGTCGCGCCCACGCGGCGGAGCCGCATATGTCACAGCCCCGCGCCCCCAAGCAGGTGGGTGCTGTCCGACTAGGTCGGTCGCCTCGCTGCCCTCCACAGGACCGGCCCCCTCCACCACCTCCAGCCGTATCGGTGGGGACAGCGACAGCGGGGGTGCCTCCGTCAGAGCACGAGTCCTCGCGTCCCGCAGCGCGTTCCTCCCCGGCTCCGGGAAGCTCACCACCGCCACGTCCGGCTCCTCCGTCAGCTCCCACTCGTAGCGGCGGCGGTACCAACCCCCCGGGGCCTCCCGCATCAGGATCCGCGGATGGCGGTGCAGGGCCTCCAGGAACGCCTTCCGCAACCGGGACTGGTCCAGTCGCCCCGGCAGGTGCACCTCGATGTGGACCGTCTCCGGTTCCTCCTCCTGGAGGCAGTGCCGGGAGATCTCGTCCACCACGGGGAACGGGATGCGCGTCGGTGGGGTCATGTCGGTTCCGTCCTCCCCTTGCTCACCTCGACCGGCGGCAGTTGCTGTGTCGGTGCCTCGGAATCCGGAGACGTCACCGGCTCACGCACACTCACCAGCGCCGCGAACAACCCGATCAGCGCCAGCAGTTGGGCCACGTGGCCGAAGGCGCCGTCGGCCGCCCCCACCGGCTCGCCCGCACCCACCGCCGCGGCGATCCCCGCGCAGGCCGTCGCGACGAGGGCGATCGGCACCAGCAACCCGTGCCGTCGGGACGCGAGCAGGGCCAGTGCCGGGATCAGCAGGGCGAACCAGCCCGCGATCACCACGCCGACCAGGGTGAGCGCCACCACCCCGAGCCACAGCCCCGGCGTCGGGGGCACCCGCTGCGGTTCGTCAGGGTTCGGGGACCGTCGGCGCCACAGTACGAGCCCCACCAGCGCGGCCAGGGCGACCCCGCTGCCGATCAGAGCACCGTGGTACGTCGTCGCGGGTTCGTACGACAGCTTCACCACGCCGCCGGCTCCCGCGGGGATCCGCCAGCCCTGCTGCCAGCCGTCGAGCCGTACCGGGGAGAGGGACTTCCCGTTCAGCGTGGCCTTCCAGCCGTCGTTGTGGTTCTCGTACGTCGTGAGGTACGAGGCCGCTCCCGATCCCACGCTCACCTCGCGCTTGTCGCCGAGCCAGTCCTGGATCCGCAACTCCCGGGTGAGGGAGGTGGGTTCGGCGACCGTGCCGCGGGTCAGCGTGAGGTCGGTCAGGGTGAGCGGTCCGGCGTCCCCGCCCTCGACCACGTGTTCACCGGAGGTGAGGGACAACTCGGCGTCGGAACTGTCTCCCTGACAGAGCGTCACGTCCAGCGAGCGCCGTTCCGTCAGGTCCCGGACCAGGCCCGACACTCCGGTCCGGTACAGCTTCCCGTCGACCGCCACCACCGGTCCCTGTCCGCACGGCAGCGAGAACTTCCGGGTGGCCTTCGGCTGCGGGGTCCGGTACTGGTCGAGGGCCGGGAGGTAGGCCTCCGTGAGCCCCACCGGCAGTTGGAGGTCCTCGTCCGCGACGGGGTTGTGCAGGATCAGCGGGGCGGTTTTGGTGATCGTGATGTCGAGGCGGTCGGTGGTGATCGCCGGGAAGCGCACCGCGCCGTTCTCGTCGACCCCGGCGACCGTCGCACCGTCGGGCGAGCTGATGTCGACCTCGGTGGGACGGGTGGACAGACCGCCCGCGGGCGCCAGCACCACTTCCCCGATGGGCTGTTTGCCGCTCCAGCTCAGGTGGATGGTGGGGCGGTCGCCCGCGATCCACGCGGTGGTGAGATCACCGTCGGTGAGGTTGCGGGCGGACAGGCCGGTGCCGAGGGCCGCCGTGGAGTCGGCGGTCGCGGTGATGCGGTTGCGCTGGTCCGGGGCGACCTCGTACAGCAGCTTGTCGAGCTCCTCCCCGGTCACCGGCACCGCTTTCGCCTGGACCGAGTAGGTCCCCGCGGTCGCCGTCGAGAAGCGGCGGTGCAGGCCCGCCTCGGTGCCCGTGGGGGAGATCCCGGCCGGGTCGGGCACCCGGTGCAGGGAGACGATTTCGGCAGGCGAGTCCCCGGAACCGGAGTCGGAGCTCGTGGAGTCGGTGTCGGTCGGCAGCCGCAGCAGCCGGGTCACCTGCACGTCCGGCAGGGCGATCTCGGAGAACCCGGCACCGGCGAGACCGGTCCGCCGTGCCACCGAGTCGACGATCGTCAGCTTCATCCAACTCGTTGCCCCGGGCGGTGACTTGACGCTCTGCGTCGATCCGTCCGCCCGCAGGAGACTGGTCCGCGACCCGTTCTCCGTCTGCACCCGCACCCTGGTCGCCGCCGACCGCACGCTCTCCTGCGGCAACGGCGTCACTTTGAACGACGAGGGCATGTCGTAGGCGCGGTCCGAGAAGCCGATCCGCAGCCACTGTCCGTCCGGGGAGCCCGCCACGCCCTCCGCCCACGCGGTGTCCGGGTTGCCGTCGAAGGCGTTGACCGGGTCGAACTGCGGGAGATGGAACAGCCAGTTGCCGTACGACGACGCCGTCACCGAGCGGGCGCCGCGCAGTTCGGCCACCGTCTGGTGGTCGAGGCCCTTCGCGGGCAGGATCTGGTGCGGTTTCTCACCGGCGTCCTGGGCGGCCCCGGAGGCGTTGCGCTCGTCGCTGGTGTACGTGTAAGACGTGTTCGCGTTGACGAGCCCGAACCGGGTGTCCGCGCGCCGCAGTCCGTCGCCGGTGATCTGGAGCGACGGGGTGCCGAGACCCGGATGGTTGTCGCCGGTCAACACCGTTGCCCGGCCCCGCAGTTCGGTCGCCAGCGGAAGCAGGGACTCGGGGCCGCCGGACACCTGGGCCGTGTCGGCGACCGGCAGGAGTCCGGCCTGTCCGGGCCGGGGTACGCCCGAGGACTCCACCGGCCGGAAGATCTCCACCGCCCGCTGCCTCGGGTACAGCCCCTCGATCTGCAGCGGGGTGTCGTGCGCGATCACGCCGCCCGTCATGAGCGGCCCGAGACCCGTCACCCGCTCGTAGCCGGACTGTTCGAGGGCCCGCTTGACGACCGACGACGACACGGCGCCGATCTGGTCCGGGTCGAGATCGTTGCGGACGACGACGTAGTAGACGCCGGCCCGGCTCAGGTAGTCGGCCAGTCCCGGGATCTCGCCGCCCGTCATCAGCGCCTGCTCGACCGCGTCCATGGCGCGCCGGTTGCCGGGGGTGCCGAAGGGCACGTAGTCGCGTTGCGCCCAGCGGGACTCGGCGAGCACGTCGAGGGGCTGGTCGATGGGGGAGCCCCAGGTGTAGATGCCGTGCGCGGTCGCGGGGACGACGAGGGCACGGGAGTCGGGGGAGTACTTGTCCAGCCAGTCGGCCGTGGTGTGCCAGTACTTGGGCAGCTCCTGGAAGGAACCCGGGTTCAGGATCGAGCCGTTGAGATACGGCCACAGCAGCCCGGGCAGGACCAGGACGACCGCGGCCAGGGGGGCGTACCTGCGGCTTCTGACCTCCCGCGCCCCGCGCGGTTCGGATGCCACCCCCACCAGGTGGGCGAGGCCAAGGACCAGCGCGAGCGCCAGCCCCGGCTGGAACTTGTAGATGTTGCGGAAGGGGGCGAGGCCGCCGTTCAGCCAGTCCTGCACGAGCCCGTGGAAGGGGGCGCCGAACGCGCCGCCGTACCCCGCGAGCAGTACCAGCACGGCCGTCAGCACGGTCAGCACCAGCCATCGCCGCTCCGGCATGTCCCGCCGGGCGAAGCCCGCGAGACCGAGGCCGGCCGCGAACGCCGAACACAGGATGACGATCACCGAGGACGCCACGGTCCACCCGGCCGGCAGCCACGCCTCCCCCAGGTGCAGATAGGCGACCCAGTTCCCGCCGCCGCGCAGGGCCTCGGTCGCGGACATCGTCTCGGTGGTGGTCCGCGCGTTCTCGACGTACGGCAGGAAGTTCTCGCCGTAGAACCCGAGGAGCAGCAGGGGGATGACCCACCAGGCGGTCGCCAGGATCACGCCCGGCACCCACCAGGCGATCAGCTTGCGCTGCCGTGGGCCGGGCGGCCGGGAGAGGAGATACAGCCCGACGGGGAGCAGACAGGCCAGGGTGGAGGCCGCGTTCACGCCGCCCATGAAGGGGATGACCAGGGCCGAGCGCAGAGCGGCGATCCGGGCGCTGTAGCGCTCGTTGGTCAGCGGCAGCAGGACCCAGGGCAGGAAGGCACCGGGCAGCGCGGCAGCGGAGGTCGAGCCGATGACGATGGTGAAGGTCGGCCACAGCGCGTACGTGGCGGCGGCGATCAGCCGAGACGTACCGTTGCCCACCCGCAGCCGCTCGGCGAGTCTCAGCGCGCCCCAGAAGGCGACCGACACGATCAGCGACATCCACAGCCGCTCCACCAGCCACACCGGCAACTGCAGGGCGTGGCCCAGCCAGTAGAACGGCAGCATCGGCCACAGGTAGCCGACGTACTGGTCCTGGATCCCGCCGAAGGAGCCCTGGTCGTGCCAGAGCTGTCCGAGATCGGCGAGGAACCGCCCGGGGTCCGTGGTGACACCCAGCTTGGTGTCGAAGGTCTGCCGCCCCGGGTGCACCGCCAGGAACAGCACGAACACCACGGCCCAGAACCCCAGCAGCCAGCGCCGCGACCGCGGGCCCTCCGGCGGGCCCGACAGGGTCGCGGTGGTGGGAACGGCCGCCGGAGGAGGGGCCTGGACCGTGGACGTCGTCATGGTGGACACCGCCGGAGGATGAGGAGGAGGTTCCAGGTGGCCACCTCACGGATGCCGGGAGCCCGGACGACGGTCTCCGCGAGGAAGGGCCAGTAGCGGGAGCGCGCCGAGACGACCGTGACGTCGTCGCGGGCACGCACCTGCCGCAGGGTCGGGCCGATGTGCACGGCGAACAGGTTCTCGCCGAGGGTGTGCTTGGCGGCCTTTCCGGTACGGCGCCGATAGCGGGCCCGGGCCCGTTCGGCACCCAGGTAGTGCCAGGGCGCCCACTCGTGACCGCCCCACGGGGACAGCCAGTTGGTGAACGACACGTAGATCAGCCCGCCGGGACGGGTGACGCGGATGAGCTCGCTGAGGAAGGTCTGCGGATCCGCCACGTGCTCGAGGACGTTGGAGGAGAAGGTGACGTCGGCGGCCGCGTCCCGCAGGGGGAGCAGGTATCCGTCGGCGATCACGGTGGAGTCGGGGGGCTTCTCTCCCAGTTCGGTGGGATCGGGCTCGAAGAGGAACGCGTCGGCGCCTCGTCTGCGGAACTCCTCGGTGAAGTACCCGCTGCCACCGCCGACGTCCACGACGGTACGGCCGGCAAGGGGACCGTCGTAGGCCTCGACCTGATCAGCGGCATCCTGGGCGAGCAGCGAGTAGCAGGCCTCGGGATCATCCTGCTCGTGCCGAAATGCGCGAAGGAGGCTCAGAGAACGTCGAAACGAGGGGTCCTTGAACTCGTAGGGGCGCGGGGCAGTGCTCGATTTGCGGCTACCGCCGCGTGCGCGCGACAAGCCACGACGCACCCGCAGCCGCCTCACGGCCCCCAGCCCCTCACCGCCTCCGAAGCAACCGCCCGGAACTGTCTGACGGTCCGATGCCAGCGGAACCGAGCCGCCCGGTCGCGGGCCGCCTTGCCCATCAGCTCACGGCGATGTCCCGACAGGGCGAGCGTGCACCAGGCCGCGGCGAACGAGGACTCCCCCTGCGCGAGCACCCCGGTCTCCCCGTCCGCGACGGAGTCCCGCAGTCCGGGCACGTCGAAGGCGATGGTCGGCGTCATACGGGTGGCGGCCTCGGTGACGACCAGCCCCCAGCCCTCCACGGCGGACGGATGCAGCAGCAACCAGGCCGCGCACAGCAGCCGGTGCTTCTCCGCCTCCGAGACATGCCCGGTGAACTCGACACCGGGGCCCGCGAGTTGCTGCAGGCGCTCCCGTTCGGGTCCGTCCCCGACGATCACCAGCCGGCCGCCGGTCACCGGCCGCACCCGTTCCCAGAGTCTCAGGAGCAGGTCGATCCGCTTGTACTCGACGAGTCTGCCCACGGCCACGAACAGCGGCTCGGGCGAGCGCTCGGCGAGCGGTCCCGGCTCCTCGACCCCGTTGTGCACGACCCGGATACGGTCCCGCTCGACGCCGATCGACCGCAGCGCCTGAGCGGTCGACGGAGAGACGGCGACCAGAAGACCGTGGTTGCGGGCCGCCGCACCGGCCAGTGCCCAGTGCTCCAGTCTTCGGCCGATCCGGGCGGCCGGGGCCAGGGGCCCGCCGAACCGCATCTTCCACAGGTCGGTGTGCACATGGTTGACCAGGCACAGGGTGGGGCCGCGGTGCCACAGGGGCGCCAGGTACGGCATGCCGTTGCAGACCTCCACCAGCAGGTCGGTCTCCCCGACCTGGCGGGCGAAGGCGGTACGGGCGCGCAGGTAGTGGCCGAACTCGCCGCCCGCCGACACGACCCGGTAGTCCCGGTAGGAGGCCGGGCCGCCGCACAGCAGGGTCACCTGGTGGCCGAGCCGGGTCAGTCCGTCGGCGAGACGGTCCACGAGCAGCTCGGAGCCGCCGGCGGCAGGATTGTCGAGGTCACGATGGGCGAGAAAAACGATTCGGCGCGGAGGTGGGGGGAGCGCCGAGTGGTGCTGCGCGTGGTGCGATGAGGGTTGCTGCTGCGACGCCAGGGATGGCGAGGTGTGCAGCAGATGGGGCACGTGCTGGGGCATGGGTGCTCCAACTCGTCTCAGGGTGCGGAACTCAGCGGTGTGTTTCAGGCTGGTTGTGGGGGGACTGAGCGCTTCCTAGGAGGATGTTGTGGGCGGGTTGTGCTCGGGTGGGGTGGCACAGTTTTCGCCCACCCGTTCGCCGTGGCTACTCACCTGCGTGACAATTTCCGGCGTTATTAGAGCTGACGTCCAGTCACATCGTGAGGACGGGCTCGGGCGTATCGCGCATTTCGGTGGACTCGGGACGCCTGCGCCCCCGTACCACCAAAACGCCCCCCACGGCAGCCAGTACGAATCCGGCCACAGCCGCCCCGACCGGCAACGTCTCGCCCACCGCGCGCAGTTGGTCACTGTCCCGTTTCGCGAGCCGTACCGCCTCCTTCTGCGTCGCAGTGGTGAACGCGATCTTCCGGCTGTCCAGCAGGACCACGGCGTCCTTCTTCGCGCCGGGCGCCCGCAGGGTGCGCTTCGGGCCCACCTGCGCATAGACGACCCGGCCGGTGCGCTGGTCGACGACCAGCTCGATGCCGTGGTTGGAGTACCACTCCTCGGCCAGCACCTGCGGCCGCCCGGGCTCGTCCACGATCGTGCCCGGCACCAGCCGCGTCCCGACCTTCGCCGGGGCGACCGTGCCGGTGAACCGGTAACCCGTGTACCCCTGAACCTTCTTCGTACCCTGGTAACGCAACGTCACGGTGGACCCGAGGGAGTTGTCCCACCACTGGTAGGAGCGTCGCTGCACGTCGAAGGGGAACTTCAGATAGGCCTCGCCCTCGATGTACGGCTTCTCCCCGCAGCAGTGCACCGGCTTGGTCGTCTTCCGGTCCATGACCCACCGGTGCGGGACGAACTCCAGGGCGTCGTGCGGATCGGCGGCCGGCAGCGACTTGTCGGTGTCGACGGTGGTCGTCACGTCCCACACCGCGGCCCCGTCGCTGCGCTCACTGTCCTCGACGTTGCCGCGCACCCGCTGGGTGACGGTGATGCGCTGGTCGGGGACGGTCTTCACCTGTTCGGTGTCGAAGACGCTGCCCGTGCCGCGGTAGACCGCGGTCTGGTCGATGTTGATCGGGTTCACGGCCGCGCGTGGAGTCACGTACCAGGCGAGCAGTGGCGCCAGTACCAGCAGAAACGTGCCGAGTCCCAGCAGAATCAGGGAGATTGGAGAGGCAGTACGGCGCATCCGGACACTCCAGGGGCGTGAGTTGACGGAGTTCGGGTCGCTCTTCGAGCGGGGAACCGTAGGCGTCTCTTGACGGAGTGTCAATGTCTTGACGGGGCATCAGTGTCTTGCCGACACTGGGCCGACAGGCAGGTGGGTACCGGATGGGATTCCGGGTCGGGCTCCGGGTGGGGAAGTACACCGGACCGAGCCGCTCGAGAGAGGCTGCCCCTGCGATGTCCAGACTGCTCGCCGCCGCACTGACCGTCGTCGCCGCCGCATTGCTCGCCCTCGGTGCCACGCTCGGCATCGTCGCGCTGCTGGAGGCGACACCCGAGCAGCCCAACACACCACTGATCACCTACGAGCAGACGGACCAGGGGAGTTGACCCGTGCCCGCCCGCCCGGCAGCAGTGAACACCCGCTCGGCCTGGCACGACGTTCCCCGCCTCCAGGTGCGCCGGTTCGCCGCCATCGCGCTGGCCGAGGCACCGGCTCTCGCGGAGGAGATCATGCGCGAGATCCGCCGCGAGTACCCCCATCTGCCGGTCGTCCTCGACGAGTCCGGGGAACCGATGGCCCTGGTCGGCATCCGCCGCGCGATCGAGGTCTTCGTCCAGCACCTGGAGACGGCGGAGGGCCGTCCCACCGTCCCGCCGGGCGTCTTCCAGGAGTTCGGCAGGGGCGAGGGCCTCAACGGCCGCAGCCTCGACTCCCTCCAGGCGATCTACCGCATGGGCGTACGCCTGGCCTGGCGGCGCTTCGCCGACATCGGCCAGCGCGTGGAGATCCCGCCGCCGGCGATGTACGAACTGGTCGACGCGGGCTACGAGTACCTGGACGGCCTCGTGGACCAGTCGGTCCGCGGCTACGCCGAGGCGGCCGCACGCCAGGCGGGCGAACGCCTGCGCCTGCAGCGCCGCCTGATGGAGTTACTGCTGGCCGAACGCCACCGGGGCGACCCCGTGGACGCCCTCACCGAACGCGCGGCCCGCATCGGCTGGCCGCTGCCCGAGAAGGTGGCGGTGGGCGTCCTGATCCGCCCGGCCCGGGAGGCGGTGGCCCCCGCGGTGGGCCAGGGAGTCCTCCTGGACATGGACTACGAACAGCCCCGCATGGTCGTACCGGAGCCGGACGCGGCGGGCCGCCACGAACTCCTGCACCGGGCCCTGACCGGCTGGGCCGGCGCGATCGGCCCCCCGGTCCCCCTCGCCGACGCGGCGAAGTCGCTCCGCTGGGCCGAGGCCGCAGTACGCCTGATGGAACGCGCCCTGCTCCCCGCCGGCGAGGTCCTCCACTGCACGGAACACACCGAGGCCCTGGTCCTGCTGCAGCCCGAGGAACTGATGGACGACCTGGCCCTGCGCTGTCTGGCCCCCCTCAGACACTGCGGCCCCACCCACGGCCGCCGCCTCGCGCAGACCCTCCTCGCCTGGCTGGAGACCCGGGGCGGAGCACCGGAAGTGGCGGCCCGCCTGGGCGTCCACCCCCAGACGGTCCGCTACCGCCTCCGCCAGATCCGAGAACTCTGGGGCGACGAGATAGACGACCCGGACCGCCGCTTCGAACTGGAACTGGTACTGCGCGCGCGACGGCTGCGCGGCGAACTGGCGTGAGAAGCGAACCGTTGCGGGGGTTTCAGACGCCCGCCCGGTCCCGCACCCCCGTCCGCCGGGCCACGGGAGCATCCAGGTGGACCATCACCGTCGTGTAGAAGCGCTGTACGGCATCGTCGACACTGCGGATGAAGCCGGCCTCCGCGTTGCCGCGGCTGCTCCCCATGTTCTTGAGCAGGGACAGCCGGAAGCCGGTGATCGTCGCGGCACCCTTCGGCAGCATGTCCGCCGGTTCGGGGCGCAGCCGCTCCAGGGTGCCCCGGGGGCCGCCCGCCGCGCCTTCCACCAGCGTTTCGACATGCAGGTCCGCCGGTGCCTCGGCGAGGCGGCGGATCAGACGCTTGGCCCAGGTGAGGGGGTAACCCTGCTCGGGTGCCGGAATCTCGATCGAGGTGCGCAGCCTGCCGGTGCGCAGATCGGCGCCGATCGTGAGCAGGCCGGGTGCCCGCTCGACGCGCAGCTCCGCCTGGAGCCTGCCTTCGCTGCACAACCGGTCGGCGAGCTGCACCCGGCGGGTCCCGGGGTCGGTGCCGCGTCTGGCGCGCTGAGCCGGCAGCACCTTCTGCCCGAGTTCGCCGCCGAGCCTGAGGCACACCTGGCGCACCAGCCGTTCCCAGCTCTCGACGACTTCGAGGGCCCGGGGGTCACCCTGGCACAGGGTCTCGTCGCTGATGCCGTTGCGTACCGGCACCCAGGCCGCGCCCATGTTCTGGAAACCGTGACAGCCCGAGTTCTCGTGCTGGAGATAGTGCAGCAGCTCCTGGAGCAGCCAGGTGCGCGCGGCGTTGCCGACGCCCTCGTGCCGGATCAGCATCTGTGCCTGGTGGGCCACTTCGGCCCACGACAGATGCCAGAGGGCCACCTGATGCTTGCGCCGCCGGTCGATCTTGACGTCGACCAGGGGGCTGCCCTCCAGCGCCACGTCGTTCGACAGCGTGATCACGGCCTCGTAGCCGCGCCGGGCGGCGATGTCCATGTAGGCCTGCACCTGGTCGGCCTTGAGGGCGTTGCCGTTGGTCTTGGTCTCGACGAGGGCCGTCCACAGCTTGCCGGCCCGCTCGATGCGGATCACTCCGTCGGGCCGCCGGGGGGTGTCGCCGTGCGGCAGGGAGACCTCGGTGAACGTCTCCATACGACCGGAAGGTGCTCCGAACGCGGCGGTGAGGCGCCTGCCGAACCGCGGTACCTGGGTCATCACCGACAACAGCACCGAGGTGGCTCGCATCTCCCGGTCCCGGTCGTTCTTGAGCGCGGAGACGGGGAAGAGCCTGGCGGGTCTCCAGGAGTCGTTCTCCGCCAGGGACTTCGGTGGCGTGCCGGGCAGGCTTGCCCTCTTCTTGGCGGTACGGGGCCGGGCGGCCGGTCCGGGTGGTGCGGCTTCGTCGGCGGATCGGCGGGGAGTCGGGACGGCGCCCAGCGAGGCCGGGCGATCCGGCTCGGGAGCCGGGACCGGGGGCGGGCCGGCCGGTTCGCCGTTCGCGGCCGGTTCCGGTTCCGCGGCGAGCGCCGACGTGCCGTCCACGTCCTCTTCGGCGGCCTCCGCGTCGTCGTCGATGTCGACGCCGAAGTCCGTCGCCAGCCCCGCCAGTCCCGAGTCGTAGCCCTGACCGACGGCCCGGAACTTCCAGTCGCCGTCCCGTCGGTAGAGCTCGCCGAAGATGATCGCGCTCACCGTTCCGGCGTCGCTGATCCTGAACTGGAGGAGGTTGTCGCCGACCGCGTCGGACAGGGTCACCCGGAGGTCGTCCAGTTCGCCGAAGTGGGCGCCGCCGTAGCGGCTGGCGGCCACGACGAGGCGGCTCACCTCGGGTGGAACCGCGGTCAGGTCGAAGCTGATCCGGTCCTCGTTCCCGCCCTCCGTAGGTGTCTTGTCCAGCAGCTGCACGCTTCCGTCGGCCGCCACCGGGTTGTTGTAGAAGTAGAAGTCCGTGTCGCCGCGGACCTTGCCGTCCGGGCCCAGCAATAAGACGGAGACGTCCGCGTCACCGTCGCCGGTCGGGCTGCTCCAGCCCAGGCTCACGATCACCGAACCGGTGTTCTCACTCAGGGCCGACAGGGCAGTGTTCGACCCCTTGGTCATTTCGTGCACGAGATCCCCCCTGGAACCACATCCCCCAGGACACACCACGCAGTGTGATGTGCCGCACACGCACACAGTAGTCCCGGCCCCCCGCCCCCGTACCCTTCCTCCGTGAACGGACTGGATGGGGAGTTCGTGACCCGGCTTGACCTGTCGCCCCATTGCCCGGGGAAACCGCCTGTCGCTAGCCTGTGTTCGTCATGCCGATCGTCTGTTGAAATTTCGAACGCAGACGCCTTAGACATCAAGGGAGGGGGCTGGTTGTGGGACGCCTCGTACCTGCCGTGACCCGGGCTCTCGACATTCTCGAGCTCTTCCTCGAGGGGGACGGGACGCTCTCCGCTCCCGACATAGTGCGCAGGCTCCAGCTGCCACGCACCACCGTGCACGAGCTGGTGACCACACTGGCCGCCCGCTCGTACATCGTCCAGGTTCCCGGCCAGCCGGGACGCTACCGGCTCGGGGTACGGCCGTACCAGCTCGGCAGCAGGTACGCCGAGCAGCTCGACCTCGCCGCCGAGGGCCAGCAGGTCGCCCGGTCCGTCGCCGAGACCTGTGACGAGACCGTGCACGTGGCGATCCTGGAGGGCACCGACGTCATCTACATCGCCAAGGTCGACTCGACGCACGCGGTGCGGATGGTGTCGGCCGCGGGGCGCAGGCTTCCCGCCCACTGCACCTCCGTGGGCAAGATGCTCCTCGCCTCCCTCCCCGCGCCGCAGCTCGCCTCCCGCATCCAGGACGACGTGCCGCTCGTCGGTATGACGCCCAACAGCATCACCGACGTCGGCGCACTGCGCGAGGCCCTGGACGAGATCCGCCGGCGTGGTGTCGCCGTCGAGAACCGTGAGTCCAATCCGGACGTCTCCTGCGTGGCCGCCCCGGTCCGCGACCGCACCGGGCAGGTAGTCGCCGCGCTCTCCGTCTCCGTCCCGATGATCCGCTGGAGCGACGAGCGCCGCGTCGAACTGGAGCAGCTCGCCGTCAAGGGCGCCGCCGAGCTCTCCGAGCGACTCGGCCACCGGAGCCTGGGATGACCTACGAGATCGCGGTGCGGGCCGAGGCCGCCCTCGGCGAGGGCCCCACCTGGGACGCCGCCGGCGGCAGGCTCCTGTGGATCGACATCCTCGGGGCCCGTCTGCACACCTACGACCCCGCCTCCGGCCGTCGCACGGCCCGTACCCTCGACCAGCACATCGGCGCCGTCAAGCCGCGCGCGGCCGGCGGTCTCGTGCTGAACCTGCGGGACGGCGTGGCCCTGCTGGACCCGGACGACACCTTCCGCTGGCTGCACCACGAGCCGGTCCCCGGCCGCCGCGCCAACGACGCCGCCGTCGCCCCCGACGGCTCCCTGTGGGCCGGCACCATGCGCTACGACGAGGCACCGGGCGGCGGCTCCCTGTCCCGGATCGGCGGCGACGGCTCGGTGGACGTCGTCCTCGACGACGTGGCCGTCAGCAACGGCACCGGCTGGAGCCCGGACGGCCGGCTCATGTACTACGTCGACTCGCCCACCCGCCGCGTCGACGTCTTCGACCACGACGACGGCCGCATCGGCAACCGCCGGCCCTTCGCCGGGATCGAGGACGGCGCCGGTTTTCCCGACGGCCTCACCGTCGACGCCGACGGCTGCGTCTGGGTCGCACTGTGGGACGGGGGAGCGGTACGGCGTTACACGCCCGCGGGGGAACTCGACCGGGTGATCACCCTCCCGGCCCCGCGCGTCACCGCCTGCGCGTTCGGCGGCCCCGACCTCACCGACCTGTACATCACGACGGCACGGGTGGGCCTCGCCGCCCCGCACCCCGTGGCGGGCTCGCTGCTGGTGGTGCCGGGGGCGGGCAAGGGGCTGGAGCAGCCGTCCTTCGCGGGCTGACTTCCACCAGCTGACTGCCGCGGGCCGACTACTACAGCCCGACTACTGCAGCCCCGCCTTCTTCAACTCCTCGGCGGTCAGCGGCGGTTCGGTCAGCGAGGGCTTCAACGGACCGACCGCCGCCGCCAGCGCGACCGCCGGCGTCAGCAGCACCTCCGCCCGCCGCTCAAGCGACGTCACGTCGGTCACCCGGCGGGCGATCCGCCCGTTCCCCGTGGCCGTGTACATCAGCCGGGACACGTACGCGGACACCAGCCGGTCGCGCAGCGTGGGCCCGCCCTCCGTCGCCCCGGGGTAGAACACGTCCTGCCCGGTGGCCAGGTCCCACGCCGCCCCGACCGGCCGGGCCACCGCCTTCTGGACCCGCCGGGACAGCCCGGCCGCACCCAGCCCGTGTCTTCGCGTCAGGTCCCGCAGGGCCAGCGCGCTCTGCGCACCCACCGCGAGGCCGTGACCGTAGACCGGGTTGAACGCGGCCAGCGCGTCACCCAGCACCGTGAAGTTCTCCGGCCAGCGGGACATCCGCTCGTAGAAGTACCGCCGGTTGACGGTGGTGCGGGTGAAGGAGACGCCGGACAGCGGCTCCGCACGGGCGATCAGGTCACCGATCAGGGGATGCCGCAGCTCCTCACGGGCGAACCGTACGAAGTCGTCGTCGGCGGCAGAGGGCTCGCCGCCGCGGGTGCCGTTGAGGGTGACGATCCACCGGCCGTTCTCGATCGGCAGCAGGAAACCGGCCCGGCCCGGCCCCGGCTCCCGCGGGTCGGGCTGGACGTTGACGACGGGGAAGCCGCCGCGGGCGGCCTCGGGGGCGAGGTAGAGGCGGCTCGCGTACGCCAGGCCGGAGTCGACCTCCCGGTGCTCCGGCGCGGGCAGCCCGAGCTCCGCCAGCCAGCGGGGCGCTCCGGAAGACCGCCCGGTCGCGTCCACGACCAGGTCCGCCTCCAGGGTCCGTTCGCTGCCGTCGCGTTCCCGCACCCGGACTCCGGTGACGGCCTGCGCGCCGCCGGTCAGCCCCAGCACCTCCGTGCCGCCGAGCAGCTCGATGCGCCCGTCCGCGAGGACCCGTGCCCGGACCGTCGCGTCCAGCAGGTCGCGGCCGGCCAGGATCACGTGGTGGGACTCGGGCCAGCGCCTGAACCAGCCGAACGCCGAGAGGGCGACCATGTCGGTGGTGACGGGTGCCCTGCGCGCCCCCGCGTCCAGGAAGGTCCCGGTGAGGCCGGGCAGCAGCTCCTCCATGGCCCGTACCCCGCCCGACCACAGCATGTGGGCGTGCCGCGCCTGGGGCAGACCTTTGCGGGGCGCGGGCTCCTCGGGCAGTTCGTCCCGCTCGACCACGACGACCCGGTCGGCGAGGCCCGCCAGCGCGGCCGCCGCGAGCATGCCCGTATGGGATCCCCCGAGGACCACGGCGACTCGGGCGGGGGAGGGGCTTTCACTCATGCGTGGACATGCTCTCTGCCGGGACGGCCGCTGCGGCGCGGACCGCCTTGATCTCGTCGGTGTGGTGCAGGGCCTCGGACACGGCCTGGATCTCCTGCAACAGGTAAAGGGTGTCGGTGTCGCCCGTGCCGGCGGCGTCCGGGTCGTTCCGCCTGGTCTCGACGGCGTCCAGGATCGTCACGGCGGCGGCCAGGGCCTGGGCCCTGCCACGCTCGAGACCGAGGCCGAGGGCGGCTTCGTGGGCGCGGACGCGCAACTCCTCGTCGAGGAAGCGCGCCAGCTGGAGGAGGGCGTCCCGGATGAACGTCTCGCGGCGGATCAGCCGCATCTCGGGGGTGGCGCGCAGGGCGAGCGGCTCACGGCCGCCCGCGACGGTCCGCACCAGCCGGGCCAGGGGCCTGAGCGCGCGGTGGCGGCGGCGCATCAGCCAGCGTTCGTGGAGGTACTGGCCGGCGTGCGGGACGATGAAGCCGACCGCGACGAGGGTGGCGGCGATACAGGCGGCCGACGGCGCGATGTTGGTGTTCAGCCAGTCCAGGTCGTGCCCGGTCCAGCGGGCCACGACCGCCGTGAGCTTGGCGACGCTGAACAGCAGGTTCGTCGCGAAGCCCGCCCCGAGGAAGCGCAGCCCCCAGCGCAGCCAGGCGTCGAGGCCGTCGGTGCGGATCCAGTTCCACACGAGCCGCGAGGTGATCAGGCTGGCCACCATGTGTCCGAGCAGGTAGAGGAGGATCATCTCCCGCATGTACGGGGTGGTGGCGTAGTACGTGTCCAGGTCCCGGATCTGCTCCACGGGCACGTCGGCGAGCGCGAACAGGACCCACAGCAGGGCGACCACACCCGCGTACGCGCAGACCACCCAGCGGGTCGCCCGCCGGGTCCGGGCGTTGCGCTCGGTACGGCCGTTGCGCCAGTGCACGACCAGCAGCAGCCAGGACGCGCAGAGCGCGGTGAGCAGCGAGTACACCCAGGGCGCGGCGATGTTGGGGACGCCGGTGACGCGGTTCGTCCAGGCGATCGTGCTGGGGGCCGCGAAGACGAACACCGCGCAGGCGAACAGCAGCAGGCCGGCCACGGCGCGCAGCAGCGGGTCCCGCCACAGCTTGAGGATGCTGGGCAGTTTGATCACCAGGGCGGCGGTGAGGACCAGGCCGGGGAGCCAGAAGGAGACGTACAGGCCGGTGATGGAGGCGGCCGCCACCGGCGCCAGGGGGTGGGGGCTCACCGTGCTCCGCCTCCGCGGTAGCCGAGGGATCTCTGGACGGTGTCGGGCCGGGCCGCGGCGCCCCGCGTCGACACCAGCGGCCGGAGCGCCGCCGCCAGCCGGTGCCCGAAGTCGTCGGCTTCGGCCTCGTCCGTCTCGCGGGAGCCGTTGCGGGCGGCCACGGTCAGGGCGGCGGAGTCCCAGCCGGGACGTTCGGCGAGCGCGGTCGCCGCGACGGTGTGCTGGTGGGCGTGCCTGGCATGCAGATGCCACAACTCATGGCCCAGGATGACCAGTTGCTGCATCTCCTCGGCCCGTTCCTCCACGATGACGAGGTCGAAGTCCTGGAACTCCACCCACAGTCCGGTGACCGCGATCTCGTCGGGGAACCGCTCGAAGCGCAGGTCCAGGGGCCGGCCTCCACGGCGGGCGCTCATCTCCTGGCACAGGGCCCGGCACAGCTCGGGCACGTCGGCCGGGGGGCGGGGTCTCGCCCGGATCGCGGTGGTGAGGTGGGTGACCAGTTCGCGCATGGCCGAGGTCGCACGGGTGCGCCGCAGCGCCGAGGCGATCCGGGCCGCACTTCTGCGCGCGCCCGCGATGTCCATCCCACCCCCAGAGCTCTCCCGCCGCCGTAGGACGGGCTGTTCGAGAGTACGCGCCCCGAACTGTCCCCGTCATGCGATCCGATTTTGCTGTGTACCCCATTGACTAGAAAGCGCTTCCTGCCTACGGTCCCGTTCGAAGTTACGAGCGTAATCCGAGATACCGAACAGATCGGGCAGGGAATGGGACGACCTGACCTCACTCGCAGGCACCTTCTCGCAGCAGCCGGGGGACTGACCGTCGCCGCGAGCTTCGGCTTCGCCGCCCTCGGCACCGGCGCCGACGCGCTCGCCTCCGGCGCGGACACCCGGGTGCGCTACTGGAACCTCTTCAGCGGCGGCGACGGCGCCAACATGATCGCGATGCTGGACGCCTTCCGTAAGGCCAACCCGGACATCGACGTCAAGGACTCCACCCTCCAGTGGGGCAACCCCTTCTACACCAAGCTCGCCATGGCCGCGGCCGGCGACCGCGCACCCGACCTCGGCGTCATGCACATGGGCCGGGTCACCGGGTTCTCGCCCGGCCGCCTCCTGGACCCCTGGGACGTCGACCTGCTCGCCAAGTACGGTGTGCGCGAGCAGGACTTCAACCCCGCGCTGTGGAAGCGCGGCGTCATCGACGGCAAGCTCTACGCCCTCCCGCTCGACATCCACGTCCAGCTCTGCTTCTACCGCAAGGACGTGCTGGGCAAGGCCGGACTGCTCGGCGACGACGGCCGGATGATCCCGGTCACCTCCACCGACGAGTGGTTCGACGTCCTCAAGAAGGCCAAGGCGGTCCAGAAGAAGGGCCTCCAGACGATCGGCCTGTGGACCAACGACCAGAACTTCCAGTGGTGGTTCTTCGTCGCCTTCTACACGCAGCTCGGCGGCAGGTGGTTCGACGACGGCGACACCCAGGTCCTCTTCGACACCGACAAGGCCACCCAGGTCCTGGAGTTCCTCCGCAGACACGTCACCGACGGATACGTCATCCCCGGCGCCCCCACCGGCGAACAGTTCATCAACGGCGCCCCCTTCACCTGGGAGGGCAACTGGTCCGTACCGGTCTTCTCCGGAGCGAAGCTGGACTACGGCGCGACCCCGCTGCCGCCCGTCTTCGGCACGCAGGCCACCCACGCCGAGTCGCACGCCTTCGTCCTGCCCCACCAGGCGAACCGAGGCGGCGCCACCAACGAGGGCGCGCACGAACTCGCCGCCTACGTCGTCCGACACGCCCTCCAGTGGGCGGCCGGCGGTCACATCCCCGCGTACACCCCGACGCTCTCCACGGCCGCCTACAAGAAGCTCACCCCGCAGAACGAGTACGTGAGCGCCATGGACCACCAGGCCACCGAGCCAAAGGTGTGGTTCGCGGGCTCCACCGGCGTCCTCGCCCAGGACCTCGGGCCGGTCGTCGTCTCCTCCACCATGGGCTCCGCCAAGCCGGACAAGGTCGCACAGACGATGAAGAGCCATCTCACCAAGCTCCTCGCCTCGAAGAACCCCATGGACGGCAGGACCGCCGCGCAGGGAGGTGCGGTCGCATGACGACCAGCGCTCAGACCGTGCTCACGGGCACACGCGCCAGGACCGCCACCGCGACGGCGACCGTCCGCCGCAAGCAGGGCTTCCAGCACGGGGGTTGGTTCGTCGCCCCGTTCCTGGGGCTCTTCGTGCTCTTCGTGATCTGGCCGCTGCTGCGCGGGGTCTACCTCAGTTTCACGGACGCCAACATCTCCGGCGACGGCGCGAGTTTCGTCGGCCTCGACAACTACCGCGAGGCACTGGGCGACCAGGCGATGTGGGACGCGCTCGGCCACAGCGCCTATTTCACGCTGCTGGTCGTGCCCTGCATCACGGTCCTCGCCTTCCTGCTGGCGATGCTCGCCCACCACATCGAGCGCGGCAAGTGGCTGTTCCGGCTGTGCTTCTTCGTGCCGTTCCTGCTGCCCTCGACGGTCGCCGCCAACATGTTCCAGTGGCTGTTCACCCAGGGCATCGGCCTGATCAACCAGACCTTCGGCCTGGACACCCCCTGGCTGACCGACAAGTCGTACGCCATGCTCGCCATCGTGATCGAGACCCTGTGGTGGACGGTCGGCTTCAGCTTCCTGCTCTACCTGGCCGCGCTCCAGGGCATCCCCGGCCACCTGTACGAGGCCGCGAAGCTGGACGGCGCCAACGCCTGGCACCGCATGGTCCACATCACGCTGCCGATGCTCCGCAACATCACCGGCCTGGTGATCGCCCTCCAGATCCTCGCCTCACTGCAACTGTTCGACCAGGCCGTCGTGATGATGGACTTCTCGCCGGGACCGGAACTCAGCACCCGCTCCTTCGTCCAGTACACCCTCGAACAGGGCTTCACCAGCTACCGCGTGGGCTACGCCTCCGCCATGTCCATCATCTTCTTCGTGATCATCGCAGTCGTCGCCCTGACGCGGATGTGGCTGCTGCGCACCCGTGAGGAGGGCGCCCGATGAGCGGCACCCAGGTACGGATCAAGCCCCGCAGCCCCTGGACACCGAGCCAGATCGTCCTCACCCTGATCGGCGTCGCCGTCTCCGCCGTCTTCCTGGCGCCGATCGCCGCGGCCCTGTTCACCTCGCTCAAGTCCGAGGCGGAGGCCGCCGAGATCCCCCCGCACTGGCTCCCGAAGGTCTGGACGGTCCAGGCGTGGAAGGCCCTGTGGGACACCGGCAACGTCACCAACTGGTTCGTCAACTCCCTGGTGGTGTCGGTCTGCGTCACCACCGTCGTGCTCGCGGTCAGCGCCCTCGCCGGATACGGCTTCGCCCGCACCGAGTTCCGCGGCAAGAACGCGCTCATGGGTCTCGTCATGTCGGGCCTGATGGTCTCCCCGGCCGTCCTCGGCGTCCCCCTGTTCACCACCGTCCAGCAGATGGGAATGGTCGACACCTACTGGGGCATGATCCTTCCCCAGTGCGCCCCCGCCGCGATGGTCTACATCCTCTACAAGTTCTTCCAGGGCATCCCGCGCGAACTGGAGGAGGCGGCCTTCATCGACGGCGCGGGCCGCTGGCGCGTCTTCTTCACGATCGTCGTCCCGCTCGCGCGGCCGTCCCTGGCGGCGGTCGGCATCTTCACCTTCATCGCCTCCTGGAACAACTTCCTGTGGCCCTACATGGTGACCAACAACCCCGACCTGATGACCATGCCGAACGGCATCGCGACCGTCATGAACTCCTACGGCATCCAGTGGGCCCAGCTCATGGCCGGCGGCCTCATGGCGGGCCTGCCGCTGATCATCGTGTTCGTCTTCTTCCAGCGCCAGATCGTGGCGGGCGTGGCCCACACGGGTCTGGCCGGACAGTAAAGGAAGCCGAGTTGAAGCGCCTGAGATACGCGACCCTCCTGACCGCAGCCCTCATCGCCCTGCTCCCGACCACGGCCCGCGCGGACGCCACCTATCCCGATCCGCTCCCCGTCACCGGTCAGCAGATCATCCACGACCCGACCGTCATCCGCCTCAAGTCCGGGGGCTACGCGGCCTATTCGACCGGCGGGGTGATCGGCGCCCGCCTCTCCAAGGACCTCAGGCACTGGGACGACGCCGGCAACGCCTTCGCCACGCCGCCGAGTTGGTGGTACGAGTACAACGACACCGGCGACCCCTGGGCGCCGGACATCTCCTACCGCGCGGGCCGGTACTGGCTCTACTACGCCGTCTCGTCCTGGGGCACCAACCACTCCGCGATCGGCGTGGCCACGTCCCCGTCCGGCCTCCCCGGCTCCTGGACCGACCACGGCAAGGTCTTCACCTCCGAGACGAGCGACTCCTTCAACGCCATCGACCCGGCGATCGTCCGGGCGGACGGTCGGCTGTGGATGTCGTTCGGCTCGTACTGGACCGGCATCCGCATGGTGGAGCTGGACCCCGTCACGGGCAAGGCCCGCCCCGACGCCACCGTCCACCACCTGGCCACCCGCCCGGACGCGCCGTACGCGGTCGAGGGACCGGCCATCGTCCGGCACGGCCGCTACTACTACCTCTTCGCGTCCTACGACGCCTGTTGTGCGGGAGTGAACTCCACGTACAAGATCAAGGTGGGCAGATCGACGTCCGTGACCGGCCCCTACGTGGACAGCACGGGCAAGCCGCTCCTGGAGGGCGGCGGCGACCTGCTGCTGGCAGGCCACGGCAGGTACGTCGGCACGGGAGGCGAGTCGGTCTTCCGGGACAAGGGTCGCGATGTGCTGGCGTACCACTACTACGACGCAGAGGAATCAGGCACGCCCAAGCTTGGGATCAACCACCTCGGCTGGACAAGAAACGGTTGGCCGATCGTCCTTTAGGGGCGCGGGGAACTGCGCGACAAGCCACGAATCACCTGCAGACGACATTGCACCGAAAGGCACCGATGAGCACCACCGCCCGCTTCACCCTCGACCCCGCTTTCGCTGTCGGCCAAGTGAACTCCCGCCTCTTCGGCAGCTTCGTGGAACACCTCGGCCGCTGCGTCTACACCGGCATCTTCGAACCGGACCACCCCACCGCCGACGCCGAGGGCCTGCGCCAGGACGTCCTGGACCTCGTCCGCGAACTCGGCGTCACCGCCATCCGCTACCCCGGCGGCAACTTCGTCTCCGGGTACAAGTGGGAGGACTCCGTCGGCCCCGCCGAGACCCGCCCCCGCCGCCTCGACCTCGCCTGGCGCTCCACCGAGACCAACCGCTTCGGCCTCTCCGAGTACATCGCCTTCCTGAAGAAGATCGGCCCCCAGGCCGAGCCCATGATGGCCCTCAACCTCGGTACCCGGGGCGTCGCCGAGGCCCTCGAACTCCAGGAGTACGCCAACCACCCCGCCGGCACGGCCCTGTCCGATCTCCGTGCCGAGCACGGCGACAAGGACCCCTTCGGCATCAAGCTCTGGTGCCTGGGCAACGAGATGGACGGCCCCTGGCAGACCGGCCACAAGACGGCGCAGGAGTACGGCCGGGTCGCCGCCGAGACCGCCCGCGCGATGCGCCAGATCGATCCGGGCGTCGAACTCGTCGCCTGCGGTTCCTCCAGCCAGTCCATGCCGACCTTCGCCGCCTGGGAGGCGACGGTCCTGGAGGAGACGTACGACCTCGTCGACCACATCTCCCTGCACGCCTACTACCAGCCCGAGGACGGTGACGTCGACTCGTTCCTGGCCTCCGCCGTCGACATGGAGTCCTTCATCGAGAACGTGGTCGCCACCGCCGACCACATCGGCGCGAAGCTGAAGTCGAAGAAGAAGATCAACCTCTCCTTCGACGAGTGGAACGTCTGGTACATCTCGGAGTGGCACGAGATCGAGAACTCCGGCGCGCGGGACTGGGCGGAGGCCCCGCGTCTCCTGGAGGACAACTACAGCGTCATGGACGCGGTCGTCTTCGGCTCGCTCCTCATCGCGCTGCTGCGGCACGCCGACCGCGTCACCGTCGCCTGCCTCGCCCAGCTCGTCAACGTGATCGCGCCGATCATGACCGAGCCGGGCGGCCCGGCCTGGCGCCAGACGACGTTCTTCCCGTTCGCCCAGGCCTCGCGGTACGGCCGCGGCGAGGTCCTCGACGTGCGGGTCGACTCGCCGACGTACGGGACGAAGAAGTACGGCGAGGCGGACCTCCTGCACGCCACCGCGGTCCGCGCCGAGGACGGCTCGGTCACCGTGTTCGCGGTCAACCGCGGCCGGACCGAGGCACTGCCCCTCGAAGTCGCCCTGAACGGACTGGACTTGACGAACGTCGTCGAGCACAGCGTCCTCGCCGACACCGACCCGGACGCCCGCAACACCCTCGACGCCCCCGACCGGGTCGCCCCGCACGCGGCCGAGGGCACCGCGCTGAAGGACGACACCCTCACCGCCGTACTGGAACCGCTGTCCTGGAACGTGATCCGGCTGGCCTAGGGGCTGTCGTCGCATTCCCGCCTGCCGCGCGACGCCATGCACGCCCTCTCGGCGCACCGGCCACAGACCCACGTACAACCAGTACGAGGGCCTGCGTCCGGCACGCCGAGAGCACGCACCTGACGCCGCGCGGCCCGCCCTCCGGGCGGACGACGGGAATGCGACGACAGCCCCTAGACGGACCCGAGGCCGGGGGAGTCCACCGGTGTCACCGGCACTCCTCCGGCCGAGGCTCCCATGGCCTTGAGCCGTACGTCCTTCGGTCCCGACTCCGTCGTCCCGTCCGACAGCACCGCGAGCGCCAGGGTGTTGGTGCCGCGGGTGCGCAGGATGCCGTTCGGCAGGGCGAAGGTGTGCTGCGGACCCACGTCGTTGACGTACTGGCCCATGTTCCAGCCGTTGAGGAAGATCTGGACGCGGTAGGCGCGCTTCGGGTCGTCGTCGAGGGTGAGGCCGATGGAGGCGTCGATGCCGGCGTCGACGGCGAGCCGGAACGTCGTCCGGTACCAGGTGACTCCCTGGCGCCGGTCCGCGCGGGGGAACTCCGCTGCCTCCCACCCGTCCTCGGCGAAGCCCGGCAGGTGCCAGCCCTTGCGCTCCCCGTACAGCCCGCCGTTGTTGAGCGGCCCGCGCACCGGGTCGGGTGTCGTCTCGCCCTGGATACGCCAACTCGTCTTGGGCGCACCGCCCTTGAAGGTGACCGCCGTCAACCCGCGGGCCACCTTGTGGGAGTCGGCGGACCCGCCGTCCATGTCGTGCGCCATCCGCCGTACGAGGACGGACAGCACCCGGGGTGACTTTACGGAGGCCGACGGCACGTCGAAGGTGGCCTTCGCCGCCCAACTGCCCTTCCGTGCCGTGCGCTTGTCCGGCACCGGCATCCGGTGCGTGCCCAGCGGTTTCCCGTCGAGCCATGCCATCAGCAGCCCCTGCGTGCCCGTGCTGTACGCCAGGGACACCGACTCCAGATCGTCCGCGTCCGTCAGCCGCGCCCGGTACCAGACGTCGCCGTAGTGGAAGCCGTAGTCGTCGGCGAAGAGGACCGGGCCGCCGTCCGGCACCGGGGTGACGCTGAACGAGCTCGTGCGGTCGGCCGTCGTCCAGCCGGAGTCGTCGTAGTCCGGGGCGGCCTCGAAGTTCTCGACGCGCCGCCGCCAGCCGCCCAGCGCGGGCAGCCGTACCTCGCCCACGGCGGGCACCGGGAGCTGCCCGGGGGTGGGCGGCATGTCGGCCCGCAGACTGCCCATGGGGGTGACCGAGGTGCGCAGCGGGCGTCCGTTCCAGGTGATCCGCTCCATGCCCCGCGGCCCCCACACCTCCATGCCGGTCCCCTCGACGGTGTCGCCGGTCAGATGGGCGGTCACGCCGTCCAGGGTGGCCCCGCGGACCAGCGAGGGGCCGTACACCAGCACCGGCCCGGTCGGGGTGTCCAGCGGGAACAGGCGCAGCGCGGTCGCGTCGTCGGCGAAGACCAGCAGCATCGGGGTCTCGCTGCCGCCGCCCTCGAGGCGCACCCGGGCCAGTCCGCCGACGCCCATCGGCGCGGTGATCCTGAGGACGCCGAGGTCGTAGTTCCACGCGGGCTCCGCGTCGCCCCGGGTCACCAGCGGCTCCTCCGGGCACTCGAGGAGCACTTGCGCCATCTCGCCGTGCGGGGCCGTGAACACGGCGACGTCCATCCGCCCGACCTTGAGGTACATCATGGGCTGGGCGGTGGCGAACTTGAGGGTGCGCGCGCCCAACTGCAGGTCGGCGGCGAGCAGTCGGGCGTCATGGGCGGCGACGGTGAACCCCACGTCGATCCCGGCGTCCGGCATCGTCGTCGTGATCGGGGCGTCGGTGTCGTTGCGCACGACGTACACCTGGGAGCCGGTGTCCGGGTTGGTCAGGTGGTACACCTTCAGCCGCTCGTCCTCGGCCCGGACCGCGTCCGCCCGGTCCAGCTTGGCGAAGTCCGGGACGGTCCGCAGGAGATGGCCGAGCTGGTGGGTCGGGGCGAGCTTCGGCGTCTGCCGGCGCGCCTCGTCGATGGCCGCCCCGTAGTCGTACGACGTGTAGACCTGCGGCGCGGGCAGCCAGCCCCAGGAGGTGCCGCCGAACGTCATGTAGACGTTGTGCACGGTGATGCCGTTGGCGAGGTTGGTCAGCTGGAAGCGCCGCTCGTAGGCCGCGTCCCGGGTGTGCCGGGCCTCGGCGTACCCCTTGCCGTCGAAGGTGGCCCCGCCCCACGGGTCGAACCAGCCCCCGCCGAACTCGGGGATGAACCCGGGAGTCCTGGGGCTGGCCGTGGCCCCGCCCTTGAGACCGCCCGCACCGAAGTCCCCCCAGTCCTGGGGCACTTGGGCCGGTTCCGGGTAGCCGTCGAAGCCGTAGAGCCAACCGCGCTCCTGCCCACCGGTGTTGAAGGACCCGGGGGTCCAGTAGCCGTTCCGCCCCTTGTCGTTGTGGAACAGCGGTACGTCGATCCCGTCGGCGCGCACCTTCTTGTACAGGTGGGACATGTAGTCCCGGCCGAGGGACTCGTCGGTGAAGGCGTCGTACTCGTTCTCGATCTGGTAGAGCAGGACCGTGCCGGTGCCCTTGGTGAACAGGTGCCGGGCGGCGATGGCGTTGACCTCGGTCAGCCACTCGTCGGCGTACGACAGATAGGTCGGGTCGGAGGTGCGGGCCCGGCCCGCGGTGGCCGTCAGCCAGCCCGGGAAGCCGCCGCCGTCGACCTCGGCGTTGATGTACGGGCCCGGGCGCAGGATGACGTACAGGCCGGTCTCGGTGGCCGTGCGCAGGAACAGGTCGAGGTCGCGGACGCCCGTGAAGTCGTACTGGCCGGGGCCGGGGGAGTGGTAGTTCCAGGCGACGTACACGCTCACCGCGTTGAAGCCGTGGGCGCGCATCTTCTCCAGGACGTCCCGCCACAGCGACGGGCTCGGCAGCCGGAAGGGGTGCATCTCGCCCGACCACAGCACCAGGCGCCGGCCGTCGACCAGCAGCGAGTACCTGTCGAAGCCGACCTTGTGCCGCAGCCGGTCGGCGGCGGGCGCGCCGGGCGCGGGCCCGGTGGGCACGCTGTGGGAGGCGTACGCCCGGGTGGTCTCGCCACCGCTGCCGCTCAGCGCGAAGCCGAGCGCCGTGGTGCCGGCGAGGGCGCTGAATGTACGTCTGCTCAGCTCCAAGGGAGCGCCTCCTGGTCGTGCCCGTTCCTTGTGTCCGCCCCCGGACCGTACGCCCGGCCGATTCGCCCGTGCTGTGAGTGGTGGGGTCATGGTGATGTGGCCATTGTCTATGCCCGGACGCCGCACAATTGTCGTATGAGGATCTCTGCACGGGCGGACTACGCGGTACGGGCGGTGCTGGAGCTTGCCGTGAGGCAGGACGCGGGGCCGGTGAAGGCCGAGGCCATCGCCGCGGTCCAGGGCATTCCGCACAAGTTCCTGGAGGGGATTCTCGGCGATCTCAGGCGCGGCGGAATCGTCGACAGCAGGCGTGGCGGGGGCGGCGGCTACCGGCTCGCCCGCGAGGCGTCGGCCATCACCGTCGCCGACGTCATCCGGGCCGTCGACGGGCCCATCGTGTCGGTGCGCGGTGAGCGGCCCACCGGCCTGGAGTACACGGGATCCGCGCAGCCGCTGCTCCCGCTGTGGATCGCCCTGCGGGCCAACGTCCGCAAGATCCTGGAGGGTGTCACCGTCGCCGACATCGCGGGCGACGCGCTGCCCGAGCCGGTCCAGCGGCTGGCGGCCGAACCGGCGGCCTGGGAGAACCCGTAGGCCTTGGGTCCCGGGGCGGGGCGTGTGATCCGGCCGGGGTGAATGGCCGGAGTTCGCACTGTCAGGGTCACGACAGGATCCCTACGATTCCAACGCCGCGGTGCTCCACAGAAAACACACAGGTTCTCCACGCTTCAACACTTCAGCGCAGAGGAGAGACCCCCCATGGCAAGCGGACTGCTCCTTGGCGGCGCCATCGCCGCCCTCGTCACCGCGGCGATGCCCGCGCACAACCCGTCCGGCGGGTTCGTCGACCCGCCCCCGGACAAGATCGTCATCGACGTGGCCACGGTGAACGGCTCCGGCTGTCCCGCGGGAACGGCGGCCGTCGCCGTCTCCGAGGACAACACCGCGTTCACGGTCACCTACAGCGACTACCTCGCCCAGGTCGGCGGCAACTCCGACCCCACGGCGTTCCGCAAGAACTGCCAGCTCAACCTGATCGTCCACGTCCCCTCGGGCTTCACCTACGCCATCGCCCAGGCGGACTACCGCGGCTTCGCCGCACTCCAGTCCGGCGCGAGCGCCGTCCAGAGAGCCTCGTACTACTTCCAGGGCTCCTCGCAGACGGCCTTCAAGACCCACAACTTCGCCGGCGTCTACAACGACAACTGGCAGGCGACCGACACCACCGACTGGGCCCAACTGGTCTGGGCCCCCTGCGGAGTTCAGCGCAACTTCAACATCAACACCGAGATCCGCGTCAACGCGGGCACCTCCTCGCCGTCCAAGGTCAGCTTCATGACCATGGACTCGACGGACGGCGACATCAGCACCGTCTACCACATGGCGTGGCAGCCGTGCCCCGCCAAGTGAGCGGCGCCAGGTGAGACGGGGCCGTCCGTCACCCGACGGGGTGGCGGACGGCCCCTGTCGGTCAGGAAGGTAGCCAACTCGGCCACCAGGGAGGGACGTTGCCCGGACATGTCGGGTCCGGGTAGGAGTCCAGGACGCCGAGCCAGGTCACCAGGAACCAGGTGAACCACACGGTGAACGCGAGCCCCGCGGCCAGTGCCGCGCCGCGGTGACGCCTTCCCAGGGTGCCGTGCAGGACGGCCCAGGGCAGGGCGGCGGCGATCCAGATGAGCGGCGCGAGGAAGAGCAGGGCGAGGCTGTCGGCCGCCGTGTTGACGCCGGTGTCGCAGTCCGCCCACACCCTGTCGATGGCGGCGACGGAGACCAGGGCGACCAGCCCTCCGACAGGAACGCCGAACCGCATGCCCGTGGACCAGGATCCCGGAGTGCTCGCCGACCCGGCCGGCCCCGCCGGTCCCGCTCCTGCCATCGCCCGTCTCCCGTTCCCGGTCGTCGTGGAGCCGGAGAGGCTATCAAGCCGGAAGCACGCGCCCTGGGCCACCGTGCTTTTGGCCTACGGTCGCCCAGGGCGCGTGGGGATGAGCCGTCGCGTCAGCGCTCGACGCCGAGGGTCAGGGTGCCGGTGTAGCCGGCGGAGGGTGAACTGCCCAGTGCGGTGAGGGTCAGGAGGCCGGAGGAGGCTCCGCGGTCGTCGTAGATCCCGTCCTGGGCGAGGGTGGTGCGGGTGACCTTGTTGGCCGAGTACGGCGACAGCGCGCCGACCTTGGCGGTGATCGCCTCGTCGAAGAAGAGCTGGCCGGTGTGGAGTTCGGTACCGCCGGTGAAGGAGCCGTCGGAGGTGAGCGTGACGTTCACGTGCACCTTCACGTGGATGTGCACACAGCGGCCCACGTACCAACCCGGGTACACCGTGGTGATGTTGGCGACCCCGCCCGAGTTGGTGAGGACCCCGCCGCGCAGGAAGGTGCCGCTGTCGGGCTCGCTGTGGCCGTTGGCGCCGACGTAGTCGGAGTACTCGCCCAGCGCGTCGCAGTGCCAGATCTCGACGAGGGCGTTGCTGATCGTGGCGCAGGTGTCGTCGTCGACGACGGTGAGGGCGAGTTTGAGCGGGAAGCCGGTCTTGCCCTCGGTGATGTCGGCGCGAACGTACTGTCCGTCGAGGTAGTAGGGGCCCTCGGTCATCTCCTTGGTGAGGGTGCAGACCGCCGCGGCGGCGACGGGAGCGGTGTCTGCCGTGTCGGCCGTGGGGGCCGCGGGAGTCCTGGAGACGGCGGCCCCCACGGCGAGGGTCGCCGCGGTGGCGCCCGTGGCGACCAGGACGGTCCGGCGGCCGATCGGGGCGGTGTCGTTCATGGGGGTGTCGTTCATGGGGGCGTCGTTCATGGGGGTGTCTGTCATGAACACGGCATCTTAGGGATGGTGGCTGTCGGTGAGCTGTGGGTTCGGCAAAGTGAGGGACCGTCAAGTTTCTTGCGAGACAGGTTGCGGGGTGCTTCGAGGTGGACGCGGTAGCTTATCGGGGCGTATGACAACAAGGAGGGTGAATGGGGCTTACCGTGCGGGTCGAACGGCGTATCGCCGAGGACTTCCCCGGTCGGGAGGGCGAGGTGGTCGGGGATCTCCTCACCGAACTGGTCAACCACCTGACCGACCGGGGCGACCAGGGGGACAAGGAACGGATCGCGGCCGCGACCCTGCTGTGCGGACAGGGCCGGGTGGACCGGATCCTCGACGCCGTTCAGCTGGCCAAGGAGGACTGGCGGGACGTGCTGGTGGGGGCGGGGCTTGCGGATGCCGGGTGGAGGGAGCGGTTGGAGGCGGACTTCGGACCGGCCGTTTCCTCCGGCTGACACGCGGGCGTGGGCCCCGCCGTCACTGTCGAACCGCTTGGTTTCGACGGGACGGCGGGGCCGCGCGCTTCTTGGCGGGTCATGTGCCCTGGGAGGCAGCGGCGGGAGAAGGCGATCCATTCGTTGTGTATCTCGATGAGGAGGGCGGCGGCGGTGAGCGACATCGACGCGCCGCTTGGCCTCCCGCGACAGCCAGCGTTTTGCGAGCAGCTTCACGGGGTGCATCGGAAGTACAGGTGGGCGCCCGCTGTCCGCGCCCGGCGCGCCAGGGCTATGAACGTGTCCGTTGTGTCCTTGACGTCGAGGTAGTCGGCGAAGTCGATCTCTTCGATCTCGTACCACTGGGCCGCCACCATCGGCACGGCCTCCTCGGGGAGAGTGGCAAGGATGTCCCGCCAGCGGTCGGGGGGTTGTTGGAGGAGTACGCACGCGGGTATGGGAGTTGGCCAGCGCGGACATTCCGGCCGCCGACGGCCAGGTGATCGTGGACATCGACGGGGTGCTGGTCCTTGCGTACTCCGAGAAGCAGGACGCCACCCCAACGTGGAAGAAGACCTTCGGCCACCATCCGCTCGTCGCGTTCGCCGACCACGGCCCACCCGGCGCGCGAGCCGGGCCCTCAACCTGCCCCAGTCCCGAAAAGGCCCCACCGCACAGACACAAAGTCCCCACCAGCAAGCTGACGGGGACTCATGAACGATCGAGGCTGGGAAATCATCGCAGATCACAAGGCACTTCTTCGTTTCTGGGTGAACCATCCACGGGAATCGAGCCGGGGTGATCCGGACTCGGCGCACCAGGCAAGGGGGGTCTGACAGTACCTGTATCACCAGGGTCTCCCCGACGTCCCAAACGCCTGTCAACCTGGTTGAGCCGAAAGCGCCGACAAAACTCCATGGATACGCACTGCAGCTTTACTCTCGTCATTCAATTCAGCTGCCCCGAATAAGCGACCGTGTCGGCGCGTTCTTTTACGACAGAAGGGTCGGAGACCAATGGCGGACAGTCAGTTCACCACTCACGCAGAACTTTTCGATCTGAGGGGAAAGTACGCCCTTGTCACTGGCGGCACCAGAGGCATTGGGATGATGATAGCGCGCGGCCTTCTCCAGGCGGGCGCCCGCGTCGTCATCAGCTCACGCAACGCAGACACGTGCGCGGAGGCACAGCGTCTACTGTCCGAATTCGGCGACGTGCGAGCAATTCCCGCCGACCTGTCCCGGCACGACGAGTGCCAGCGCCTCGCTGATCTTGTCCAGGCCGACTCGGAATGCCTGGACATCCTTGTCAACAACGCGGGAGCGATGCGGCGCGAGCCACTGGCGACGTTCCCGGACGAGGCCTGGGACGCAGTGCTCGACCTCAACCTCAAGTCGCCGTTCTGGCTGGTGCAGGCACTGCTACCGGCACTTCGCAAGGCGGGCACCGCCGATGATCCCGCACGGATCATCAACATCGGCAGCATCGCCGCCATCCACGTCGCCCCGTCGCCCAACTACTCGTACGCCGGCAGCAAAGCGGCACTCCATCAACTCACCAGGGTACTTGCCAGGGAACTGGGCCCACAGCACGTCACGGTGAACGCGATAGCACCGGGAGTGTTCCCGTCACAGATGATGGACTCCACGCTCGATGCCATCGGCGACACGATCGCGGCGTCGGCCCCACTGCGCAGGCTCGGCCGCGACGACGACATGGCGGGTGCCGCCGTGTTTCTCGCCAGCCGGGCCGGATCCTACCTCACGGGTGCCATCATCCCGGTGGACGGCGGTACCGCAACGACCGCATCCGGTATCCATTAGTCTGCGGGACGGGCTTACGGTCAGGAGACAACCGCGATGGATCCACGCACCGAGATCCGGGAGTTCCTCAGCTCACGTCGCGCCCGCATCGCACCCGAGCAGGCGGGCCTGCCCGCTTACGGCGGCAACCGCCGGGTCAAAGGTCTGCGCCGCGAGGAGGTCGCGCTCCTGGCGGGGGTATCGGTCGACTACTACGTGCGCATGGAGCGCGGCAGCCTCGCCGGTGCCTCCGACGGCGTGCTCGAGGCGTTGGCCTCCGCCTTGCAGCTCGACGAAGCCGAGCGCGACCACTTGTTCCACCTCGCGCGCCAATCCGGGGCGCCCCGCAGCCCACGCCGGCGCAGGCCTGCCGTGGCGGTGCGCTCGACGCTGCAGCAGGTGCTCGACGCGATCTCCGATGCGCCGGCCTGGATCGGTAACGGCCGTTTTGACGTGCTCGCCATGAATCAACTCGCTCGCGCGCTGTATTCACCGGTCTTGGCCGACCCGCGACGGCCCGCGAACATAGCGCGGTTCGTCTATCTGACCCCCGCGACGGCCAGAGATTTCTTTGTCGACTACGACCAAGTCGCCGGTGGCGTGGCCGCGAAGCTACGCATGGAAGCCGGCCGCAATCCGCACGACGAGGAGTTGATCGCCCTGGTCGGCGAACTGTCAACGTGCAGTGAGCTGTTTCGGCAGCGGTGGGCATCTCAGGACGTGCGACTGCACCGGTCCGGCCGCAAGCGTATGCGCCATCCGATCGTGGGTCGGCTCGACTTGGACGTCGAACCCCTGGAACTGCCCGCCGAACCCGGCCTGCACCTCAACATCTACACCGCACCCGCGGGCACACCGACCGCTGACAATTTGGCGCTCCTGGCGTCGTGGGCGGCCACCCAACAGACCCTGGCGACCGAGCCCGAAGCACACAACGGATAGTCCAACCCCATCAGCCGTACCAGTACTCCAGCTGTAGATCGTGATCAGGTGTCGTGAGACGCTGCCCTTCGTGATCGCCAAGCTGCAGTGCGTGGTGTTGGACTGTGCCGAAGTCGTTGGGCTGTCCCGGTTCTACCAGTCGCTTCTCGGCGGCGTAGTGAACCAGCCGGATCCGCGGTGGGCGCTCGGGGAGGGCTGGGCGACACTCCACACCGATGGTGGGTTCGTACTGGCCTTCCAGCGCGTGGACAACTATCAGCCGCCGCGGTGGCCGGACTCCGCTCACCCTCAGCAGTTCCACCTCGACCTGGAGGTCAAGGACCTGGAACAAGCTCAGGACGACGTCCTCACGCGGGGCGCCACGCTGCTCGACGCGGGTGATGGCCAGCGGAGTTGGCGCATCTTCGCGGATCCGGCAGGACACCCGTTCTGTCTCGTCCGGCACTGACAGGAGACCGTGGAGGTGCCACCACCGTTGATCACCGTGAGTTGTGTGGACTGACGAAGAGACGGTGGCCGCGGGCCACAGCATAGATTCCGTGCGTTGGCGGGAGGCGTTCGAGATGGCCATGGGCCGGATAGCGGGCCGGTTCGCGCGGGTCGAACCGCGGCTGCGGGCCGGGCGGCTGGTGCTGGGCCTGCTGTCGGGCCTGCCGCGCAAGAACTGCTGGACGATCGCGGAGTGGGCCGGGGAGGCTGCCCCGCACGGCATGCAGCGAGATCCAGCGCCTGTTCAGCACGCTCGTCGTTCGGCCGGCCCACAACGCAGCCCACCGGATCGGCTGGTCCGACTGGCGACGTCGCCACCAAGCCCGGTCCCGCACCAGCCATTATCGGCGGCAAGCCGCATCCCAGACATGAAGATCACGATCTGCAGCTGGAGTATTAAGTCCTCGGTGGACTTGGCTTTCCAGGTCATCTGGGACGTGGCGGCACACAGGGTTTACGCATCAACTCCAGACAACGTGCTTTCGATCGGAATCGATTTTTCGTCGGAATATGCGGGGATTCTCTGGTATTGTGAGGGAATTATTTCCCATCGGGTATCCGCAGAGCTCGGTCATGATGTCGCGAACCATGCATGGGTGTCTCTGAACCCGACCCATCCGGACTTGGATCCCAAGGTTCTTTCGGATCCGGGGTGCCCTACCTTCTTCGACCGAGTCAGCGTGCTGCCTTTGTCCAGCGTCGGGCCAGTGGTGGAAGAGTGCTATCGGGAGGGCACCGGATTCAGGCCTACGCAAGTGCAATGGGTCAAGGGTCATTATACGGGGGAACTCTACGCAGAAGAGGGTCAGGATTAGGGCCGCACTGCGCGCAGCCGGGCTGACCTCAATCATTTCATGAAGGGAAGCGTTGATTCTGTCATTCGACCACCTCGGTGCAACTCGTCAACTCAATGGTCCTGAAGACGTCTCGCGATCTCTTGACGAGGTCTTCAATAGGGATCCGGATTCGGATATTCGTGTGAAGGCGGAATGGGTATTCCTGGAGAGTGAAGGCGATCAGGCTCCAGTGAGTATTCTGGAGGTCAGTGCCAATATAGAAAGCTGCTTTGGCGGTGTCGTCTGGTTCGCTGGATGGGATGACGCCAGGCGGTTCAAGCGGAACCCGGAGGACCAGCAAGACGACTTGGGTGATCACTTCTGGCTGTCCGACAGCGAGAACCCCCCGAAAATCGATCCAGAAGTGATGTCGGATCACTACAGTCCGCTGTATTTCGACCCGCAATGCGTTCTCCCGATTGCGGAAGTCCGTAAAGTGGTCGAGGAATACTGCGAGATTGAGGGAAACCGGCCCACAGGGATCCAATGGGTCGCCGGTACACAAGGTGGCAGTCGTTTCCCGGCAGCCACGTAGCAGGTCCGAGCGCAGGTGGGTCCTCGAACCAAGCGGTATGTCCCGCCTGCGCTGCTGACGAGGCATCAGATTCTGTGACTGATCTGGGTAGGCTGGCGCTTCCGATGCAAGGTTCCCGTGGCTTGCGATGAATGTTTCTGTTGGTTACGCAGAACGATCATGTCGCAACCCGCAGGCCTGTCAACGAAACGATGTTGCGGCACAACCGTGGTAGAACGGCTGGCCGACGGAACCGCCAAGCCCCTTGACCGCCGCCGATGACGAATAGGCTCGCCGAAATGGCGCACCGCTGTCGCGGCAAGGCGCGTCGACGCGGACGGTTGGGAGCCGGCAGGTCATGCGGGGTTTTCCGGGTCGCGGCGTTGCAGCATGTCGGCCAGGGGGATGCCGGTTCGGGCCGCTGCCGCACGTCGGGCTCGCAGCTGGGCTCGCGTCCGGGGTCGGAACTTCGGCTCTCGGCCGCAGCCGCAGGGTTCGAAGCCCTCGTAGCGCAGGCCGGCCGCCAGGACCGTGGCCACCACGGTCCACGCCTTGACGTTACGGCGCCTGGGTGCCGCGAAGTCGTGGCCGGCGCAGGTCATCGGCTGGGAGCAGTCGGGGCAACGGTGTCCGCCGCGAGCCGGGTGTCGCTTGAAAGCGACGCGGCAGGACACGCACGCGTAGTGCAGCTTGTGGGAGGTCTCGGCGTAGTGGCACACGGGGCGAACATACCCAGGGGCGCGGCAGGGCTGATGCGTTCTCAGCCAGCGAGATCCGTCAGCAGGTCGGCACACCGTGAGAATGCGGGAAGGCGCGGGGATGCAGGAGCGGCAGCGGATCACCGCCCGCCGGAGCGAACTGGACGCTCTCGCCGAGGAGTTGGGCAAGCGACTCCAGGAGGCAGGCCGAGCGGCACGAGCTGGCGATCGCGGAGCGGAGTGTTGAACCGCCTGGCCGAGCAGGCCCGGGCCGATGCCGGGCTGTCGCTCCGGCATCGGCGAAGGTGGCCGGGCGGGCGGTCCTGCTCATCCCGCACCGCGGCGGCGCGGCCGTCGAGGGCGGGCTGCCCGGCGACTACCGCAAGATCCTGGCGATCGTGCGGGAGGCGGGCGGCCCGGTGCAGGTCAGGGCGGTCGGCGAGCGGCTGGGGCTGGACGCCTCGGTACACGGCAAGCTGGAACCTTTGCGGGTGAAGATGACCAAGCTCGCCGCCAGGGGCTGGCTGCACAAGCGGGGCGACGGGCGGTTCACGGCACGTCCGTAGGCGCGCGGGGTGGGCCCGTAACTGACGGGCCCCGACGGCAATGGGGATCGCCCTCCTGCTAGAGCACTAACGGCCGCTGAAGAAGTCGGTGAGGGCGGCGGCGACGGCCTCGGGCTGCTCCTCGGGGATGTAGTGACCAGCGTCGGGCACGATGGCGCCGGTCACGTTCTCGGCCCACGGGCTGATGGAGGCCGCCATATCCGGGATCGAGCCGTGGCTGCTGGAGATTCCGAGGACGGGCGCGGTCAGCCGCCGTTGCTCGAGCGCCGCGTGGTTCTTGCGCGCGGACTCGGCGGCATCGCGATAGTAGGCGAGGCCGGCGCGCAGGCCGCCATCGACGGCGAGGGCCGCGCCGTAGTGGTCGAGCTCTGCTTCCTCGAACGCGTCGGGCGCGAGGGACTTGGTCTTCAGGAACCAGCTGATGTACTCCCGCTCGCGGCCGGCTATCAGCGTCTCGGGAAGATCGGGCACCACGTGGAACGCGAAGTGCCAGGCCTTGAACGCCAGAGTCGGGTCGAGAGGGATCGCTTCCGGCATGGTGATACCGGGAATTCCGGCGTCGAGCAGCGCGACCCCGTGCAGTCGGCTCTCGTAGTTCAGGGCGAGGGAGAAGGCGACCCAGGCGCCGATGTCGTGCCCGGCGAGCCAGTAGTCCCGCACGCCGAGAGCGTTCACAGCGGCCTGGATGTGCGCGGCGACCGTGTGCGTGTCGTAGCTGAGCTCCGGATGCTCGGAATTGCCTTGGCCCGGCCGGTCGATCGCTATGACCCGGAACCGATCGGCGAGAGCAGGCATGACCTTTCGCCAGGCCCACCACGTCTGCGGGAACCCGGTGAGCAGGACGACGGCCGGCCCGTCCGGCCGACCGCCTTCGACGGCGTGCAGGCGGACGCCGTCGGCGTCGACCCAGCGGTGCGTGAATCCGGTCAGGTCATGCAGGGGCAGGGCGGGGACGGGGTTGGTCATGGGAATCCTCCATCGAGGCAAGTGGACCGTGATTTGACGCTAGCACATCTTGGACTGATCGGTTCAAGATGCGAGAATGGGCCGCATGGCAGGCAAGAAGCAGTTCGACATGGACACGGTGCTCGACGCCGCGATGATCCAGTTCTGGCGCTCCGGCTACGCCGACACCTCGCTCGACGACCTGTCCCGGGCGACCGGCCTGAACCGCAGCTCGATCTACTCCTCGCTCGGCGACAAGGACGCGCTCTTCCTTCGCTGCCTGGATCGCTACGCCACGCGCTACGGCGGCAAGTTCGACGCCGCCCTCTCGTGCGCGGCCGAGGACCCCGTCGCCGCCGTCCGTGCGTTCTTCGATGTCACCCTGGGGCGCATCGCCGACCCCGCCGTGCCCGACGGATGTCTGATGGCCCAGTCGGTCATGGCGAGTCCGGCGCTGAGCCCGAGCGTCGCAGAGCGTGCCAAAGAGTTGTTCGGCCTACAGCGCCCGCGCCTGCGCACCGCGCTGAAGGCCGGCGGAATGTCCGACGAGAACGCCGAGGACTTCGCCGTGCACGTAGCGGCCGTGAACCAGTCTCTCGCGGTGATGGGGAGGGCCGGGTCGAGTCCGGAGCAACTCCGGGCGATCGTCGGTGTGACCGTCGACGCGCTCGTGCGGGCACTGGGCCGATGATCAAGGTTCTCGAAGCCTTTGATCAGAACAGGGGTCGCGTTCGCGTGCCATCCTCCCTGGTCGGTGTCCTGCAGCGCCACTGCCAGGGCATCGACTCCGCCTGCCCGGATCCGCAGCAGTCGACTACTACCGGTCACGCCCCCAGCACGCAATCGCCACGCTCGGACTCACAGCTTGAGAACGCATCGCCCCTGAGGGGCGCGGTGGTCGGCGAGGTGGTTTTCGGGGGCGGCGGTTACCTCTGAGGTCATCGACCCCGGTCCGGCAGCGTGCCAGGCTCACCGGCGTACCCCGTCGCACCGACCCGGAGGACGCCATGACCGCCTACGCCATAGCCCACCTGCGGAACGCCGCGCCGCACCCGGAGATCGCCGAGTACATCGAGCGCATCCCGGGCACCTTCGAGCCGTACGGCGGCCGCTTCCTGGTGCACGGCACCCAGCACGAGGTGAAGGAGGGCGGCTGGCCGGGGCACGTCGTCGTGATCGGCTTTCCGGGAATCGCCGAGGCGCGGGCCTGGTGGGACTCCGCCGCGTACCAGGAGATCGCCCCGTTGCGCTCATGGCACATCGAAGGCGACATCATCCTGGTCGAGGGCGTTCCCGACGGCTACGACCCGGCGGCCACCGCCAAGGGGATGCGGGACGCGCTCACTTCGTGACGTGGGTGAGGAAGTCGGCCCACGGGGTGGGGGCGGCGGTGAGGTGGGGGCCGTCCGGGTTCTTGGAGTCGCGGATGTGGATGGTGGCGGGGCAGGCGGCCACCTCGACGCAGTCGCCGTCGCCGCTGCTGCTGTAGCTGGACTTGCGCCAGGAGAGCGCGACTTCGACGCAGTCGTCGCCGGAGCCGCTGCTGTAGCTGCTCTTGAACCAGGCCAGTTCACTGGTGCTCATAGGTCCCCTCGCATCCGCTGCAACAGGCTCACGGAGTCCGAGATGGTGAGAGCCTGTGAACGCATCCTGGCATACCGCCGTTGGAGCACGCTGACCGCTTTCGGGTCGGAGATCAACAAGCCGCTCAACTGGCCTTCGTTGTAGGCGAACCACTGGGTCTCCGAGGTTTCCGCCAGGCGGATTGGGCCATGCAGTCCAGCGTGCGACTCGCGTACCGATGGCATGACCTGCATCTCGACGTTCCGCAGCTCAGAGACCTCCAGCAGGTGTTCCACGAGCTCCCGCGTCGTCTGCGTTCCGCCCGTGCGACGGAGAAGCAGATGTTCCTCGATGATGAAGCTGTAGGCGGTGTTCGGCCGGTCCCGCAGCAACTTCTGTCGTTCCGCCCGGGCGACCCACTGTGCCTCGATCTGTTCGTCGTCCAGCGGCGGGAGTTCGTCGGTGAAGAGCTGCCGCGCGTACGCCTCCGTCTGCAACAGCCCCGGAATCAACCGGCATTCATACGTGTACAGCGTGATCGCCGTCGCCTCCAGCCCCGCCCACTGCCGAAACCACGCCGCCAGTCCCGGCTGCCGAGCCAGCTTCGGGAACGACTTCCGCAGCGCACCCGTGTTCCCCGTCGCCTCCTCGCCCCGCTCCACGAGCACCAGATCCGGCATCCGGCGACCCAACTCCACTGACGCCACAGTGTGTTTGGAGAAGCCCACCAGGTCGCCGAACTCCTCCCGGCTCAACCCCGAATGCTCCCGCAGGGCTTGCAGCACCGCCCCGAACGTCCGCATGCTGTCCGACGACTCCGGCTCACCGCCACCTTCGACCACAGTCGGTCACCTCCCGCGCTCATGGTCACGGTACGTAACTCGTACTGTCCAGTCCGTGACCGCGTACGCTGCCGCAGCGTACGCGCGCCCCACCTGGTGAAGGGCCCGGCAGGACCGCCAGATTGGGTCCATGACCGCACCTCGCACCCACCAACCGCCGGTTACCGTACGTATGTTCACTCAGCGCCTCAGTCCCACCCCGCGCGGCGCCCGCCTCGCCCGCCACCTCGCCCTGAACCAGCTGCACGACTGGGGCGTCCCGCACGGCACCCCGGTCTCCGACGCCGTCGCCGTGATCGTCGCCGAACTCGCCGCGAACGCGGTGACCCACGGCCGGGTCCCGGGGCGGGACTTCGAGCTGCGACTCGCTCTCGTCACCGGCAGTGTCCGTATCGAGGTCACCGACACCCGCGACGAGCCCTTTCCCGTCGTACGACCGCTGCGGCCGCTCGGCGACGGGGGTCGCGGGCTCGTCCTCGTCGACGCCCTCGCCGACCGGTGGGAGGTACTGGACCGGGAGCCGCCGCCGGGAAAGACCGTGCGTGCCGAGGTCGATCTGCCGGGGTGGGCGGCCGTGGCCGCAAGAGCGGGCCGGGTCTGAGTCCCTCACTCCGACCTCCGCTCCCGGGCCGCTGCTGGATACTGGAGCGACTGCCGGGAAGGAGGGGGAGTTGCTGGGTGTCGCGAAGGACGAGGAGCGGGCCCGTAGCCTGCTGCGCGGCGACCTCACGGCGCAACAGGCCTTCACCGACCCGCAGTGCACGGCCGCCCTGGATCTCCCGCACGGAGATCCGATCAACATCGACATGAAGCGGTGGCCGGATGACTAGCGAGAGCGATACGCCGTCCCCTCTGATCACGACGGTGGACGCCCTTCGGCTGGCACTGGCGGAGAGCGTGGACCTCCTCGGGTTCACGCTCGGAGGGACGATCGACGAGGAGACGGCGGCGGTCGCGGAGGCCGGAGGGGTGCCGCGGGAGTTCCTGGACTTCTGCCGGGTGCTGGACGGTGTGGGCTGCGGACCGTCCGTGCAGCTCTTCGGTCTGGAGGAGGCCGAGGAGCACCAGTTCTACTGCGAGCCGGTGGTCGACTCCCCGCTGCCTCTGTCCCCCGAGAAGTTCTACTGTGTCGGGATGGTCCAGGAGGCACCGGTCTTCCTCGACCGCGCGGGCGGTGTCCTCGGCGCACCGGAAGAGGGCCCGGACTGGATCGACGCGGAGCGCTTCGAGCAGCTGGCGCCCAGCGTGGAGGCGTTCCTCCTGGAACGGCTGGTCGTTCCGCGGTTGGCCCGTCGCCTACTGACGGTGAGCCGGCCGAGCCGGTGACCCCGTGTCCGCCTCGTCGTCGTCCGTGCCGTAACTGCCGGGCGGCGGCGAGGCGTTGTGTGTGCGGCGGGTTCAGCGGGTGTCGCCGAGCGAGACCAGCAGGGTGCGCAGGACGCGGGTGAGGTCCTCGCGGTCGTCCGGAGTCAGGCCCGCGAGGATCTTCAGCTGGTTCTGGACGTGCCCTTCCACGGTGCGGTCGACCAGGTCGCGCCCCTCGTCGGTGAGGGCGATGTGCAGGCTGCGCCGGTCGCCGGGCACGGACTCGCGGGTGACCAGACCGCGGGCGACCAGCCGGTCGATGCGGTTGGTGAGCGCGGCCGAGCCGATCATGATGCTGCCGGCCAGCGCCTTGGCCGTGAGCGGTTGCCCGCTGCGGCGCAGGGTGGCGAGGACGTCGAACTCCCACGTCTCCATGTCGTACTGCGTGAAATAGTCCTTGAGCCGGGCGTTCACCAGTCGTGACAGCCGCAGGATGCGGCCCACCGTGCCCATGGCGTCGAGGTCGAGATCGGTGCGCTGGGCGGCCCACTGGTCCATGAACTCGTCGACGGAGTCACGCATGAGGTCACCTCCCGTTCAGATTTAGTTTGACAACGAAGTGTTTGACGCAAGTGTAGTTCATGGCATAGCTTCTCGACGTCAGATAGTTCGACATCGAAAAGTCAGGGGGTAAGGTCGTGAACGCACCGAACGTCGATCACGCCACCGTTTCCCGGATCATCCGTTCCCGCCGCAGTATTCGCCACTACCGGCCCGATCCGGTACCAGGCGCGCTGCTCGCGGAGCTGGTGGATCTGGCCCTGGAGGCGCCGTCGAGCTTCAATCTGCAGGCCCGCTCCGTCGTGACCGTCACCTCGGAGGAGGGGCGCCGGGCGCTCACCGCGGCCACCGGCGGACAGCCGCATCCGCAGGAAGCGCCGGTGATGCTCGTGTTCGTCGCCGAGTCCGCCGCCTGGCGCGAGGACCGCGGCGACGTGTGGGACACCGCGACGCATCGCGGGGCGTGGTCCGAACGGTTCGCCGCCGCTTCGCCCGACGACACCCGCCTCTTCTACGAGGACCTTGCGGGCCGGGGCCTGGAGCGGGAGTACGCGGTCAAGGACGCCATGATCGCCGCGTCCTTCCTCATGGTCGCCGCCGAGGCCGCAGGTCTGGCCACCAGCCCGATGAACGGCTGGGACGAGGGGGAGGTCAAGAAGGCCATCGGCATCGACGGCCGCGACGACCTGCACATCGCCCTGCTCATGCCGCTGGGTCACCCGGCCGAGAGCCGGCTTCACCCGGGGCGCCGGGACCGTGCGCTGACCTGCTTCAGCGAGACGTACGGACGCTGACACCACATCACAACCAAGCGCGAACTCCGCGCACCAACAGGGGGGTTGGTCTTCGTGACCACAGTCAACAAGCTCGTCCAGGTCGCAGGCGTCATCGACGCCGCCGAGGCGGACATGATCATCGGGCAGGGCGCCGACTGGATCGGCTTCGCGCTGCGTCTGCCGTCCGGCAAGGACGACATTCCCGAGCAGGACGCCGCGATGATCATCAAGGGCCTCGAAGCCCCGCACGCCGGCGTCCTGATCAGCTATCTCACCGACGCCCAGGAGATCAGCGACTTCTGCCACGAACTCGGCGTCGTCGCCGTGCAGTTGCACGGTGACGTGGAGACCGGGCAGCTGCGCCGCCTCAAGGAGATCCGGCCGGACCTCTTCGTGCTCAAGTCCCTCGTCGTCAAGCAGGACAACGCCGAGGAACTGCTGAAGCTCGTCGACGACACCCACGCCTTCGTCGACATGTACATCACGGACACCTTCGACCCGAGGACCGGCGCCAAGGGTGCCACCGGCCTCACCCACGACTGGAACGTCTCCGCCGAGCTCGTCCGGCGTTCGCCCAAGCCGCTGATGATGGCCGGCGGTCTGAACCCGGAGAACGTGGGCGACGCCATCCGCGCGGTCCGGCCCGCCGCCGTCGACGCGCACACCGGCCTGGAGGGCCCCGACGGGCGCAAGGACCGTGCCAAGGTCGCGAAGTTCGTCGCCGAGGCTCGTCGCGCCTTCGACGAGATCGGCTGAGCGCAGCACCGAAGCGGGGGCGTCCGGACCGCGATCCGGCCCGGACGCCCCTCCCTTCGCCGTGCCCTCGCCGAACGAGTCGAGAGAGTCGAGCGAGTCGTACGAGTCGGACCCAACAGACCCGAAGGAGCCCACGCCGTGACCACGGGCCACAACGTCCATCTGCTCCCGCAGACCGACCAGCTCCGCGCCATCCACACGATCGTCCGGGACAAGGACTGCACCCGGGAGGACTTCGTCTTCCACTCGCGCCGTGTCATCCGGCAGCTGCTCGAAGCCGGCCTCGACCTCCTGCCGTTCACCAAGAAGGACGTCACCACCCCGGTCGGCACCACCTACCAGGGACTCGAGTTCGCCTCGAAGATCTGCGCGGTGCCCGTCATCCGGGCGGGCGAGGCCATGGAGGGCGAACTGCGCTACCTCCACCCCGGCATCCGCGTCGGCAAGATCCTCATCCAGCGCGACAAGCGGACCAAACTGCCGCACCTGTACTACCAGCACCTGCCCGCGGACATCGCCGACGGCCACGTACTGCTGCTGGAGCCGATGCTCGCCACCGGCGGCTCCGCGATCGCCGCGATCGACGTGCTGCGCGAGGCCGGGGTGCCCGAGAAGCACATCATCATGATCAACTTCCTGTCCTCCCCCGAGGGGCTGCGCCGGGTGGGCACCGAACGCCCCCAGGTCACGATCGTCACCAGCGCGATCGAGGACCGGCTCAACCAGCACGCGTTCATGGTCCCGGGCATCGGCGACTTCGGCGACCGTTTCTTCGGGACGACCGACTCCGGAGCCACCACGTGAGCAGTCAGCGCCTCGCCGCGACCTCCGCCCTCACCGCGCTCGCCCCCGCCGTCTGGGGATCGACGTACCTCATCACCACCGAGTTCCTGCCGCCGGACCGGCCGCTGCTGGCCTCCACCCTGCGCGCCCTGCCCGCGGGACTTCTCCTGCTGCTCATGACCAGGACGCTCCCCAGGGGCATCTGGTGGTGGCGGGCCGTCGTCCTGGGTGTCCTGAACATCGGCGCCTTCTTCTATCTGCTGTTCCTCGCCGCCTACCACCTGCCCGGTGGAGTGGCCGCGCTGGTCATGTCGATCCAGCCGATGATCGTGCTGCTGCTCGGCTCGGCGCTGCTGAAGGACCGGATCCAGCCCGTCCACCTGGTGTCCTGCCTGGTCGGCGCCGCCGGAGTCGCCCTGCTCGTGCTGCAGCCGCGCGCCGGTCTCGACGGCGTCGGCGTCCTGGCCGGGCTCCTCGGCGCCCTGTCCATGGCCTCCGGCATCGTGCTCACCAAGAGGTGGGGCCGTCCCGAGGGCGTCGGACTGCTGACGTTCACCGGCTGGCAGCTCACCGTCGGCGGACTGGTCCTGCTGCCCGTCACCCTCGCCGGCGAAGGCCTGCCCGACCACCTCACCTGGACCAACGTCGGCGGCTTCCTCTACCTCAGCGTCATCGGCGCGCTCATCGCCTACGTCCTGTGGTTCCGCGGTCTGTCCCGGCTGCCGGCCCTCGCCGCCTCCTTCCTGTCCTTCGCCTCACCGCTGTGCGCGACGGTCCTCGGCTACCTCTTCCTCGACCAGACCCTGCGCCCGCTCCAACTCCTCGGCGCGGCCGCCGTCGTGGGCGCGGTCGTCCTCGCCCAGCCGCGGGGCCGGGACCGCAGACCCGCCCCGGCGCCGCCCGAACGCGTGGCGAGCCGGGTCTGATCGACTCTCATCAATGATTCGGGGGAATCACCGCATGAACACCGAGGCACCCATATCCGGTGTGTCCTTCAAGCCCGCGTCGCTGCGCGGCCTGCTCGCCCACCAGGCGGGACTGCGCCCCGACGACACGGCAGTCACCACCGCCGACGGAAGTCTGACCTTCCACGAGCTCAAGTCCCTGGCCGACCGGCTGGGTTCCCGGCTCGTCGGACTCGGCGTCACGCCCGACACCTGCGTAGGGCTCTACACCGAGTCCTCCGCGGACCTCATGACCGGGGCCTGGGGCATCCTGACCGCCGGCGCCGCCTATCTGCCGCTCTCGCCCGACTACCCGGAGGCCCGGCTCAGACACATGGTCGAGGACTCCGGCGCCCGGGTGATCGTCACCCAGCCCCATCTGCGCGAGCAGGCACGGCAGTTGGCTCCCGAGGGCACGGTCGTCCTCGACCTCACCGACATCCCCGAGGACGCGGCGTCGCCCCTGCCGGCCCCGCACGGCGACCATCTCGCCTACGTCATCTACACCTCGGGCAGCACCGGCCGGCCCAAGGGGGTGATGATCGAACAGCGCAGCATCGTCTCCCAGTTGCGCTGGCTGGCCAACTGCGGACACCTCGGCCCCGGGGTGTCCATCCTCCAGAAGACGCCGATGAGCTTCGACGCGGCACAGTGGGAGATCCTCGCCCCCGCCGCCGGAGCACGGGTGGTGATGGGAACCCCGGGTATCTTCCGGGACCCCGAGGCCGTCATCGCCATGATCTGCGCGCACCGGGTGACCGCGCTCCAGGCCGTGCCCACCCTGCTCCAAGCCCTCGTCGACACCGAGGAGTTCGGCGCCTGCACCTCCCTGACCCGGCTCTTCTCCGGCGGCGAGGCCCTCACCCGCCCACTGGCCCAGGAGCTGTTCACGGCCCTGCCGGGCGTCACCCTGGTCAACCTCTACGGCCCGACCGAGACCACGATCAACGCCACCTCGCACTGGATCGACCCCGACGCCCTCGACGCCGCACCGGCCGGGATCCTGCCGGTCGGCGTGCCCGCCGACAACGTGACCTGCTACATCCTCGACGAGAACATGCAGCCGGTCGACATCGGCGAGAGCGGTGAGCTGTTCGTCGGCGGCGTCCAGGTCGCCCGCGGCTACATCGGCCTGCCCGAGGCGACCGCCGGACGCTTCCTCACCTCGCCGTTCAATCCGACGGAACGCCTGTACCGCACGGGCGACCTGTGCCAGTGGAACCCGGACGGCACCGTCCAGTTCACCGGCCGTACCGACAACCAGGTCAAACTGCGCGGCTACCGGGTCGAGTTGGAGGAGGTGGCGTCCCGGATCGAGGAGCACACCTGGGTGCGGCGCGCGGCCGCCGTCGTCACCGACGATCCCCGCACCGGCGGCCAGTCCCTCGTCGCGGCAGTGGAGTTGAACGAGCGCACCGCCGCGGTCATGGACCAGGGCCGCGACGACGCCGCCCACCACCGGTCCAAGGCGTCCAAGGTCCAGGTCAGGGCCCAGCTCTCCAACCCGGGACTGCGCGGCCCCGCCGAACTGGCAGGCCGCCCCGTGCTCGAACTGCCCGGCCGGCAGGCCACCGAGGCACAGCGCCGCGAGGCCTTCGCCCGCAAGACCTACCGCCGTTACGACGGCGGCGCGGTCACCGCGGACGACGTGCTCGCCCTGCTCTCCCCGCGCCGCCGTACGCTCTGCGCGCCCCGGGCGCTCAGCGAGCTCACGCTGACGGAGCTCGGCCGGCTCCTGCGCTGGTTCGGCCCGTTCCGCAGCGACGAACGGCTGCTGCCGAAGTACGCCTACGCCTCGCCCGGCGCCCTGTACGCCACCCAGACGTATCTGGAGATCGACGGCCTGTTCGGGCTGTCCGGCGTCTACTACCACCACCCCGCCGACCACACCCTGGTGCGCGTCGGCGACCCGGGCCACGGCACGTCCCGTCCGGTGCTGCGGGTGCACTTCCTCGGGCGGACACAGGCCATCGAGCCCGTGTACAAGAACAACATCCTGGAGGTCCTGGAGTTCGAGGCCGGCCACATGCTCGGCGTCTTCGAGGAGGTTCTGCCCGAACTCGGCCTGACCATCGCCCCGGTGGGCTTCGACCCGGCGGTCGCGGACCGGCTCGACGCGGCCGACGGCGACCGGTACCTGGGCACCTTCGAGATCACCCCGTACCGGGACCGGGAGCGGCCGGAGGAGGCCGAGCTGTTCGTCCAGGCCCACGGGGACCTGGTGGCGGGACTGCCGGCGGGGCTCTACCGCCACCGGGACGGACGGCTCGACCCGGTCGGCTCCGGGGTCGTGGAGAAGCGGCACGTCATCGCCATCAACCAGAGCGTGTACGAGCGCTCCGCCTTCGGGATCAGCGCCGTCTCCCGGGCCACCGACGCGTGGCGGCACTACATCGTCCTCGGCACCCTGCTGCACCGCCTCCAGCGCACCGCGGGCTTCGGTCTGATGTCCTCCGGTTACTCCTCCAAGTCGGGCAATCCTTTGCCGGCCGCCCGCCGCCTGGACGATCTGCTGGCCGCCGCCGGAGCGCCTCCCGCTCCCGCCTCGTACTTCTTCGTCGGCGGCCGGATCAGCACCGACCAGGCCGCGCACGAGGGCATGGCCGAGGACGCCGTGCACACCCGGGGCCCGGCCGAACTGATCCGCGACGACATGGCGCGGTTCCTGCCCGACTACATGATCCCGGCCCGGGTCGTGGTGGTGAACGAACTACCGCTGACCGCCAACGGGAAGATCGACGCCAAGGCCACGGCCGCGCTCCCGGAGGTCGCCGCGATCCGCAGCGCCGCCGAGTACGTCGCCCCCGCCACGGCGACGGAACGCTGGCTGGCCGCCGAGTGGGGCCGGATGCTGAAGTACGAGGATGTGTCCGTCCAGGACGAGTTCTTCGCATCGGGCGGCAACTCGCTGCACGCCGTCGCGCTGGTCAACCGGATCAACCGGGAGTTCGACGCCGGCCTGCCGCTCCAGGTGATCTTCGAGTCGCCGAAGCTGGCCGACCTCGCCGCCCGCATCGACCGCGGCGCCCCGGAGACCGGCTCCCGGCTGGTGCCGCTGCACGGCGGCCCCGGCGATCCGGTCTTCTGCTGGCCGGGCCTCGGCGGCTACCCGATGAACCTGCGCCTGCTGGCCCAAGGGGTGGGCCTGGACCGGCCCGTGACCGGGATCCAGGCCCACGGGATCAACCCCGGCGAGGTGCCGCACGGCACCATCCGGGAGATGGCGACGGCGGACGTCGCGGAGATCCGCCGGGCCCAGCCGTCCGGACCGTACACGCTGTGGGGCTACTCCTTCGGCGCGCGCGTGGCCTTCGAGGCGGCGTGGCAGCTGGAGCGGTCCGGCGAGAAGGTGGACAGCCTGCTGCTGATCTGCCCCGGCAACCCCGAGGTCGGATCAGGGGACGGGCGGCAGTGGGGCCGTGAGGCGTCCTTCGCCAACCCGGCCTACGTCACCATCCTGTTCTCCGTCTTCGCGGGCACCACCCACGGCCCCGCCGTACAGGCCTGTCTGCGGCAGGTGACCGACGAGGACTCCTTCGTCGAGTTCGTCCACGACCGGCTGCCGGCCCTGGGTGAGGAAACGATCCGCCGTATCACCCGGATCGTCGCCGGGACCTACGAGTTCGAGTACAGCTTCCGCGAACTGCGCGAGCGCCGCATCGAGGCGCCCGTCACGGTCTTCAGGGCGCGCGGCGACGACTACTCCTTCCTGGAAGCCAGCTCCGGCTACTCGGCCCGGCCGCCGGTGCTCGTGGACCTCGACGGCGACCACTACGGCGTGCTCAAGAAGCACGGAGTGAACGAACTGATCGCCCGCATACGGGATCTGACACACCGTCACTGAGACTCCTCGCCCCGTGAGTTCCCCCGCCGCGGGGCGAGGTCCCGACCGAAAGGGACGCGGCCGTGCCGCACATCACCATCAGCCATTTCCCCCGCACCTTCACCGAGGCCGAGCGATCCGAGCTGGTCGCCGCCCTGACCGACACCGTCACCCGGGTGTTCGGGGTCGAGGAAGGTGCGGTGTCGATCGCAGTCCAGCCCGTCGAGCCGTCGCGGTGGACGGAACGGGTGCACACACCCGAGATCGAGGCCAAGGCCCATCTGCTGTGGAAGCAGCCGAACTACTCCCGGCCCGTTCCCGGCTCCGAGCCGGTCCCCGCCGAAGGAACCCGAGAAGGTACCCGATGAGCACCCGTATCCCGATCCACTACAGCGAAGAGGTCCGTGAGGCCCTGCACGAACGGCGGCCCGTCGTCGCGCTGGAGTCGAACGTCATCACCCACGGCCTGGCCTACCCGCACAACGCCGAGACGGCGTACGAGGTCGAGGCCGCCGTCCGCAAGGGCGGCTCCGTCCCGGCGACGATCTGCGTCGAGGACGGGGCCCTCAAGGTCGGCATGACCGAGCAGGACATCGAGCGGTTCGCGTCCGGGACCGGCATCCCCAAGGTCTCCAGCCGCGACCTGCCCGTGGTGCTGGCCCGCCGGGGTCCCGGCGCGACCACCGTCGCCTCCTCGCTCGTCGCCGCCGAACTGGCCGGCATCCCGTGGTTCTCCTCGGCCGGCCTCGGCGGCGTCCACCGCGGGGCCGAGACCACCATGGACGTCTCCTCGGACCTGATCCAGCTCACCCGCTCCAAGGTCGCGGTCGTGTGCGCCGGCGCCAAGATGATCCTCGACCTGAAACTCACCATGGAGTACCTGGAGACGCAGTGCGTCCCGGTCCTCTCCCACGGCTGCGACGACTTCCCGGCCTTCTACTGCGCCTCCAGCGGCATCAGGTCCCCGCACCGCATCGACGACGAGGACCTGATCGCCGAGGTCGTCGCCACCCACTGGGCCACCGGCCACCCCGGCGGCGTGATCGTCGCCACCCCGCCGCGCGCCGAGGACGCCGTCGACCGGGCCGAGGCCGAGGCCGCCATCCAGGACGCGCTCGCGCAGGCCGAGCGGGACGGCGTGGGCGGCCAGGGACTGACCAAGTACCTGATGCACGCGGTCGACCGGGCCACCGGAGGCCGCACCGCCCAGGCCAACATGGCCGTCCTCATCTCCACCGCCGAGGTCGGCGGCCGCCTCGCCGCCGCCTACGCCCGCCACCAGACCGACCGCGCCTGACACCCTCGTAAAGGAAGATCATGACCTCGCTGTTCGACTCCGTCACCTTCGGCAAGCTCACCCTGGACAACCGGCTCGTGATGGCCCCCATGACCCGCAACCGGGCCAAGCCGTGCGGTGGGGCCACCGAGCTGATGGCCGAGTACTACGCCCAGCGTGCCTCCGCCGGCCTGATCATCACCGAGGGCACCCAGCCCTCCCAGGTCGGCCAGGGCTTCCTCAACACGCCCGGCCTGCACCACCCCGAGCAGGTGAAGAGCTGGCGCACCGTCACGGACGCCGTGCACGCTGCGGGCGGAAAGATCGTGGTCCAGCTGATGCACTCGGGCCGCATCGGCCACCCCGCGCTGTACGACAGCGCCCACCGGCCGGTCGCCCCGTCCGCGATCGCCGCCGCCGGACAGTGCTTCACCCCGGCCGGCCCGCAGGACTACCCGGTCCCGCACGAGCTGACCGCCGACGAGATCGCCGCCACCGTACGGGACTTCGCGGACGCCGCCCGGGCAGCGGTCGAGGCCGGGTTCGACGGCGTCCAGGTGCACGCCGGCAACGGCTTCCTGCTGCACCAGTTCCTCGCCGAGAACACCAACCACCGCACCGACTCCTACGGCGGTTCGCTCGCGGGCCGGATCCGGCTCACCGTCGAGGTCACCGAGGCCGTCGCCGCCGCGATCGGCAACGAGCGCACCAGCGTGCGCCTCTCGCCCGGCAACACCTACAACGACATCGCCGAGGGCGACACCCAGGCGCTCTACGCGGCCCTCGTCCCGGCGCTGCCGGAGCTGGCGTTCCTGGAGGTCTGCGAGATCGTCTCGCGCCCTGTCACCCGGGCCGTGCGCGAGCTGTGGCAGGGCGGCCTGGTGGTCAACCCGCACGCCACCCCGGACTCCTTCCCGGCCTCCGCCGAGACCGCGCAGCAGATCCTGGACGACGGCCTGGCCGACGCCGTCTCGCTCGGCGCCCTCTTCCTGGCCAACCCCGACCTGCCGGCCCGTATCGCCTCCGGCGGACCGTTCAACACGGCCGACGAGTCGGCCTACTACGGCGGCGACCACCGCGGCTACACCGACTACCCGGTGCTCGGCCGGTGACCTCCGTGACCCGTGGCGCCCGGCGGGAGATGCTCCTGTTCTCCGGCCGGGCCCACCCCGACCTCGCCGACCGCATCGCCCGGGAACTCGGCACCCGCCTGGTGCCTACCCAGGCACGGGACTTCGCCAACGGGGAGATCTACGTCCGCTTCGAGGAGTCGGTGCGCGGCGCGGACTGCTTCGTCACGCAGTCCCACACGGCGCCCATCAACACGTGGATCATGGAGCAGCTCATCATGATCGACGCGCTGAAACGGGCCTCGGCCCGGAGCATCACCGTCGTGGCGCCCTTCTACGGCTACTCGCGGCAGGACAAGAAGCACAAGGGCCGGGAGCCCATCTCGGCCCGGCTGGTCGCTGACCTGCTGAGCGCCGCCGGTGCCGACCGGGTCATCACGATCGACCTGCACACCGACCAGATCGTGGGGTTCTTCGACGGCCCCATGGACCATCTCTTCGCCCTGCCCATCCTCGCCGACCACATCGCGGCGGGCACCGACCGGGAACGGCTGACGGTGGTCTCACCGGACGCCGGCCGGGTCCGGGTCGCCGACCGGTGGTGCGACCGGCTCGGCGCGCCGCTGGCCATCGTCCACAAGAAGCGGGACAAGGATGTGGCCCACCAGGTCAGCGTGCACGAGGTGGTCGGCGAGGTCGCGGGCCGGGTGTGTGTCCTGGTGGACGACATGGTCGACACGGCGGGAACGATCTGCGCGGCGGCGGACGCGCTGTACGCGAACGGCGCCGAGGACGTCATCGTGGCGGCCACGCACGGCATCCTGTCCGGGCCCGCGGTGGACCGGTTGAAGAACTCCCGGGTCAGCCGGTTCGTCTTCACCGACACCCTGCCCACGGCCGGTGCGACCGGCCTGGACAAGGTCGAGGTCCTGTCGGTCGCACCGCTGATCTCGCACGCGATCCGGGAGATCTTCGAGAACGGCTCGGTGACCAGCCTTCTCGACGAGCTGTGACCGACGAACTGTGACGGACGGCCTGTGACGGACGGCCTGTGACGGACGGCCTCCGGCGGGGGAGACCCTGCCGGAGGCCTTTCGTTCCGGAGCCGGCCTCGTCAGAGCGGGGGCTATCCCGCCTGACCCATCCCCGCCGCGTTCGGCCAGCTCTGCGCGTTGGGCCAGCCGGTCGCGGGGGCCGTGGACAACTCCGGCGGCACCCCCGCCGCCGGTGCGGTCATGCCCCGGACCTGCGCGGCCGTGAGCCCCCCTCGGGCCGGGACTCCCGGCGGGGTGGGACCGCTCGGCGCGCCGAAGGGCATCGGGGCCGGGGCCTGAGGCATCGGGACCTGGGCAGCGGGAGCCTGGGGCATGGGAGCGGGGGCCTGCGGCATCGGGGCCGGGGGAGGCGCGGGCGCCGCTGCCGCCATCGGCATGCCCACCATGCCCATCCCCATCCCGTCCGACGGGGCCGAGGCAACGGCGACCGGTACCGGCTGAGGCATCTGCATCGGCATCGGCATGCCGACCCCGCCCATACCGCCGCCACCGCCGACGGCCATCGCCGCGAGATCCTGCATGCCGGCCCCGTTGGTCTGGCCGACGAGACGGTCCACTGCCGCCGTACCCGAGCTGTAGCTGGTCCCTTGAGCGAGCTCGGGCACGGCGGCTCCCCTCCTGGTCCCGTAGAGCACCTGTTCCAGGCCGGAAACCAGGCGACGCACGTCCACCTGGGGGCGCACCACGAGCCGCAGGAAGCGGCTGGACGATCCGATCTTGTTGCCGCACTCGCGGACGAGGATGCGGTGCTCGGTGAGCATCCGGTCCCGGACCACGGTGCCTTCGGCGCCGACGGGCAGGCGCACGAAGAGGAAGTTCCCCTGCGAGGGGTAGACGGTGAGGCCGGGCAGCTGGGAGAGCTGGCTCGCCATGTCGAGGCGGTCCCGGCGGACCTGGTGCAGACTCTGCGCGTACTCGGCGCCGTGCTCCTTGAGCATGAACACCACGTACTCGGCGAAGGCGTTGAGGTTCCACTTCGGCAGCATCGAGCGGACCCGGCCGGCCAGCGAGGGGTTGGCGACCATGTAGCCGAAGCGGATGCCGTGCAGGCCGAAGTTCTTGCCGAGGCTGCGCAGGACGATGACGTTCGGCCGGATCATCGCCTCCTGGACGACCGAGGGCTCCTGCTCGGCGTCGGCGAACTCCAGGAACGACTCGTCGATGACGATGAGGTCCAGATCGGCCATGGCGTCCATGAACTGCACGAGCGCGTGCTTGTGCAGGAAGCCGCCGTCGGGGTTGTTCGGGTTGCAGATGACCGCGACCCGCGTGCCCCGGGTGCGGATGAACTCGGCGTACTGCGCGAGGTCCAGGGCGAAGCCGCTGGACTCCTGGAGCGGGAACATGTCGACCCGCTTGCCGGTCTCCATCGGCTGGTCGGTCCAGCGGCCGAAGGTGGGGACCGGTATGGCGAGGGACTCGCGGACCAGCAGGTGGTCGATCCAGGTGATCAGTTCGGTGGAGCCGTTGCCCATCGCCACGGCCTGCGGCGGGAGTTGGAGCAGGTTGCACAGCTCGGCGGTGATCGTGTCGGCGCTGCTGGGGTAGTACGTGATGATGTCCTTCAGCCGCGAGGCCATGGTGTCCATCATCGCCGGGGTGGGAAAGTAGGGATTGCAGGGGATACAGAAGTCCACCGGCCCCGTCCCGTCTCCGCCTTCGCGCGCCAGCGCCGCCATGGACGGGCTGTGCGCAGAAGTGCTGCGGAACAACGAGGTGACGTTGTCGGCCATCGAACCTCCGTATGGGGCGGACCCGGTGGGGACGACCGGGTCCGTCGTCATTGGGTGGCCCGCGCGGGGGAGCACGGGCCGCCCTTACATACGGAAATCCGGGTGGCGCTGTTCAACGGGTGTGAAAGAAGTGTGAGTTCGGGAACCGCGGGGTAGGGCCCGTCATCTCACCAGGTCAGGCACCGAACGAGTGGACCGTCGTCGTCCGGTATGTCTGCTCCGGCCGCAGCACCGTGGACGGGAACGACGGGTGGTTCGGCGCGTCCGGGAAGTGCTGTGTCTCCAGGCACAGTGCGTCGCCCTGGCGGTAGGTGCGGCCGCCGGTGCCGGTCAGGGTGCCGTCGAGGAAGTTGCCCGAGTAGAACTGCAGTCCCGGTTCGACGGTGGAGATCCTCAGGGTGCGGCCCGACGAGGGGTCGCGCAGGGTCGCCACGTGCTCGGGCTCCGAGGTGACGCCCTTGTCGAGGACCCAGTTGTGGTCGTAGCCCTTGGCGAAAACCTGCTGCGGGTGGCCGGCCCGGAGGTCCCGGCCGATCGGCTTGGCCTCGCGGAAGTCGAAGGGGGTGCCGGAGACCTGCGCGAGCTCACCGGTGGGGATCAGACCGGGGTCGGTGGGTGTGTAGCGGGACGCGGCGATCGTCAGCTCGTGGTCCTCGACGGTGCCGGTGCCCTCGCCGCCGAGGTTCCAGTACACGTGGTTGGTGAGGTTGACGACGGTGGCCCTGTCGGTGCCGGCCTCGTAGTCGATGCGCCAATCGCCGTGCCGGGTGAGGGTGTACGTCACCTGCACCTCGAGGGTGCCCGGGTAGCCCATCTCGCCGTCGGCGGACGTGTAGGACAGACGCAGGCCGACGTCGGTGCCGTCGGTGAACGGTTCGACGTCCCACACGCGCCTGTCGAAGCCCTGGGCGCCGCCGTGCAGGCTGTTCTCGCCGTCGTCGACGGACAGCTGGTGCCTCTCGCCGTCCAGCGTGAAGGCGCCCTTGGCGATGCGGTTGCCGTAACGCCCGATCAGCGCGCCGAAGTACGGGCTGGAGTCGACGTATTCCTCGATGCTGTCGAAGCCGAGGCAGACGTTGGCGTACCGGCCGTCCCGGTCGGGGACCTCCAGGCCCTGCACGATCCCGCCGTAGGACAGGACCTTCAGACGTGTGCCGCCGTTCTCCAGCGACCAGCGGTGGACCTGCGTCCCGTCGGCGAGCGTGCCGAAGAGTTCCTTCACCGGATTCCTGCCTCCGTGGCTTCGAAAGTGGCGTTGTGGTGGGAAGACGAAAGGCCCCGCGGACGAGCTGCCCGCGGGACCCTTCGGTACTACGTGCTGCGATCCGACCGCTACGAGCCGGACTTGCGCTTGTTCCACACGTCGAACCCGACCGCGGCCAGCAGGGCGAGGCCTTTGATGACCTGCTGCCAGTCGGTGCCGACGCTGAGGAGGTTCATGCCGTTGTTCAGCACGCCGAGGACCAGACCACCGATGATCGCGCCGAGGACGGTGCCCACACCGCCGCTCATGGACGCGCCGCCGATGAACGACGAGGCGATCGCCTCGAGTTCGAAGTTCAGGCCCGCCTTCGGAGAGGCCGCGTTCAGACGGGCGGCGACCACCAGACCCGCCAGGGCCGCGAGCACGCCCATGTTGAGGAAGACGAGGAAGGTGACCTTCTTGTCCTTGACGCCGGACAGCTTCGCCGCCGGCAGGTTGCCGCCGATCGCGTAGATGTGCCGGCCGAAGACCGCGTTGCGCATGACGTAGCCGTAGCCGACCACCAGCGCACCGAGGACGATCAGGATGATCGGCGCGCCCTGGTAGCTGGCGAGCAGCATCGTGACCGCGAGGACCGCGGCGGCGATCGCGACGAGCTTCAGCAGGAAGGCGTTCCTGGGCAGCACGTCGAGCGCGAACTCCTGCTGGCGCTTGCGGTCGCGGACCTCCTGGTAGATCACGAAGGCCAGCAGCGCGAAGCCGAGCAGCAGGGTGATGTTGTGATAGTTGGTGTCCGGGCCGACCGCGGGCAGGAAGCCGTTGCCGAGCTTCTGCAGACCGTCCGGGAACGGGCCGAGGGTCTGGCCCTCCAGGAGGATCTCCGTCAGACCGCGGAAGAGCAGCATGCCCGCCAGGGTGACGATGAACGACGGTATGCCGAGATACGCGATCAGATAGCCCTGGACCGAACCCGCGACGGCGCCCACCACCAAGGTCAGCACCAGCGCGATGGGCCAGGCTATGTCGTGCTGGACCGTCAGCACGGCGGCGAACGCGCCGACGAACGCGGTCAGCGATCCGACCGACAGGTCGATGTGCCCCGCGATGATCACCAGCATCATGCCGATCGCGAGGATCAGGATGTAGCTGTTCTGGAGCACCAGGTTGGAGACGTTGCGCGGCAGCAGCAGGTCGCCGTCGGTCCACACCGCGAACAGCGCGACGATCAGACCGAGCGCGATCAGCATGCCGTACTGCCGCATGTTGCGGCGCAGGCCGTTCAGCATCAGCTGCAGCAGGCCGCCGTCGGAGGCCTGGTCCCCGCTCTTGCCGGGCGGCGCCGACGCAGGGATCTTGCTCACATCGGTGCTCATCGGGTTACCTCTTTGTCCTTCGTCATCTGGCGCATCAGCACTTCCTGCGTGGCCTCGGCCCGCGGGACCTCACCCGTCAGCCGCCCGGCGGACATGGTGTAGATGCGGTCGCACATGCCGAGCAGTTCCGGCAGCTCGGAGGAGATGAAGACGACCGCCTTGCCCTCGGCGGCCAGCTGGTCGATGACCGTGTAGATCTCGTACTTGGCGCCCACGTCGATACCGCGGGTCGGCTCGTCCAGGATCAGGACGTCCGGACCCGCGAAGATCCACTTGCTGAGGACGACCTTCTGCTGGTTGCCGCCGGACAGCCGGCCCACCGTCTCGAAGACGGTCGGTGCCTTGATGTTCATCGACTTGCGGAAGCGTTCGGCGACCTTCCGCTCCTCGTGCTCGTCGACCACACCGTGCTTGGCGACCTTGTCCAGGGCGGTCAGCGAGATGTTGCGGTTGATGTTGTCGATGAGGTTGAGGCCGTAGTGCTTGCGGTCCTCGGTGACGTACGCGATGCCGTGTCCGACCGCCTCCGCGACGGTCTTCGTACGGATCTCCTTGCCGTCCTTGAGGACCGTGCCGCCCGCGTGGCGGCCGTAGGTGCGCCCGAACACGCTCATCGCGAGTTCGGTGCGTCCCGCGCCCATCAGGCCCGCGATGCCGACGATCTCGCCGCGCCGCACGTCGATCGACACGTCGTCGACCACCTTGCGGGTCTGGTCGATCGGGTGGTGGACCGTCCAGTTGCGGATCTCCAGCGCGGGGGCCGCGTCCGCCTCGCCCTCGTACGGCGTGCGGTCGGGGAAGCGGTGGTCGAGGTCGCGGCCGACCATGCCCGTGATGATCCGGTCCTCGGTGGTCTCCGGGGCCTTCACGTCGAGGGTCTCGATGGACTTCCCGTCGCGGATGATCGTCACCGAGTCGGCGACCCGGCGGATCTCGTTGAGCTTGTGGGAGATGATGATCGAGGTGATGCCCTGCTTCTTCAACTCCAGGATGAGATCCAGGAGTTTGCCGCTGTCCTCGTCGTTCAGAGCCGCGGTCGGCTCGTCCAGGATGAGGAGCTTCACCTTCTTGGAGAGCGCCTTGGCGATCTCCACCAGCTGCTGCTTGCCCACACCGATGTCGGTGATCCGGGTCTCCGGGTGGTCGGACAGACCGACCCGGCGCAGCAGTTCGGTGGCGTGCTTGAGCGTCTCGTTCCAGTTGATGAACCCGCCCGAGGCGTGTTCGTTGCCGAGGAAGATGTTCTCCGCGATCGACAGGAACGGCACCAGAGCCAGTTCCTGATGGATGATCACGATGCCGTGCTGCTCGCTCGCTCGGATGTCCTTGAAGGAGACGATGTCTCCCTCGAAGAGGATGTCGCCCTCGTACGTGCCGTGCGGATGGACGCCGGAGAGCACCTTCATCAAGGTGGACTTCCCGGCGCCGTTCTCACCGCAGATGGCATGGACCTCGCCCTGACGGACGGTCAGTGTGACGTCCGACAGCGCTTTGACGCCGGGAAAGGTCTTGACGATCGAGCGCATTTCCAGGACGGGTCCCGCCATGGTCGTGCCTTTCAATCAGAGGAGTTGGCCGACAGGAGCTGACTAGTTGAGCTCACTGGCCTTGTAGTAGCCGGTGTCGACCAGTTCCTTGGTGTAGTTGCTCTTGTCGACGCTCACCGGCTGCAGCAGGTAGGCGGGGACGACCTTGGAGCCGTTGTCGTACGTCTTGGTGTCGTTGACCTCGGGCTTCTTGCCGTTGAGGACGTCGTCCACCATGGTCGAGGCGACGTCGGCGAGCTTGCGGGTGTCCTTGTAGACGGTCTGCGTCTGCTGGCCCGCGATGATCGACTTGACCGAGGCGAGCTCGGCGTCCTGGCCGGTGATGACCGGGAGCGGCTTGCTGCCCTTGCCGTAGCCGTCCGACTTCAGCGCGGCGAGGATGCCGATGGAGATGCCGTCGTACGGCGACAGGACCGCGTCGACCTTGGCGCTGCCGTACGTGGAGGTGAGGATGTCCTCCATGCGCTTCTGCGCGGTGGCACCGTCCCAGCGCAGCGTGGTGACCTGGTTGATCTTGGTCTGGCCGGACTTGACGACGAGCTTCTTGCTGTCGATGTACGGCTGGAGCACGCTCATCGCGCCGTTGAAGAAGTACTTGGTGTTGTTGTCGTCGTTGGAGCCGGCGAACAGCTCGATGTTGAAGGGGCCCTTGCCGGACTTCAGACCGAGCTTGTCGACGATGTAGCTGGCCTGGAGCTCGCCGACCTTGGTGTTGTCGAAGGACGCGTAGTAGTCGACGTTCTTCGTGCCGAGGATCAGGCGGTCGTAGGCGATCACCGGGATCTTGGCGTCGGCGGCCTGCTGGAGCACGTTGTTCAGGGACTTGTTGTCGATGGCCGCGACGATCAGGCCCTTGACGCCCTGCGTGATCAGGTTCTCGATCTGCGAGACCTGCTGGTCCGGGTCGTCCTCGCCGTAGACCAGCTTGGTCTTGTACCCCTTGGACTGCAGGTTCTTGACAACGTTGTTGCCGTCGGCGATCCAGCGCTCGGAGGACTTGGTCGGCATCGCGATGCCGATGGTCCCTCCCTTGGCGCTGCCGGTGGATTCCTTGCTGCCGCCCTCGCTGTCCTGGCCGCAGGCGGACAGGGTCAGGGCGAGGGAGGCCGCGCCGGCTATGGCGGCGAGTGCGGCACGACGAGTACGCATGATCATCATCCTTGATGTCGGGACAGGGTCGTTCTTGTGGGCGGTGACGCTCTGGGAAGGAGGTGGGCTCCGACCGAGAGGAGTGTGTGATTGTGTGCGGCTGCGTCGCCTTTTGTGAAGGGAGGTGGTCCGAAACGTTATGAGGGTGTTTCGAAACGCTTCAGATCGCCGGGCAGGCGCGAACCGAGCGGCGCCATGTCGCCGTCCGCTCCGTGCCGCGCGAGCAGGTCCAGGGCGAGCCGGCCGCGCCGTACCCGTTCCCGGGCCGTGCTCAGGGTCAGGTCGCGCAGGTGGTGTCCGTACGGGTAGATCCCCGGGGTCTTGGACAGGCCGAACTTCAGGTACAGCGGTGCGCCGCGCCGGATGAGCTCGGCGACCTCGTACATCCGCACATAGCCGCCGAGGTCGTCGGGGGCCTCGATGTACATGTCCATGGGAGCGGCGGACACCCGTCTGATCTCGGTGAGGTGATCGAGCGTCAGATCGCTGGGCACGTTGAGGGAGTCGGCGCCCAGGTGCTCGTACACCGCGAACGCGGCCGGGTTGACCGGTCCGACGAGCGCGCTCAACTTCAGTGTGGTGTCGGCCGGGATGATGCCGGCGAGGCGCGCCCGGTGCAGCGTCCACAGCACGCCCTCGTCGGCGACGAGAAGGCACTGGACGCCCAACTCCGTTGCCCGGATGGCGTCTTCGACACAGCCGGCCACGGCGTCGTGACCCCGGGCCCGCAGACCCGCGCCGCCCGAGTCGGTGCGCGCCGAGGCGCCGATGTCCCAGGTGCCGCGCGGGCCGGTGAACAGGCAGAGCTCGATGTCGCGTTCACCGGTGGCCTTGACCATCTCGCCGATCTCGGCGTCGGTGAGCATCCACACGCCGCTGCCCTGGCTGATCCGGTGGATCGGCACGTCGAGCCGCGAGGCTTCCTCCAGGACGACGGCCAGCGCTTCCGGGCCCTCGCACGAGGGGATCTCGGTGCGCCAGCGACCGCCGCCGGGGAACGTGTGCGGCGAGGCGTCGGCGGGGTCCAGGGCGGGCGCACCCAGGCCGAGAGCGGCGAGGGCCTGCTCGCCGGGTCGGCGGGCCGCCGTGGCGGAAGCGTCGGTCGTCACAAGCTTTCCTTCTGGTTCGATATCTCGGACAAGGTTCGCGGCTCAGGTCGTGCGGTTCGGGTGTACGCCGGTACGGAGTGGTCAGGTCACCCCGTACCGGCGTACGTCTAGGGGCGGAGCAGCACCTTGCCCACCATCGGATCACCGGACCCGACCAGATCGATCGCCTCCGCGAACCCGTCGAGTGGCAGCTCGTGCGTGACCAGCGACAACGGATCGAGGAGACCGGCCCCGAACACCCGCACCGTGTGCGCCCAGGCGCCCGGCGGGGCCCCGAAGACGGTCTGCACCTCCAGCTGCCGTACGACCAGGTCCGTGGGGTCCAGACCGTCGGCGCCCGGCGCCGGGATGCCCGTCAGGATCAGGCGCCCGCCACGCCGGAGCAGGGACGCTCCGGTGCGCGCCGCGGAAGCGGACCCGGCGGTCTCGATGACGACGTCGAAGCCGCCGGGGAGCTCCTGGTCCTTGAGGCGGAAGTCGGTGGCACCGAAAGCTTTCGAAAGGTCGGCCCGGTCGGGCCGCGTCCCCACCACGAGCAGCTCGGCCGGCGAACTCGCCTTCAGGAACTGAACAGCGAACATCCCGAGCGTTCCCGTGCCCACGACGGCCACCCGCTCGCCGGGCAGGGTGTTCGCCTTGAGCGCGGCGGCCGCGACACAGGCGGCCGGCTCCAGCAGGGCCGCGGCGGTGAGGTCGGCGTTGTCGGACAGGACGTGCAGCAGACGTGCGGGCAGGGTGAGCGTGGTGGCCATCGCGCCCGGGTGGGTGAACCCGGTCTCCTCGTACCCGGCGCTGCACAGGGTCGTCTCGCCCGCGTGGCAGCGGTCGCACACCTGGCAGTTGCGGAAGCCCTCACCGACGACCTTGCGGCCTACGAGAGTCGAAGGCGCGTCGGCCCCGACCGCCTCGACCGTCCCGGACCACTCATGGCCCGGAGTGAGGGGATAACGGACGTACCCCTCGGGCCGGTTGCCCTGGTACACCTCGCGGTCGCTGCCGCAGATACCGACGGCGTGGACGCGCACCAGCGCCTCCCCGGCGGCGGGCTGCCGAGGGGTGTGCTCGGCGAGCCGGTGCTCGCCGGGCGCCTCGATGACGACCTCACAATTCACTTGGCTCCCTTGGGCCTGCGCTGCTCCCAGCCCTCGGCCCACAGATCGAACCGGGCCTGCTGCTGCGGGAACTCGGCCGCCGCGTCGACGTCCAGCTCCACCCCGAGGCCGGGCTTGTCGGAGAGGTGGAAGTAGCCGTCCACGACCTCGGGCGCCCCCTTGACCACCTTCTTGATCTCCGCGTCGGCGAAGTCGTTGAAGTGCTCGAGGATCTTGAAGTTCGGGGTGGTGAAGCCCACCTGGAGGGAGGCGGCGGTCAGCACCGGGCCGCCGACGTTGTGCGGGGCGACCAGCACGTAGTGGCTCTCCGCGGTGGCGGCGAGCTTCCGGGTCTCCCAGATGCCGCCGATGTGGCCGACGTCCGGCTGGATGATGTCCACGGCCTGGCTCTCGAAGAGCTCCCGGAACTCGATGCGGTCGTGGATCCGCTCACCGGTGGCCACCGGGATGTCGACCTTGGCGGCGATCTTCTCCAGCGCCTTCAGGTTCTCCGGCGGGCAGGGCTCCTCCAGCCACGCGGGCTTGAAGGGCGCGAGGTCCTTGGCCAGCCGGACGGCGGTCGCCGGCGAGAACCGGCCGTGCATCTCCAGCATCAGCTCGGCGTCCGGGCCGATGGCGTCCCGTACGGCCTCGATCAGGGAGACGGCGTACAGGCTCTGCGCGTGGTCCAGCTCGAAGTGACCAGTGCCGAAGGGGTCGATCTTGAGCGCCTTGTACCCGCGCTCCATGACCGTCAGGGCGGCCTTGTGGTACGCCTCGGGGGTCCGCTCGGTGGTGTACCAGCCGTTGGCGTACGCCTTCACCCTGTCGGTGACCTTGCCGCCCAGGAGCTGCCAGACCGGCACCCCGAGGGCCTTGCCCTTGATGTCCCAGCAGGCCATCTCGATCACGGCGATTCCGGACATGACGATCTCGCCGGCCCGACCGTAGTCGCCGTACTTCATCCGCTTGACGAGGTCCTCGACAGAGAAGGGGTCGGAGCCGAGAATGTGATTGGTCTCGGCCTCCCGCAGGTAGCCGATCAGCGCGTCGGTGTGGCCCAGCATCCGGGTCTCGCCGACGCCGGTGAGGCCCTCGTCCGTGTGCACCTGGACGTAGGTCAGGTTGCGCCATGGCGTTCCGACCACATGCGTACTGATTCCCGTGATACGCACGTCAGCTACTCCCTAGGCTTTCTATCTGTTCGAAATCTCGGATCACGTTCGAAATGCTGGCTCGACGGTAAGGACGACGTAGTCAGAGTGTCAATGGGTCGGGTGGCCGAACGCAAAACGTGACCGATGCTACGGCCGTGCGGCGCCCGCCCGCCCTGTGGACGGCCCGTCGGGGTCACGTCCTGCGGCATGGTGCGATGCGCCACCATCACGGGCCGTCCTCCCGGTGTCCGCCGCGGTCGCGTTACTCAACCGTGACGCCTTCCGGGCCGCAGCCCTCTTGACCGCCATGAATTGTTAGCGCTCACAATAACCTCCGCATTAACCGATCGATGCCCGGCGGCATCCGAGGGGGTAAGAGCGTCGTGTCGGCAGTGCTCCAACTGGCTCCACCTGCAGCTCTCTTGGGAATGTCCGGAACTCCGGCGTGACCTGGACGGCACGCCAACATCCGTCCACAACCCAGGCCTTGAGGGCCGACGATCGCCAAGGGGGTGCGACCGTGAACCACTTGCAGCTTCGGCCGCCCACCATGGCCGACGTGGCCCGCGTGGCCGGGGTGTCCCACCAGACCGTCTCCCGCGTCCTCGGGGATCACCCCAATGTGCGCAAGGAGACCCGGGCCAAGGTCCTGCGTGCGATCGAGGAGATGGGCTACCGCCGCAACTCCTCCGCGCGAGCCCTGGCGACCCGGCGCACCCGGACCCTGGGAGTGGTCGCGTCCAACACCACGCTCTACGGGCCGGCCAGCACGCTGTTCGCGCTCGAGGAGGCGGCGCGGGCCGAGGGGTACACCGTCTCGACGGTCAATCTGCGCAAGCTGGTCGTGGAGACGCTGTCCGAAGCCCTGGACCACCTCAGCGAGGGCGGGGTGGAAGGGGTGATCGTCCTCGCCCCGCAGCGGTCGGCGGCAGAGGCCCTCGCCGAACTCCGCCACCCCTTCCCGGTGGTGGCCGTGGGCACCGGGTCAGGCGCGGAGATCCCCAGCGTCAACGTGGACCAGCAGCTGGGCGCCAGGCTGGCCACCGGCCATCTGCTGGCCGCCGGCCACGCCACGGTCTGGCATCTCGCCGGACCCGAGGACTGGCAGGAGGCGGTCGACCGGACCGTCGGCTGGCGGGCCACCCTCGAAGCGGCGGGTGTCGAGCCGCCGACGCCGCTGCACGGGGACTGGAGTCCGCTGTCGGGCTACCGCGCGGGCCAGGAACTGGCCGGCTGGGTGGGCCGCGGACTGACCGCCGTCTTCGTCGCCAACGACCAGATGGCACTGGGGGTGTTGCGGGCCCTGCGGGAAGCGGGGGTGCGCACTCCGCAGGACCTCGCGGTGGTCGGCTTCGACGACATCCCGGAAGCGGAGTTCTTCGCCCCACCGCTCACCACCGTCCGGCAGGACTTCGCGGCGGTCGGCAAGCGGAGCATCTCCCTGCTGCTCGATCTGATCGAGGGCCGGACCCCCTCCGGCGCCCAGGGGGTCTTCATCGAACCCCAACTCGTCGTCCGTGCCAGTACGTTCCCGCACACGCCCCAGCCGGGGGACGCCCCCGGCTGACGCGGCACCGGCCGATCCCATTCGCACACCTGTGTGATCGGTATTTCGAATAATGATCGACAGGCTGGACATCGGCGGGGTCGGTCTCACGGTCCACCAGGGTCCAACGCGTACCAACGGTCCAACCTCGGGCCGGCTCTTCAAAGGAGAAGAAACATGCTCAACAGGAGAAACTTCCTCACTGCGGCGATCGGTGTCGCGGCCACGGGCGCCCTGGCGGCCTGCGCCAAGGAGGACAAGGGGTCCACCGGCACCTCCTCCTCCGGTGGCAGCAAGGCGATCACCCTCGGCTTCTCCCAGGTCGGCTCCGAGAGCGGCTGGCGCAGCGCCAACACCGACTCGGTGAAGGCCGCGGCCAAGGAGGCGGGCTACAACCTGAAGTTCTCCGACGCCCAGCAGAAGCAGGAGAACCAGATCTCCGCCATCCGCAGCTACATCGCGCAGAAGGTGGACGTCATCGCCTTCTCCCCGGTGGTCGTCACCGGCTGGGACGCGGTCCTCAAGGAGGCCAAGGCGGCGAAGATCCCGGTGGTCCTCACCGACCGCTCCGTGGAGACCTCCGACGAGTCCCTGTACGTCACCCTGGTCGGCTCCGACTTCACCGAGGAGGGCCGCCGCGCCGGCAAGATCCTGGAGAAGGTCCTCGCCAAGGCCGGCGTCAAGGGCCCGGTGAAGATCGCCCAGCTGGAGGGCACCACCGGCGCCGCCCCGGCGATCGAGCGCGCCAAGGGCTTCAAGGAGGTCATGGACGCCGACCACAAGGACGACTGGAAGATCGTCGTCAGCCAGACCGGTGACTTCACCCGCGCCGGCGGCAAGCAGGTCATGGCGGCCTTCCTCACCTCGAACCCGGACATCAACGTCCTGTTCGCGCACAACGACGACATGGCCATCGGCGCCATCCAGTCCATCGAGGCGGCCGGCAAGAAGCCCGGCAAGGACATCCTGATCGTCTCGATCGACGGCGTGAAGGACGGCTTCGTCGCGATGTCCGAGGGCAAGATCAACGCCATCGTCGAGTGCAACCCGCTGCTCGGCCCCCAGCTGATGGAGGTCGTCAAGACGGTCCACGACGGCGGCTCGGTCGAGCGCTGGATCAAGACCAAGGAGGGCGACTTCATGCAGGACCAGGCCAAGGCCGCGCTCCCGTCCCGCAAGTACTGACCGACCTCACCCACCGGCGGGGAGCCACGGGCCGGCCGAGCACACCTCGGCCGGGCGGGCTCCCCGCGGGCCGGGCCCGCAGCGGGCCCGAAACGATTCCATGAGGAGCGCTGCCATGGCAGAGCCGCAGCCCGTCCTGGAGATGACGGGCATAGTCAAAGAGTTTCCAGGGGTAAGGGCTCTGTCGGGCGTCGACTTCCGGCTCTTCCCCGGCGAGATCCACGCTCTGATGGGCGAGAACGGAGCCGGGAAGTCCACCCTGATCAAGGTGCTGACCGGGGTCTACACCCTGGACGGCGGCACCATCACCCTCGACGGGAAGTCCGTGCGGATCGGCAGCCCGCTGCAGGCGCAGCAGGCCGGCATCAGCACGGTCTACCAGGAGGTCAACCTCTGCCCCAACCTGTCGGTGGCGGAGAACATCTTCATCGGACGTGAACCGACCCGCGCGGGCCGCATCCAGTGGAAGCGCATGCGCAGCGAGGCGGCGAAGCTCGTCGACCGCCTCGGCCTCGACATCGACGTCACCGCGCCGCTGTCCGCGTACCCGCTGGCCGTGCAGCAACTGGTCGCGATCGTACGGTCGGTGGGCACCGGAGACAGCGACGGCGAGGGCTCCGGCACCAAGGTGCTGGTCCTGGACGAACCGACGTCCAGCCTCGACCGCGACGAGGTCCTCGAACTGTTCCGTCTCATGCGGCAGTTGAGGGACGAGGGCGTCGCGATCCTGTTCGTGTCCCACTTCCTCGACCAGATCTACGAGGTCTGCGACCGGATGACCGTCCTGCGCAACGGCACCCTGGTCGGCGAGCACATGGTCCGCGACCTCGACCAGGTCGGGCTGATCGAGCTGATGATCGGCAAGGCCCTGGACCAGCTGGAGGAGCTCCACGACCAGCAACTGCACGCGGACGTAGGGGAGTCGCTGCTCAAGGCGGAAGGCCTCGGCAGGAACGGCGGTATCGCCCCCTTCGACCTGGAGATCAAGAAGGGCGAGGTCGTGGGCCTCGCCGGCCTGCTCGGCTCCGGCCGCACCGAACTGGCCCGGCTGCTCTTCGGCGCCGACCAGCCGGACAGCGGCACGCTGACCGTCGGCGGCGAGACGGTCTCGATGAGCGCCCCCAACGACGCCATCGGCGCCGGAATCGCGTTCTGCTCGGAGAACCGCAAGACCGAGGGTCTGGTCCCCGACCTGACCGTGCGGGAGAACATCATCCTCGCGCTCCAGGCGGCCCGCGGCTGGACCCGGCCCGTTCCGGCCGCCCAGCGCGACGAACTCGTCGCCAAGTACATCAGGGCGCTGGACATCCGGCCCGCCAACCCCGAGGCCCGCGTAGGCCAGTTGAGTGGCGGAAACCAGCAGAAGGTGCTTCTCGCCCGCTGGCTGATCACCCAGCCGAAGCTGCTGATCCTGGACGAGCCGACCCGCGGCATCGACATCGGCGCCAAGACGGAGATCCAGAAGCTGGTGGTCTCCCTCTCCGAGGACGGCATGTCCGTGCTGTACATCGCGGCCGAACTGGAGGAGGTGCTCCGGCTCAGCCACACCATCGGCGTGCTGCGCGACCGCAAGCTGGTGGCGCAGCTCACCAACGGGCCCGAGATCACCACCAGCAAGATCCTCGAGACCATCGCGAGCGGAGAACACCAGTGACCACCCACTCCCGCTGGCGAGCACTGACGCGCCATCACCTCTTCTGGCCGGTCGCGGTCCTGGTCGCCCTGCTGCTCGTCAACGTCCCCTTCACGCCCGGCTTCTTCGCGATCCACATGACGAACGGCCACCTCTACGGCAGCCTCGTCTCGATCGTGCTGTTCGGCTCGCCCCTCATCCTGGTGGCGGTCGGTATGACCCTGGTCATCGCCACCGGCGGCATCGACCTGTCCGTCGGCGCCGTCGTCGCCATCACCGGGGCCCTGACCTGCTCGTACATCAGCGACCGGGCCGACCAGAACGCCCTGTCCGGGGTGCTGCTCGCGATGGGCCTGGGCCTGGTCGCGGCGGTCGTGTGCGGTCTGTGGAACGGCTTCCTGGTCGCCCGGATGGGTATCCAGCCCATCATCGCGACCCTCATCATCATGGTCGCGGGCCGAGGCGTGGCCCAGCTGATCACCGACGGCCAGATCATCACCATCAACAGCGACCCGTACCAGCTGATCGGCGGCGGCTACTGGCTGACCCTGCCGTTCTCCATCTTCGTGGTGGCGGCCGTCGTGGCCGTCACCGTGGCGCTGACCCGCCGTACGGCCCTCGGCCTGCTCGTCGAGGCGGTCGGCGGCAACGCCGAGGCCAGCCGTCTGGTGGGCATCAGGTCCCGCCGTATCAAGATCATGGTGTACGTGTTCTGCGCCCTGTGCGCCGGTATCGCGGGCCTCATGATCAGCTCCAACACCTCGGCCGCGGACGGCAACAACGCCGGCCTGTGGATCGAGCTCGACGCGATCCTCGCCGTGGTGATCGGCGGTACCTCGCTGCTGGGCGGCCGGTTCTCCATCGGCGGCACGGTGATCGGGGCCCTGGTCATCCAGACCCTGACCACCACGATCTACACCATCGGCGTACCGACCCAGACCAACCTGGTCTTCAAGGCCGCCGTGGTCATCGTCGTCTGCCTGCTGCAGTCCCCGAAGTTCCGCGCCAAGGTCTTCGGCGCCCGTGCCCGGTCCGCCGCCCCGGCCGAACCCGCCGCGGTGGCCGAGACCGCTCCCAAGATGGAGGTGTCGTGATGAGTGCGACCACCCGGACTCCCACGACGCCTCAGAGCCGTACCCCGTCCAGGTCCGCGCGCCTGCTGGGCGACCGGCGGCTGCCCGTCCTGGTCACGGCCGGCCTGTTCCTCGTGATGTACATCGCCGGCCTCAGCCGCTACCAGAACTACGGCTTCGGCGAACCGCAGGTGTTCCTCAACCTGTTCATCGACAACAGCTATCTGCTGGTCGCCGCCGTCGGTGCCACCTTCGTCATCATGTCCGGCGGCATCGACCTGTCCGTGGGCTCAGTGATCGGCTTCACCACCATGCTCACGGCCTGGCTGGTGGAGGACGTGGGGCTGCCCCTGCTGCTCGTCGTGCCCATCTCCCTGGGCGTCGGCGCGTTCGGCGGCTTCCTCATGGGCTACGTGATCCACAACTTCGAGATCCAGCCCTTCATCGTGACGCTCGCCGGCCTCTTCCTCTTCCGGGGCCTGTGCCTGGTCATCAGCAAGGAGTCGATCGCCATCACCGACTCGGCCGTGAGCACGCTGGCCGAGACGCGGATACCGCTGGGCCTGGGGGACCTGTCGATCGGCGCCGTCGTCGCCCTGGTCGTCCTGGCCGTCGCCTTCTACGTCCTGCACTACACGCGCTTCGGGCGCCGGGTGTACGCCATCGGCGGCAACGAGCAGTCGGCCCTGCTGATGGGCCTCCCGCTGGGCGGTACGAAGATCGCGGTGTACACGATGAGCGGCTTCTGCTCCGCGCTCGCCGGCCTCCTCTTCATGCTCTACATCCAGTCCGGTGACCCGTTGCACGCGGTGGGCATGGAACTCGACGCGATCGCCGCGGTGGTCATCGGCGGCACGCTGCTGACGGGTGGCTCCGGCTATGTCCTGGGCACCCTCTTCGGCGTCCTCGTCCTGGGCCTGATCAAGAGCATCATCCAGTTCGAGGGCACGCTCAGCTCCTGGTGGACGAAGATCGCCACCGGAGTGCTGCTCTGCGCGTTCATCCTGGTCCAGCGGGCCATGACGGCCCGTAAGAAGACCTGAGCCGAGCGGGACGGACGTCGGTTTCGGCGTGATGGTGTGGATCATCCGCAATCCGTCACGCCGAAACGACGGTCCGCACACAACCTTCACGAAAGTTCTCGGGAATCCTGCTCACAGGGCCCTTAATCTTCCCGCGTCATGGACTACTGCAACCCGTGCCGACGGCACCTCAACGGCGCCCTCGCCTGCCCGGGGTGCGGCACCTCACTCGAAGCGCTACGCGCGTATCCGACCCAGCCCTACTCCCTGCCGCAGGAGGCGTACGCCGAGTACGGCGCCGAGGGGCAGTACGGCGGAGAAGCCGACGCGGACGCCCGCTCCGACGCGAGTGACGGCACGGCCGAGGTGGCGGAGCCGACCGGCGGACGGGCGTCGCGGCGACGTGCGCGAGGCCGGGCGGACACCGAGAGCCGTGACGGCTCCGGAGAGCCCGAGGGCGATCACGGCGACGACGACCCCGACGCTGCCGAGGGCGGGGCGAGCCGGCGCGACCGCAAGGCGGCGGCTCACCGTCGGCGCCGCCGCCGGACCCTGTTGGTCGTCGCGGGCTTTGTGCTCGCGGCCGGCGGTCTGAGCCTCGCCGAGCTGGGCATGGACGCCCCGGGTTCCTCCTCCAGGCCGGCTGCGGCGGGCGGGGAGTCCGCGGAGGGCGGGGCTTCCCCGGAGGCGAGCGCGTCGGACTCGGCGGACGCCCGCTCCATCGGAACCGTTCCTTCGGGCTCGCCCACCCCGACGGACTCCGCCTCCCCGTCGGCCTCGGCGTCGAAGAGTGGGGACGACAAGGTCAAGGACGCGGACAAGTCGGCCCAGTCGGCGTCGGCCGCGGCTCCGAGCACCACTCCGACGGCCACGGCCACGGGCGGCGCCTCGACCCCGTCCGCCGATCCGACCACCGCGAACCCGACTCCGGCCCCCTCGGAATCGGAATGCGCGCGCTTCCTGTGGTGGTGCACGTAGTCACTCCGCCGGCGGCGATCCCGGCCGCGGCCCGGTGGGGGCCGGTCGCGCAGTTCCCCGCGCCCCCAGGTGGCTGCAGTCCCAGTGCGCCCAGCTCCGGACGACCTTCGGGCGCCCCCACCAAACCTGCCCAGCCACAACGCACCCGCTGACGCCACAGCCCCTCATGGCACACGGTGGCTGCACCCACTCAGAGGCGCGGGGAACGGCGCGCCCAGCCACGACGCACCCGCTGACGCCACAGCTCCTCATGGCACACGGTGGCTGCACCCACTCAGGGGCGCGGGGAACGGCGCGCCCAGCCACAACGCACCCGCGGCCGCCCCCAGCCGCTGACGCCACAGCCCCTCCTGGCGCACCCAGCCACAACGCACCCCCGGCCGCCCCCGGCCTACGCCTCCGCCATCCGTCGCAGCAGGTCCCGCAGGGACTCCCGCTCCTCCCGCGACAACCCGGCAAGCGGCTCGCGCGCGAAGCGCAGTCCCTCTCGCAGCTCCCGCGCCACCCGTCGCCCCTCGTCCGTCGCCGCCGCCACCTTGACCCGCCGGTCCGCCGGGTCGGGTCGCCGCTCCACCAGTCCCCGCGCTTCGAGCCGGTCCACGATCCCGGTGACGTTCGACGGCTCGCACTTCAGTTTCTGGGCCAGTTTGCGCATGGGCAGCGGCTCCCGGGACAGCAGACTCAGCAGCCGCGCCTGCGCCCCGGTGAGGGTGTGCTCCGCGGCCGCGCCCTCGTATTCCGAGTGGAAGCGGGCCACCACATCGCCGATGAGCTCGACGACCTCCATGGTCAGCGAGTCGGGTCGGGGCGTGTCAGGAGTGGACATGCGCTCCAGGATACCCCGTTACTTGACAACATGAAATATTCAGAGGCATGGTTGTTTCAGGTACTGAAGTAAATGGAAAGGGTCCTGGCATCATGATCAACCGCGAATGGCACCTCACCTCCCGCCCGGTGGGCGTACCCAAGCCCGAGGGCTTCGCCCTGGTCGAGGCGGAGGCTCCGACCGCCGGTGAGGGCCAGGTCCTGGTCCGGAACAAGTACCTCTCGGTCGACCCCTACATGCGGGGCCGCATGAGCGACGCGAAGTCGTACGCCGCGCCCTTCGAGCTCGGCAAGGTCATGCAGGGCGGCGCGGTCGGCGAGGTCATCGAGTCCAACGCCGAGGGCATCGCCGTCGGCGACCACGTCCTGCACTTCCTCGGCTGGCGCGAGTACGCGGTGGTGGACGCGAAGAGCGCCGTCAAGGTGGACGCGGACGCCGCGCCCCTGTCGACGTACCTCGGCGTCCTCGGCATGACCGGCCTCACCGCCTACGCCGGTCTGCTGCGCGTCGCCTCCTTCAAGGAGGGCGACTCGGTCTTCGTCTCCGGCGCCGCGGGTGCCGTCGGCAGCCAGGTCGGCCAGATCGCCAAGCTCAAGGGCGCCTCCCGGGTGATCGGCTCGGCCGGCTCCGACGACAAGGTCAAGCTGCTCGTCGAGGAGTACGGCTTCGACGCGGCCTTCAACTACAAGAACGGCAAGGTCGCCGACCAGCTGCGCGAGGCCGCCCCGGACGGCATCGACGTCTACTTCGACAACGTGGGCGGTGACCACCTGGAGGCCGCCATCGGCTCCCTCAACCTGGGCGGCCGGATCGCGGTCTGCGGCATGATCTCCTCCTACAACAACACCGAGCCCGCCCCCGGCCCGCGCAACCTCGCCCGTCTGATCCAGACCCGCGGCCGCATTCAGGGCTTCCTGGTCGGCGACCAGTACGACCTCCAGCCGGAGTTCGTCTCCGAGGTCGGTCCGTGGGTGGCGTCCGGGCAGCTCAAGTACCGCGAGACGGTCGTCGAGGGCATCGAGAACAACCTGGAGGCGTTCCTCGGGGTCCTGCGCGGCGACAACACCGGAAAGATGATCGTCAAGCTGTAGTCACGGGATCACGCTCACCAGGCGGAGGCCGTATCCCCGGACGGGGGGTGCGGCCTCCGCTCCCGTCACACGGTGAGCGCCGCCCGGTGCACGGCCCGCACCAGTCGCTCGTTCTCCGGTGCCGCGCCTCCCGGGAACGCCATCCGGCGGCGGGTGTAGCCGTAGGCCAGGCCGCTGCGGGGATCGGCGAAGGCCTGGGAGCCGCTCGCACCGCTGTGGCCGAAGGCCCCGACGCCGAGGAACGGGTACTGCATGTCGGCCGTGGCCTGGAAGCCCAGGCCGTAGGACCGGTGGGCCCGGGCGACGAGGTCGTAGCCGATCGAGTGGATCTGGCCGACCTCGGCGATCGTGTCCGGCTTCAGGAGCGGTGGACGGTCGGCCATCTCGCTGATCGCCGCCGCGTACAGTCCCGCCAGGCCGCGCGCGGCCGCCACCCCGCCCGCCGACGCCGGGCCCTTCGCCCGTACGGCACGGGAGTTGGCGTAGGCCGCCAGATCCCCCGGGTCCGGCACCTGCTGGTTGTAGGCGATCGCGGTCAGGGTGTGCGGTCCCGGCGTCGGAGCGTCCAGCAGTGCCTGCTGCTCGGCCGTCGGCGCCATCGGCTGCACGGAGCGGTAACGCGGTTCCAGGGACGCGGGCAGGCCCAGATGGAAGTCCAGGCCGTACGGCGCCCGGATCCGCTCCTCGTACACCTCCTGGAGTGTCCGGCCCGTCGCCCGCCGCACGATCTCACCGCTGAGCGCGCCCATCACGAGAGCGTGGTAGCCGAAGGCCGTGCCCGGACGCCAGAACGGCTTCTGGTCCGCGAGCCGTTCCGCCAGCGCCCGGTCGTCGGTCAGCTCCTGCGCGGTGAACCCGCCGTCCAGGCCGACCACCCCGGCCCGGTGCGACAGCAGTTCGCGCAGGGTCAGCTGACCCTTGCCCTCGGCCCCGAACTCCGGCCAGTAGTACGTCACTTTGCGGTCCGGCTCCAGTGTGCCCTCCTGGACGAGGAGCGCGACCACCAGATGGGCGGCACCCTTGGTCGACGAGAACACGCCGTAGAGGGAGTCCGGTCCGGCCCCCTCGCCGGCCCACAGGTCTACGACCCGCCGACCGTGCACATGGGCACACAACTGCCCCTCGTAGTCCGGCAGTTCACCCGCCACGAACGCGGCGAACTCCTCGCGCACCACCTCGAAGCCGTCCGCGACGGTGCCGTGGATCTCCTGTGTCATCCGCTCTCCTCAACCTCAGCCGCTGCTCGTGTCCGCCATGGTGAACAACGCCCGTCCGGCAGGGCGTACCTCCTCCGGAGCTTCCTTGGATCGGTACGGCGAGACGTACCTGTTCGACTCAACCGCAACAAGAGGGAGTCGGTGGCGCGGATGCCCCGGATGGCGCATACCGGGCCCTTCGGACGGGGCATGCTGAGGACGGCGGAAGCGAGTGGCACGCGAGTCCCACAGGAGTGACCCATGGCAACGATCCCTTCGCTCCCCAGCAGGGACGACGTGCTGCGCATGGCACGGAACACCACCGACATCACCGGCCAGCTCCTGGACACGGCCCAGAACATCACCCGGATCGCGATCAACACCCTCGACCCCAGGGACGGTTCGGGCGCCGAGGCACTGCGCGTCCTGCGCGAGACGACGGCGGAACTGGCCGAGGCGAGCGCGTCCCCGCAGGCGCAGGAGGCGTTCTACCGGATCGTCGACACCCTCACCCGGCTCGGCACCGCGGGCGCCCCGCTGGCCGTGCACCCGGTGAGCGAACCGGCGCAGGCACTGCTCGCGGCGCTCGGCGACAGTCTGCTGCCCGTACTGGACGCGGTGGAACCCGCGGTCGAGGAGTTCGCGACGGCACTCGGCGACCTGGTGGAGGCGGCCTCCCCGCTGCTCCCCGTGGCGGCGGGCGTGGCCGCCGGGGCTCTGCTGGCCCTGACCCCGCTGATCCGCGCGGCCACCGGCGTCCTGCGTGACTCGACACCCGAACTCCGCCGAATCGCGGACGCGTTGACGGCCGCGTCGGCCCCGCTGATGCCCCTCCAGGTGGCCCTGGCCGAACGGGCGGCCGCCGCCGGCGCCGGGGTCGTACGGGCGACGCTCCCGCCCCTCGCCGACCTCACGGACGCGGCGGCGGCGACGGCGAAGGCGGCCAGGCCGGTGCTGATCGCCGGAGAGGAACTGTTCGTGACCGGCCTGGAGCGCCTCCAGCCGACGCTGATGGCAGCCGCCTCCCGCACCGGCAGCGTGGCCCGGGCGGTGGCGGTGAGGGTGTCGGCGGCGGTGTCCCCGGCGGCGGAGAAGGGCGTGGTGGTGGCCGTGTCCCCGGTGTGAGCGGCACCCGATAGGGTGCTGGCCATGCGTGATCTCGGGGCGGGCTTCCACTATCTCCTGAAGGGCCAGCGCTGGGTTGCCCGGCACGGCAAGCAGTACGGCTTCGGACTGATCCCGGGTCTGATAACCCTGGTGCTGTACGTGGCGGCGCTGGTCGCACTGGCCACCTGGGGCGAGGACTTCGTGTCCTGGGCGACGCCGTTCGCCGACGACTGGTCGAGCCCCTGGCAGGGCCTGTTCCGCGGCTTCCTCACGGTGGTCCTGTTCGCCCTGGCGCTGCTCCTCGCGGTGCTGACGTTCACGGCGGTCACCCTCCTCGTCGGCCAGCCCTTCTACGAGAGCCTCTCCGAGAAGGTCGACCGGGACGTCTCCCCGGACGGCACCGCCCCCGAGTCCGGCCTCCCGCTCTGGCGTGAGCTGCTGATCTCCGCGCGGGACAGTCTCCGTATCCTCGTCCGGGCCCTCCTGTGGGCCGTCCTGCTCTTCGCCCTGGGCTTCGTGCCCTTCGTCGGCCAGACCGTGGTCCCGGTGATCGGCTTCTTCGTGACGGGCTTCTTCCTCACCGAGGAACTCACCGGCGTGGCCCTCCAGCGCCGAGGCGTAGAACTCCGCGCCCGCCTCACCCTCCTGCGCTCCCGCAAGACCCTCATCTGGGGCTTCGGCACCCCGCTCGCCGTGACCTTCCTGGTCCCCTTCGTCGCGGTGTTCCTGATGCCGGGCGCGGTGGCGGGAGCGACGCTGATGGCGAGGGAGCTGCTGGGGGAGGAGACCCGGGACGAGAACGAGGAGCCCGAGCGCCTCTGAGCCCGTCCGGCGTTTGAGGACGAGGCCCTTAGGGCCGATGGGGGTCTGGGGGCGCAGCCCCCAGGGACGGGACGGGAAGGGGCGGCGGGGGCGAGAAATCCCGGCCGCACCCCCACCCACCCCCCTCGAAGTACCTACGCCCCCGCAGCCACCACCAGGATCGCCCGCACCTGAGCGATGATGTCCAGCCGGTTCCGCACGAAGTCGGGGTCGGTGACCTCGGAGGTGTTCCCGGCCCCGAACTCCAGCACAGGCGTGTGCACATGACCACCCGGCAGGGTGTCGTGCAGCCCCAGCCGGTCCCGGAGCAGCGTGGCCCGGTAGGCGATCTCGTTGGAGAGGTAGTCGCCGCCGCCCCCGGCCCGGGCCGAGGACCCCGGCGTGGGCCCGTCCGCCCGCACCACGGGCTGCGTCCCGCCCGCCGGGATCTCGGTCACCGCGGTGTGGTCGTAGACCGGGAACCGCCCGGTGTCCGCGTCCACGATCGCCTTGTACGGCAGCGTCGTCGTGGTCCACTGCGGCTGCGAGGCCGGATCGGCGACCGGGACCGTCCCCGTCACCCCGATGCTGTCGTTGTCCGGGAACCCGCCCCGCCAGGCCCCGTTGGTCCGCTCGACGTCGAACCGCCCCACCCGTCCCTGGCTCACGGTGGTGAAGAGATCCACCTTCTTCAGATACGGCCGCAGCGCCCGCTCCACGGTCCTGTCCGTGAAGTCCTGCCACCGCACCGGGAAGACGACGGTCTCCACCCGCGCGGGCCCGTCGGCCGTCCGGATCACCGTTCCGTCCAGGGCCAGTGCGGTCGCCCCGGACGGATTGGAGATCCGTATGTCCCGGTCCAGCGTGAACGGGTCGAACCCGGTGACGAGCACCCGCTTCAGCCGGTCACCCGCCGGATACCGCACTGCGGTCTGCCCTCGCGAGGTCCGCTCCAACTCGTCCAGCAGCGCCGCTCGTTGCCCGTCCGACAGCCCGAACGCCGGTTCCCAGGACCGCACTTCACGGGTCATCCCCAACCGGGCCCAGTACAAGGGCCGGTCGTCGTCCCGGCTCAGGTTCCCGCCGGCCGGCCCCCGCCCCTGCGCCCGGTCGACGGCCCGCCGCCACAACGCCGACCCCTGCCCTGCGACCACCTTCCGCGCCTCGGCGTAGGAACGCGTCGCCCCGAGCGCCCGCGTGAAGCGGAGCGGCACGGCGTCGAACCCGGACCGCTCCAGGATCTCCCGCGGCACCGCCCCGTCGAGCCGCTGTTCCTCCACCGTGGGCGAGGGCGCGGCCTCGGCCACCGCCGGGCTCACGGGGACCGCCAGGCCTGCCAGAACTGTCAGTCCCAGAATGCCGATCCGAACACGTAGGGATCTCAAGGGAGTTCAGGTCCTTCCGTCGCTGTGGGGCGCGAGTGGTACAGACGACGGCAGTATCGCGTGACGGAAGTGGTCTACGCCATGGGGAGCGACGGACGGGGAAGCCGCCGGGAGCGGTACGACGTTCGACATCGTGGCGGTGGCACCGGCCGCCGGGTGATACTGCCGCATGTGAAGGCAGTCAACCTGGGTGTTCTCTTCCTTATCGAGCTGGGCGTCCTGGCGGGAGCCGCCTGGTGGGGCTTCACCCGTGATGTGGCGACACCCCTGGCCTGGCTGCTCGGCCTCGCCGCCCCCGGGCTGCTCATCGCCCTGTGGGCACTGTTCGGGGCCCAGAAGGCGCCGCACAGGATGCACGGCCCCGCCCGGTTCGGCTTCGAGGCGCTGTGGTTCGGAGCCGGGGTGCTCGCGCTGCTGGCCGCCGGGGACACCGGCGGGGCGATCACGCTGGCCGGCCTCGTCGTGGTGAGCAAGTCGCTGGCGGCGGCCTGGGGGCAGTGACAGCCCCAGGGGACCCGGTCAGTCCACCGGCTCGCCGAGCAGTGCGAGGAAGTCCCGGAACGCCCCCGGCATGTCCACCGACTCCGGGTCCAGCAGCCACTGGTACTGGAGGCCGTCCATCACGGCCACGAGCAGGGGTGCGGTGCGCTCCGGAGTGAGGCCGCTCGGGAGCCGGTCGCCGTACTCGGTACGCAGCGCCGTCACCATCGACGCGCGCACCCGGGTGTAGCGGCCGGCGAAGTACTCCCGCGTCGGATGCCCCTCCGTCACGCTCTCGCCGAGGAGCGCCGAGAAGGTCTGGATGATGCCGGGCCGCATGGCGTTGTACTCGACGAGCGAGGCGAGCAGATCGACCCGCCAATTGCCGTTCGGGACGGCGTCCCACTTGTCCCGCTCCTCCAGCACCGCGACGAGCAGCGCGTCCTTCGTCGGGAAGTGGTGCAGCAGCCCCTGCTGGGTCAGCCCGACCCGCTCGGCCACCGCGGCCAGGCTCGCGCCCCGGTAGCCGCGCTCGGCGATGACCTCCAGGGCCGCCCGGACGATCTCCGCCCGGCGCTCCTCGCTTCTGGTCCTGGCGTTCATGGCGTCACCGTACGGCATGACCATCAGCTGAATATAACGGCAGCATCACGAAACCTACCGCTCACCAGGTAATCGATGCACGATGAGGGGACCGGACGGACTTCAACGAGGAGGCACCCGCCATGGCGGCACCCCAGGCACCCCAGGCACCCCAGGCACCCGAGGCAGCCGAAGGACCCGCGGGGGAGACCCCCGCCGACCAGGCCCGCGAGGCGGCCGTCGAGGCGGCCCTGGCCCGGCTCGACCTGGACGCCAAGGCCCGGCTGCTGGCCGGCCAGGACATGTGGACCCTGCCCGCGCTCCCCGAGATCGGCCTGGCCTCCCTTGTGATGTCCGACGGCCCGATCGGCGTCCGGGGTGTGCGCTGGAGCGCCGACGACCCGTCGATCGCCCTGCCCTCCCCGACCGCGCTGGCCGCCGCCTGGGACCCGGAACTCGCCCGCAGGGCAGGCGTGCTGCTCGCCCAGGAGGCCCGCCGCAAGGGCGTGCACGTGTTGCTCGCCCCCACCGTCAACCTCCACCGCTCCCCGCTCGGCGGCCGCCACTTCGAGGCCTACAGCGAGGACCCGTACCTGACGGGACGGATCGGCGCCGGGTACGTGACCGGCGTGCAGGAGGGCGGTGTCGGCACCACCGTCAAGCACTTCGTCGCCAACGACGCCGAGACCGACCGCTTCACGGTGAACAACCTGGTCTCCGAACGCGCCCTGCGCGAGCTGTACTTGGCTCCCTTCGAGCACATCGTCGAGAACGCCCACCCGTGGGGCATCATGACCGCGTACAACACGGTCAACGGCACGACGATGACCGAGCACCACCACCTCGTGAACGAGGTCCTGCGCGGCGAATGGGGCTTCGACGGCTACAACGTCTCCGACTGGATGGCCGCCCGCTCCACCAAGGCCGCCATCGAGGGCGGCCTCGACGTCGCCATGCCCGGCCCGAGGACCGTCTACGGCGAGGCCCTCGCGCAGGCCGTCCGGGACGGCGAGGTCGAGGAGGCCACGGTCGACACCGCCGTACGCAACGTGCTGCGGCTCGCCGCCCGCGTCGGCATCCTGGACGGCGCCGAACCCGTCGTCACCGAGTTCCCGGAGACCGTCGACGGCATCGGGCTGGCCCGCGAGATCGCCCGCCGCGCCTTCGTGCTGGTCCGCAACCAGGGCGCGCTTCCGCTGAAGGCCGGCACCGTCGCCCTCATCGGCGCGGCCGCCCGCGACGCCCGGGTGCTCGGCGGCGGCTCCGCCACCGTCTTCCCGGACCGGATCGTCTCCCCGCTCGACGGCCTCACCGCGGCCCTCCCCGAGGGCACCCTCAGCTACGCCGTCGGCGCCGACCCCGCCACCGAACTCGCCGTCGCCGACAAGGGGTTCACCCTCGAAGCGATCTGCCGTGACGCCGACGGGACCGTGATCGGCACCCGCTCCGCCCCGGGCGGCCAGATCCAGTGGATGGGTTCCGACCTCCCCGAGGGCGTCACCCACGACCGTCTGCACACCGTGGAACTCACCGGCACCCTCACCCCGCGCGAGACCGGCACGCACACCTTCGGCATCAAGGGACTCGGCGCCTTCAGGCTGGTCGTCGACGGCACCACGTACTACGACGACGTCCAGCGCACCGACGAGGACGACCCCTTCATCTCCTTCTTCGGCGCCCCCGAGCCCCGCGCCCGGGTCGAACTGACCGCGGGCGAACCGGTCGACGTCTCCCTGACGTACACCGTCGTCCTGCCCGAGGACGCCCCGATGAAGGTCGTCGGGTTCTCCCTCGCCCACCAGGACCCGCAGCGCGACCCCGACGAGCTGATCGCCGAGGCCGTCGAGGCGGCACGGAACGCCGACACGGCCGTCGTCGTGGTCGCCACCACCGACCGCGTCGAGTCCGAGGGCTTCGACCGCGGGGACCTGACCCTCCCGGGCCGCCAGGACGACCTGGTCCGCGCGGTCGCCGCCGCCAACCCGAACACCGTCGTGGTCGTCAACTCCGGTTCCCCAGTGGAACTGCCCTGGCGCGAGGACGTCGCCGCCGTCCTGCTCGGCTGGTTCCCCGGCCAGGAGGCCGGCACAGCCCTCGCCGACGTGCTGACCGGCGCCCACGAGCCCGGCGGCCGACTGCCCACCACCTGGGGCACCCTGGCCGACGCCCCGGTCACCCGGGTCGTCCCCGCCGACGGCGAACTCCCTTACGACGAGGGCGTCTTCATCGGGTACGCGGCCTGGCAGAAGGAGGGCCGCACCCCGGCCTACCCCTTCGGCCACGGCCTCGGCTACACCGACTGGACCTACGAGTCCGTCGAGGTCCAGGGCGCCACCGTCCGGGTCCGGCTGCGCAACTCCGGCACCCGCCCGGGCCGCGAGGTCGTCCAGGTCTACCTGGCGCCCGCCGAGCCCGACGCCGAGCGCCCCGCCCGCCGGCTCGCCGGATTCGCGGGGGCCGAGGCCGGTCCGGGCGAGAGCGTCGAGGTCACGGTGGAGCTGCCGCGCCGGGCCTTCGAGATCTGGGACGACAAGACCTCGTCGTGGACGCATGTGAAGGGTTCGTACGAAATCCAGGTGGGTAGCTCGATCGAGGACCGCCGGGTCACCGCGACGATTAACGTCTGATCCCAGAGGGCACAGCCCTCACACAAGCAGCCCCGGCCCGGGACCTGACCCCTGGGCCGGGGCTCGTGCGTGTCTACCGGCTCGTGAACCCGTAGACGGTCTCCGAGCGGTAGGTCTCGCCCGGCCGCAGCACCGTGCTCGGGAACTCCGGCCGGTTCGGGGAGTCGGGGAAGTGCTGGGTCTCCAGCGCGATGCCGTCGCCGGGCGCGAACGGCTCGGGCAGATGGTCCGCCGTGTACAGCTGCAGCCCCGGCTCGGTGGTCGCCACCGTCAGCACCCGGCCCGACGCCGGATCGTACAACTCGGCGACCTCGACGGCGTCCTCGGTGATCCCCTTGTCCAGCACGAAGTTGTGGTCGTAGCCCGCGCCGACCTTGCGCGCCTCGCGGAAGTCGAACCGGGTGTCCGCGACCTCCGCCACGCCCGTCGGGATCAGGTCCGCGTCGACGGGGGTGAACCAGGAGGCGGCGATGCGCAGTTCATGCCCGCCCGCGTTCCCGGAACCGGCCAGGTTGAAGTAGCTGTGGTTGGTCAGGTTCACGATGGTCGGTGCGTCGGTGACCGCCTCGTACGCGATCCGCAGCGCACCCGACCCGTCCAGGCTGTAGGTCCCGGAGACCTCCAGGCGCCCCGGGAACCCCTCCTCACCGTGCGCGCTGACCCGGCTCAGCCGCACCCCGTGCTCCCCGGCGGGCGCCATGTCCCACACCCGCTTGTCGAAGCCGTTCTCGCCACCGTGCAGGGAGTTGGGCGCGTTGTTCGGCGCGAGCGCGTACGTCAGCCCGTCCAGCTCGAAACGGCCGCCCGCGATCCGGTTCGCGTACCGGCCGACGAACGCCCCGAGATACGGCCCCGAGTTCTCCAGGTACTCGTCCAGACCGGCGAACCCCAGCACCACGTCCGCCGTACGCCCGTCACGGTCCGGCACCTCGACGGACTGCACGATCCCGCCGTACGACAGGATCCGCACCCGGACACCCGCGCGCTCCAGGGTCCAGCGGTGGACCGGGGTGCCGTCGGGAAGTGTGGCGAAGAGTTCGTTCATGTGCGGAACTTTAGGTCACGGACCTGACCTTGCGGAACGCGATCTCCGCCAGCCTCGCCTGTCCGTCCACGCTCGGATGGAACCAGTCGAAGTGGCTGAGCTGGTCGGTGCCGAACCGGTAGTCGTACACCGCGCCCCCGTCGTACCGGCAGTGCGCGTCCTTCGCGCACACCTCCTTCAGTACGGCGTTGTAGTCCTCCACCCGGTCCTGCACGGTGTCGCGCCGCTCGGTCGCCGCCGCGTCCACGGCGTCCGCGTCGGCCAGCATCGACGGGCACACCCCCAGCTTCCACACCTGCTTGCCCATCGGGTTGGTGCGCCCCTGGGACCACAGCCGCTTGAGGTTCGGCACGCTCGCCACGTACACCTGAGCCTTGGGCGCCTTCCCGCGCAGCACGCTCAGCGCGTCCTCGAAGTCGGCGCGGAAGTCGGCCACCGAGGTCATCGCGGCCGTGGAGTCACGGCAGGCGTCGTTGGCACCCGCCATCACCGTCACCAGCTCCGGCGCCCGCGCGGCCGCCTGGGCCATCTGCGTGGACAGGTCGGCCATCCGCGCCCCGGACACCGCGTAGTTCCAGCTGCGCTGTGCCGCCTTCGCCCTGCCCAGCAGCCGTACGGCGAGCGAGTCGACCTGCGCGCTGTTCCCGGTGGCCCAGGACACGTCGGGGCAGTCCGTCAGGATGCCGCACGCGTCGAAGCCGCGGGTGATGGAGTCGCCCACAGCGGCCACCGAACCCGGGCTGCCGTCCCACGCGGGGCTGGGCTTCGGCGAGGGCTTGGCCTTCTGGGTGGGGCCTGCCGAGTCGCCCCCGACGGCGTCACACCCCGCGACGCCCACAAGGGCCGCCGTCAGGACGGCGACAACGGCCCGCGAACGGTGGCCCTGCTTGCGCATCCGTGGTGATCCCCTCATGAATCTCGTGCATACGGTGGTCCTCTCATAACAACGCACGGGAGTTCCCGTGGCCGCGAGGGAACGATCGAGACCCTTGTCGGCGTCCTGCCGGGTGAATGGCGGGCGTTTCGGGGCACCGGGACCGACGGTACGTCACACTCCTTGCGCCGCCGCACGGTAGCCTCGCCATCAACGTGGCTGCCTGCCATCGCCGCCATGCCAGCCAGCAAGAATTGTCCCGCTCTGCCCGGAGGTCCCGGTGACGACACGTGGAGTTCTGTACGTGCACTCCGCGCCGCGCGCGCTGTGCCCGCACGTCGAGTGGGCCGTCGCCGGGGTGCTCGGCACGCGCGTCAACCTCGACTGGATCCGGCAGCCGGCCGCGCCCGGCACCTGGCGCTCGGAGTTCTCCTGGAAGGGCGAGGCGGGTACCGCGTCGAAGCTCGCGTCGGCCCTGAGAGGCTGGCACCTGCTGCGCTTCGAGGTGACGGCCGAGCCCTGCCCCACCGCCGAGGGCGAGCGCTACAGCTGCACTCCCGACCTCGGCATCTTCCACGCCGTCACCGGCATCCACGGCGACATCCTGATCCCGGAGGACCGCCTGCGCGCGGCGCTCACACGCTCCCAGCAGGGCGAGACGAACCTGGAAGCAGAACTGGCCAGGCTCCTGGGCAAGCCCTGGGACGACGAGTTGGAACCGTTCAGGTACGCAGGCGAGGGAGCCCCGGTCCGCTGGCTGCACCAAGTGGTCTGAAAAACACCCTGAAGGGCAGCCCCCCTAGGGGCGCGGGGAACTGCGCGACCAGCCCCCACCGACCGGTAGACGAAATGTGGCCCGAACTCCACCACGGAGTCCGGGCCACATTCAGCTGAGCGACGCCTGTCACACCGTACGGAACGCCAACACCACGTTGTGCCCACCGAACCCGAACGAGTCGTTCAGGGCGGCGATACGGCCCTCCACGGGCAGCTTGCGAGCCTCGCCGCGGACGACGTCGGCGTTGGCCTCCGCCTCCGGGTCGAGGTTCTCGACGTTGATGGTCGGCGGAGCGATCCGGTTGTACAGCGCGAGAACCGTCGCGACCGTCTCCACACCGCCCGCGCCACCCAGCAGATGACCCGTCATCGACTTGGTGGCCGAGACGGCCATGTGGTCGGCGTCGTCGCCGAACACCTTCCGCAGCGCCTTGAGTTCGGCGATGTCACCGGCCGGCGTCGACGTCGCGTGCGCGTTGACGTGCACGATCTCCGCCGGGTTCAGGTCCGTGTTGGCCAGCAGGTTCTGCAGGGCCTGCGAGATACCGCGGCCCTCGGGCTCCGGCTGCACGATGTCGTGGCCGTCGGCGGAGATGCCCTGTCCGACCGCCTCGGCGTACACCCGCGCACCGCGCTTGGCGGCGTGCTCAGCGGACTCCAGGACGACGACACCGGCGCCCTCGCCGAGGACGAAGCCGTCACGGCCGATGTCGTAGGGACGTGAGGCGCCCTCGGGGTTCTCGTTGTTCTTGGACATTGCCATCATGTTGCCGAACGCGGCGATGGGCAGCGGGTGGATCGCCGCTTCCGTGCCCCCCGCGACGACGATGTCGGCGCGGCCGGTACGGATCATCTCGATGGCGTAGCCGATGGCCTCGGCGCCCGAGGCGCAGGCGGAGACCGGGGTGTGCACACCCGCGCGGGCGCCCACGAGCAGACCCACGTTGGCGGACGGGCCGTTGGGCATCAGCATCGGCACGGTGTGCGGGGAGACGCGGCGGACGCCCTTCTCCTTGAGCACGTCGTACTGGTCGAGGAGGGTGGTCACGCCGCCGATGCCGGAGGCGATGACGGTACCGAGCCGGTCGGGGTCGATCCCGCCGACCGAACCGTCCTCACCGGCCCTGCCCTCGAAACCGGCGTCGGCCCAGGCCTCCTTCGCCGCGATCAGCGCGAACTGCGCCGAGCGGTCCAGTCGGCGGGCCTGCGGCCGGGGGATGACCTCGGTGGGTTCCACCGCGATCTGCGCGGCGATACGGACCGCCTGCTCGGCGGCCCACTCCTGCTCGAGGGGCTTGACGCCGGACTTGCCGGCGACCAGACCCTCCCAGGTAGAGGCTGCGTCGCCACCCAGCGGTGTGGTTGCGCCGATACCGGTGACGACCACGGTGCGATTGGTCGGGCTCACGGGAAATCTTTCTCCAACGGTACGAGGATTAAGCGGCGCCACCGCCGGGTGGCGGGGCCGGTCAGCGTCCGGCCCAAGCAGGGCTCAGGCCTGGTTCTTGAGGATGTAGTCGGTGGCGTCGCCGACCGTCTTGAGGTTCTTGACGTCGTCGTCGGGGATCTTGACGTCGAAGCGCTCTTCGGCGGCGACGACGACCTCGACCATGGACAGCGAGTCGACGTCCAGGTCGTCGGTGAAGGACTTGTCCAGCTGGACGTCCTCAACCGGGATGCCGGCGATCTCGTTCACGATGTCGGCGAGACCGGCGACGATCTCTTCCTGAGTGGCGGCCATTTCGGCGCTCCTTCTTTTTCTTGTCCAGAGGGTTGGCAGTGCTTCCCGCACCGGATCAGGTGATCCGGCACGGAGTGCCTAGGGGAGGGTAACGACAGTGGCGGCGTAGACGAGACCCGCCCCGAATCCGATGACGAGCGCGGTGTCGCCGCTCTTCGCCTCACCGGTCGCCAGAAGCCGCTCCATCGCGAGCGGAATCGAGGCGGCCGAGGTGTTGCCGGTGGTGCGCACATCACGCGCGACCGTGACGTGCTCCGGCAGTTTGAGCGTCTTCACCATCGAGTCGATGATCCGCTCGTTGGCCTGGTGGGGAATGAAGACATCCAGCTCGTCCGAGCTGATCCCGGCCGCGTCCAGCGCCTGCTGGGCGACCTTCGCCATCTCGAACACGGCCCAGCGGAACACCGCCTGGCCCTCCTGCGTGATCGCAGGGAACTTGCCCGTGGAGTCGTACTCGTCCCACGGCACGGTCTGCTTGATCGTCTCGGACTTGTCGCCCTCGGAGCCCCACACCGTGGGACCGATCGCGGGCTCCTGCGAGGGACCGACCACGACCGCGCCGGCGCCGTCACCGAACAGGAAGGCCGTCGCACGGTCCTCCAGGTCGGTCAGGTCCGACAGCCGCTCCACGCCGATGACGAGTACGTACTCCGCCGAACCCTCGACGATCATGCCCTTGGCGAGGGTCAGGCCGTAGCCGAAGCCCGCGCAGCCCGCCGAGATGTCGAACGCGGCCGCCTTGTTCGTGCCGAGCTTGTCGGCGATCTCGGTGGCGACGGCCGGGGTCTGCTTGAAGTGCGAGACGGTCGAGACGATCACGCCGCCGATCTGCTCGGCGGAGATCCCGGCGTCCGCGATCGCCTTGCCGGACGCCTCGATCGACATCGCGGCGACGGTTTCCTCGGCGTTCGCCCAGTGCCGGGTCTGGATGCCGGAGCGCGAGCGGATCCACTCGTCGGACGAGTCGATCGTCTCGAGGATCACCTCGTTCGGCACGACCCGGGTCGGGCGGTAGCCGCCGACACCGAGAATGCGCGCGTACGGGGCGCCCTTGCTGGGCCTGATCTTCGACATTGCTCTCGGCTCCTGTTCAGGCACTGTGCTCGGCGATGAGCTCGCGAGCAGCGTCGAGGTCGTCGGGGGTCTTGAGCGCCAGCGTCTTCACACCGGGCAGCGCGCGCTTGGCGAGGCCGACCAGTGTGCCGCCGGGGGAGACCTCGATGAACGCGGTGGCGCCGAGTTCCTTGAAGGTCTCCATGCACAGGTCCCAGCGCACCGGGTTGGCGACCTGGCCGACCAGGCGCTCCAGCACCTCGGCGCCGGACGCGACCGCCCTGCCGTCCTTGTTCGAGACGTACGTCACGGTCGGGTCGGCCGGGGTCAGATCGGCGGCGGCCTTGGCCAGCACGTCGACCGCGGGGGCCATGTGGCGCGTGTGGAACGCGCCGGCGACCTTGAGCGGGACGACCTTGCGGACGCCCTCGGGCTTGTCCTCGTTCAGCACGGCGAGCTGCTCCAGCGTGCCCGCGGCGACGATCTGCCCGGCGCCGTTGACGTTCGCCGGGGTCAGGCCGAGCTTCTCCAGGTGCGCGACGGAGACCTCCGGGTCGCCGCCGAGCAGCGCCGACATGCCGGTCTCGGTGATCGCGGCGGCGTCGGCCATGGCCAGACCCCGCTTGCGTACGAGGGTGAGGGCGGTGGCGTCGTCCAGGACGCCCGCGAAGGCGGCGGCGGTGATCTCACCGACGGAGTGGCCGGCGACCGCACCCGGAGTGACGGCACCGAGTGCCGAGGCGGACAGGATCCCGGCCGCGACCAGCAGCGGCTGGGCGACAGAGGTGTCGCGGATGGCGTCCGCGTCGGCCTGTGTGCCGTAGTGGACGAGGTCCAGCCCGATGGCGTCGGACCACGCGGCGACGCGGTCCGCGGCACCGGGGAGTTCGAGCCAGGGGGTCAGGAAGCCGGGCGTCTGGGCGCCCTGGCCGGGAGCGACGAGTACGAGCACTCTCACACTCTCTCTTGAGGGCGGCCCTGGCCGCCCGTGGGGACAGGGACGAAGAACAAGAGGGGGTTTTGTGGACCCCCGACAAAAGCCTAGGCCGTGAGATCTCCGTCGGCCAGACGTCCCAGGATGAGCGCGATGCGCAGGGTGAACGCGGAACGTACATCGGAGGGCGACCAGCCGGTGACGTCAGTCACACGTCGAAGCCGGTAGCGCACGGTGTTGGGATGCACGAAGAGCATCCGGGCCGCACCCTCCAGACTGGACGCCTGTTCGAGATAGACGGAGAGGGTCTCCAGGAGCGCGGAGCCGGCTTCCTCCAGCGGTCTGTAGATCTCCTCCACCAACTGCTCGCGCGCGCTCGGATCCCCGGCCATCGCGCGTTCCGGAAGCAGGTCGTCCGACAACACCGGGCGCGGGGCGTCCTGCCAGGCCGAACACGCCTTGAGCCCCGCGGCGGCGGCCTGCGCGGACCGGGTCGCGGCCAGCAGGTCCGGCACGACGGGACCGGCCACCACCGGCCCGGCCGCATAGGGCCCGATCAGCGACTTGGCCACGGCGAGCGGGTTGTCGCTGCCGCCGGCGATGACGACGAGGCGGGTCCCGAGCACGCCGGTGAGGACCTGGAGCTTGGCGTGCCGGGCGGCCCGGCGGATGGCCTCGACGGTGAGCTCGGAGTCACCGTCCGGGGCCGTGCCGAGGAGCACGCAGACATGTTCGGGAGCGTTCCATCCGAGGGCGGCGGCCCTGCTGACGGCCCCCTCGTCGGCCTCCCCGCTCAGCACGGCGTTGACGACCAGCGACTCCAGGCGGGCGTCCCAGGCGCCGCGTGCCTCGGCGGCCTGGGCGTAGACCTGTGCCGTGGCGAACGCGATCTCCCGGGCGTAGACGAGCAGGGCCTCCCGCAGTACCGACTCGTCGCCGGGGGCGGCGACCTCGTCGATCGCGCTCTCCATGACCTCGATGGTCGTCCTGACCATCTCCACGGTCTGGCGGAGCGTGATGGCCCGGGTCAGCTCACGGGGAGCGGTTCCGAACACGTCGGTGGAGATGGCCTGCGGGGCGTCCGGATGCCGGAACCACTCCGTGAAGGCCGCGATGCCGGCCTGGGCGACCAGCCCGATCCAGGAACGGTTCTCCGGGGGCATGGCCCGGTACCACGACAGCGTCTCGTCCATGCGCGTGATGGCCTGCTGCGCGAGAGACCCGGACGACTTCTCCAGCCGCTTCAGGGTCGCGGCGTGAGCATGGGCGCCGGGCGCTGCGGGATCGGACTTGCGGGATACGGGTTCGGGCACGTGGACAAGACTGCCTTATCGGAACGCCGGCGCGCGCCGCCGGGTACCGACTACCGCACCGCGGGCGCCCCGCCCCGGGGCTACCGTGGTGCCGTGACGGACGTACGGCGCGCGACGGAGCGCTATCCAGGCGGGGACCCCGGAGCCGGGATCGAGTCGTGGCACGCCTTCTCGTTCGGGCCGCACTACGACCCCGACAACCTCCGCTTCGGCGCGCTGATCGCCTGCAACGAGGAGCGGCTCGTGCCCGGGGCCGGTTTCGACGAGCATCCGCACAGCCACACCGAGATCGTGACGTGGGTGGTCGAGGGCGAACTGACTCACCGCGACTCCACCGGGCACGAGACGGTGGTCCGTGCCGGGGACGTCCAGCGGCTGAGCGCCGCCGCGGGCGTCCGGCACGTCGAGCGCAACGACGCCGAGGCCCCGCTGACCTTCGTGCAGACCTGGCTGGCACCCCTGGAGCCCGGCGGCGAACCGTCGTACGAGATCGTCCGCGGGATCGCCGACTCGACGCCGTACGCGATCCCGGAGGCCGGCGCGATGCTCCATGTGCGGCGACTGGCCGCGGGGGAGCGGACCGCGCTGCCCGACGGGCGGTACGTCTACGTCCACGTCGTACGCGGCGAAGTACTGCTGGACAAGCGGGAGTTGGGTCCCGGCGACGCGGCCCGGATCGCCGACGCCAAGGACCTGGACGCGGTGGCGGTGACCCGGACCGAGCTGCTGGTGTGGGAGATGTTCTAGAGCTCCGCGAGCACCGCGTCGGTGAAGACCGGCCACGCCTCGACCGCCCACGGTCCGAAGGCGCGGTCCGTCAGGGCCACGCAGGCCGCCCCGGCGTCCGGGTCGATCCACACGAACGTGCCGGACTGGCCGAAGTGCCCGAAGGTGCGCGGCGAGGACGAAGAGCCCGTCCAGTGGGGGGACTTGGAGTCCCGGATCTCGAAGCCGAGGCCCCAGTCGTTGGGGTTCTGGTGGCCGTAGCCGGGGAGCACACCCTTGGTGCCCGGGTACTGGACGGTCATCGCCTCCGCGACCGTGCGCGGGTCAAGGAGCCTCGGTGCCTGCACCTCCGCCGCGAACCGCAGCAGGTCCTCGACCGTGGAGACGCCGTCCTTGGCGGGGGAGCCCTCGAGGGCCGTCGACGTCATCCCCAGCGGCTCGAGCACCGCCTGCCGCAGATACTCGGCGAAGGGAATCTCCGTCGCCTTAGCGAGATGGTCCCCGAGCTGCTCGAAGCCCGCGTTCGAGTACAGGCGGCGCTCCCCGGGCGGGGCCGTCACGCGGTGCTCGTCGAAGGCCAGCCCCGAGGTGTGCGCGAGGAGATGACGCACCGTCGACCCGCTCGGCCCGGCCGGCTCGTCGAACTCGATCGCCCCCTCCTCGTACGCGACCAGGGCGGCGTACGCGGCGAGCGGCTTGGTGACCGAGGCCAGCGGGAAACGACGGCCCACCGGGCCGTGGGTGCCGAGGACCGTCCCGTCGGCCCGCACCACCCCCGCCGCAGCGGTGGGAACCGGCCAGTTCTCGATCAACGCGAGGCTCTGCAAGGACATGCCGCCGAGCCTAAAGCCTGCGTCGCGGGGCCTGGCACGCGCTCCCCCGCCTTGCGGCTGCACGCATCAGGGTCCTGGCCGCTCAGAGCCTCAGCATCATCGTGGGGTCCGGCTTGTGGGCGAAGCCGAGGGCGGCGTAGAGCGGCTCGGCCTCCGGGGAGGCGGTCAGCATGACCTGGCCGGCACCCCGCTCACGGAACCACGCCAGCAGTTCGTCCATGCACGCGCGCGCGTACCCGCGGCGACGCGCGTCCGGGTCGGTGGCGACGCTGAAGACGTACCCGGACCTCCCGTGCGGACTGCTCGCCTTCCCGATCCGGTAGTCGACCGTCCCGACCACCAGCGCGGCCAGCGCCCCGGGCCGCTCCGGATGGTCGACGACGAAGGCCGCGAAGTCGCCGTCGGCCTCGCCCAGCTTCCGGCGCAGTGACGGCAGGGCCTCCGTGTGCCACGCTGTGGACGCGTCCCCGCCGGGCAGCGCGTCGATCATCACCTGGCGCAGACGCAGCACTTCTCCGGCGTCCTCGGTCGTGGCACGGCGTACGAGACTCATCCTCCGCACGCTAGCGATGTGATCGGCTTGCCGTCCTGTGAATTCTCACCGGTTTCGCTTGCTTCGAGTGCACTCCAAGGTCATAGCGTTGGGGTCATGACGGTGATGGAGACCACGGGTACCAGGACCGACAGCTGCGCGGCCCCGCCGCACCCCCACCGGCGCCCGGCGGGCGAGGACAGCTACACGATCAGCGAGGTCGTCGCCTTCACCGGCCTGACCGCGCACACCCTGCGCTGGTACGAGCGCATCGGCCTGATGCCGCACATCGACCGCTCGCACACCGGTCAGCGCCGCTACAGCAACCGCGACCTCGACTGGCTCGGCTTCGTCGGCAAGCTCCGGCTCACCGGCATGCCGGTCGCCGACATGGTGCGCTACGCGGAACTGGTGCGGGAGGGCGACGAGACGTTCGGCGACCGTTTCAAGCTGCTGGAGGCGACCCGCCGGGACGTGCTGGCCAGGATCGCGGAGCTCCAGGACACCCTCGCCGTGCTCGACCACAAGATCAGTTTCTACGCCGAGGCCGGCAGCACCGACTGGGAGAAGGAGAAGGCAGGATGACGGACGGCAGGATCCCCACCGCACGACTGGGCGAGACCGGTCCGGAGGTCGGCGTCCAGGGACTCGGCTGCATGGGCATGAGCTTCGCGTACGGCCCCCCGGACGCGAAGGAGTCCCGGGCCACCCTGGAGCGGGCCCTGGAGCTCGGCATCACCCTCTACGACACGGCGGACGCCTACGGCCAGGGGGAGAACGAGAAGTTCCTGTCCCCGTTCTTCAGGGCCCACCGCGACGAGGTCGTCATCGCCACCAAGTTCGCCCTGGCGATACCCCCGGACGACCCGACCCGGCGGATCATCCGCAACGACCCGCCGTACATCCGCCAGGCCGTCGAGGCGAGCCTGAAGCGCCTGGACGTCGACGCGATCGACCTCTACTACATGCACCGGCGCGACGTGAACGTGCCGATCGAGGACTCCGTCGGCACCATGGCCGAGCTGGTGCGCGAGGGCAAGGTCAAGCACCTGGGCCTCAGCGAGGTCACCGCGGCGGAGCTGCGTGCCGCACAGGCCGTGCACCCCATCGCCGCCGTGCAGTCGGAGTGCTCGTAGTTCATGATCGACGCACGTTTATTCACCAGGCTTTCCCAGGGGCGTTTCCGCAGCTCAGAGCGCTGCATAGTCATGCAGGCAGCCGGGATCGGCCGGGGAGCGGACAGGCGAATCCCCAGGCCCGCGTCGTCCACAGCCTGGGGATCGAAGGAGTGCGCGTTTCCGCAGCTCAGCGAGGCCCCGACTCGGGTCAGGGCCTCCACATCACACGCCGTGCTCGCAGCTCAGCGGGCCAGTTGGTGACGTCGTCGTTGCCCCACATGATGCGACCGTCCTCGTCGGTCGCATCCTCGGCCAGCGAGTCACTGGGACGACGTGGCGACCATCGCTTCGGCCTCTTCGGTGGTGCCTCCATGTCCTTGACGTCCTGCGCCTGCTTCGCCCGCACGAGCTCGCCGCGCAGGCGCTGAATCTCTGCTGTCGCGCCCTCCGCGCCGGGGTCGGCGCGGAGTTCACGAAGCCGCTTCTTGATCGCCTTCAGGTCCATCGTCGTCTCCTTCCAGGAGGTCGGCGAACTCGGCTTCGATGATGTCGAGTTCAGCGGTAATCACGTCGGTGTCGGCGGCCGGAGCAGGCATCAGGGCCGGGCGCTCCACAGCCGGGCCGGGGCGTCGCTCGGTCGCGACGACGCGGTACCGCAGATCGCCAGGGCCGTCGATGTACTGCGCGCCGCCCTCCGCGTACACAGCGCCAGCCAGACCCGGCGACATCGGCTCCGGCGGTGTGAACGTCTCGCCGGACCCGGCGGCTTCGAGAAAGGCCACGGCCGCGTTGAGCGCGTGCGCCAGGCGGTCCGGAGGCAGACTGACCGCGTCGAGCGCAGCGCGCACGGCCCCGACGGTCGCCTCGGCGGACAGCTCGATGTTCGCGGTGTGCGTGATCTCCATCGCCTCTGGGGCGTCGGCACCGCGCAGCCGACGACGGCTTTCGTTGATCTTCAGGAGGCGGTCGATCGCCCTCAGCCGGTCGGCCGGAGACTTCGCGGTCACCTGCTCCCGGTACGTCACCCGCCAGAGCGCGGTGAGCTCCGCCTCGCGCTGGTCGGCATACGCCTCGGTGACGGGACCGACCCGGCGGGCGACCTCCGCGCGGACGATCTCGTTGACGCGGGCCTGGCTGAGGCCGACCTCACGGCCGATCTCGCGTTCGGGTACGCCTGCGATCTTGAGGTTGAAGATCTTGGCGTTGCGCTCTGCGAGCGCCGCGCGGTTCGGGCGGCCCTGCGATGGCTGAGCCATGTTGATCACCTTTCTGAGATCGGATCTTGGCGGGGTTTCAGTGATCTTGATCAGACGGATCTCGGCCTGGAGGGGGCTTGATCACAGCCTGCTCGGCGACCTGCTCGGCGATGGCTTTGATCAGGTCCTTGGTGTGTTCTTGGAGCCACCCGCTGACCGCGCGCTCGACACCGTCCTGAAGGTCGTAGTGGCTGCTGTAGTCGTGGATCATGAGCCAGTCACCCAGGGCCTCTTCGGCGCCTTTGGTGATCGCGGCATGCGTGACCTCGTCATTCAGTGGCTTCGTCATGATCAGGCTCTCTTCCAGATCGTGTTCGGTCAGTGATCATTTCGTGCCGACGGATCTTGGTTCTTGCCGCAGCAGTGCTTGAATCGGCGCCCTGATCCGCACGGGCACGGCCGCTTGCGGCCCACGAAGACGACATGATCGGCCTGCTCCGTCGCCACCCGCAGGGCGCGGTCGTGGCAGGTCGAGCAGATGTTCCCGGAGATCATGAAATGCCCCATCGTGATCATGGCCGCATACATGCCGGGGCTCCGGCGCCCGCACTCGTCGCAGACGCCCTCCCAGAAGAAGCCGATCTTCTCGACCAGACGCGAGATCAGCGGCGAGCAGGTGACACACACGACCACGGGCGGATCGCACATCACGGTCATGGGACGGATCTGCCCCGTGTGCTCGCACAGAGGCCGCAGTCCCACGCTCTCTGCGGCGAGGTACATCCGCACGGCCGCGCGCAGTTGGGCATCCTCCCCCGGCAGCCGCGAAGACGAGCGCCCCGTGAGGCCCCACGGCACTGCCCCCGAGGCCACAGCCCTGGGGATGAAGACGCGCGCGCCCTCGTTGACCTGCCGGGTGGCGGCCTTCACCTGATCGGCTACCGCCACGGGCGTGCGGGCGTCGTACTCGGCTTCGTCGCGGACGTTCGCGGCGATCCAGTCGTCCACGGCCGCTTCGTCGGGGAAGGTCCGTACGGGAAGGTTCGTCATGATCGTTGCTCTCTTCCAGATCTTGATCGGGCGCTGTGATCTCTTCTCACAGCCACGGCCCCCGCCAACGCGCACATCCCTGGGATGTGCGCGCCGTTGGCGTAGAGGCGTTGGCGGGCGTTGGCCTAGGCGTTGGCGCTGTGACCTGCATAAACGCCGAAGCGTTGGCGGGCGTTGGCGCCGCGTTGGCCTTGATCGCGATATTTCGGCGTTGGCGCTGTGACCTGCGACAACGCAGAAACGTTGGCGGGCGTTGGCGCTGGATCATGACGGCGTTGGCCGGTAGCGGATCTCGGTATCGAACGGGTCGTCAGATCCGAGCACGATCTCCAGCGCGCCGCGTTTCTCCATGCGCTTGATCTTGTTGCGGACCGCTTCCTTGTCGCCCCTGCTCGGCTTCGGGCCGTGCAGAGCCGTCGCGGCCTCCGCGACCGTGAACCCCTGCCGGTGCGACGCCGCGAAGTCCTCCAGGGTCAGCTCCGACTCGACGCTCAGCGTCCCCTCCGCCATGTCGAGGATCAGCGTCGTGTCCCGCCATCTCTCGCCCGCCGCCCGGATGTGCCGGAGCGAGATCACCGGCGAGCCCGGTTCGTCCTGCCACAGCGAGATCACCGACCCGGCCCCGGCCGTGAGCCATCGACTGCCGTAGACGTCTTCGAGGGTGTTCGGCTCCTTGTTGAGCCCGTTGGCCTTCCGGTTGTGATGGAGCTCGATCCACTCGATTCCGGCCGCGAGACAGCTCTGCCGGACCTGGTTGTAGTGACCGGCCGCTTCTTCGTCAGAGGCGTTCGGCAGCACGTCCTTAATCGAGTCGATCACGATGACGCCGATGCCCTCCCTGAGTGCCCAGTCGCGCAGGTAGTCCCGGTTCTTGGCGAGCACGACATTCACGGGCAGCGGGCCCCGGCGGGCGATCAGACGCTCTTTCAGGATTGCCTCGTGCTCCGGCCGGACGAGCCGCCGCATGGCTCGCTTGATCTGCTTCGGCCGGTCCATGGCCAGGTACCCGACCCTGCGGCCGTCGTCGGTCACCGGGAAGCCCAGTACGTCGGGGATCAGGCCCAGGTACCCGAAGACGACCAGGTGCGCGAGCGTCGATTTCCCCGCGCCGGGCGGCCCGAAGAGGAACAGCGATTCGCCGGACTGCCACAGGGCCGCGACGTCGGCGTTGCCCCACAGCGGGGGCTCGTCAGGCTCGCCGGGGCTCAGGAAGTCCCAACCGTTCGACGCCTGCGCCATCATCGCGTCGGCGACCGGCTCGGTGTCGCCCTTCGCGTCGTCGTCGATCTCGTCCACGATCCCGAGCGCCTCCATCGCGGCCCTCACGTTCCCGTCGTGCCGCGTGTACGCGACGAAGTTGAGCTTGGTGACGTTCTTCCCGCAAGCCGCGAGCTCTTCAGGCGGGTTGTCGGTCCACAGGTGCAGCACCGCGTTCGTCTGGTTCTCGGGGTACAGGCCACAGCCCGGCCCGTGAGCGGTAGCCGACTTCCACGAGTGATGCTCGCCGCCCGGCGCCGTCCAGATCGGGCACCCGCAAGAGCTGTCGGTCCGGCCGGTGTCGGTCCAGCCATGGGCGGTGAGGAGCTCCGTCCACGGGTGCTTCGCCGCCCACGCGTTGGTCGGGTCGTCGGCGTCGAGCCGGAGATCGCCAGCCGGCTCATGATCACCGGCCCTCTTCGCTCGCTGCGCGATGAACTCCCTCAGCCAGTCAGGGAGTTGCATCGACTGACCGATCAGCTTGTACGCGCCCTCGGGCCGTGAGGACGGGGGCACAAGCACCTGAGTGTCACCCCAGGCGATCACCCATCCGCCGTCGCCTGTCGTCTTGCCGATGTTGGTCGGCAGCTCGAAGTCCTCGGGCACCGCGAACCAGTAGTGACCGCCGTCCCGGTGCTTCCACGTGCCGTCAGGATTCTGGGCACCGGGAGTGAGCACGGTCGGCTTCATCGACGTCATGTCCGTGCCGGTCGCCTCGGACCACGCGAGTAGGAAGGCGTCCTGCTCGGCGGCGGTGTCGACGTCGACCACGATCATGCGCGAAAGCCGGGGCTGTACACCGAGGTTGGGGGTGATGCCGCTGGCGATCAGCCGCTTCAGCACGCGCCGCAGCTTCTCGGCATCCGTGAACGCGTGGTAGTAGCTGCACGCATGCTTGCGCATGGCCCAGCGCTCGTCTCCCGCGTCCTTGGCGGCCTCCTGGGCATCCGTGTCGGCCCGCGTGCGCTGAGCCTTTGTGAGCGGGCATAGCGGCACCTTCTCGCCGGGCTTGTCGAGCACGATCGCGAAGCCGTTCCGGACGGCCAGGACCGCCAGGTTGATCAGCTTCTCGGTGTCCCCGGCGGGCACGGCGCCGAAGACGTCCGCGAACTTGTCCGTGGAGATCATGACGCCCTCCCCAGGCCCTGCACGATCAGTGCGCCGACGAGATCGGAGGGCGTCATGTGCGAGCACTCGGCCCAGTCTTCGAGGTCGTCGAGAACACCGCCGCACAGGCTCAGCGTGAGCGTCCGGCAGGGGTCCGGGAGTTCGACGTCGTCGAGGTGCTGACCGCCGAAGATCTCTTCGAAGGAAAGGCGACCGGCATTTCCTGCTGCCGACCCGACGAATACCGCGTCCGAAGCCGTATCCTGGGAAGTGACGTTGGTCGCGTCGCGCTTTTCGGAGGCTCCCCGGTTGCCAGGCTGGGGGGCCTTCTTTGCGTTGCTCATGCCGAGCCACCACCCAGAAGGCGCGAGATCTCGGCGAGGGTCTCGGGTGACGCGATGGCGTCACGGTTCGGCGCGCTGCGCAGGACGATCCCGAGCATCGCGTCGCGCTCTTCGAGGGTGAGCTTGTCGGCCTGCTCTTCGAGCTTGGCGATATGGCGGGCCGGGGCGTCGATCGCGGCGAGGCCCTTCCGGGCGTTGGCGGCGAGACGAGCGCGGCCGTCGTCTGAGAGACGGTACTGACGGGCCATCGGAGAGCCCTTTCGTGGCCCCGCGCGGTGGCGGGCGTGCTCTCCTGTTGCCGCAGCCCGGCGTCCTGTGCCGTCTGACTCAATTCTAGGTCAGCAATTCCTTGAATTCGTTCCCGGATCACCCGAAAACCGTTGTGTGATCCCACAAATTAAAATCTCTGATAAGAAAGCAGAATGCCCCGGGTTTCCACGCCCGGGGCATTCGGTGATCCCTGCACTCCGAGGTCATGCTATACCTACCTTGTCAGCTAATCAGCCGGTCCCGAAAGGGAATTCATAAAGGCGGCAGGATGAACGAAATGATGACGATCGCGGAAGCTGCGTCCGCCCTCGGGATATCTCGGCAGTCGACGTAGACGATCTGGCCCCGCGAGCCGGAGAAGGTCATCCTCGCCGACGGCCGCGAGGCGCTTCGCGACCCCGCGTCGGCGGCGGAGTACGCGACGACCCGCAAGGGCAGGGACGCCCTGACCGCGCTCCACACGGACGCGGTGGCGGTCTTCGGCCCGGCGGTGATCAACACGCTCGCCGACCTGAAGTCCCTGAAGGCTGCCGGGGGTTGCCCCTGGTGCTGGGCGCGCGATCTCGCGGCGGTCCGTGGCGGTGTCGGTCCGGTCGATCACGCCGCCGTCCGCGAGCTCATCGGCGAGCCATGCTCGAAGGACGCGGAGGCGATGCGGTCGGGCAAGAGCGCCGTCGACAAGATGTGGGCCGAGGTGAAGAGCGAGACGACCAAGCGCCGCACAGCCGCCCAACAGGCAGCCCAGGCAAGGGAGTTGGAGGCAGCCCGCGCTGACTTCGAGCGCGCGACGAGGCGGCTCAACGCGGCTGGCGGACGCACCCACCGTCCGCCAGCCGCGACTCGGGTCACGGCCTCGGCTTCGGTCACCCCCTCCGTCTCGGAGGCGGAACGCAGTCGACACCTCGCCAGCGAAGCCGCGCGGTACCGCGCCCAGGCCGTACGGGATCGCGCGGCCGGTGACGTGACGTCAGCTCGTCATCTCGACGCCGTTGCTCAGCGCCTGGACAAGCTGGGGGGCGAGTCATGAGTGAGGAGAACATAACTCCCTGTGCTTGCAAGGGAGTTGGCCGCAACCTGCGGCCGTGCCTGACTCACTACGCGAAGCTCAGCGAGACCGACAGGCGGCGGGTCCGCTCGCACCTCGTGATCAGCATCCCGGCGGACAAACGGAAGAGGTACTGATCATGGACATCCCCGACCTGTTCGCGCAGCTCCCGCCGGAGCGCGTGCCCGAAGCCCTGGAGCTCGCGATCAAGGAACTGACGGCGACGCACGAGGCGGCGGTCGCCCAGGTGGTCGCACTCGCTGAGCGCGCGACCGGCGAGCAGCTCCAGCAGGCGAAGACACGGACGGTGCTCGATCTGACGGTCGCCGAGTTCGAGGCAGTGTGGCGCCGGTCCGAGCATCTGCGCCGCGCCGTCGAGGGGCTCGTCCGCTGGACGCTGCCCCGCGATCGCGGGACCGTCACGGCCGGACGGCTGATCAAGACTCTGCCTGCCGACGTCGCCGAAGAGATCGTCAACGAGCTGCGCGCGGCGGGGGCACTCGCATGAGCGTCTACCAGCGAGGTCAGCGGGACGTAACTCCCGCACACAAGCAGCCGCTGGCCGCACGGATCATGAAGGTGCTCCGCGACCGCCGGGCCTCCGGCCTCGCGACCGGCGCGACGCTCGACATGATCGGCACCGCCCTCCGGATGACGGACCGTCAGGCCATACGGGAGGCCCTGGAACTGCTCGTCGCCAACGGCCGCGCGAGCGTCGACCACGGCCCGCAGGGGCTCGCCGCCCAGCGGCAGCCGGACAGGTGGAGCTGTGCATGACGAACGTGGCACTTTTCCTGGCCCCGCACCGCGTGCGGCGTCTGCTGGCGCTCGTCGAATCGCAGCCTGGCCGGACGATCGCGGAGCACGAAGCAGCGGCAAGGGTCGTCGACCGCTACATGGTCGCAACCGGGCTCGTGTCCCTGGTGAATGCCTGCCAGGTCCGACGAGATGACAGCGGCCGTCTTTGGCCCATCTGACGAACACTCAGCAATAGCGGCACCCCGCACGGGATCACAGCCCGGCGGGGCGCCTAGACCGAGGGAAAGGACCCCTCAGCCATGCATGAAGATTCCCACGAGAACCCCGACCGCACCGCCGAAGTACTCGCCCTGATCTGGCTGGCGGGCACTGTCGCGACCGTCGTCATCGGCCTCGCCCGGGGCTGGCTGCTCGGCCTCGCCTGCTGGCTGGCTGTGACCCTGATGACCGCCGTCTTCGCGGTCGCGTCGCGGTGGACGAAGATCCGCGAGCACCTGCGCAGGCGGCTGCTCGCGTGGTGGAAGCACCGCCGCCGGAAGGGACACACGTCTCGCCGACGCACGAGGACCGTCACGGCTGAGGAGCTCGACCAGATCATCGAGGCGAAGGTGAAGGCGAACGTCAGGGCGGCAGCGGAACCTTCTTCTTTCCCTAGGGCGGAACCCGCTGAACGGAACCCCGCTGACCTGCGGTTTTCAGAACCGCCGGTACCTGGTTCCGGAACCCCTGAACCGACGTCTTCTCAGCGCGCGAAGGAGCTCATCCGGCAGGGCGTACGTGATCAGCCGACCCTCGCCCGGCTGCTGGCCGGTGAGGGTCACCGCGTGCCTTCGGACTCGTACCTGCGACGACTGATCAGGGAGGGCCGGTCATGAAGAAGATCGGCAAGACGTCTCCGGCCGCTGCTCTGTCCCGGGTGCCGAAGTGGATCGACTGGCTGCCCCGGTGCGGCTGGCCGGTCGTCGCCGTCGTCGTCATGGTGATGTGCGCCCCCGGTGAGCACCAGTTGGCCCTGCTCGCGGGATGGAACCCCCGGCTGGCGTGGGGCATGCCGGTGTGTCTCATCGCCTACGCGGGCATCGCCGCCACGGTGGCGACCCGCCGGGGCAAGGGGTCTCAAGGGCGTCTCACTGCGGTCGTCGGGGCGTTCGTCTCACTCGGTGCCGCGATGGCGGCTCAGCCGGTGAGTCACCTCTTCGTCACGGGCTACTGGTCGGCCGACCCCGCCCCGGTCTGGCTGGTCGTCTCAGTGAGTTGTGCACCGCCCCTGGTCCTGGGCCACCTGATGCACGTCGCGGCGTCTCACTCGGTGCGCCGTGAGACGGCTCAGCCGGTGGTGCGTGAGACACGTCCTCGTGAGACACGGCGCCCGCTGGCCGTGGTGCCGTCTCACCGTGAGACACCCGTACCGTCTCAGGCCGTCGGTGAGACGGCTCACGACGGTCCAGACGTGAGCCAGCTTGTGCGACGTCTCAAGGCCGGTGAGCCGCTGTCGGCTCAGCGGGCGGCCGAACTGCTGGGTGTCTCACGAGCGACCGGCGGCCGTCGTCTCAGCGAAGCCAAGGCCGAGCTGAGCAAGGTCAACGGGAGCGGCTGAACGCTCGCCTGGCGGTCTCTCAGCCGCCGTGCAGTGACTCGTACCGGGAACCACTGAGGGGCCGGGAGGAGCGAACCTCCCGGCCCCTCGGGCATGCTGCGCCGTCCTTGTCGGCTCCTCGACACTGAGCGCATGAACGACGTACGCGCCCTGACGATCCGGCAGCCCTGGGCCGCCCTGATCGCTGCTGGACGGAAGCCGGTGGAGAACCGGAGCTGGGCCGTGCCCGCCGGGTTCACGGGCCCGCTGCTGATCCACGCCGGGACGAAGGACGACGCCGACGGGTGGGCCGTGCCCGGCGTCCGCGAAGCGCTCGAAGCAGCCCCCGACTCGGGTCGGGGGCTCGTCTACGGGGCGATCATCGCCGTCGTCGACAGAGTGACGTGCCACCGGGATGAGGGCTGCTGTGCCGACCGGTGGGGCGAGCACGGCGCCTGGCACTGGGTGCTCGAAGGGGTGACGGCTCTTGCGTCGCCCATCAGCGCGACGGGACGGCTCAGCCTCTGGCGGCCGGACGAGGAAGCCGTGGTTGCGGCTCTGGCGGTCTCCCAGGGCTGAGGCGATGCGTCGTGCCGGGAACGTAGCCGGAGCCGGGAGGCAGCAACGTGGCTGCGGGACGGACGACTTCAGCGCGAGTCACCGGGGCGGGGAGCAGCGCCGCCGGGGACATCATTTCTCCGGCCGGACGTATTCGCCGGCTCGGTGACGATCACCATCGGTGCCGGAGGATCACTGCGTACCGGACACGAAACGGCCCTGCCCCCTACCCTGACAGTGACGAGCTGTGCAGAGAGGGGCAAGGCCGTGACATCTCCCGAGGGTACGCCCGATCACCTGCGGCGCGGCGAAGCCGATCCGTATGCCGACCCGTTGGTGTTCGGCCAGCGTCTTCAGCTCCTGCGCACCCGCAGGGGGATCACCCGCGATCAGCTCGGCGGGCTCGTCGGCAAGTCCGGTTCCTGGGTCAAGGGCATCGAGACCGGCCGCCTGAAGACGCCGAAGCTCGACATGGTGCTCCGCATCGCCGAAGTGCTGCGGGTGCGGGACCTGTCCGACCTCACCGGCGATCAGTCGGTGCACGTCGACCTGTTCGCCGGACCTGGTCATCCCCGGCTTGCCGCCGTGAAGACCGCGATCGACGCATTCCCGGTTGCCAGTGCGGGGGAGGCACCGCCCACCGCGCACCTGCGGGCACGGCTCGCACGGGCCTGGTCCGCCCGGCACTCGGCCCCCAACCACAGAGACGTCGTCGGCGCCCTGCTGCCGGAGCTGATCAGAGACGCGCAGGCCGCTGTCCGGCAGGCCGACACCGGAGGCGACCGGCGGGCGGCACAGGCCGTGCTCGCCGAGGTCTACTCGCTGGCCCAGTTCTTCGTGGCGTACCAGCCGGACGCCGCCCTTCTCTGGCGAGTCGCCGAACGGGGCCTGATCGCCGCGCAGGAGAGCGAGGACCCGCACGCGATCGGGGTCGCCGCGTGGCTGGCCGCTCAGGCACACCGAGATTCAGGCCCGGCGCACTTCGACGCTGCCGACGCCGTGAATCTGGAGACCCTGTCGTACCTCGAACCGCTCTTGCCGGACGCCAGCGACGCAGTGCTGGCGATCACCGGGGCGCTCACCTTCGAGGCGGGGTACACCGCTGCCCGGCGAGGGGCGACCGGCACCGCATGGCGCTACTGGGACCAGGCGCGGGAGATGGCCAACCGGCTGCCTGACGGCTACTACCACCCGGTGACGAGCTTCTCGCGGGCCATCATGGGCGCCCACGCGGTCACCGTCGCCGTGGAGCTGCACCAGGGCGGTGAGTCCGTCCGGCAGGCCGCTGCCGCCGACGCGGTCACGATCCCCTCACGGCCCCGCAGGGCGAGGCACCGGATCGAGGAGGCGCGCGGCTACCAGTTGGACGGCCAGCCCGACGTCGCGCTCGTCACGCTCGACAAGGCGCACGAGGCAGCCCCGGAGACGATCAAGTACAACGGGTACGCGAAGAGGATCGTCCTCGAAGAGGCAGAGTCGAAGATCCCGGCACGTCGTCGGCGTGCGTCCGAACTGGCCGTGAAGCTCGGCCTGTTGGCTGCCTGACGAGGGGGCACAATCTGTGCCCCTGCTCAACTCCCCTCGCTCTTAGCGTGAGTCGGACCTGCGAGGGGACGACGATCATGAACGAGTTCACGCCGGACATCGGCGAACTGGTCTGGGACGAGGCGACGCGCAAGGTCGGCAGAGTGATGGGCCACGAGGGGCCCTACGTTCAGCTCCGGCCGCCCGGCGGCGGGCGCGAGTGGGACGCACACGGCCCGCTGAGGCCCGCCACGACAGCGGAGGCCCTGTCGTTCGGTGTCCGGATGGCCAACGCCCGGAGCAGGGGCGAGACGCCGTGAGCGCGCCGCCTGTCGATCCTGCGGCGCGAAGCGATACGGACACCCTGTCCGCCGAGTGCGCGGTCGCCCAACGCCCCGGATACGAAGAGCTGCACGACCAGTGCAGGCAGACCGAAGACGTTCCCTTGCCGCACGGTGGTGGCCTACTGCTCGCCCGGCGCTGCGGGTGTACGTGCCACTGGCCGAAGCGCGTGAAGTAGCCCGCCTACACCAGCACGAAGCCCGGCCATCCTCCCCCTGGCCGGGCTTCGTCGTGTGCTTGTGCGTCAGGCTGCTGGTGTCCACTCGATGTCGAGCGACGCGGGGTCGAAGACGGGAGCGCCCGCCTTCGGGCGTCCCCGGCGGCCGGGCAGGATCGTCACGTCGACCAGAGCGGCTGTGATCTTCCTGCGGCGTTCGAGGGAGTACGTCTCGCGCCACAGGGCCAGCGCCTTGTCAGGGTGCTCGATGTACTCGTGGAGCAGCGCGGTGCGGTCGATGTCGTCGAAGGGGCCGGGCTCACGAGCAGCGGCGGCCCTGGTCTGCGCGTCGGTGATCTCTTCCTCGACGGCGGTGATCTTCTCCCGCAGCTTGCGGGCCCGGGTGCGGTAGAGCGCGAGGTCGATCTCGTCTGCCTCCGCGAACTCTTCGGTGACGGCGGTGAGTTGAGCGGTCAGCGCGGCGCGACGCGTGCTCAGCTCCTCCATGTCGGCACCGCCCGCAGCGGGCTTCGGCGCAACAACCGGCGCGTCGTGCACCAGCTTGGCGATGATCGCGGTCTCCACGGCGTCGTCGATCGGCGCGGCGTACCGGGTGATGTGCCCGGCAGGGCAGCGGTAGCGCTGCTCTTCGCCCACCTTCGAGCCGCCAGCCCCGACCGTCTCGCGGCACTTGTGACAGCGGTAGATGCCGGTCCCCAGATACTTGATCTTCTGGTCGCTCGGCCGGTCGGTGTAGGTGTTCCTGCCCGGGTCGCGCAGCACGCGGCGCACGGCCTGCCACTGCTCGACGTCGAGGATCGGCTCCCACTGCGCGGGGCCGATGATCTCGCCCTCGAACTCGATCAGGGCGGCGAGCCGGGCACCGGTCAGCATGGCGCGCAGTGACGGGATGCCCCACTCCTTGCCGCGCGGTGTGCGGATCTTCCGGGCGTTCCAGTCGCGGCAGATGGCACCGAGGCTCTTGCCGGTCTTCGGGTCCGCCGCGTAGGCGAGCACGGCCTGTGCTGCCTCGCGGATGAGGGCTGCCTCACGAGGGTCGGTCTGCGGGATCTGCGGAGCAGCACCCGGCGCACGCTTGCGGAGCGGCTTGTGACCGAAGCCCCGGACGCCGCCGTGGAAGTGACCGGCGGCGCGAAGCTCTGCCTTCTTCTCGCGCATGCGCTCCTGTGCGTGCTCGATCTCGTGCGTGCTCACGCTGGCGAGGATACGGGCGACCATCCGGCCGGACGCGGTGGTCAGGTCGAGCTCGCCATGGGTGACGGGGCGGACCACGGCCCCGGTGCGCTCGACCACGTCGATCAGCGGCTCAAGGTCGCGGGCCTGGCGGTACAGACGGTCGACGTGCCAGACGAGGACGGCGTCGGCCTCGCGGGCGGTCAGCATGTCGAGCAGGGTCGCGAACGCCGGGCGCTTCGCCCGCTGGCCGCTTTTGCCGTATGCGGTCTTGTCGTCGTCGACCAGGACGCCGACGACGTGCCAGCCGAGGTCAGCGGCGAGCTTCCGGCATGCCTCTTCCTGGCGGGCGACGCCGAGCTGATCGCCGTCCCGGTCTTCAGAGATCCGGGCGTAGATCACTGCGCGCTGCGCGCTGCCCGCAGGGCTCACTGCCCTGAGCTGTGGGTTCGCGGTGTTCGTCGTCATGTCTCAATAATGCACCCTGACCCGTAAGTTCGAGTGGTCCCTGTTCAGCCGTGACATCGAGGCCCAGGTGGTCCCCGCGACCCGTGAACTGGGCGTGGCGCTCGTCCCGTACTCCCCGCTCGGCCGGGGCTTCCTCACCGGGTCCTTCACCGACGCCGCGAAGGAACTCACCGCCGACGACTTCCGCCGTCAGCAGCCCCGCTTCACGGGCGACAACGCGTCGGCGAACGCCGCCCTCCTGGCGCCGATCCGCACGGTGGCCGAGGCCCACGGGGTCTCCCTCGCGCAGATCGCCCTGGCCTGGGTCCAGCAGCAGGCATCGGTGCACGGCCTCGCGGTGATCCCCATCCCGGGCACCCGCAAGCCGGGCCGGGTGGAGGAGAACGCGGCGGCGACGGCCATCACCCTCACGAAGGAGGAGCTGGAACTTCTGGAGCCCATCGCGGCACAGGTGGCCGGAGACAGGTACGCAGACATGCGGTTCTCTTCAGCGGGCCGGGAATGAGCTAGAGCTCCGCCAACAACTCCGCCTTCTTCACGGAGAACTCCTCGTCAGTGACCAACCCGGCCTGATGCAACTCCCCGAGATGGCGGATCCGTTCGGCGATGTCGGCAGGGTCCCGGCGCGGCACGCTCACCGCCGGGACCGCTGCCCCCGGCCCCCGCTGCCGTACGGCCGCCAGGACCGCCGCCGCGAACGGCAACGACTCGTGCACGGGGCCGTAGCCCAGCCCGAACACCACCGCCGCCGGATCCTGGTCCGCCTGCGCGGGTCCCTGCTCCCCGCGCAGCAGCCGCAGATGCCCCTCGAGCACCTCCGGCGACCGCCACTCCACCCCGGTCAGCTCGGACACCGGAAAGCTCTGGTCACCGGCCTTCCACTTCGCCGAGGACGCTCCCGTCCAGAACCAGCGGAAGCGCACCGTCCGGCCGTCGAAGGACGCCTTCCCGTCGTACGCCTTGAACTGCAACGGCACTTCGGGCGCCGGCACCAGGAACCTGTCGGCGGGCTCGTCGTCCTCGCTCAGCAGCGCACGCAGCTCGTCCGCGTAGTACTCGGCGAGCGTCTCCTTGTCGGCCGGCAGCACCAGCCGGTACGGATCGCACCCTTCCTTCAACTGCCCCGCCGCCGCCTCCATGAGCGGGTCCGCCCCGGGCCGCGGCTCGGCGTGCAGCACCACCGTGCCCCGCTTCCCGGGAGTCAGCGTCACCCCGGAGATCGCCTCCAGGGGGATCCGTCGCTCGCCCAGCGCCTGGAAGAGCTTCGGTGTGCGAATCCCCCGTTCGTAGCGGATGAGCACGGAGTCGGACTCGAACTCCCAGGCGGCATGAAATCCGGCCAGTACGTCACCCATGCGGGTCATCGTATTCGGCACGAGCTCCTTCGTCCCCTCCTCGCGCAGACCGCACTTCCTGCAGTCTCTACGCGCGTCCGGCCGTGGCCGTGCCGGACAAACCGGCGCGACAGGCTTCGTCCTCGTGGGCGCACCGCACCGAGCGGTACGCGCCAATGCCGATCTCGGCGAAGTTGTGCAGACTCTCCGTTCCGGGTTCGAAGTAGCCGGCGTGCCCGTCGGCACCCCGGGCGGACAGCACACGCGCGCCGAACGCGGAGGACACCGGGTCGGCCCCGTGGCCGAACCCGCCGACCTCCAGGTACGGCACGTCCTGGATCCAGTCGTCGGCGTCCCGCATCGCCCACACCCGTGCGGAGGTGCGCAGGTGGGAGGCGTTCGCGACCCGCATGCCGGGGCTGCCGGCCACGGCGATGTCGGCCACCCGGCGGGGCAGCGCGTGCGCGGCCACACCGCACACCACGGAGCCGTAGCTGTGGCAGAACAGGGAGACCGGCGCGGTGCCGGGCAGTGCGCGCACCAGCGCGTTCAGGCGGACGGCGCCGCCCTCGGCGCGCATCGCGGTGGCCGAGTCGATGCCGAGTCCGGCGGGTGCCGTGTAGTCGGCCCAGGCGATCACCGCCGTACGGGTGGCGGGACTCGCCTCGCGCTCGGCCCGGTACAGGGCCTTGGCCATGCCGACGGGCGCGGAGTAACTGCGCTTGGTGCGCTGGAAGGTGAGCAGGTCGGTGTCGACGCCGGGCACGATCACGGACACCCGCTGCGCCGTGCGCAGGTCGCCGAAGACCTCGGCGACCCGGCCGGAGCCGTCCGGGTCGAAGGCGAGGATGTGGCGCTCAGGGGCCGTCAGCGACTCGAAGCGGTGCATACGGCGGCCCGCCTCCTGCTGGCCCTCGGGCGTGAGCCGGGGGTCGTGCATGCGTTTGCGCTCGATGCCCCGGGCCTTCAGGAGCGCGAGGCGGTTGGCCTGGTAGCGCAGCCCCACGGGGGCGCCGTTCATGTTGCCGACCGCGAGCGGGTAGCGCTGGGCGAGGTGGACCCGGTCCTGGGAGGTGAGCGAGGCGAAGAACCGGGTGAGCTGGGCGGGGGAGGCGGTGTCCGGGTCCGGCAGCAGGTGTCCGTGGAGGTGGCCGTGCGCCCAGGACTCGAGGGAGGCCTGGAGCGGGGTGGCCTCTCTCTGGTTGCGCAGTGCGGTCCAGCCGGTGGTCGCCAGCATCACGAACACCACGGCCAGCGCGAGCAGTGCGCGCCAGACGTTGAGTTGCGGGGAGGTGTCGAAGGAAGTCACTGAAAGGACACACTAGGAGAACGAGACGGTCTCGGGTTAATCGAGTGACGGGGATCACGTTTTGGTGTAAGGGGACCACTTGCCGGTCAGGGCGGGGCCCAGCAGTTCGAGGTAGGAGGCGGTCAACTCGCGCATCGCCTCCAGGCTGAACTCCCCGTCGACCAGCCACTGCCGCTCCGTGACCCGCATCACGCCGCTGAAGACGGCCACCAGCAGCCTGGGCCGTGGGTCGGTGCCCGCGTCGAGGCCCTCGCGTTCGGCGAGCACCCGCGTGAGGACCTCCTCGATCTCCGCGGAGCGCCGCAGATGGGCGGCGAGCAGGACAGGTGTCGACTCGATCACCCGGTACATGTCCAGGAACCACTCCACGGGTGCGACCGACTCGACGACCTCCTGCAGGGTGTCCCAGCCGTCCAGTACGGCCTGGCGCAGCGCCTCCAGCGGAGGTTCGTGCGCGGGGCGCGCGCGTACGCCGTCGACGAAGTGCGCCACCGTCATCTCGTCGAGGGCGAGCGCCGCCTCCTCCTTGCCGCCGGCGAAGTAGCGGAAGAAGGTGCGCTGCGAGACCCCGACCGCGTCGGCGATGTCGTCGACGGTCGTCTGTTCGTAGCCCCGGGTGGTGAACAGCTCGATGGCGACCCGCAGCAGCGACTCCCGGGTGCGCTGTTTCTTGCGTTCGCGCAGAGTTTCCATTGGTGTCAGTTACCGACTTGTGAATTGGTTTGTCAATTGTCAGTGGCTGTCACTAGCCTCGAACACATGACTAGTCAGACCACCATCGATACGACGGGGCCGGGGGACAGGGCGTCACAGTCCCCGTCGGATCAGCCACCCGCCTCCGGACTGCGCGGCCACCCGTGGCTCACCCTCCTGACCGTGGCCGTCGGGGTCATGATGGTGGCCCTCGACGGCACCATCGTGGCCATCGCCAACCCGGCCATCCAGTCGGACCTGAAGGCGAGCTTCGCGGACGTCCAGTGGATCACCAACGGCTACTTCCTCGCGCTGGCGGTCGCCCTGATCACCGCGGGCAAGCTGGGTGACCGCTTCGGCCACCGCCAGACCTTCCTGATCGGTGTCGTCGGTTTCGCCGCCGCCTCGGGCGCGATCGGCATGTCCAGCAGCATCTCCGCGGTCGTCACCTTCCGCGTCTTCCAGGGCCTGTTCGGCGCCCTGCTGATGCCGGCCGCGCTCGGCCTGCTGCGGGCCACCTTCCCGGCCGAGAAGCTCAACATGGCCATCGGCATCTGGGGCATGGTCATCGGTGCCTCCACCGCGGGCGGCCCGATCCTCGGCGGCGTCCTCGTCGAGCACGTCAACTGGCAGTCGGTGTTCTTCATCAACGTGCCGGTCGGCGTCCTCGCCCTCGTCCTCGGCGTGCTGATCCTCCTCGACCACCGTGCCGAGAACGCCCCGCGCTCCTTCGACATCCTGGGCATAGCCCTGCTGTCCGGCGCCATGTTCTGCCTGGTCTGGGCGCTCATCAAGGCCCCGACCTGGGGCTGGGGCGACGGATTGACCTGGACCTTCATCGCCGTGTCCGCCGTGGGCTTCGCGCTGTTCGCCCTCTGGGAGACCAAGGTGAAGGAACCGCTGATCCCGCTCGCGCTCTTCCGGTCCGTCGCACTGTCGGCGGGTGTGGTCCTCATGGTCCTGATGGCGATCGCGTTCATGGGCGGCCTGTTCTTCGTGACCTTCTATCTCCAGAACGTGCACGGTATGAGCCCGATCGACGCCGGTCTCCACCTGCTCCCGCTCACCGGGATGATGATCGTCGGCTCCCCGCTCGCGGGCGCGATGATCACCAAGCTCGGCCCGCGCATCCCCCTGGCCGGCGGCATGGCCTCCGTCGCGATCGCCATGTTCGGGATGTCCACGCTGGAGACGGACACCGGCAGCGCCGTCATGTCGCTCTGGTTCGCCCTGCTCGGTCTCGGCCTCGCGCCCGTGATGGTCGGCGCCACCGAGGTCATCGTCGGCAACGCCCCCATGGAGCTCTCCGGTGTGGCCGGCGGTCTCCAGCAGGCCGCGATGCAGATCGGCGGCAGCCTCGGTACGGCCGTCCTCGGCGCCGTGATGGCCTCCAAGGTCGACGGCGACCTCGCGGCCAACTGGAAGGACGCGGGCCTGCCGCCGCTCACCCCGGCCCAGCTCGACCAGGCCTCGGAAGCGGTCCAGGTCGGTGTGGCGCCGGTGGCCAAGGGCACCCCGGAGGCGATCGTCGCGAAGATCACTGACGTCGCCCACGACACCTTCATCTCCGGCATGAGCCTCGCGTCCCTGGTCGCCGCCGGTGTCGCGGTCGTGGCGGTGTTCGTCGCCCTGCTCACCAAGCGCGGCGAGAACGCGGAAGCGGGCGCGGGCGTCGGTCACATCTGAGGAACCCGCAGGTCACGCCTGACGAGACGTCAGCGTTCTTCCCCTATCAGGGTGAAGGGGCTAAAGATTTCTCGCCTCCGGTACGCGCCGCAGGTCACAGTGGGTCAAGTCCTCCGCACAGCACGCTCGTGCGACGAGGAGGACGGACGGCGCTGCGGCGCGCTGCCGGAGGGGGGCGGCGCGCCGCAAGGCCGGAGGATTAACGGCGGAGACCGGGGTACTCGCATCGTTGAACCCGAGACGAACCCAACCAACCAAGGGTGTCAGGGAGTTGATGATGGCGGGCTTCGGACACGGAACGCGCAAGTACCCCCGATCACATGGCCGGACATGGTCACGGAGCGGGCCGGATCGCGCGACGCTCGGAATCATCGGAGTCATCTGCGCGATCGCGGGCTTCTTCGTGCTGGGGATCATCCTCGGCCCGATCGCGATCGTCTGCGGCTGGCTCGCCATGGGCCGCACCTGGTCAGGCGGCAACCGCGCCTGGCCGGCCCTGGTCGCCTTCATATTGGGCGCCATCGACACGCTCCTGGCGATCATCTGGCTCGTCGGAGCGGCCACCCCGGGCAGCGGGCTGTTCTGACCCGGGGCGCGTGAGGGAAGGGCCCCCGGTGGGACGACCGGGGGCCCGCCCGCGTGCCAGGAGCGACGCCCCGTGGGCCGGCCGCGCCCTCGAAGCGCTCGCCCGGCCCGCGGCTGAGCTCTTTCCAGGGACCCGGAACCTTGTGGCGTCCCACCGTGGGGGTGCGGGAATCCCGGCGTCACCCGCCAGCCGGCGAGCGTCCGATACACGCCGTCGGGCACGCCGGACCGCTGCGAGCGTTGGCCGCGTCCTCGGAGTCCCCTGTCGCACGACGTTCGCCGGGGCCGAGTGAGAACTCTGAGGGCGCCGCCCTGCGCACGCGCGGGAGCGGAGTGCGCTCAGCCCCCGACGGACGTCTTGCGCAGGGCCTCGACCTCGGCTCGCAGCGCCCGTACCTCGTCCGTCAGCGCGCGGATCGCCTCCGTCTGCTGGCGTTCCTCCACGTCGTCCTTCTCGAACCGCTCGATGAACCAGGCGGCGATGTTCGCGGTCACCACACCCAGCAGGGCGATCCCGGACAGCATGAGCCCGACCGCGATCATCCGGCCGAGACCGGTGGTCGGGGCGTGGTCGCCGTACCCGACGGTCGTCATCGTCGTGAAGGACCACCACACCGCGTCACCCAGCGTGCGGATGTTCCCGTTCGGGGAGTCCCGTTCCACCGAGAGCACGGCGAGCGACCCGAACATCAGCAGCCCGACGACCGCCCCGCCGACGTAGGTCGTCACCCGGATCTGCGAGGCCATCCGCGCCCGCCGCCCCACCAGCATCAGTGTGGAGACGAGACGCAGCAGACGAAGGGGCTGGAGCAGCGGCAGCACGACCGCGCCCAGGTCCATCCAGTGGGTGCGGACGAACTCCCGCCGGCGAGGAGTGAGCGCGAGCCGCACCAGGTAGTCCGCGGCGAACGTCCCCCAGACCACCCACTCGACCACCGTGCACGCGAACGTCACCGACGGCCCGGCAGAGGGGTCCACGATCGGTACCGCGTAGGCGACGGCGAACACCACGGCCAGCCCCAGAAGAGGCCGTTGCGTCCACTGTTCCCACCGGTCCTGCGCCGATTGTTGGTGCATGAGGGCATCGTAAAGAAACAGTAAGGGCGGCGGGACCACAAGGCCCCACCGCCCTTCACCGCTCAAGGCTCGCGCCGAGCGCAGCGGCTACGCGTCGCCGCCCGCCGCTCCCGGGTCCGCCGCCGACACGTCCAGCAGCTGGTACCGGTCGATCGCCTGCTTCAGCACGGACCGGTCCACCTTGCCCTCCCGCGCCAGCTCGGTCAGCACGCCCACCACGATCGACTGGGCGTCGATGTGGAAGAACCGCCGCGCCGCACCCCGGGTGTCGGCGAAGCCGAACCCGTCGGCGCCCAGTGACTGGTAGGTGCCCGGCACCCATCGCGCGATCTGGTCCGGAACCGCCCGCATCCAGTCGGAGACCGCGACGAACGGCCCCTGCGCCCCGGCCAGTTTCCGCGTCACGTACGGCACCCGCTGCTCCTCCTCGGGGTGCAGCAGGTTGTGCTCCTCGCAGGCCACGGCCTCGCGGCGCAGCTCGTTCCAGGAGGTCGCCGACCAGACGTCCGCCTTGACGTTCCAGTCCTCGGCGAGGAGCTTCTGCGCCTCGACCGCCCACGGCACGGCCACACCGGACGCCAGGATCTGCGCCGGGATCGACCCCGAAGTGCCCTCGCTGAAGCGGTAGACGCCCTTGAGGATGCCCTCGGCGTCGATGTTCTCCGGCTCGGCGGGGTGCTGGATGGGCTCGTTGTAGACGGTGAGGTAGTAGAAGACGTTCTCGCTGTCCGGGCCGTACATCCGGCGCAGACCGTCCTGCACGATGTGCGCGATCTCGAACCCGAACGCCGGGTCGTACGCGACACAGCCCGGGTTGGTCGAGGCGAGCAGCTGCGAGTGGCCGTCCGCGTGCTGCAGCCCCTCACCGGTCAGAGTCGTACGGCCGGCGGTCGCACCCAGGACGAAACCGCGCGCCAACTGGTCCGACATCTGCCAGAACTGGTCGCCGGTGCGCTGGAAACCGAACATCGAGTAGAAGACGTACACCGGGATGAGCGGCTCGCCATGGGTCGCGTAGGCCGAACCGGCGGCGATCAGCGAGGCCGTGCAGCCCGCCTCGGAGATGCCGTCGTGCAGCATCTGCCCGGTCGGCGACTCCTTGTACGCGAGCAGCAGTTCGCGGTCCACCGACTCGTACTGCTGGCCGAGCGGGTTGTAGATCTTCGCACTCGGGAAGAACGAGTCCATGCCGAAGGTGCGGTATTCGTCCGGCGCGATCAGTACGAACCGCTTGCCGAGTTCCTTGTCCCGCATGAGGTCCTTGAGCAGCCGTACGAACGCCATGGTGGTGGCGATCGACTGGTGCCCGGAACCCTTCTTCACGCTCGCGTACGTCTTGTCCTCCGGCAGCGCGAGCGGCTTGGCGCGCACGACACGGGTCGGGACGTACCCGCCGAGACCCAGCCGGCGGTCGTGCATGTACTGGATCTCCTCCGAGTCCCGGCCCGGGTGGTAGTAGGGCGGCGCGCCCGACTCCAGCTCCTTGTCGGAGATCGGCAGGTGCAGACGGTCGCGGAAGCCCTTGAGGTCGGCGACGGTCAGCTTCTTCATCTGGTGCGTGGCGTTGCGGCCCTCGAAGTTCGGGCCCAGCGTCCAGCCCTTGACGGTCTTGGCGAGGATGACCGTCGGCTGGCCCTTGTGCTCCACGGCCGCCTTGAACGCCGCGTAGATCTTCTTGTGGTCGTGACCGCCGCGGCCCAGGTGCAGGATCTGGTCGTCGGTCATGCCCTCGACCATCGCGCGCAGGCGCTGGTCGTCGCCGAAGAAGTGCTCGCGGATGTAGGAGCCGGACTCGGTGGCGTACGTCTGGAACTGGCCGTCCGGGGTGGTGTTCATCCGGTTGACGAGGATGCCGTCGCGGTCCTGCGCGAGCAGCGGGTCCCAGCTGCGGTCCCAGATCAGCTTGATCACGTTCCAGCCGGCGCCCCGGAAGACCGACTCCAGTTCCTGGATGACCTTGCCGTTGCCGCGCACCGGGCCGTCGAGGCGCTGCAGGTTGCAGTTGACGACGAAGGTCAGGTTGTCCAGGCCCTCGCGCGCGGCGATGGTCAGCTGGCCGAGCGACTCCGGCTCGTCCATCTCGCCGTCCCCGAGGAACGCCCACACATGCGACTTGCTGGTGTCGGCGATCTCGCGCGCGTGCATGTAACGGTTCATCCGCGCCTGGTAGATCGCGCCGATCGGGCCGAGGCCCATCGACACGGTCGGGAACTCCCAGAAGTCCGGCATCAGCCGCGGGTGCGGGTACGAGGACAGGCCGTGCGGCGCCTTCGACCTCTCCTGGCGGAACGCGTCCAGGTTCTGCTCGCTGAGGCGGTCCAGCAGGAACGCGCGGGCGTAGATGCCCGGCGAGGCGTGGCCCTGGAAGAAGACCTGGTCGCCGCCGTCGCCCTCGTCCTTGCCGCGGAAGAAGTGGTTGAAGCCCACGTCGTAGAGGGACGCGGAGGACGCGAAGGTGGCGATGTGTCCGCCGACGCCGATCCCGGGACGCTGGGCGCGCGAGACCATCACGGCCGCGTTCCACCGGGTGGCGTTCAGGACCTTGCGCTCGATCTCCTCGTTGCCCGGGAAGAACGGCTCCGCCCTGGTGGGGATCGTATTGACGTAGTCCGAGCTGCGCATCTCGGGCACGGCCACGCGCTTCTCGCGGGCCCGCTCGATCAGCCGCAGCATCAGATAGCGGGCCCGCTCCCGGCCGCGCTCGTCCACGGCGGCGTCGAGGGAGTCGAGCCACTCCTGGGTTTCCTCGGGATCGAAGTCAGGAACCTGACTCGGAAGGCCACCAATGATGATCGGATTGCGATCGGATCCGGAAGCCACGCTGTTCCTTACCTGTCAGAGGGCCGTATTTCTGTATGTCTGCACCGCTCCCCATCGTGTACCTCGGGGGGCCAAACGTCATCTCTACTCCGGGGTAACCCGAGGTGCCGCACCCGGGTATGGTTCCCAAACACGCAAAGAGGGCAGAAGGGTGTGGCGTGCGTCACGACACGAGCGGGATGATGTGCCTGGAGTTGGGCCGACACGTTCCGGAACGTCACCGTTTCGGCGGTCGGAATCGCCGGGTACTTGCGCGATCCGTCCCGCCCGTGTGGACTACGGCCAACGCTGCGCGCACGCGCGTGGCTGAGACAATCATCAAGACATGATCAGGAGGCAACCCGTGAGCGCGACCGCGGACCACGCGGAGACGAGCCCTGCCGTAAGGCTGGGGTTCCAGCCCGAGCAGGTGGTCCAGGAGATCGGCTACGACGACGACGTAGACCAGGAACTCCGCGAGGCCATCGAGCAAGTCATCGGCAGCGACCTTGTGGACGAGGATTACGACGACGTCGCCGATGCCGTGGTGCTCTGGTTCCGTGACGACGACGGCGACCTGACCGATGTGCTGGTGGACGCCACCACGTACATCGAGGAGGGCGGCTCGATCCTGCTGCTGACGCCGAAGACCGGCCGTGACGGCTACGTGGAGCCGAGCGACATCTCCGAAGCCGCGACGACGGCGGGGCTGTCCGCCTCCAAGAGCGTCAGCGTGGGCAAGGACTGGAGCGGCAGCCGGCTGGTGACGCCCAAGGCGGCCAAGTCCAAGAAGTAGCCCTGAAGCAACCCCGTGGAACCGGACGGGCCGGCGCGACCGGCCCGTCCGCTTCCGTGCCGTGATCGCTGCGTAGGGTGGTTCCGTCACTCGAACAGCCCCCCGAAGGGACATCCACGCGATGGCGATCCAGGTCGGCGAAAAGGCCCCCGACTTCGAGCTCAAGGACAACCACGGCAGGACCGTGAAGCTGTCCGACTTCCGCGGCGACAAGAACGTCGTGCTGCTCTTCTACCCCTTCGCCTTCACCGGCGTGTGCACCGGTGAGCTGTGCGAGCTGCGCGACAACCTGCCGCAGTTCTCCGACCGCGACACCCAGCTGCTCGCCGTCTCCAACGACTCCATCCACACCCTGCGCGTCTTCGCCGAGCAGGAGGGCCTGGAGTACCCGCTGCTGAGCGACTTCTGGCCGCACGGCGAGGCCTCCCGCGCCTACGGCGTCTTCGCCGAGGACAAGGGCTGCGCGGTGCGCGGCACCTTCGTCATCGACAAGGAGGGCGTGGTCCGCTGGACCGTCGTCAACGCCCTGCCGGACGCCCGTGACCTGAACGAGTACGTGAAGGCGCTCGACACCCTGTGATTGTTCGCCTCCAGGGACTGCGTGGGCCGGGAACCCCTCACTAGGATCGAATCGTTGATCCGACAGCATCCGACATCGAACGCACTACGGGGCTCCCGGCCCCAGGACATCAAATGGAGGACCCGTGGGAGTCAGCCTCAGCAAGGGCGGCAACGTTTCGCTGACCAAGGAGGCCCCGGGCCTGACCGCGGTCATCGTCGGTCTGGGCTGGGACGTCCGCACCACGACCGGCACCGACTTCGACCTGGACGCCAGCGCCCTGCTGGTGAACGCGGCAGGCAAGGTCGCCGGCGACTCGAACTTCGTCTTCTTCAACAACCTCAAGAGCGGGGACGGCTCGGTCGAGCACACCGGCGACAACACCACCGGTGAGGGCGAGGGCGACGACGAGCAGATCAAGGTCGACCTCGCAGGCGTCCCGGCCGACGTCGACAAGATCGTTTTCCCGGTCTCGATCTACGACGCCGAGAACCGCCAGCAGTCCTTCGGCCAGGTGCGCAACGCGTTCATCCGCGTCGTCAACCAGGCCGGCGGCGCCGAGATCGCCCGCTACGACCTCTCCGAGGACGCCTCGACCGAGACCGCCATGGTCTTCGGCGAGCTCTACCGCAACGGCGCCGAGTGGAAGTTCCGCGCCATCGGCCAGGGCTACGCCTCGGGCCTGCGCGGCATCGCGCAGGACTTCGGCGTCAACGTCTAGGACCGGCCCCGGCCCCCTCGTCCGGCGCCGCACGGTTTGCGTGCGGCGCCGGACGTGCAGGAACAGCACAGAAGCACACTCTCGGGGAGGGAACAGCAGATGGGCGTCACGCTCGCCAAGGGGGGAAACGTCTCCCTGTCCAAGGCCGCACCCAACCTCACTCAGGTGTTGGTCGGGCTCGGCTGGGACGCGCGCTCCACCACCGGAGCCGACTTCGACCTCGACGCCAGCGCCCTGATGTGCGGGGGCGGGCGGGTCCTGGGTGACGAGTACTTCGTCTTCTACAACCAGCTCAAGAGCCCGGAGGGCTCGGTCGAGCACACCGGCGACAACCTCACCGGTGAGGGCGAGGGCGACGACGAGTCGCTGCTGATCGACCTCTCCAAGGTGCCGGCGCAGTGCGACAAGATCGTCTTCCCGGTCTCCATCCATGACGCGGACAACCGCGGCCAGACCTTCGGCCAGGTCAGCAACGCCTTCATCCGCGTGGTCAACCAGGCCGACGGCCAGGAGCTCGCCCGCTACGACCTCTCCGAGGACGCCTCCACCGAGACCGCGATGATCTTCGGCGAGGTCTACCGCTACCAGAACGAGTGGAAGTTCAGGGCGGTCGGGCAGGGGTACGCGTCCGGCCTGCGCGGCATCGCGCTCGACTTCGGGGTCAACGTCTCATAACGCGATATGAGCAAAAGCCGGGGGCGGGTGGGCTCCGAAGGGGGGCCCACTAGACTTCGGCTTCAAAGTCTTCGTAAAGCCGAGTGCGGCACGGGGGAACCCCGTACACGTACGGATTGGGTAGCCAGTGGTTCTCAAAACCTTCGGCTGGTCGTTCGCGGTCACCGCGCTCGGCCTTGTCGTCGCCGTCCTCTACGGGGGGTGGGAGGGCTTCGGCGTCGTGGCGATCCTCTCCATCCTCGAGATCTCGCTGTCGTTCGACAACGCGGTGGTCAACGCCGGGATCCTGAAGAAGATGAATGCCTTCTGGCAGAAGATCTTCCTTACCGTCGGCGTCCTGATCGCCGTCTTCGGCATGCGGCTGGTCTTCCCCGTCGTGATCGTCGCGGTCACCGCGAAGATGGGGCCCATCGAGGCGGTCGACCTCGCCCTCAACAACAAGGACCACTACCAGGAGCTGGTCACCGACGCGCACCCGGCGATCGCCGCGTTCGGTGGCATGTTTCTGCTGATGATCTTCCTGGACTTCATCTTCGAGGACCGGGACATCCAGTGGCTGCGCTGGATCGAGCGGCCGCTGGCCAAGCTCGGCAAGGTCGACATGCTGTCGGTCTGCATTGCGCTCGTCGTCCTGCTGATCACCGCGTTCACCTTCGCGACCCACGCCCACCAGCACGGCGGCGCGCATGTCGACAAGGCGCAGACGGTCCTGATCGCCGGTATCGCGGGTCTGATCACCTACATGGTCGTCGGCGGCCTCTCCGGCTACTTCGAGGACAAACTCGAAGAGGGAGAGGAACGCGAGCACGAGGAGGAGGAGCGGGCCGAGCGCGAGGGCAAGCCCAAGTCGGCCGTCCTGATGGCCGGTCAGGCCGCGTTCTTCATGTTCCTGTACCTGGAGGTGCTGGACGCCTCGTTCTCCTTCGACGGCGTGATCGGCGCGTTCGCCATCACCAACGACATCGTGCTGATGGCGCTGGGTCTGGGTATCGGCGCGATGTACGTCCGTTCGCTGACCGTGTACCTGGTCCGCCAGGGCACCCTGGACGACTACGTCTACCTGGAGCACGGCGCCCACTACGCGATCGGCGCGCTCGCGGTGATCCTCATGGTCACCATCCGGTACGAGATCAACGAGATCATCACCGGTCTCGTCGGTGTCGTCCTGATCGGCTGGTCCTTCTGGTCCTCCGTGCGCCGCAACAACGCGCTCGCGGCCGCCGAGGGAAAAGCCCGGGGCTCGGACGAGAAGACTGAGGTCTCGTCCGGGGTGTGACACCCTCCCCGATGAGGAACGCTCTGAGCGGGGCGGCCGACCACCGGCCGCCCCGCCGGTTTTCCCGGTGACATCGTGACGCCGGTTTTCCAACGCGAACGTGGGGGCGGGAATGGGCTTCTTCGACGGGCTCCGGGGCGGCCGAGAGGTCGACTTCGACTCGGGCAGCGCGGCCAGCAACGCGATCGAACTGACCAAGCGGCACAACCGGGTCTCGCTCACCAAACAGGGCGCGGCGACCGGAAACCTGCGCGTCAACCTGACCTGGCGGATGCGGACGTCCGACATCGGGGGCTCGCAGCGCGAGTCGCTGCTGCGGCACCCCTTCAAGGCACTCAGGCCGCCGGAGGTCCTCGGGCACAGCCAGAGCATGGTCAACGTCGACCTCGACCTGGGCTGCCTGTACGAGCTGGCCGACGGGACGAAGGGGGTCGTCCAGCCGCTGGGCGGGCTGCTGGGTGACGTCAACGCGCCGCCGTACGTGAAGCTCAGCGGGGACGACCGGTTCGGGTCGGCGTCCGGCGAGACGATGTACGTCAACCTCGATCACCGGGAGGCGATCAAGAGGCTGCTGGTCTTCGTGTACATCTACGACCAGACGCCGGCGTTCGACCGTACGCACGCGATCGTGACGCTGTACCCGAGCAACGGGCCGCGGATCGAGATAGGTCTCGACGAGCGGCATCCTCAGGCGCGGTCCTGCGCGGTCGTGATGATCGAGAACGTCAAGGACGAACTCGTGGTGCGGCGCGAGGTGCAGTTCGTGTACGGCTTCCAGGGGGAGCTGGACCGGTTGTACGGGTGGGGACTGCAGTGGGGGCGCGGTTACAAGGCGAAGGCCGACAGGTGAGCCGCGCGGCGCGTCCCTACCGTCCGATGAACTGCGGGCCCTGCGGAGGCATACGGAACTCCGCTGCCGCTGCCGGAGCCACCGGCTGCGGGTAGCCGTAGCCGGATGCCGCCGGTACCGGGGCAGTCGCCGGAGTCGGCGTCTGGGGGTAGCCGTAGGCCTGCTGGGTGGGCACCGACGTGGCCGACTGGGCCGGTTGTTCCGGGGGGAGGGGGAACGACGTGGGCTCGGGCCGGGCCGGGTTCTCCGCGGAGTCCGAGTCCTCCACCGTGATGCCGAACTCGGTGGCCAGGTCCTGGAGGCCGTCCACATAGCCCTCGCCCAGGGCGCGGAACTTCCAGCCCTCGCCGCGACGGTAGAGCTCGCCGCAGATCAGGGCCGTCTCCTGGCCCGTCTCCGGCTTGATGTCGAAGTGGACCAGCGGCTCGGCGTCGGTGGCGGAGGCGTCGTACAGCAGGATGCGCAGGCCCTGTACGCGGTCGAAGGTGGCGCCGTCCGCCGAAGCGACCAGGAGAATCTGGCTGATGTCGGGCTCGACACCGGTCAGCTCTGTCTGGATCGTGTCGGTGAGGCCTTCGGCGACGCGTTTCTTGCCGAGGAGCCAGACCTTCCCGGAGGGATGCCGGGGCTGGTTGTAGAAGACGAAGTCCTCGTCGGACCGCACGCGGCCGTCGGGGCCGAGGAGCAGCGCCGAGGCGTCGACGGGCGGAACCCCCTGCGCGGGCGCCCAGCGCAGCACGGCACGTACCGTGGTGGCTTCCAGCGGGATGTTCGACCCCTTCAGCATCGCGTGCGTCATGCGGTCATCCTGCCCTCTCGGTCCTGGTCACGACAACGTGGGGGTGAAGGTCCCGGTTCATGTCGTACCGGCATCGACATGGCCGTGTATGTCTGCGTTACCTGAAATTCATGCCCGGTGGGAACCTCAGACATGGGTACCTACGTACTATTACCGGCCACCTGTGAACCGTTCACAGGTTGCACAGCTGCCACGGGGGAGTCATATGCGTCATTTCGGGCACATCGCCCCTGAGGTGCGCCAGCGCCTCTTCCACCAGGAGCCCTGCGAGTTCACCGCGGACTCCCCGTCCCGGCTGCTCTCCGCGGCCCTGGGCGCCACGCTCTACAGTCCGGCCACGCGGCCGCGGCTCGCCGACGACATCGTCAAGCAGACCGGACGCGGCGTGGTCTCGATGGTGCTGTGCCTGGAGGACTCGATCGGTGACGACGATGTCGCCGAGGGCGAGGAGAACCTCGTCCGGCAGTTCACGGACCTCGCGGAGCGCGGCGTGGACCTTCCGCTGCTCTTCATCCGGGTCCGTTTCCCCGAGCAGATCCCCGATCTCGTACGACGGCTCGGCCCCGCCGTCCGGCTGCTCTCCGGATTTGTGCTCCCCAAGTTCACCGAGGAGCGCGGCATCCCCTTCCTGGAGGCGATCTCCGCCGCCGAGGCCGCGAGCGGACACCGGCTGTTCGCCATGCCCGTCCTGGAGTCACCGGAGCTGCTGTACCGGGAGACGCGCGTAGAAACCCTGGAGGGCATCTCCCGCGCGGTCGACAAGTACCGCGAGCGGGTCCTCGCGGTCCGCCTCGGCGTCACCGACTTCTGCTCCTCCTACGGCCTGCGCCGCGCCCCCGACATGACCGCCTGGGACGTCCAGATCATCGCCTCCGTCATCGCCGACGTGGTGAACATGCTGGGCCGCGCCGACGGCACCGGGTTCACCGTCACCGGCCCCGTCTGGGAGTACTTCCGGGTCCAGGAGCGCATGTTCAAGCCCCAGCTGCGCCGCAGCCCCTTCCTGGAGGGCCAGGCCGAGGAGCTGCGCGAGGCGCTCATCGAGCACGCCATGGACGGACTGCTGCGCGAGATCACCCTCGACCAGGCCAACGGCCTGCTCGGCAAGACCTGCATCCACCCCTCCCACGTACTGCCCGTGCACGCGCTGTCCGTGGTCAGCCACGAGGAGTTCAGCGACGCGCAGGACATCCTGCGGCCCGAGCGCGGCGGCGGGGGCGTGCTGAGGTCGCAGTACACGAACAAGATGAACGAAGTGAAGCCGCACCGCGCCTGGGCCGAGCGCACCCTGCTGCGCGCCGAGGTCTTCGGAGTGGCCAACGAGGACATCGGCTTCGTCGAGCTGCTCGCCGCCGGAATACCCGGCTGACCGTCTGTGAACACCAAGGGACGTATGAACAAGGCAGTGAACGACGACGTGTGGTCGGGGACATGGGTCGCCGACCGGCTCGGCGTCGAGCTCGTGGGCGACAGCCGGCTGACGGACCTCCTGGGCCTCGCGCTGCGGCGCAACCCCAAGCGGGCCCACCTCCTGGTCTCGAACGTGCTCGGCAAGCACGTACCGCAGTCGCCGTCGGTGGTCTACGGCCACGGGTTCGCCCTGGGCCGCCGGGTACGGGAGCTGCTGGGCGACGAGGAGGCCGCCCGCGCGGTCGTCCTGGGCTACGCGGAGACGGCCACCGGGCTGGGCCACTCCGTCGCCGACGGCATCGCCCTCGCCCCGTACCTCCACTCCACCCGCCGCCCCGTCCCCGGGGTCACCCCCGCGGGCGGCTTCGAGGAGTCCCACTCCCACGCCACGAGCCACCTCCTGCTGCCGGAGAACCCTTCGCTCCTGGCCGGCGACGGCCCCCTGGTCCTGGTCGACGACGAGTTCTCGACGGGCAACACGGTCCTGAACACGATCAGGGATCTGCACGCCCGCTATCCGCGAGACCGATACGTGGTGGTCGCTCTGGTGGACATGCGCTCGGAGGCGGACGCGGGGCGCCTGGAGTCCTTCGCCGAGGAGATCGGCGCGCGGGTCGACCTGGTGGCGGCGGCATCGGGCACCGTACGCCTGCCCGAGGGCGTGCTGGAGAAAGGGCAACATCTGGTCGCCCAGTACGAAAGCGCCCTAGGGGCGCGGGGCTGTATCGAATCTGCGGCTACCGCCGCGCGGGCGCGACCAGCCCCCACACACCCGCACCCGGCAATCAACCGCATAGACCTCTCGTGGCCCCGCGACCTCCCCGACGGCGGCCGCCACGGATTCACCCCCAAGCATCGAATACGCCTGGAATCCGCCCTCCCCACGATGGCCGCCCGCCTGGCCGAGGCCCTCCCGCCGGAGGCGAACCGCGTACACGTCCTCGGCTTCGAAGAGCTGATGTACGCCCCTCTGAGGCTCGCCCGAGAACTCGAACAGGTCGCCCAGGGCACACAGGTCACCTACTCCACCACCACCCGCAGCCCCGTACTGGCCGTGGACGACGCGGGATACGCGATCCGCACCCGCCTCACCTTCCCCGCCCACGACACCCCCGCGGACGGCCCCGGCGACCGCTACGCCTACAACGTGGCCGGCGCCGGTTTCGACGCGATCGTCGCCGTCGTCGACTCCACCGCCGACACCCCCGAACTGCACGCCCCCGACGGCCTGCTCGCACAACTGACCGCGCACACCCCGCACGTCGTCCTCGTGGTCCTCCCCAGCCACACCCCCGAAAGGCCCCCCATGCTCCCCGAGCCCCTCCGCGGCCCCGCCTTCTCCTCGTACGCCCCGGAGGACGTCGGCTGGCTGCTCCAGGACCTCTCGGACGTCACGCTGGAGGCGCCGACCGAGGAGCGCGAGGAGGCCATCCAGAGCGGCGGCGCGCACTACGCGGAGTCGCTGCCGGTGGAGTACCAGCCGAGCGAGCAGTACCAGGAGCTGTTCCACACGGCCCTGAAGGAGTCCTCCGCCAGGCTCGCCGAGGCGGTCGGTGCCGTGACGGAGATCGTGCTCCAGGAGCGCTCGCCCCGCCCGGTCCTCGTCTCCCTCGCCCGCGCCGGCACCCCCGTGGGCGTCCTGATGCGCCGCTGGGCCCAGTTCAGGCACGGCCTGGACCTGCCGCACTACGCCGTCTCGATCGTCCGCGGCCGCGGCATCGACGCCAACGCCCTGCGCTGGCTGGCCGAACACCACGACCCCGCCGACGTCGTCTTCGTCGACGGCTGGACCGGCAAGGGCGCCATCACCCGCGAACTGGCCGCCGCGATCGAGGAGTTCGAGGCCGAGGGCGGTCCCGTCGGCTTCGACCCGGAGATCGCCGTACTGGCCGACCCGGGCTCGTGTGTGCGGACGTACGGCACCCGGGAGGACTTCCTCATCCCCTCCGCCTGTCTCAACTCCACGGTGTCCGGCCTCATCTCGCGTACGGTCCTGCGCGCCGACCTGGTCGGCCCGGACGACTTCCACGGCGCGAAGTTCTACCGCGAACTCGCCGGTGCGGACGTGTCGGTGGACTTCCTGGACGCCGTGGCCGCCCGCTTCCCCGAGGTCGCCGAGGCGGTCGGCGCGCAGGCCAAGGAACTCCTCTCCAGCGACCGGGAGCCCACCTGGGAGGGCTGGGCGGCCGTCGAACGCATCAGTGAGGAGTACGGCATCCACGATGTCAACCTCGTCAAGCCGGGCGTCGGCGAGACCACCCGGGTGCTGCTGCGCCGGGTGCCCTGGAAGATCCTGGCGCGGGCCGGGGCGGGCGCCGACCTGGACCACGTACGCCTGTTGGCCGGACAGCGAGGTGTCCCGGTCGAAGAGGTCGCCGAACTCCCGTACACCTGCGTGGGGTTGATCCATCCCCAGTACACGCGGGGCGCGACGGGTGCCGACGGCAGGGCGGTGGCCCTCTGATGGCGACTCAGGCTCAGCCCCAGCCCACGCCCCAGGCTCCGGTGCTTGTCGCCAGCGACCTCGACCGCACGCTCATCTACTCCGCCGCCGCCCTCGCGCTCACCATGCCGGACGCGCGGGCGCCCCGGCTGCTCTGCGTCGAGGTGCACGAGAGCAGACCGCTGTCGTACATGACGGAGACGGCGGCCGGGCTGCTCTCCGAACTCGGCGACGCGGCGGTCTTCGTGCCGACGACGACCCGTACCCGCAAGCAGTACCAGCGCATCAACCTCCCCGGCCCTCCGCCCACTTACGCGATCTGCGCGAACGGCGGCCACCTGCTCGTCGACGGCGTCACCGACCTCGACTGGCACACCCGCGTCACGGCCCGCCTCGCCGACGAGTGCGCCCCGCTGGACGAGGTCCGCGCCCATCTGGAGAAGACGGCCGATCCGCTCTGGGTGCGCAAGCACCGCCTCGCCGAGGACCTCTTCGTCTACCTCGTCGTCGAGCGCGAACTGCTGCCCGAGGACTGGGTGAAGGAGCTCGCGGTGTGGGCCGAGGACCGCGGCTGGACGGTCTCCCTCCAGGGCCGCAAGATCTACGCCGTCCCCAAGCCGCTCACCAAGAGCGCGGCCATGCGCGAGGTGGCCCGGCGCACGGGGGCCACCCTGACGCTGGCCGCGGGCGACTCCCTCCTCGACGCCGACCTGCTGCTGGCCGCGGACCGTGGCTGGCGGCCGGGGCACGGGGAGCTGGCGGACGCGGGCTGGACGGCTCCGGCGATCAGCGCGCTGCCCGAGCGGGGGGTGCTGGCGGGGGAGCGGATCCTGCGGGAGTTCCTGAAGGCGTCCCGTCCCTAGGGTCTGTCCGGCGGATCATGCCGGCGGCGCGGGGCCTGGTGCGCACATCTGCGGCGTTGTCGTCACTCTCCCCCACTCTCGACTTCGCTCGAGCGGGAGGGGCCCCCATCGCTCCGCGTCGACTCCCTCCTCCGCCTTGCAGCTGCACGCACCAGGCCCCGCTCACCTGCGCTGACAAGGCGCCGTTCCTTGGAGCCGGCCTGATCCGCCGGACAGGCCCAAGCGGGCGCCGGCCGCCGCCGTAGCCGTACGACGACGAAGACCGCGACCGCGGCTACGGCGGCCACCAGGACGGCCTTCGAGTACGCGGACACGACATCGGTGACCTGGGTCCAGTTGGCGCCCAGGGCGTGGCCCGCGAGCACGAACGCCGTGTTCCACAGGGCGCTGCCCAGCGTGGTCAGCGTCAGGAACACGGGCAGCGGCATGCGTTCGACGCCGGCCGGGATCGAGACGAGGCTGCGGAAGACCGGGATCATCCGGCCGAAGAACACCGCCTTGGTGCCGTGCCGTCGGAACCAGGCCTCGGTGCGCTCGATGTCGGCGGCCTTGACGAGCGGCAGCCGGGCCGCGAGTGCCACCGTGCGGTCCCGGCCGAGCAGCGCGCCGACGCCGTACAGCGCGAGGGCGCCGATCACCGAGCCCGCCGTCGTCCACAGCAGCACGGCGACCAGGCTCATCCGGCCGGTGCTCGCCGCGAAACCCGCGAGCGGCAGGATCGCCTCGCTCGGGATCGGCGGGAAGAGGTTCTCCAGGGCGACGGCGATCCCGGCGCCGGGCGCGCCCAGCGTGTCCATGAGGCCGTTGACCCAGTCGGTGACTGACATGGGCCCACGCTAGGCGGGCGCACCTGAAGGCAGCCTGAAGCGGGTCAGCCGCAGCAGCCTCCGCCGCAGCAGCCCCCTCCACCGCCCGCCTGGGGTGCGGGGGCCGACGCGGACGCCGTGCCGCCCACGGCCACCGTCGACAGCAGCTTGACCGTGTCGTCGTGGCCGGAGGGGCAGTCGGCGGGGGCGGAGGACTCGGCCATGGGACGGCTCAGTTCGAAGGTGTCGCCGCAGGTCCGGCAGCGGTACTCGTAGCGAGGCATGCGCACAGGTTAACCGGCGATCCGGGATCGTCGTAGGCCGTCAGTGTGCGCCCCCGCGTTCCTCGCGGATCCGGGAGACCACCCGCGCCACCGCCTGCCGTACCGCCTCCGTCTCGGTCAGGAAGTGCCAGTAGTCCGGGTGGCGGCCCTCCAGGGTGCCGATCGCCCGGTCCAGGCGTGCCACCGCCTCGTCCAGCGGGCGCGCGTCGCGGGGGTCGGGGGTGGTGCGGCCGCTCATGGCGAGACGCTGGGCGTCACGGAGGGCGAAGCGGGTGCGGTCGATCTCCTGCTGGGGGTCCTTCTGGACGGCGTTCAGCCGGCGCAGCCGGTCGCCGGCGGCCGAGACGGACTCGTCGGTGGTGTTGAGCAGGGCCCGGACCGTGGAGAGCAGGGAGGCCGCGTCCGGCCAGCGCTGTTCGTCGCGCGCGGCCCGGGCCTCCCGGAGCTTCAGTTCGGCCTGGGCCACGTTCTGCGCGGCCTGGTCCGGGACGTGCTGGAGGTCCTGCCAGCAGGCGGCCGTGAACCGGCGGCGCAGCTCGCTGAGCACCGGGTCGACCTGGCCCGCGCGGGTGGTGAGGGCCTCGGCGCGGGTGCGCAGGGAGACGAGCCGGTGGTCGATCTCCGCGGCCCGCTCCGGCAGCCGCTCGGCCTCCGCCCGGACCGACCCGGCCTCGCGGGCGACCCGCTCGGCGCGCTCCAGGGTCTCCGGCACGCCGTGCTGCCCGGCGCCCTGGTTGAGCTTGGTCAGCTCCGGCCCGAGGGCGGCGAGCCGGGCCGCGAGGTCGTCCGCCTTCAGCCCCGACTCCCTTACCGCGTCCAGGGCGTTGGAGGCGGCCAACAGGCCCTGCCGGGCCCGCTCGACGGCCGGGGCGAGTCGGGCGAGCTGGGTCTCGGCCTTGCCGAGCAGCGGACCGAGGCTGTCGCCGAAACGGTCCAGCTCCTTCTTGACGTTGCCGAGGTCGTCCTTGGCCCGGGTCAGCTCCGCACGCGCGCGTGTGGCGACCGAGGCCTCCAGCTCGTCCCGGTCCAGGTCATGGGCGTCGACGGCCTCGATGTAGCGCCCGCTGGCCTCGTCGATCCGCCCGCTGATCGCCTGGAAGTCGGCGACCGCCCGCCGGGCGGCGGGGGAGTCGTCGACAGCCGTGATGGTCTCTATCGAGATCCGCAGATCCCGCTGGGCGGTGTCCAGTTCGTAGAACGCGGCCGCGGCGGCGTCCTTCGCAGCCTGCGCCTCGGCCCGCTGGCTCTCCGAGCGCCCGCCGAACCAGCGCCGGGTGCCACCCCCGGCGAACGCCGCCGACAGCGCGAGGGCGGCCAGCAGCGGCAGACCGACGAGAGTGAGGGTGTCCCTGAGCGCCTGACGGTGTGCGCGCGGCACCATCGACGACGAGTACGACTGCGATGGTGTCGCCGTCACATCCCTCTCCCGTGCTGTGTCCGCCCTGGCGTGCCCGGTGTCATTCTCCCACCGGTAAGGAACGAACACACGGGCCGGTCAGTTCGCCGTTCGGACCGTGACTTTGCCGTCTCCGCTCTGGGCGGACACGAGGTGGCCGCTGGAGTCGGACCGGGGCACGGAGACGTCGACGCCGCCGTCACCGGTCTTCGTGTCCACGCGGTAGGTGGCCTTCGGCACCTCGATGGTCACCGAGCCGTCGCCACTGCGGGTCTCCACCCGGTCCGGTACGGCGCCGAGTTCGAGGTGGACCGAGCCGTCCCCGGTGCGGGCGGTCACCTGGCGGGAGGTGACCGCCGCGCGCATCGATCCGTCGCCGGTGCGCAGGTCCAGCGGTCCGCTGGAGTCGGTGACCCGCACCGAACCGTCGCCGGTGCTGATGCTCAGCGGCTGGGTGAAGCCCCGGGCGCGGACACTCCCGTCCCCGTCCTCGACCTTCACGGTGATGTCCCGCGGCACCTCGATACGGTGCTTGGCCGCGCAGTCGGCGACGACACCGCTGCACTTCATCCGCAGCACCAGCCGGTCGTTCTTCATCGACCAGGTCACCTTCGGGTCCTTGCCGAAGGCGACGCTTCCCTGGAACCAGCGGGTGACCTCCACCGTGCCCGACTTGTTCGCGTCGGCGGCGACGATCTCCAGCGCCGAGTCGTCGGAGTCGACGGTGAGGGTGCGGCCCTGGAGGGCGAAGGAGCGGTGGTCGGGGGTCTTGTCGTCCCCTGCGGAGGCACCGCAGGCGGTGGCCCCCGCGACGACGAGCGCGACGACCCCGGCCGCTGCGGCGGCACGTACGGGAACGGAACGGACCATGACGATCTCCCCCTGATCTACCCCTGACGGGCGGCCGCGGGCACTCCGCGACCCTGCTTCGACCCTAGGGACCGCGGCTCCTGCGGGGGATCCGGGCCGCTCCCGGATTCGGGGTGGGGTTTTCCCCCGTATCAACCCTGGTACCGACCCTTACTCCGGCGGTCCCCGAGTAAGGGTTTGCGGGGCATGGGCCCGGGCAAGGTAGGCTGCGACTCGTCCCGGGTGCGTAGCTCAGGGGTAGAGCGCCTGCCTTACAAGCAGGATGTCGGCGGTTCGAAACCGTCCGCGCCCACACCGGAGAGGACCCCGGCCGATCTCGGCCGGGGTCCTCTGTCGTTCACCCGGTCTCCCGGTCCGCGTGCTTCAGCCTGGAGCGGGCATCCACGCGTTCCGGTGCGGCCACCTCCGTCCAGAAGCGGTGGGTGGTGACGAAGACCGCGAGTTCGTGTTCGCGCTGCCGGAGCTTCTCCACCTCGGCCTGTTCGTCCGGGGTCCAGCCGGGCGAGGCGGGGCGTTCCACCTTGCGCCAGCCGTGGTCGTCGCTGAAGCCGTCCAGCGGCGCGACCGACCAGGGCAGCCGCTTGAGCAGGGCCGACAGCTCGGCCCGGACCTGATGCAGCTCCTCCTGACCGGCGAGGAGGTCACTCGGAAAGTCGTAGGTCTCAGCCACGGCGCAATGGTACGCCTGTTCGATTTTGAGTTGCGAGCGGCTTCGGGAGGTTCATGCGAACGGGTGTGCCGCCGGGCGGGCTCGGGCGGGGCCGGCCCGGAGCCGCGGTAATCCGGGTCAGGCGGGGTAATGGCACGTCGATCAGCACCTGTTGAGAAGGAGCCGAGGATGACCGACGACGCCTACCTGTTCCTGCTTGACGACGCGTCCGTACAGCTCGGGGTGGCCCCCGCGGCCGTCGGTGAGCTCGCCTGCATGGACACTCCCGCGGTCCGCGCGTGGCTGGACGCGCAGGGCAGCACGCCGACCTCCCCGCATCTGCGGCTGCTGCCGCCGGAGGAGACGGCGGCGGTGCCCGAGGGAGCGGAACGGCTGCCCGTCCCACTGAGCGACGAGGAACTGAGCCGGGTCCGCCACGCGATGGCACCGCAGTCCCTCGCCGGTGTCGAGGAGGAACTGCTCGCCTACCGCGACAGCGCGGACGGCCGGGACGACCTGATCGGACGCGCACTGGCCGCCGGCGTGGCCCCGCACCGCATCGTCGAACTGACGGGAGTGGACCCGGCGACGGTGACGGCGGCGGCGGAGGGGTGAGGGCGGGGTGTGCGGCGGACGGCTGACGGCTTTGCGGCGGGCGGTCGGCCGGCGGCGAGGGTTCGGGTGACCGGTGGCGGCGGACGTCGGCGGGGCGCGTCTCTGTCGGTGCGGCAGACGGTCGGCGGGGCGTGCTGCCGCCGGCGCAGGTGGCCGGTCGCGTGGGTCGGTCGGAGGACGCGGAGTGGTGTCGGCTGTCGTTCGGGGTCAGACACCCGGGCCGGGGTCCGGGTGGACGGCTGATTCCACGCCCGCGCGGGCCGCTTCCAGCTGGGCGGCGAAGGCGATGCCGAGGAAGAGCGCGACCGCGGTGAGGTTGGCCCACAGCAACAGGGCGATGAACGCGGTGAGCGGCCCGTACACGGCGCCGAAGGCACCGCTCTCCTCGACGTACAGCGCGAGCAGCCAGGTGGCCGCCACCCACAGCAGCAGATGTACGGCCGAACCGAAGGCCAGCCAGGTGTAGCCGGGCTGCACTCGGCGGGGAGACCAGCGGAAGATCACGGCGGAGGCGACCCAGGCCAGCGCGAGTCCCACGGGGATGTCGAGCACGCTCCACCACTGCGGTCCGCTCCCCGCCCGGCCGGTGGATTCCGCCACCGCGTCACCCACGGCCTCGCCGGCGACGAGTACGACGAACCCCAGCACCAGGGGCAGACCGGCGGCGAGCGCGAGCACGATCCCGCGCGCGTACTTGCGCGGGAAGGGGCGGTCGCGCTCGATGCCGTAGATCCGGTTGGCGCCGCGTTCGATCTGGCCCATGGCCGAGGCGAGGTTCAACAGCGCGAAGCCCAGGCCGAGCCAGAGGGCGAGCGTGCTCCAGACATCGCCATGCGCGGTACGCCGCGTGCCCTCGAAGGCGTCCTCGACGATCTCGGCGCTGGCGCCCGGCACGATCCGGCCGAGCGTGAGCTCGATGATCCGGCCCACGCCCTCGGTGTGCACCGACGTGGCCAGCCCGACCAGCGCCACGGTGCACGGAACCAGCCCGAGCACCACCTGGAAGGCGAGGGCCCGCGCGTTGGTGAAGCCGTCCGCGTAACGGAACCGCGCGAAGGAGTCGGCGAACAGCCGCAGCCCCCCGTAGTGGCGCAGGGCGGTGAACGCCTCGTCTCCGGAGAGCTCGTCCCCGATCATGTCCCGGGTCTGCGGAACGGTGACGGCGGTTCCCATGGCGTGGACGCTCCTTGTCGTACGACTGCTTGCTGTCCGCCTGCCCCGTGATCCCCCCATCCCGACCTCGTATGTCCAAGCGCCGTCGCTTCTTTGTCCATGGACCCGCCCGCGGCCGTGGCGCGAGGGTCGGGGGATGGACGCGAAACTCGCGGAACGGCGACGGATGCCCAGGGGGCTCGTCGCGTTGGCGGTCGGTGGGTTCGGGATCGGGTTGACCGAGTTCCTGATCGCGGGGCTGCTGCCGCAGGTGGCGTCGAGTTTCGCGGTGTCCGAGGCGGCCGCGGGCCGGCTGATCTCCGGATACGCGTTGAGTGTCGCCGTCGGTGCGATCGCCCTGACCGCGGCGACGGCACGGTTGCCCCGGAAACAGGTCCTGGTCGGCCTGGTGGTCCTCTTCGTCGTCGGTAACCTGCTGTCCGCGATCGCGCCCGACTACCGGTTGATGATGCTCGGGCGGATCGTCGCGGCGTTGTGCCACGGGTCGTTCTTCGGTATCGGCTCACTGGTCGCGCGCGGCCTGGTCGCGCCGGAGAGGAAGTCCCGCGCGGTGGCCGTCATGTTCGCCGGACTGACGGTCGCGAACGTGCTGGGCGTGCCGTTCGGCGCCCTGGTCGGGGAGCGTTGGGGTTGGCGGGCGGCCTTCTGGGCGGTCACCGCGATCGGGCTGGTGGCGCTCGCGGGTGTCGTCGCCTTCGTGCCGGGGCGCGCGGGAGAGACCCCGCGACCCACCGCGCTGCGCGCCCAGGCCGGCGCGTTCCGGTCGGCGCAGGTGTGGCTGACCCTGCTGGCGACCGCGCTCGGCTACGGCGGGATGTTCGGCGCGTTCAGCTACCTCGCCTACACGTTCACCGAGGTCGGCGGCTTCTCCTCGGCGGACGTCTCCTGGCTGCTCATGGTGTACGGCGTCGGCCTGGTCGTCGGGAACCTGGTCGGCGGGCGGGCCGCCGACCACGACCGTGACCGCGCGCTGCTGCTCGCGCCGGCCGGCCTCACCGTCACCCTGGCCCTGTTCGGACTGCTGGCCGCCGACGCCCTGGCGTCGGTGGTGCTGGTGTTCCTGATGGGGGTGTTCGGGTTCGCCGGCGTACCCGGATTGATCACCCGCGTCACCGACTACGCGCAGGGCGCCGCACTGGCCGCCAGTGCCAATGTGTCCGCCTCCAACCTCGGCAACGCGCTGGGCGCCTGGGCCGGCGGCCTCGCGATCACGGCGGGTTTCGGCTACACCGCACCGCTCTACGTCGGCGCCGGCATCGTCCTGGCCTCGGTCGCCGTCATGGGCGTCGCCGTGCACCTGGCCCGGCCGACGGGGCGGGTGCGGTGACTTTCGGCGGTGCGGCGGGTCTCCAGGTGACGGGAGCCGTCGAGAGGGGATCGACCATGGAAGCGCAGACCGCCGCGGGCAAGGTGCTCTGGCACTTCACGATGTCGTTGGACGGGTTCGTGGCGGGGCCCGGGCATGCGATGGACTGGATGACGGGGGTCGCGTTCCGGCCCGGCCTCGTGGAGGAGTACACCGGGACCACCGGGGCCGTGCTGGGCGGCCGGGACGGCTGGGACGCCTTTCCCGATCCCGGGGCCATCTACGGCGGCGCGTGGCAGGGGCCGCTGTTCGTCCTCACGCACCACCTCGAGGACGTACGGCCCGCGGCCGGTGTGACCTTCCTGAACTGCGACGCCGCGGAGGCCGTCCGGATCGCGCTGGAGGCCGCCGGCGGCAAGAATGTGGAGGTCTTCTCACCCACGATCGGCCGGCAGCTCCTGGAACGCCGGCTGATCGACGAGATCGACCTCCACATCGCGCCTGTCCTGCTCGGCGACGGAATCCGGCTGTTCGACAACCCCGGCGGCACCCCCGTCCGCCTCGAACTCCTCGGCGGGGACGACCCCATGGCCGCGGTGGACGTGCGCTACCGCCCGGCCGGGTGACGGTGAGGCCCGACGGTCCATTTCGCCGGAGGCGGGAGCGGTATTCCGTCGGTGGAGGGAGACTGTCGGTATGTGCCGCAGTATCAAGACGCTTCGTCCGCCTGTATTGCCCGAGGAGGCGACGGAGGACGACATTCGGGCCGCCGCGCTTCAGTACGTGCGGAAGGTGTCGGGCTTTCGGGCGCCGGCCGCGCACAACCAGGAGGTGTTCGAACGGGCCGTGGAGGTGATCGCGGAGGCGACGGCGGAGTTGCTCGCCGGGCTCGAGGTGCGAGGGGCGGCTCGGCGCGAGGCGGGCTGAGCCGCACCGGGGGCCCCGGACCCGGGGCCCAGTGCCCGTGTTACCGCGCCTCGGCGCCCACCGGCTGTCGCCGCATCACGAACGCTGCGCCCGCCCCCGCGCCGAACAGCGCCGCCACCGACACCGCCGTCGCCAGCCAGGTCGCTCCCAGCCAGTGCGCGCCGAAGTACCCGAGGGCGACGCTGTACGCGGCCCAGGAGAGGCCGGCGAGGGCGGACCAGGGGAGGAAGTCGCGGGCCCGGCGGTGGGCCGTGCCGGCCAGCAGGGAGACCACCGAGCGGCCGGCGGGGGCGAAACGGGCGAGGACCACCAGGGCCCCGCCTCCCGCTGTCAGTGCGCCGCCGAGACGTTCCTGCGCGGTGGTGAGACGGCGCGAGCGGGCGATCGCGCGGTCGAGACGTTCGCCGCCGCGCCAGGCGAGCCGGTAGGCCGCCAGGTCACCCAGTACGGAGGCCGTCGTGGCGCAGAGGATGAGGGACATGACGTCGGGGACCCGGCCGGTCGCCGCGCTTCCCGCGGCAGCCGCCGTGGCGGCCGTGATGACCAGCACACCGCTCGGCAGCAGCGGCACGAACACGTCGAGGAGCACCGACAGCGCGACCATGGCGTAGATCCATGGACTGCCGGTCAGTGACCCCAGATTCTCCAGCACCGCGACTCCCCGTGATTCCCCCGTGCACAGCCATACAGCGTACGCCCGGGTGTGACAGGAGATTCACGGGGGCCGCATGGGATGGGCGCGGCATGTTCACCCGGCTGCCGCGTCGCAGGACGACGTGGTCCGCACGCGCCGGTGTCCTCCCCGCGGACTCGAGGAACGCGGGGAGGACACCGTGTGGCGTCGGTTCAGACCGTCACCGGCTCCGCGGCCGGCTCGCGCTCCTGCGCCGAGCGATGGGTGAACAGCCGGTCCAGGCCGAACGCGCCGGACCCGGTGAAGACCAGCAGGACCAGCGCCCAGCAGAACATCGCGGCGGCCTCGCCACCGTTCTCCATGGGCCACAGGGCCATCGGCTGGTGCACGTGGAAGTACGCGTACGCCATGGATCCCGCGGCGATGAACGCGGCGATGCGTGTGCCCAGGCCGAGCAGCACGAGGGCGCCGCCGACGAGTTGGATCACGGCCGCGTACCAGCCGGGCCAGGTGCCGGTCCCGACGGTGCCGCCGTCGGTGCCGGAGGCTCCGCCGAGGACGCCGAAGAGGGCGGCGGCGCCGTGACAGAGGAAGAGCAGGCCGACGACGATGCGGTACAGGCCGAGGGCGTATGGCTGGGCGCTGTTGAGGCGTCCGGTCATTGTGGGGGACTCCTTCGGTCGGGTCGGTCCCACAGGGGGGTCGCCCCAGGGGGGATGGAACCGAGTGAGCCATCCACGGTAGGGGCGCCTGATTCATGCTTGCAAGTTCAACATTTAGCCATCCGTTTGCCTCAACTGCCTCTGCCGTTTCAGCCGTAGCCGCACGTGGAACGGCTTTCGCCATCGCGACGCGCTTCCGAAAGTGCGTCCGAAAGCGTGACCGAATGCACACAGGGCCGACCGCCCGCGGTGCGCGCTCCTTATGGGCGGTTCGAACGTCAACCAGCTTGCCTGGATGGATTTCTGACGGTGCATCAGGCGACGTTGCCTCACCCGGTGAGTCGGGACTCCGTGACCGTCCGCAGCCGGGCCCGTCCCTGGTCCCCGTCGCCCTTCCCCGCCCGGGCCTGCTCCAGCCGCAGTTGCGCCGAACGCCCGCTCAGGGTCAGCGTCATGAGCTGGTTGCCGAACCAGGGACCGCCCGTGTGCCGCCAGGAGACCGGCGGCCGCTCGCAGCCTCCGTGCCGGGCGAGCCGCCGCCCCAGCGCCCGCGCCGTCGCACTCCAGCCGAAGCGGAAGCCGAACCGGATCCAGCGGGGGACGGAGTTGTGGACGGGGGAGCAGGTGAGCTGGAGAACACGGGCGTCGGGACCGCCGGTGTGCCACTTCGGCTCGGCCACGTACGCGTGGTGCACGTCCCCCGACAGCACCAGCACCGTCGCCGGCGCCTCGGGCCCCGACCCCACCTCGGCGATCAGGTCCGCCAGCGCCTTGAAGGACGCCGGGAACGCCGCCCAGTGCTCCAGGTCCGCCTTGCGCCGCAGATCCTCGCCGAACCGGGCCCAGCGCACCCCGCGATCGCCCCGGCACAGCGCGGCGTCCCACGCCTCGGCGTCGTGCACCAGGTGCGGCAGCAGCCAGGGCAGCGAGGTGCCGATCAGGAGGTGGTCGTAGGAATCGCGCTCCTCCAGCGCCTGTCCGCGCAGCCACTCGGCCTCGCCGGGGTCGAGCATCGAACGGCTCTCCTCGTCGAGGACGCGGGCCGCGCGGGAGTCGACCATGAGCAGCCGCACCCGGCCGAAGTCGCGCCGGTAACTCCAGCGCACGGAGGCGGCGTCGGCCTCGGCACGGCAGGCGAAGGCGCGCAACTCGTCGGTACCGTCGGGGGATTCGCGTACGGCGGCGTAGAGCGGGTCGGCGGCCAGCTCGGCCGGGGCGAGGTTGCCGAGGTGCTGGTACACCCAGTACGACATCAGGCCGCTCAGCAACCGCTCCTGCCACCAGGGGACTTCGCGCATGTCCTCGACCCAGGACGCGGAGGTGTTCCAGTCGTCGATGACGTCGTGGTCGTCGAAGATCATGCAACTGGGCACGGTGGACAGCAGCCAGCGCACCTCGGGGTCGAGCCAGGACTCGTAGTAGAGGTGGGTGTACTCCTCGTAGTCCGCCACCTGGTCGCCCGGCGGGTCACGCGGATCGCGGCGGGCGGCCAGCCAGCCGCGGGTGGCGGGGGAGGTCTCGTCGGCGTAGACCTGGTCGCCCAACAGCAGGAGCACGTCCGGCCGTTCGCCGTCCGGCTCGGCGGCGATGCGGGCCGCGAGGGTGTCCAGGGCGTCCGGGCCGACGGGGTCCTTCTCGCCCTCCGGGGGCGCGGCCCAGCGGCAGGAGCCGAAGGCGACGCGGACGGTGCCGTCGGGCTCGGGCGTGCGGATGACGGACGGCGGGAACGGGGCGTCGGGCAGCGGCCACACGCGTGTGTCGTCCAGGAACACCTCGTAGGACCGCTCGGTGCCCGGCGCGAGGCCGTCGACCGGGACTAGGGCGTAGTGGTGGCCCGCAATCTGGAAGGTGCGGGTCTCGCCACCGGTGCCGTCCGAGCAGCGCACCTCGGCGGCGCACGGACGGCTCGTCTCGACCCAGACGGTCGCGGACGAGCCGTCGACGTACCTCAGCAGCGGGCCCAGCCGCAGATCCGTCACGTGATCCTCCTCCGTCGCCCCGTACGGTACGGAACGACGGAGGTCCGCGGGGAGGTTCCGTTACGGAATCGTCAGCAGCTTGCGAGGTAGTTCGTCAGTGCGGTCTTCTCCGCCGAGTCGACCGAGAGGTCGTAGTAGTACTTCACCTGTACCCAGGCGCGGACGTAGGTGCAGCGGTACGAGGTGAGGGACGGCATCCAGGTCGCCGGGTCCTGGTCGCCCTTGGACTGGTTCACGTTGTCGGTGACCGCGAGGAGCTGCGGGCGGGTGACGTCGTTCGCGAAGGCCTGGCGCTGGGCGGTGGTCCAGGCGCTGGCGCCGGAGTCCCAGGCCTCGGCGAGCGGGACCAGGTGGTCGATGTCCACGTCGGATGCGGCGGTCCAGGTGGCGCCGTCGTAGGGGGAGTACCAGCTGCCGCTGGTCGAGGCGCAGGCGGAGTCGGTGACGACGTTCGTGCCGTCCCGCTTGAGGATGTACTCACGGGTGTTGCAGGTGCCGCTGATGGTGATCCACGTCGGGAACAGGTCCCGGGCGTAGCCGGTGCGGTTCTCGGTGGCCACGGTGAGCGAGGCGAGGTAGGTGCGGGCGGTGGCCGCGCTGACCGGGGTGGGGAGGGCGGCGGAGGCGGACGGGCCGTTGAGAACCGCGACGGAGGCTATGAGCGCGGTGAGCGCTCCGACTATGCTGAGCCGTCGACGCGCGTAGAACTTCGGCATGCGAACTCCCTTGGGGGGCGGGGGTTTTGGAGTGCGAGCGCTCGAATGCTCGCGGCTCCGCATTGCGGGGAGGTGTGCGTTGGGTTAGAAGTTAATGACGCGTGCATGACACGACAAGGTTTACGACGAAACGATCACGTACGATTGACGGTGTTGAAGGGGAGTAGCTCTTCGCCGGACCGTCGACATACTGCTCAGCTCGTCTGAGCCGGCGCCCGGAGGCAGGTCTTCAGGGATCGGCCAGCGAGACCTTCGGCCAGTAGTGCACTGACTGTGTGCTGCCGTGCCGAGGCGTCGTTTCGCGAAAACACTCTCGGTGGGGCGGCCCCGACCGATTGAGGACCCTTGATCAGCTTCACCGTGACGGCCGTCGTCTTCGGCGTCGTCTTCCTCGCCGAACTGCCCGACAAGACCGCGCTCGCCGGCCTCGTCCTCGGCACCCGCTACCGCGCCTCCTACGTCTTCGCCGGTGTCGCCGCGGCCTTCGCGCTGCATGTGGCGCTCGCCGTCGCGGCCGGCAGCGTGCTGACCCTGCTGCCCCAGCAGATCGTGCAGGCGCTCACAGGTGTGCTCTTCCTCGGTGGCGCGGCCGTCCTGCTGCTGAAGAAGGACGATGACGACGGGGAGATCCGCCGGCCCGAGGACCAGTCCTTCTGGAAGGTCGCCGGGGCCGGGTTCATGCTCATCCTCGTCGCCGAGTTCGGGGACCTGACGCAGATCATGACGGCGAACCTCGCCGCCCGGTACGACGACCCGCTCTCCGTCGGCCTCGGTGCGGTGCTCGCGCTGTGGGCGGTGGCCGGCCTCGGCATCGTCGGCGGAAAGGCCCTGATGAAGCGGGTTCCGCTGAAGCTGATCACCAGGATCGCGGCCCTGCTGATGCTGGGGCTCGGGCTGTGGAGCCTGTGGGAGGCCGTGGCCGGCTGAGCTGAACGGTGAGTGAACTGTTCGGGGAAGCGGTGGCGGGAACCGCCTCTCGTTTTGTACCGTGGATGAACAAAGTGGCCTCCGCCCGTTTTCCCTGACCGGCGGGCGGGGCCGCCTTGTCCCTCGGGGGTGCGCTGGGGGAGACCCCCCGAAGCCGCCCCCCCACCTCGCGTCCTGGAGCTGCCGATGACGGCCACCGCCGCCCCCACCGTGCTCACCGCCCGCGCCCTCCTGCTCGACATGGACGGCACCCTCGTCAACTCCGACGCCGTGGTGGAGCGCATCTGGCGCCGCTGGGCCGACCGGCACGGACTCGACGGCGACGACGTCATGAAGGTCGCCCACGGCCGCCAGGGCCACGCGTCGATGGCGATCCTGCTGCCCGACCGGCCCGTGGAGCGCAACCTCGCCGACAACGCGCTCATGCTCGCGGAGGAGACCGCCGACACGGACGGCGTCGTGGCGATTCCCGGCGCGTCCGACTTTCTGGCGTCCCTGCGGGGGCTGCCGCACGCGCTGGTGACCTCCGCCGATGTCGCGCTGGCCACGGCCCGCATGACGGCGGCCGGGCTCGGGCTTCCCGGGATCCGGATCACGGCCGAGTCCGTCGGAGCGAGCAAGCCCGACCCCGAGGGCTTCCTCAAGGGGGCGGCCGAACTCGGTGTCGCGCCCGCCGACTGCATCGTCTTCGAGGACTCCGGGGCGGGGATCGCGGCGGGGAAGGCGGCCGGGATGCGGGTGGTGGGCGTCGGGTCACGGGCCGGCGCGCACGGTCCTGACGTGGTGGTGCGGGACCTTGAGCAGGTGCGCGTGGAAGCCGGGGAGGACGGCACGATCCGGCTTTTCGTCGGGTAGACCGCCCTGGACGGCGGCCGGGTAGACCGCCCTGGACGGCGGGGCGATCCGGTTCTTCGGCGGGTGGGCTTTCCGGGCGGCCGCGTGATGTGATCGCCGGCAGGTGGATCTCCCCGGGGTGTGGCCGGCCCGCGCTACGGCTCCCTGGTCTCCGACTCCAGCCGTTGGCGTGTCGCCAGGTCGTACACCCCGTACTCCGGCACCTGCATGCCCCGGGTCGCCTGGTACCGGCTCACCGCGTCCTCGACGCCCTCGTTGTAGTGCCCGCTCGCCTTCCGCGAGTACAGGCCTGCCTGGGTGAGCCGCAGTTCGAGCTCGACGACCTCCGGGCCCTCGGACCCCCGCCGCAGCACCGGCGGAGCCGCCTCGCGGACCGCGTCCGAGCCGTTCGCCGCGCCGTCCGTCGCGGTGGAGGCGGTCGGGGTGACAGTCGGCGCGGCCGACAGGGACGGCGTCGGGGAGGCACTGGACCTCGACGGGGACGCGGAGGCCGACGGGCTCGCGCTCGCCGTGGGGGACGGGAGCGCGGAGGACGGTCGTACGGATGCCGCGGCCGTGGACGGCGAGGCCGACGCCGGGGTCGTCGTCGAGTCCGGGACCGCCGGCCGTACGTCCTGCTGAGCCGCCTCGTCCCGCACCGGCGACTCGTACGCGAACAGCCCGCTGGCGAAGCCGGCCGCAGCGACCACCGCCACGACCGCTCCGGCCGTGGCGAGGAGGACCGTACGGCGGTGGACCCGGCGCGGTTGCGCGTCGCTGTCCGGGGCGGGGACGAGGGCGGGGGCGGACGGGTGTCCGCCGGTCTCGAACAGGCGCAGATCGGTGGTGCTCGCGGTCGTCGGCCGGGGTGCCAGGGGGGTGGGGAGCACCGAGGTCGCGTCGGGCGCCGACGTCTCAGGGGTCACCGCACGCAACTGCATCGTGGCGTCCGGGGCCGACGTGGGTCCGGTGGGGGCGGGGGGCGGCCCGGGCGCCCTCGGCAGCGGGGCCGTCTCGTCGTCCAGCTCCACGTACGGCCGTATGCGCAGCGGATCGAAATCCTCCGCCGCGGCCGCCTCCGCCGTGCGCGCGTCGCGCAGCGCGTCCGACGCGCGCTGTGTGCACCCGCAGGACGGGGTGTTGTCGGCTCCTCTGGGTGCCCCGCACTCCGGGCACAGATGACTGTTCGACTCCGCCATGTGTTCGTCCCTCCCCTCACAAACTCCAGAGATTATGCAGAACCCCTCCACGGCCACCGGTCACAAGCCCCCGGAATACCGGCTTCCAACAGGACTCAACGGGCCATAAGCGGTTACACCGACCACGATGGAGACGTAACGAGAGCCCCAGGAGGTCTGCATGACCGCGGATGCGCACGGTAGGACAGGGAATGTGCCGGACACGCGGGAAGAGCACGTGTCCGGCAACGTCCTCGTCTCGATCGGGGCCCTGCTGCTCGGGATGCTGCTCGCCGCGCTGGACCAGACGATCGTGTCCACGGCACTGCCCACGATCGTCAGCGACCTCGGCGGGATGGACCATCTGTCCTGGGTGGTGACCGCGTATCTCCTTGCCTCCACCGCGGCGACCCCGCTGTGGGGCAAGCTCGGGGACCAGTACGGGCGCAAGCGGCTGTTCCAGACCGCGATCGTGATCTTCCTGATCGGGTCGGCGCTGTGCGGCATGGCTCAGGACATGGCCCAGCTGATCGCCTTCCGGGCCCTGCAGGGGCTGGGGGGCGGCGGGCTGATGGTGCTGTCCATGGCGATCGTCGGCGATCTCGTTCCGCCGCGTGAACGCGGGCGCTACCAGGGGCTGTTCGGGGCGGTCTTCGGGGCGACGAGCGTGCTGGGGCCGTTGCTGGGCGGGCTGTTCACCGAGCATCTGAGCTGGCGTTGGGTGTTCTACGTCAACCTGCCGGTGGGTGCGGTCGCGCTCGCCGTGATCGCGGTCGTGCTGCGGATTCCGCGCAAGTCCACGAAGCATGTCATCGACTACCTCGGGACCCTCCTCATCGCCTCCGTCGCCACATGTCTGGTGCTGGTGGCGTCGCTGGGCGGGACGACCTGGGGGTGGTCCTCGCCGCAGATCGTCGGGCTCGCCGTCCTGGGGATGTTGCTGGCGGTCGCGTTCGTGGCGGTCGAACGGCGGGCCGCGGAGCCCGTGTTGCCACTGAAGCTGTTCCGGGTGCGGACCTTCGTGCTGTCCGCGGTCATCAGCTTCATCGTCGGGTTCGCGATGTTCGGCGCGATGACCTATCTGCCGACCTTCCTCCAGGTGGTGCAGGGGGTCTCGCCGACCATGTCCGGTGTGCACATGCTGCCCATGGTGTTCGGGCTGCTGCTGTCCTCGACCGTGTCCGGGCAGATCGTCAGCCGCACCGGGCGCTGGAAGGTGTTCCCGGTGGCGGGGACCGCGGTCACCGCGGTGGGGCTGCTGCTTCTGCACCGGCTCGACGAGAGCAGTTCCACCTGGGTGATGAGCGCGTACTTCTGTGTGTTCGGGGTCGGACTCGGGCTGGTCATGCAGGTGCTCGTGCTGATCGTGCAGAACGCCGTCTCGTACGAGGATCTCGGCGTCGCCACCTCGGGTGCGACCTTCTTCCGGTCCATCGGGGCGTCGTTCGGCGTCGCGATCTTCGGGACCGTCTTCGCCAACCGGCTCGGGGACAAGCTGGCCGACGCCCTGCGCGGGGTCCAACTGCCGCCCGGCGTCTCGGTCTCGGGGCTGGAGTCCGATTCGCGCGGGCTCGCGGAGCTGCCGGCCGCGGTGCGTCCCGCTGCGCTGCACGCCTACGCCTCGTCGATCACCGACGTCTTCCTGTACGCCGCTCCCGTCGCCCTCCTCGGGTTCGTGCTCGCCTGGTTCCTCAAGGAGGACCGGCTGCGGGCGTCCGTCACGGCGCCCGACGTCACCGAGACGCTGGCCAGCAATCCGGTGGAGCGGTCCTCGTACGACGAGGTGAGCCGGGCGCTGTCCCTGCTGGGGACGCGGGAGGGGCGGCGGGAGGTCTACCGGGAGATCACGGCTCGGGCGGGGTACGACCTGTTGCCCGCGGCGAGTTGGCTGGTGCTGCGGACGCGGCGGTACGGGTGGGTGGAGCCGGCGTTGCTCACCGGGCGTACCTCCGTGCCGTTGAGCGTGATCATCAAGGCGGCTCGGCAGGTGGAGGAGCGGGGGCTTGCCGAGCGGCGGGGGCCGGAGCTGCGGCTCACCTCGCGGGGCGGGGAGGTCGCGGAGCGGCTTGCGGAGGCTCGGGAGGCGTCACTGGCGGAGTTGCTGGGGGACTGGTGGGGGCCCGACCGGCCGACGGATCTCGCCCGATTGGTGAAGGAACTGAACGATGAGTTGTGTGGTTCGGATCGGGAGCAGCCGCATGGTGGGGCGGCGGCTCGGTGACGTCTGTTGTCTGCGGGTTCGGTGGGGGCTGGCGTTTTGCGCAGTTCCCCGCGCCCCTTTGTGCTTGCGGTGCGTTGTGGGTCGGGGCCGGGGTGGGGGGTGTCCGTCCTCGGTCCGGCGGCTCGGCTCCTTGAGCAGTGCTCGGTTCCGGACGCCGGACGCTGCGGGCGGACACCCCCCACCCCGTCCCCTTCCCGCCGTCGGCGGCTTGCGGCCCGTAGTGGCGCGCGGTTCCGCCCCTGCGGGCGGACACCCCCCGGCCCCTTCACGCCGCTGGCGGCTTGCGGCCCGTTGTGGCGCGGGTGACTGCAACCTCCTAGGGGCGCGGGGAACTGCGCGACCAGCCACGACGGACCCGCACCCGCCGACCGGCGCAGCGGGGCACCCCCTTGGGCCCAAGCCCAGCGCCAGCTGCCCGCAGCCGCTGCAGGACCTCCGTGCGGTGATTGTCGCGTACACATGTGCGGAGACGGTTTGGAGACGGCGTTCACGGCAACCCGGTTGATATGTCAACAGGCCTGATCATCGCTCTGATCGTGATCGTGGCGGCCGTCCTCGTTGTGGCGGCCGTCCTGACCCTGCGTGGCCGGGGCCCGCAGCACGGCCGGGGCCTGAAGCGACGCTTCGGGCCCGAGTACGGCCGGACCGTGGCCCGCCACAACGGGGACGAGAAGGCCGCCGAACGCGAACTCACCGAGCGCGTGGAGCGGCACGGATCCCTGCGCGAGCAGCCACTGGAACCGGCCGAGCGCCAGCGCTACGAGGACCGCTGGACGGCCGCCCAGGAACGCTTCGTCGACTCCCCTCGGGAGGCCGTCGCCGAGGCCGACCGGCTGCTCGCCGAACTCGCCGAGGCCCGGGGCTTCCCGGGCGGCGGACAGTACGAGGAGCAGTTCGCCGCGCTGTCCGTGCACCACGCGGACCATGTGCACGGTTACCGGCGCGTGCACTCGGTGGCCGGTGCCCGCGCGAACGCCGACCGGGACGGCGACGGCCGCGTGGACACGGAGGACATGCGCGCGGCCATGGTCGAGGCGCGGTCCCTCTTCGACGAGCTCGTCGGTCCGCCGCGCAGCCGCGAGGAGTCCCGTACATCGACCGACGAGTCCCAGCTGCGCGCTGGTCAGCCGCGCGACGGTCGCAGCGACGGCCGGGGCCACCTGCCCTGGGCATTCAACAAGCGTCACGCGAAGGGGAGTTGAGTGACATGACGGAGGCCACGAACAAGTCGGGCGCCGACGGCGACCGGAGCGGGCACAGCCCCCTGGTGACCCCCACCGAGACCGAGGCACCGGACCTGGGGTCGGCGACGGAACGTCGGACCAGCACCAGCACGTCGCGGGGTGACGAGGGCGTGCGCGACCCTGACCTCAGCAGCGGTGGTAGGGGCTCCGGAGTCGGTCGCGGCTCCGGCCAGGACGCCGAGCGGGGTCTTCGGGGCACCACCGGCCGTGAGGCCGGCCTCGGCCGGGGCGCGGGGCCCGAATCCGCCACCGGCGCCGGGACCGGCGTACACAAGGAGTCCGCTCACGAGTCCGGGCTGCTGTCGCACGACGAGTCCGACAAGCTCAGTACGCGGCTCCAGCACGCCGTCGCAGGGTTCGTGGACGAGCCCCGGTCCGCCGTCGAGGAGGCCGACCAGGTTCTGGAGGAGGCCGCGGCCCGCATCGCCGACGCCGTGAAGCAGCGTCGCCGTACGCTGCGCAACTCCTGGCAGAGCGGCGACGGCGGCCAGGACAAGGCCGCGAACGCCACCGACACCGAGCAACTCCGGCTCGTTCTGCGGGACTACCGCGAGCTGGCGGAGCGGCTGCTGCGCAGCTGACGCGCTGCGGACACCGTACGAACGGCCTGTTGCCCGGAGTCGGGCGGCAGGCCGTTCCTGGGTACCTTGCACCGGACACCGCCGTGCCGGGCGATTTATCATGCGGCGGCGGTGGTTCAACGGGGTCGCCGCGCAAGGACCTTATCGGAGGAGCGCACGTGCTCGAACTCACCATGGCCGTCGTCACCGCGGCGGAGGAGGGTGCCACGGCCGGGATGCAGATGACCGACGCGCCCAGTGACCCGGGCACCGTGCTGCGCGTGGGCCGGGACAAGACCGTCTGCCGGCTCGCCACGCCCGACGACTGGCTGTTCGTCTCCCGGGTGCACCTGGAGTTCCTGTGCGGGCCCGAGGGCGTCTGGCAGGTCACCTGGCTCCAGGGCTCGCAGCCCGATCCCTCGTCCGAGGTACAGCTGGTGGCCGGGGCTTACGCGCAGCCGCTCGTCTACGGCGGCAGCGTGACACTGCCCCGGGGCGGCAACGGCGAGATCGTCATCCGTGACCGCACCGCCCCGCGCAGCGTCAACGTCGGCTTCTACCACGAGATCTGAGGGACCGGCGTTACGGCAGCACCCTTGCCAGCGCGAAGCCGTCGTAGCCCTTGCTGCCCACCGTCTGGATCGCCGTGGCGCTCAACCTCGGGTGCTTTCCGATCAGTTCGAGCGCCGTGCGGGTGCCCCGGACGTCGGGGGCCGGGTTGTCCGGGTCGGCGACCCGGCCGTCCCGTACGACGTTGTCCACGACGATCAGGCTGCCTGCGCCGGTGAGTTCGAGGGCCCACTCCACGTACTGCGGGTTGTTGCCCTTGTCGGCGTCGATGAAGACCATGTCGAAGGGGGGCGGGTTCTCGGCGGCCAGCCGGGGCAGCGACTCCAGGGCGGCGCCCACCCGTACCTCGACGATGTCGTCGAGGCCGGCGCGGGCGAGGTTGCGGGTCGCGACCTCGGCGTGGATCGGGCTGTACTCGAGGGAGACCAGGCGACCGTCGGCGGGCAGGGCGCGGGCCAGCCAGATGGTGCTGTAGCCGCCCAGGGTGCCGATTTCCAGGATCGTACGGGCTCCCTGGATCTGGGCGAGGAGCTGGAGGAGCTTGGCCTGCGGCGCCGTGACGGCGATCGGCGGGAGGCCGGCGGCCTCACTGTGCTGCAGGGCCGCCCGGAGCGCCTCGTCCTCCGGTGTGAGATGGGTGGTGAAGTAGTCGTCGACGTCGTTCCAGAGCTGCGACTCGCTCATGCACCGAAGCCTTTCGTATGGCTAGTTAGATCCGCTAACTAGTTGCGCTAACGAATATAGTCGCGCTCCTGCGTCCTGTCAGGGGATTTCCCGCGCCCCCCGCGCGCGACCGCATCCTGCGCGGACTATCGTCATCCGGACAAAACGAGAACGGACGTCAGGTGAAGAGCGGGTTGCCTGCGTCTCTCCCAGGGGGTGATCGCGGCCCCTCACAGGGTTCGCAAAGGAAAACGACGGGGCGGGAGGCCGACGCGGCGTGGCGAATGCGGAGCACAGAGGGCGACCGGCGGAGGCGTTCGGCGGAGCGACGGCTGTCGGTGCGGCCACCGAGATCCAGGCGCGGCTGCGCGCGACCAGGCTCGCCCTGTGGCTCGTGGCGGCCGTCCTCGCGGTGAGACAGGTGGCCGTCGTCCTCAGTACTCCCCGAGGCGAGCGCCTGACGGACCTGGAGACCTGGGTCGGCCCGGACGGTGTCCTGCATGTGAAGGGCTCGCTGTACGACTCGACGCAGTTCACCGGTACCCCGTTCGGGGGACTTGTCCTGAAGCCGCTGACCCGGGCGGCGGAACAGGCCCTCGGCTGGGGCTGGACCTTCGGCACCCTGCTCCTGGTCGTCGCCCTCGGCCTGGTCGCCGCCCGCGCCCTGCCCCAGCCGGTCGGCCGCCGTACCTCACTGCTCGCCGCGCCGGTCGCGATCAGCCTGCTGATGCTGTCGCTGCCCGTGCGCAACACGCTCTACCTCGGGCAGACCAGCATCATCCCGGTGCTGCTGGTCCTCGTCGCCTGCTTCGCCGTCCGCGGTGAGCGCGTCAGCGGTCTGCTCATCGGCCTCGCCGCCGCTCTCCAGCCCACGGTGCTGCTCTTCGCGGCCCTGCTCTGGTTCACCGGCCGCCGCCGGGCCGCCCTGACCTCGGGCGTGACCTTCGCCGCGAGCACCGCGCTCGCCTGGGCCGCGTTGCCCCACGACTCGTACACCTACTGGGTGCACCACATCGCGGGCACCGGCCTGGGCGGCCCCGCCGACGACCTCGCCAACCAGTCGCTGCACGGACTGCTGCTGCGGTTCGGTCTGAACGGGCCGCTGGAGATCGGGCTCTTCCTGGTGCTGGGCGCGGCGGTCGCCACCCTGGGCGTACGCCGGGCCGTCGGCTACGGGCGCGACGGGCAGCTGTTGCTCGCCGTCGCGATCACCGGCTGCGCGGCGATCGCCGTGTCGCCGACCACCTGGCAGCACCAGCTGCTGTGGGTGCTGCTCGCGGTCGTCGGGCGGGTCGGCAAGCGGGCCTCCGACCGGTACGTGTGGCCGGTGGCCGTCGTCGTGGTGATGACCCTCCCGGCGAAGATGCTGCTGCCGCACATCTCGGCGCTGTACACCCTGCGGGACAACGTGGTGCTGCTGGCCGCGCTCGCCGCCGCCACCATGATCCCCTTCCTGTCGCGGACCTCGCCGTACTACCGGACGCCGATCCCCACCGAGTACGCGGCGCCGGTCCCCGCACGGTTCGGGTGGGTGCCGCTGCTGCCGTTCCTGCGTCGGGTGCTGACCCGGCCGAACCTGCTCCTGGAACTGCTGCTCATCCGTGTCACCTACGCCGCCTACCAGCAGGTCAGGCTCGCGGCGACCGGCGGCACCAACTCCGCGGGACGCGCCACCGCCGAGAAGCACGGGCAGCAGATCTTCGACCTTGAACGCTGGCTGCACATCGACATCGAGCACTGGGTCAACCACACGGTCGTCAAGGTCGACTGGCTGCGCAACTTCTTCGACTTCTACTACGAGTCCTTCCACTTCGTGGTGCCGCTCAGCGTGCTGGCTGTTCTCTATTGGCGGCGACCGGTGGACTACCGGTGGGCGCGGGCCTCCCTCGGGTTCGCGACCCTGCTGGCCCTCGTCGGGTTCTGGCTGTATCCGCTGGCTCCACCTCGGTTGATGCCGGCGCTCGGGATCATCGACACGGTGCACGGGGTGCAGGACTTCTCCAAGCCGGACTACGGCACCCTGACCGCGCTGACCAACCAGTACGCGGCGATGCCGTCACTGCACTTCGGGTGGTCGCTGTGGTGCGGGGTCGTCATCGCGATCATCGCGCCCAGGTGGTGGATGAAGGCGCTGGGGTTGTTGCATCCGTTCTTCACGGTGTCGGCGATCGTGGCCACCGGGAACCACTGGGTGCTGGACGCGGCGGGGGGTGCGGCGGTGGTCGCGGGTGGGTTCGGGTTGTCGTACGTCTTCCAGGGGCCGCGGGCTCGAGTGGTGAAGCTGGTGGCGGAAGTTGATGAAGAACGGGCCTTGGTGAAGAGGTAGCGTCGGCGTGGCTTACCGCGCAGTTCCCCGCGCCGCCTTGGGGGCGCTTTCGTCCACGTCGGATCAATGCCTTCGGAAGACTCCTACGTCGCTGCCGAAACTGCAGATCAGTAGGCCGGTTTCGTCCAAGGCCAGTGCCCCGCACGGGCCGGGTACGTGGATGACGTCGATGAGGGCGCCGGTGCGGAGGTCCCAGATGCGTACGGTGTTGTCATGGGCGCCGGCCACGGCCACTGGGCGGCCGTCCAACTGTGCGCACACCAGAGCTGAGACATCATGGGTGTGACCAGCCATCGGATCGCCGACGGATTGACCGGTTCGTATATCCAGGACGTGCATCGTATTGCCGTCCGAGCTCACAGCCACCACGCGGCCATCCAGCACGGTAAAGGCGGTGGGACCCCAGCCTGTGGGCAAGCCGACGCCCAGGGGACGTCCCGTGGCAAGATCCCAGACACACAGGGTGTCGTCGAACGAACTGGTGACGGCTATAGGCCGACCGTCCAAGTCGACGCAGGACAGCCTGATTATCTGGCCGGTATCGGTTTCCAGGGGTTTGTACAGCTCTTTTCCTGTTATGAGATCCCACACCAGAAGTGTGTTCTGCTCGGAGTTGGCGATCGCGATCGGGCGATCGTTTACGACAGTGCATGCCACAATTCCAAAAGGGAAGTGGACGAGTTGAGTCGACGAATGCATGAGTCGGCCGGTTTCCAGGTCCCATACCTTGACTCTTTGGTTGAACTTGCTGAGCGAGACAGCCACCGGGCGGACGCCGAGTACCGCACAGGACACCTCAGGCGCTTTCAGGTCGACAACTGGATCGATGTGCGGACCCAGAGGACGACACGTCGAACGATCCCACAGGCGCACCGTCTTGTCGGCGGAAGCGGTGACGAAGGCCGGACGCCCGTTCACCACGGCGAGCTGCACGTCGGTGACTGTGTCGGTGTGAGCGACGACAGGCTTACCGACGACCTGACGGGGAGACAGGGACCAGACCCGGACCGTGCCGTCGCCCGATCCGGTGACAGCTACCGGCTGCCCGGACAGCGACGAGCATGTCACCCCCCGCACGTCAGAACTCTGCCCGTTCAAGAGGGGCACTACGTGCTGATGATGTGTCAGGGCGAAGATCCGTACCATGGCGTCACCAGCGAATCCGACGACCGCGACGCGATGTCCGTCCAGCTCAGTGAAAGCCAGGGTTTTCGGCCGGCCGCTGGAATACTGCAACCTGGCCACGACCCGATGGGTGTTCAGGTCCCAAATGTACCCGACTCCCTTTCGTGTCAGGGCGACAGCGACAGGATGATCGTCCAACTCCGTACATGCCAGCACCTCGCATTCGAAATGGGGGACGGCTTCCAGCTGACCCAGTTGAGTTCGCGTCTTCAAGTCCCACACAGTCAGTTCTGACCGCGAACTCGTCACGACAACTGCGCGGTCACCCGCGACCGCGCATCCCAGCAAGTCCATGTCTGTCATCGGCTCGCCCACAGGCTGCCCGGTTGCCAGATCCCAGATGCGCACCCCATCGGACCTCGCGCCGCTGAGTGCGATCGGACGACCGTCGAGCTCTGTGCACAGGAGCTTGTCCACACTGCTGATGTGACCCGTCAGCGGTGCCCCCGCAGGTCGGCCGGTGGCCAGATCCCAGACCCTCACCGTGTTGTCGCTGGAGCCGGAGACGACGACCGGGCGGCCGTCCACCGTGGTGCATGCCAATGCGTCCACAGAGCTGGTATGGCCGATGAGGGGCTCCCCCACGGGCCGACCGGTAGTCAGGTCCCAGATCCGCAGGGTGTCGTCCTGGGAGGCGGAGACGGCGACCGGGCGGCCGTTCAACTCCGTGCACGCCACCGCGGTCACGCCCTGGGTGTGGGCCGCGCAGACGTGCAGCAGATTGGCCGACACCTGGAAACCGGACGCGGCGACGGGCTTCCATGCCTGTTCGGGCGCCCGGCTGTTGAGCGCCTCCAGGGTGGCCGGTTCGTTGAAGCGGGCGGCGTCCACCGCGAGGAGTCGGCGACGGCTCGTCACGTCGATGCCGCGGTGGACGTGGAGGGAGTTGAGATAGATAGCTGCATGGAGTCGCGCGGTGTCGCTCTCGGCCTTCAGTAGGTGTGGCGCGAGGCCGTCGCAGTCCGCGTGGACGAGGTATGCCAGGTCGGTGAGCAGGGTGTCGATCAGCCCCGCGGCAGATGCATGGGTCGCGAGGTGGCGCAGGGCATAGGGGTGGGCCCGTGCCCAGTCCGGAGTTCCGTCCAACCCGTACGGCACGGCTCGTCGCAGGGTCGTGGTGAACGCCCGGTGTGCCGCCTCGGTGTCCTGTCCCTGGCGCAGGTACTCCGCCATGGCCTCGTGGTAGAGCCGGTACACCGACCGCCCGTCCTCGGCGGCCTCCACGACGTACGCGCCCGCGTCCCGCCGCAGCCGGTGCAGGTCCTCGTTGGTGTACCGGTGCCCGGACAGCAGCGAGGCGAGCGGGGCCCAGACGTCCTCCCAGGGCAGACCTTGCCCCTCCGCGTACGCCAACGGCCGTAGCAGGTCCAGGATGCGCCGCGCTCCCTCGCCGAAGCGCTGGTGCAGGTCGTTGCGCATGGCGTCGGCCGCCGCACTGGGCAGGGAGAGCCGCCAGCCGGGGTCTTCGGGTGCGGGCAGTTCCGGAGTGGCCGCGAGGGTGCCGGCGGTGATCCGGGCGACCAGGAACGAGCGGCCGGCCGCCGCTGCGACGGCCTCGGCCACGGCGAGCCGGTCGTCGTGCGAGCAGCCGAGATAGGGGCTTTCGGGGTGGGCGTCGATCAGGTTGCGGAGGGTGTAGGCCAGTACGGCGTCGGGGTCCGCGTAGCGAGCCGCGTCGAGGTCGACCTGGTCACGGCGGTCGAGGCCGAGCGGATCGAGGAGGTGGGGGCGGGTACCCAGCAGCAGCCGCAGGTGGGGACCGGCCAACTCCATGACGGGGCGGAGTACCTGGCCGCACAGCGTCGTTGGTGTGGCCGCCTCGTCCACACCGTCGATCAGCACGACGTGCGGACGGTCCGGTTCGGAAAGGGAGTTGAGGTGGTTCAACAGGTCGGCGACCGCTTCCGTCGGCGGCAACCGCAGCGCGGCGGAGAGCGCGCGCACGACCTGCTGGTCGGTGAGGCTCTGGGCATAGACCGCCGTGCCGATCGCCTTCGGCGGTGGCAGCTGCCCGTCGCTCAGCCCCAGGCTCGCGACCGGCACGGTGCGCCGATGTTCCGGATCGCTCATCGTCGCCAGCAGGCCCAGGACCGCCGTCTTGCCCGAGCCCGGGTCGGCGGTGACCACCAGTGCGGGCCGCTCGTCGGGCAGGTCGTTCAGCCACCCGGTGATGTCCTCCAGCGCACGGTGCCGCCCCGAGAACCACCACCCCACCAGGGTCTCGTCCCGGTGTCCCATGGCCCGCCGCAACAAACGCGTCCGGAACTCCACGTCGCGCTGCTGGTCCTGCTCGCGCCACTCCTCGGCCTGCTGCAGGGCCATGTCGGTGTGGGACAGCCGAGGGCTGTGCTTGGCGTTGGGCAGGAAGGGCGGGATCTCACCCGTCAGACCGATGATCTCCAGACCGATGTGCTGGAAGTCGGGGCGCTTGGGATTGGCGCGCGTGGCGTTCACCACCGCGTCCAGGGAGAGGAGTTGGGGCGTGTAGCCGGCGGTGGCCAGGCTCGTCACCGCTTCCGAGAGCAGGTCGGGGAAGGCGCCGGTCCGGGCGAGTTCGTTCGGCTGGGCGGATGTGATGACCGCCAACCCCGCGTCCTTCCCCCGCCAGTTGCCCTTCAACTTGGCCATGGAAGACAGCAGTTCGTTGCCGCCCTGCCCCGAGTAGCACGTGTCCAGCATCAGCAGCAGCCGCCGCACCTTCGTCCCGGCGAGGATCTTGCGGGCCAGCGTGCCGGGCTGTAGCGCGTCGTACAGGTCGTCCGGGTTGGTGTCCGACGTCAGAAGGACGTACTCCTCGTTGTCGAGGCGCTCACCGTGCCCGGCGATGTAGACGGCGACGACGTCGTCGGGACGCCGGTCGGGGGACCGGCAGAACTCCCGCAGCTCTCGAAGGAGTTGGTGCTGTGTCGGATTGGTGCCCAGGTCGGACACGTGCTCGTAGCCGAGTCTGCCGGTGAACAGTTCCACCATCTTGCGGCGCGCTTCGACCAGACCGGGGCGGTCCCACTCGGGGGCGTGCGGATAGTGGCTGACAGCCGTGGCGATCAGGAACCGGCGTGGATCGCTCATGCCAGGCCTTCCGTGACGGCTTCGCCCGTCTCCCGCGCGGTCAGGTACAGCGTGACGTCATGAGCGTGCGAGCCGTTGTGTACGACCTTCCCCGCGACCCCCGTGCCGAAGCGGGGGGAGAGATCCTTCACGGCCGCCACCACGTCGCCCTCGTCCGCGATGTTCGTCCACCGCGGGACCCCCGGCCATCTGCCCGGCTCAGGCCGCAGGCGGTCGAACACCATCCGCATGCCCAGGGGCGAGCCCAGCGTCACCAACACCTGTACCTGATGGTCGGCCGCGCGGGCGCACAACGCCTCGTAGGCCACCACGGAACCGAGCGAGTGCGCGATCACGACCCGGGTGTCCGGTCCGATGGCCCCCTCCACCCGGCTCCGGGCCTCCGATCGCAGCGCGGGGTCCGTCAGATAGCTGCGCATCTGCTTCAGATCGAAGACGAGGGCGCGCAGGGAGAGTTGGGCGAAGAAGCGCGAGTTCTGCAGCACCCGCAGAGCGGTCTGTACGGCACGGGGAGAGCGGGCCAGGGTGTCCGCGCCCGGTGGCGGCACGGCCGGGTCGGTGCGGGCGCAGGCCTCCCACCACTCCAGCAGGAGCTCGGCCTCGAAGGCCGGGTCGACGTCATCGGCGGTGAACATCGGGTCGCCGATGGACAAGGTGTTGCCCGGGGGGCGGAACAGGTCGCCGTAGAAGGCCATGTGCAGGTCGGCCGCGGTCAAACGCGGGCCACCCGCACGCTCGACGCCGTCGGCGAGAGCCGGCTGCCAGTCCTTCAGCAGCGTGTTGCCGCCCAGCCGCTGCTTCCCCACACCATGCACACCAACGATCCGCGCCATGCCTCGTCCCCCGGGTCCCGCAAGGTTCACCCACTGTAGAGGAACCTCGCGGGACCGGGTTCATGTCATCCGAGGGTGACCTGGAGCTCCTTGACGCCGTTGATCCACGCCGAGCGCAGGCGGCGTGGGTCGCCTGCCGCGCGGAGGTTCGGCATCGCGTCGGCTATCGCGTTGAAGATCAGGTCGATTTCGAGGACTGCCAGGGATTTGCCGAGGCAGTAGTGCGGGCCTCCGCCGCCGAAGCCGAGGTGGGGGTTGGGGTCGCGGGTGATGTCGAACACGTCGGGGTTGTCGAAGACGTCGGGGTCGTGGTTGGCGGCGGCGTAGAAGATGCCCACGCGGTCGCCCTTTTTGATGTGTTTGCCGCCCAACTCCGTGTCCTGGGTGGCCGTGCGCTGGAAGGAGTTGACGGGGGTCGCCCAGCGGACGATCTCCTCGGCGGTGGTGGCGGGGCGCTCCCTTTTGTAGAGGTCCCACTGGTCGGGGTGGGTCAGGAACGCGTGCATGCCGTGGGTGATCGCGTTGCGGGTCGTCTCGTTGCCCGCTACCGCCAGCATCAGCACGAAGAAGCCGAACTCGTCGGAGCCCAGGTTGCCTTCGTCCTCCGCCGACACCAGTGTCGTGACGATGTCCTTGGCCGGGCACTGCTTGCGGTCGGCCGCCATGTTCATCGCGTAGGCGATGACCTCCATGGCCGACTCCTGGCCGACCTGCTCGCTGATCGCGTACTCGGGATCGTCGTACGAGATCATCTTGTTGGACCAGTCGAAGATCTTGGCGCGGTCGTCCTGCGGGATGCCGATGAGCTCGGCGATCGCCTGGAGAGGCAGTTCGCAGGCGACCTGGGTGACGAAGTCGAAGGAGTCGCCGGGGTGGGCCCGCGCCGCCTCGACGATCGCTCGGGCGCGGTTGCGAAGGCGCTCCTCCAGGGCCCGGATGGCCCTCGGGGTGAACACACGCTGCACGATGCCGCGGACGCGGGTGTGTTCCGGCGGGTCCATGTTGAGCAGGATCAGGCGCTGCGCGTCGATCGCGTCCCGCTCGATGCGCTCGTTGAAGCGGATGATCGCCGTGTTGAGGGAGGAGGAGAAGATCTCGGGGTGCGTCGAGACGTACTTGACGTCCGCGTGCCGGGTGACCGCCCAGTACCCCTCGTCCTGGAAACCGGCGATGTTGGCCGACTGGGGGATCCAGCGCACCGGTTCGGCCCGGCGCAGTTCGGCGAACTCCGGCAGCGGTACGCGGCTTTGCAGCAGATCGGGGTCGGTGAAGTCGAACCCGTCGGGAAGCGCTGGACAGGTCATCGGCACTCACTCCAGCTGTCTGGAAGCTTTCTGACGAACCATCAGGAACAGAGCTGCCGTGAAGGTAGTAACGGGTTCTATAAGAGGCAAGGGGTGCGGAGGCCCCAATTGTGTGCACGACCCTTGCGGTGGTGGGTGGCTCGTCAGCAGACTGCAAGCAGCGCCAACTAGAACACGTACTAGTTCTCAGTTCTGAGGGATCCGTTCGGAGGAGAGGACCCGCACCCATGGCCGCCGAACCCGTGATCGTCGAAGCTGTCCGCACCCCCATCGGCAGGCGCGGCGGCGCGCTCGCCAATCTGCACCCCGCCTATCTGCTGGGCGAGACCTACCGTGAACTCCTCGGCCGCACCGGCATCCCCGCCGACGCGGTCGAACAGATCGTCGGCGGCACGGTCACGCACGCCGGCGAACAGTCCATGAACCCCGCGCGCACGGCCTGGCTGACCGTCGGGCTGCCCTACGAGACGGCGGCGACGACCGTCGACTGCCAGTGCGGCTCCTCGCAGCAGGCCTCCCACATGGTCGCCAACATGGTCGCGGCCGGGGTCATCGACGTCGGCATCAGCTGCGGTGTCGAGGCGATGTCCCGGGTGCCGCTGGGCTCGGGGTCCAAGCACGGACCGGGGAAGCCGTTCCCGGACGAGTGGAACGTCGACCTGCCCAACCAGTTCGAGGCGGCCGAACGCATCGCCCGGCACCGGGGACTGACCCGTGAGAACGTCGACTCCCTCGGGCTGATCTCCCAGGAGCGGGCGGCCGTCGCCTGGTCCGAGGAGCGCTTCAAGCGGGAGACGTTCGCGGTCCAGGTGCCGACCACCGAGGACGAACAGCGGGCCGGGCAGGGCATGTGGCGGCTCGTCGACCGGGACGAGGGGCTGCGCGACACGTCCATGGAGGCGCTGGCTCGTCTGAAGCCGGTCATGCCGACGGCGATCCACACCGCGGGCAACTCGTCCCAGATCAGCGACGGCGCGGCGGCGATCATGTGGGCGTCGAAGCGGATGGCGCGGGCGCTGAAACTGAAGCCGCGGGCGCGGATCGTGGCGCAGGCCCTGGTCGGCGCCGACCCCCACTTCCACCTCGACGGGCCCATCGACGCGACTCGTGCCGTGCTCGGCAAGGCGGGCATGTCGTTGAAGGACATCGACCTCGTCGAGATCAACGAGGCTTTCGCCTCCGTGGTGTTGAGCTGGGCCCAGGTCTTCGGACAGGACCTGGAGAAGGTCAACGTCAACGGCGGCGCGATCGCCCTCGGACACCCGGTGGGGTCCACCGGGGCGCGGCTCATCACCACGGCCCTGCATGAACTGGAGCGCGCGGACAAGGAGTTCGCACTGATCACGATGTGCGCGGGGGGCGGGTTGGCCACCGGCACCATCATCCAGCGGCTGTAGCCGACGTCCGGTTCGAGGGCGGACCCCATGATGGAGACATGACCGACGGACTTCGCTGGGTCTCCGACGCATATCCCTTCGGGTACAGCCTCGTCTTCTGCGAGGGCCTCACGCCGGAGGAGGTGCTCCGGCGACTCGGCGCCCGGCTGGGGTCCCTCTTTCCGCTGACCCGGCACGAGGCCCAGGAGATCGAGGTCCGCAACTCGATGGACGAGCCGTTCGATCTGGACCACCTGGAGGATCTGGACGTCGAGAGGGTGGAGGAACTGGGCTTCCTGCGGCGCTCGGTGGACGCGGTCGTGCGGGCAGGGACGATCGAGGGCTGGGCCTTCGCCGTCCAGGCCTCCACGTCGTACGTCTCCGCCGTCGGATACCTTCCCGCACTCTCCCGGGGCACCCGCGTCGTCACCGCCTGCCGGGACGTGAACGCCGTGCAGCGGGTGGAGTACGCGGTGGACGGGCGGGTGCTGTCGTCCTTCGACCCCTTGATTCCGGCCTACGACGACGGGGCCGAACCGTCGGCCCTCGGCCCGCCGTTCCGCGAGGGCATGGAGTCGGCGCAGGTTCTGGAGGAGCTGGCGACCCGGTTCGGGCTGTGGCTGCCGAAGAACTCGGAGGCATCGCGGCTGCCGGCGGCGGGGTTGTCGACGACCGACCGATGAGTTTCGTGCGGGCCCGCGGTCTCCCTTGGGAGAGGGAGGTGTGCGCGATGGACGCGGCACTGGAGCGGTGGCGGCTCGCCGTTGTCCTTCCGGCAGCGGTTCACTGGGCAGCTGCGGGCCGGTGGGGGCTGGTCGCGCAGTTCCCCGCGCCCCCAACAGGTGGGTACAGCTCGACGGGCTCAGGGGTGCGCGTGGGGGCTGGTCGGTTCCCAGACAGGTGGGTACAGCTCGATGCGCCTTCACTGCACCCACTCAGGGGCGCGGGGAACTGCGCGGCCAGCCCCCACCGGGCGGATGAGTGGCGACGGGGGCACCATCCACGGGTCGGCGGAGTGGGAGCCGGATTTCGGACTGACGTATCGAAGGAGCTGTTGAGATGAAGCCCACCGCGGAGGTCGCGCGCGGGATCGTCGACGCGAGCCGGTACCTGGTGCTCGCCACGGCGGACGCGGAGGGGCGGCCGTGGAGTACGCCGGTCTACTTCGCGCACGTCGGGTGGCGGGAGTTCTTCTGGGTGTCCTCGCCGGACGCGGTCCACTCGCGGAACATCGCGGTGCGGCCGCAGACGGGGATCGCGGTCTTCGACTCCTCGGTGGAGATCGGCACCGGGCAGGGGGTGTACATGTCGGCCGTCGCGGGCGAGGTCGTCGACGGTACGGAGGCCGAGCGGGCGCTGGAGGTCTTCTCGCGGCGGTCGGTACGGCACGGCGGGCACGTCTGGACCCTCGACGACGTGCGCGGCGACTCAGGGATCCGGCTGTACCGGGCGGTGGCCGAAGCGCACTCGATGCTCGCGAAGGACGGGCGGCCCGATCATCGGGTGGCGGTCGATCCTGGGTGAGGGTGTAGTGGGCTCCACCACGCGTTCGGGAGTGCGGTCCATCGTGGCGGCGGGCGTGGGACGGGATCGTGGATCACGGATCGCAACGGATCCGTCAGCCCAGGTCACCCCATTCCTAAGGAAGATCCCGTGTCCTCTCCGCGCACCTCAGGGAAGTCCCTCTTCGCCAACCTGCTGCTCTGGATCTTCTTCGCCGGTGGTCTCGCCGCGAGCGCCGGGGCCGGATCCGTGCTCGACGGTACGCAGAAGGACGTGGCCACCTACGCCGGTGGCGTCGTCGCGCTGATCGCCGGGTCGCGGATCGCGAGGAAGCCGAGGATCGCGGCCTTCCTGTCACGCCCCGGCACGCTGTGGTTCCTGTTCCTGTTCAACGGCGGCATGGCCGTGACCCTGTACTTCGTCCTCGGCGGGACGGACGGGATCATCGCCGCCTCCGCGATGGGCGTGGTTTCGCTGGGCGCGGCGGGTGGCCTGGTCGCGGGCCGTCGCAAGCGGGCGGAGGCGGCGGCCGCGCAGCGCTCCGCGGTGCGGACGACGCCCTGGGCCTGACGAGGTGTGCGGGCAGGTCGGCGAGGGCGGGCTTGCCCTCGCCGTCGTACGTCCGGTGGCCGGGAGGACTTCGGCGTGCTCGCGTGTTCCGGCGTGAGCCGTGTCGGCCTCAACCGGAGATCCCCGCGAGGCGCGCCAGGGCGGTCGCCGTCTCGGCGGTGGAGGCCGTGTCGCCGGTCGTGGTGAACAGGCGGTGGGCCTCCGTGAAGTGGGCGCGGGCCTCGGTGAGTTCGCCGCAGTGCTCCAGAGCCGTGGCGAGGCCGGCTAGGGCTCGGGCCTGGAAGCGGTCGGTGCCGCCGTGGGTGATGGGGGTCATGACGGCACGGAAGGCCTCCGCCGCCTCGGGCCACCGTTCCAGGGCGAGCAGGTCGCGGGCTATCTGGTGGCGGAGAATGGCCTCGGCGAACTCCTGGAACCCGGGCACGTCTCCCGTCCGGGCGCCCAGCAGGGCCCGGTGGACGGACAGTGCCTCCTCGGCGCGGCCCGCCCCGCGCAGGGCGCTGCCGAGGACGCGTCGGGAGACCGCCTGTCCCGGCTCGTCCCCGGTGGCCGCGAAGAGCCGTACGGCGTTATCGGCGGCCTCGACCGCCTCCTCGTGGCGGTCCAGACTCATACAGGCCCCGGCGATGTAGGTCGACGCCCAGGCCTGCTGCGCGATGTCGCCCACCGCTGTCGCCAACTCCAGTGCGCGGCGGGCGTGTTCCTCGGCCTCCCGGTGCCGGCCGTCGCTCACCGAGTACGTCCAGGCCAGGCAGTTGAGCTGGTGGGCCTCGGCCGCCCGGTCGCCGAGCGCGGCCGCCGACCGGACGCCGTAGGAGAACAGGGTGCGCCACTCGGGCCAGGAGTCCCAGCGGTCGGAGAACCAGTACAGGGTGCGGGCCGTGTGGAGGATCTCCCGGTGCCGGCCCGCCGCGAACATCACCGGCAACGCGCCTGCCCAGTGGGCGCGTTCGGTCATCAGCCACTCCTCGGCCTCGTCGGTGGACGCGGGGCCGAACGGTGCGGGCTCGCCCGCCCAGGGCTCCGGCGCGCCCGGTGCCTCGAACAGGCGGCCCGCCGTCGAGGCCGAACGCAACAGCCAGTCCGCCATGTGGAGGGGGAGCGTGTCCGGGGCTTCCTCCTCCTCGCGCAGTCGTTCACGTGCGAAGAGCCGCACGAGATCGTGGAGGGCGTACCGGCCGGGTGTCGTCTCCTCCAGCAGGCCCCGGTCGACGAGCAGGTCGAGGGAGTCCTCGGTGGTGAGCGCGTCCTCGCCGCCGAGTACGGCCGCGAGGTCCGGGCCGGTGTCGCGGCCGGGCAGCAGGGCGAGCCGGCGTAACAACAGCCGGTGCGAGTCGGTGAGTTGGCCGTACGAGAGGGCCAGTGCGCCGCGGACGGCGAGGTCGCCGGCGATCAGGCCGCCCAACCGGCGTTCTTCGTCGGCGAGTTGGGCGGCCAACCGGTCCGGTGTCCACCCCGGGCGGCTGGAGAGGCGGTTGCCGACGATCCGCAGGGCCAGCGGGAGATGCCCGCACAGCTCGGTCAGCCGGGTGATCGCCTCGGACTGTCCGTCGGTGCGCCGGGCGCCGAGGATCCGCTCCAGGAGCCTCGCCGACTCCCCGCCGCTGAGCCCGCCGAGCCTGATCCGCCGCACCCCTTCGAGACCGGCCAGCGGCCGCCTGCTGGTGAGCAGCACGAAACCGCCCTCGGCGTCCGGCAGCAGTCGCCTCGCCTGGGCCTCGTCGGCCACGTCGTCGAGGACGACCAGGGTCCGCCGGCCGGCCAGGGTGGCCCGGTAGACGGCCTCGCGGGCGGCGGGGTCGACCGGTATCCGGTCGTGCGGATGACCGAGCGCCGTCAGCAGCAGGACCAGCGCCTCGTCGGCGGGCAGCGGGGTGTCGCTCATGCCGTGCAGTTGGACGCAGACACAGCCGTCCGGGAAGGACCCGGCCAGCCGTCGTACCACTTCCGCGGCGAGCGTCGTCTTGCCCTGTCCGCCCGGCCCGAAGAGCACCGCGGCACGGGTACGGGTGCCGGTGGCGAGGTTCTTCAGATCCGCCAGTTCCTGCTCCCGGCCGGTGAAGTCCGGGACGGTCCGCAGGAGATACGGCGCGGCCGGCGGGCCCCCGCGTTCCCGGCCGGTGTCGGCCAGCCGCTGCAGGCGCTCGCGCGGCTCCCCGTCGAGCCGGAGGGCGGCGGCGAGCGCGTCGACCGTACGGCGCTGCGGCCCCCGGCTGCGGCCGCGCTCCAGGTCACCGAGTGCGCGCACGCTGACCCCGGACGCCTCGGACAACTCCTCCAGGGTGAGCCGGGCGGCCCGGCGCAGGGAGCGCAGCATCACGCCGAAGGCGGTGCCGCCGTGCGGGACATCGGACTGTGCTGGTTCTGGATCATGACTGGTCATCATGACAATTAGAACAAGCGCTCTCTACTTCCGCCCGCACTTCCGCCTGTACTTCTGCCTGGTTCCCTCGGGCCACCCGTGGTGAGCTGGAGGCTCCACAACGAGAGGACGAACACACATGCCGTTCATCACAGTCGGTGAAGAGAACAGCGCCCCGATCGAGCTCTACTACGAGGACCACGGCACCGGACAGCCCGTCGTGCTGATCCACGGCTACCCGCTCGACGGACACTCCTGGGAGCGCCAGGTCCCGGAGCTGCTCGAGGCCGGCCACCGGGTCATCACCTACGACCGCCGCGGCTTCGGCCGTTCCTCGCAGCCGACCACGGGCTACGACTACGACACCTTCGCCGCCGACCTCGACAAGGTCCTGACCAGCCTGGACCTGACGGACGCGGTCCTGGTCGGCTTCTCCATGGGCACCGGCGAAGTGGGCCGCTACCTGGGCGCCTACGGCTCGGGCCGGGTCGCGAAGGCCGCCTTCCTGGCCTCGCTGGAGCCCTTCCTGCTGAAGACCGACGACAACCCGACCGGTGTTCCCCAGGAGGTCTTCGACGGGATCCTGGCGGCGGTCACCAAGGATCGGTACGCCTACTTCAGCGCCTTCTACCAGGACTTCTACAACCTGGACGAGACGCTGGGCAGCCGGATCAGCGAGGAGGCCCTGCGCAACAGCTGGAACGTTGCCGCGGGTTCCTCGGCACACGCCTCGGTGGCCTGCGTGCCGACCTGGATCACCGACTTCCGGGCCGACGTGGCGAAGATCGACGTACCGGCGCTGATCGTGCACGGCACCGGCGACCGCATCCTGCCGATCGACTCGACCGGACGGCCCTTCCACGCGCTGCTGCCGTCCGCCGAGTACGTCGAGATCGAGGGTGCGCCGCACGGTCTGCTGTGGACGCACGCCGAGGAGGTCAATGCGGCGCTGCTGGCCTTCCTGGCCAAGTAGCCCGCAAAAAGCGGGGGTTACTCGCGCCCCGAGGCGATCACCGCGAGCAGGGCCACCAGCCCCGCCGCGATCGCCAGCGGAATGCCCAGACCGTGATGGAGCACCAGCCACGCGCCCAGCGCGGCCCCGGCGACCATCGCGATCACGGACGCCGTACGGCGGGGGGAGCGGGTGCCCGGTCCGCCGGCCGCCCGGGAGTCCGCGGCGAGGCCGGTCAACGTCATGGTCAGCACGGTCGTCGTCAGGTCAGGGACACCGAGCCTGCGGACCGTGGCGTTGCGCAGGCCCATCGCGAACGCGGTGACCGCGATCAGGGTGTAGGCGGTGGCCGTGGTGCCGGGTGCGGCGAACGCGGCCACGGCCGAGACGCCCAGGAGGACCGCTTCGGCGGCGAGCGTGAGCCGGGCCCAGGTCCGGCGGGAGCCGCCGCCGAGGCGTACGGCGACCCGGCCGCCGACGACCGCGCCCACCACGAAGGACGCCAGCGAGGTGAGCGTGTGCGGCACCGAGAAGCCGGGCGCACCGGCCGCGGCGAAGCCGAGCACGACCACGTTGCCGGTCATGTTCGCCGTGAAGACGTGTTCCAGGCCCAGGTAACTGACCGCGTCGATCAGCCCGCTGACCACCGTCAGCCCCAACAGCACGAACACCAGGCGCAGTCCGCGCTCCTCGGGATCGTCGGCCGCCTTCGTGCCGGTGCTGCTCTGTTCGCTCATCGAGTCTCCGGACGGCCGGACGGGCAGGGTGCACTCAAGTCCACCACGGATGCGGGGGACTCTCGGATGCCGGGGTGAGACGCGCGTCCGTAGCGTCGGGGACATGAGTGATGAGACGCGTAAATGCCATGAGAACAGGGCGAGTCGACGGACGTGGCGGGGACTCGCCGGAGCGGCGGCCCTGCTGCTCGCCGGGCTCGCCGCGGCTCCGGCGGCCACAGCCGCCGACCGGCATCCGCAGCAGACGCGACGCGGTGAGCTGGTCTCCGTCACCCCGGTCGCCGACCGGGACGCGGGGGCCGTCCGGGCGTTCCTGGGCGGGCAGGACGTCGCCGCCGACTCCGTGCGGTACGGCGTACGGGGATACCGGCTGACATACCGGACCGCCGACCCGTACGGCGGACCCACCACCGCGACCGGGCTGCTCACGCTGCCCAAGGGCGGCGCCCACCATCTCGACCTGGTCTCCGACACCCACGGCACGATGGTCGACCGTGACTACGCGCCCTCGGCGAGCGAGGACTTCGGGCGGGTGCCGTCGTATCTGAACGCGAGCGCGGGACGTGCCGTGGCCGCTCCCGACTACCTCGGCCTCGGCGGGGGCCCGGGCCCGCATCCGTACATGGACACCGCCTCGTCCGTCACCGCCTCCGTCGACATGCTGCGCGCCGCCCGTACGGCCGCGGACCGGCTCGGTCGCCCGCTCACCGGGGACGTGTACGCGACGGGCTTCTCCCAGGGCGGCCAGGTCGCGATGGCGCTCGGAAAGGCACTGCAACAGGGCGTCGACCGGCACTTCCGGCTGCGGGCACTGGCGCCGGTCAGCGGACCGTACGACCTGGAGGGCCAGGAGATGCCCGCCCTGTTCGACGGCCGCGTCAACGACGTCAGCGGGGTCCTCTACATCACGTACTGGCTGGTCGCGCAGAACCGTCTGCACCCCCTCTACAAGGACCCGTCCGACGCCTTCCGGGCGCCGTACGCGAGCCGGGTGGAGAGCCTTCTCGACGGGAGCCACGACCAGGAGGACGTCGTACGGGGACTCGCACCCTCGGTGCGGCGGCTGCTCACGCCCGCTTTCTACGACCGTCTGCGGCACCCGTCCGGCGCCGTGCTGGACGCGATGCGGGCCGCCGACCACACCTGCGCCTGGAAGCCGGACGTACCGGTGCGGCTGTACGCCGGTGACGGCGACACCGACGTGCCCATCGGCAACACCCGGACATGCGCCCGCACCCTCGCCGGTCAGGGAACGAGGGTGCGGGTGGTCGATCAGGGGGCCGTGGACCACTTCGGCTCGGCGGCGGTCTCGGCCCCCCAGGTGGTGCGGTTCTTCGACGGCGTACGGCGGTGAACCGGGGTCGGCTCAGTACCAGCCGTTGGCCTGCCAGAAGGCCCAGGCGGCGGTCGGGCTGCCGTAGCGCGAGTTCATGTAGTCCAGGCCCCACTTGATCTGGGTCCTGGCGTTGCTCTTCCAGTCCGAACCGGCGGAGGCCATCTTGGAGCCGGGCAGGGCCTGGACCAGGCCGTAGGCGCCGGAGGAGGAGTTGGTGGCGTCGACGTCCCAGCCGCTCTCGTGCTCGACGATCTTGCTGAACGCGTTGTACTGCGCGGCGTTCGGGATCATCTTGTGCGCGATGACCTTGGCCTGGGCGGAGGAGTTGGTGGTGGCCGCCTGGGCCGGCGCCGCGGTCAGTACCAGACCGGCGGTGGCGGCGGCCATCGCGACGGTGGTGATGGCCTTCTTCGGGGAAGCGATGCGGCGGGCGATACGGGAGACGGACACGGAGAACCTTTTCTTCGGGGACAGGGGCGTCGCTCGCAGTCCCGGGGGACATGCGGCGGCGCCGAGGCCCGTGGGCTTGTCGGCGCCGTGCGACGTGATCCAGAGAAACAGGCTCGGAGAGCGTCCGCAATGACCCCTTTTACTAGTTGTGGTCGAATCGCCGGGAAAGGTCGACCGTGTGACCCGGCTCTCAAAGTGCAGGTCAGAAGGGGTGCGACTGGGATGTTATGTCTGAAATGTTCCTACTGTTCCCGTTAGTAGGTGAGCTGGGTCATGTGGGGTGCTTCACCGCTCGGGCGCCTCGAATGTGACCTGGGCCTCGAAGGCCGCACGGCGGGTGGCCCGGCGCAGCGCCCTGAGGAGGACCGGGCCGAGGGTGAGCGTCAGGACGACGGTGACCAGGGCCCGGCCGAGATCCCAGCCCAGGGACGTGGCCAGGCAGTACGTGACGAAGCGGGCCAGATTCGCGGGGACCCCGGCATCCGGGTCGAAGGCGATGTTCGAGGCGAGGGCGCCCATGAAGGGCCAGCCGGCCATGTTCATCGCGGTGCCGTAGGCGAAGGCGGCGAGGAAGCCGTAGGTCGCGAGGAGGCGGACCTCGGCGCGTCCCCTCACGCGATCCGGGCCCGGCAGCAGCCCGGCGCCCATCGTGAACCAGCCCATCGCCAGCATCTGGAACGGCATCCACGGGCCCACCCCGCCCGTGAGCAGGGCCGACGCGAACATCGTGACGTTGCCGAGCACGAAACCGAAACCCGGGCCGAGAACCCGGCCGCTGAGCACCATCAGGAAGAACATCGGCTCGATCCCGGCGGTACCGGCGCCGATCGGCCTGAGTGCGGCACCGGTCGCAGCGAGCACGCCGAGCATCGCCACCGCCTTGGGGCCCAGGCCGGACTCCGCGATCGCCGCGGCGACCACCGCGACGAGCAGCACGAGCAGGCCGGCGAAGAGCCAGGGGGCGTCCTGGGTGTGGGTGCCGACCTGGGAGGTGGGCGGGGCGAGGAAGGGCCAGCCGAAGGCGACGACTCCCACGGCGCTGACGAGGGCGAGGGTGATGAGGGAGCGGGGGCCGAGACGGACGGCCCGGGTCGTGCCAGGGGCGTGCGTCATGCCAGGGACTCCCTCACCTGGGCGACCGTGAGCCACCGCTGCGGGGCCAGGACTTTGCTGACCTGCGGGGCGAACGAGGGGGAGGACGTGAGCACCTCTGCCGCCGGGCCGTCGGCGATCACCTCTCCCTCGGCCAGCAGGATCACCCGGTGGGCGAGCTCGGCGGCCAGTTCCACGTCGTGGGTGGCCAGCATGATCGCGTGACCGGTGGCGGCGAGGTCCCGCAGCAGGGCGACCAGGCGGGCCTTCGCCGCGTAGTCCAGGCCACGGGTCGGTTCGTCGAGGAGCAGGAGGGGCGGACGCGCGGTCAGGACCACCGCGAGGGCGAGGGCGAGGCGCTGCCCTTCGGAGAGGTCCCGGGGGTGGGTCTCGTTGGTCACTCCGGGGAGCAGGTCGTCGACCAGCGCGCGGCAGGTGCCGCTCGGCGCGTCGGCGTCGGTGTCGGCGGCCCTGCATTCGGCGGCGACCGTGTCGGCGTACAGGAGGTCGCGGGGTTCCTGGGGGACGAGTCCGACGCGTTTCACCAGGTCGCGGGGGGTGGTGCGGTGTGGCTGGGCGCCGCCGACCCGGACTGTTCCGGCGGAGGGTTCCACGAGGCCGACCAGGGTGTTGAGAAGGGTGGATTTCCCGGCGCCGTTGCGGCCCATGAGGGCGATGATCTCGCCGGGGCGGATGGTGAGGTCGATGTGGTTCAGGGCTTGGACGCGGGCTCGGCGGACGGAGAGGGTGCGGGCCTCGGCGAGGTGGGAGGTGGTGGGTGCGGGCGGCTTGGGGCGGCGGGGTCGGCGGAACCGGCCTTCGGCCGGGTTTTTGTTCCCACCCGCACCACCCGTGAGGGTTTCGTGGTCGGGTGCGGGTGGCCCCTGTGGGGCTGCCTCGCCGTCGGCGGCCGCGGGTACGTTGCCTGTCGGCACGCGGGTGGCGAGTCGCTCCCGCAGTTCCCCCGCCCTGCGGCGCGCGTCCCGCACCGTCAGTGGCAGCGGGGCCCAGCCCGCCAGCCGTCCCAGGTCCACCACCGGCGGATACACCGGGGACACGGCCATCATCTCGGCCGGGGTGCCGAGCACCGGTGGTTCCCCGTGGGCGGGCAGGAGGGCGACCTGGTCGGCGTACTGGATGACGCGTTCCAGGCGGTGTTCGGCCATGAGGACCGTGGTGCCGAGATCGTGGACGAGGCGTTGGAGGACCGCCAGGACCTCCTCGGCCGCCGCGGGGTCCAGGGCCGACGTCGGTTCGTCCAGGACCAGGACCTCGGGGTGCGGGGTGAGGACCGAGCCGATCGCCACACGCTGTTGCTGGCCGCCGGAGAGGGTGGCCAGGGGGCGGTCGCGGAGCGGGGCCAGGCCCAGGAGGTCCAGGGTCTCCTCCACCCGGCGGCGCATCACCGTCGGCGGTACGCCCAACGACTCCATGCCGTAGGCGAGTTCGTCCTCCACGGTGTCCGTCACGAAGTGGGACAGGGGGTCCTGGCCCACCGTCCCCACCACGTCGGCCAGTTCGCGGGGCTTGTGGGTACGGGTGTCGCGGCCGGCCACCGTGACCCGCCCGCGCAGGGTGCCGCCGGTGAAGTGCGGGACGAGCCCGCTCACCGCGCCGAGGATCGTGGACTTGCCGACACCTGAGGGGCCCACGAGCAGGACCAGTTCACCTTCCGGCACCTCGAAGTCGACGTCCCGCACGGTGGGTTCGGCAGCGCCGTCGTACGTCACGGAGACGTCCTCGAAGCGGATCACGACGACGGCTCCTTGGGGGCGGGGGCGAGGAACGCCGGCAGCAGACCGAGGAGGACGGCTGCGGCGGGCCGGACGGGGAGGGTGGGGGCGACCAGAGGAACCACGCCGGGATGCAGGGCCGCCGGATCGGTGACGCCCGCGAGGAACATCGCCGCCGCCACGGCCACGCCGGACCCTGCGATCAGGAAGGAACGGAGGTTCCAGCGGTCCGGGCGGTAACGGGTGCGCGGAGTACGGCGACCGCCCAGCCGCAGACCCGCGAGAGCGGCGGCGAGGCCGGCGAGGAGGACGGGGATGCCGTACGTGCCGCCCTCGGCGGTGAGCAGGCCGTACGTTCCCGCGCAGACGCCGAGCAGGCCGCCGAGTGTGAGGGCGGTCGTCGTACGGCGTACTCGGGGCGGAACCTGTGCCGTACGGCCGTAGCCACGGGCGTCCATGGCCGCGGCGAGGGCGACCGAGCGTTCCAACGCGCCCTCCAGGACCGGGAGTCCGACCTGGAGAAGGCCCCGCACACCGGAGTCGGGGCGGCCGCGCAGACGGCGGGCGGCGCGCAGACGCTGGACGTCGGCGATGAGGTGAGGGGCGAAGGTGAGCGCCACGACCACCGCGACGCCGAGTTCGTAGAGGGCGCCGGGGAGGGACTTGAGGAGGCGGTGCGGGTTGGCGAGGGCGTTCGCCGCGCCTACGCAGATCAGGAGGGTGGCCAGTTTCAGGCCGTCGTAGAGGGCGAACACGAGGGACTCCGCGGTGACCCGGCCGCCGAGGCGGATGCCCTGGGCCCAGTCGGGCAGCGGGAGTTGGGGGAGCGTGACGAGCACATGGGTGCCCGGGATCGGGGAGCCGAGGGTGATCGCGAAGAGAAGACGGACGAGGAGGACGGCGAGGGCGAGCTTGACGAAGGCGGCGTAGGAGTGGGACCAGGGGGTCCGGCGGCGGCAGGTCGCCACCACGTACGCGGAGGTGACGATCAGGAGGGTCAGCAGGAGGGGGTTGGTGGTGCGGGTGGCCGCGATGCCGAGGGAGAGGGACCAGAGCCACCAGGCCCCGGGGTGCAGGGACGCGGGCTGAACGGGGTGCGGGGACGCCGGCTGAGCGGTTGGGCTAGGCGGCATTCCTGCGCCGCCTCGTCTGCCACACCGCCGCCGCTCCCAGTACGGCGATCGCCGCCAGGCCCGCGAACAAGCCAACGGACGGGCCCCCGTCCGACCGGGCCGGCCCCTTCCCCTTCCCCGTCACCTGGTCCCCGCACCCGGCCTCCGGATACGCCGCGATCGCGCACAGCAGCGCGTCGGAGCCGTAACGGAGGGGTTTGGCCACCGCCGCCAAGGCCTCCGCCGTCGTCGCCTCCCGGGGGACCACCGCGCACTCCGTGCGGCCCGCCGGGGGCGTCTCGCCGGAGGGGGCGTCCGAAGCCGTCCCGAAGTCGATGACCAGCGCCACGCGTTTACGGCCGTCCCTAGCCGGTGTGTCCGCGCAGATCGCCGTGAACGACGCCGTCCCGCGGGGCTTTCGGACATCACCCGAGTCCGCGCTCACCGCGAAGCGGAAGCCCTGGACGTCTCCGTCGGAGGGAACCGAGGTCGACGGGCCCTGCGTGGCGTAGGTCCAGGTCGGGCCGGTGCGGTCCCAGAAGGACCAGTAGCGGTAGCCGGCGGCGTGGGCCGGGGTCGTGACCGACAGGAGGAGTCCCACCAGGAGGAGCAGTCCCACGAGGAGGGGTCCTACCGCCGGTCCCCGGCGGGTCACGGCTGCTTCCTCTTGTTGCGGTTGCTGAGGAGGAAGCCGATGCCGGCCCCGGCGGCGAGACCCGCGCCGACCATCCACCAGACGGACGTGCCGGAGTCGTCCTGCGACTTGGCGGCCGGCGTGGGCGTCGGCGCCGGCGCCGGTGTCGGTCCCGTCGCGGTCAGTTGCTTCACCAGGTCCGTGCCGCCGAAGTCGCGGGGGTCGGCGCCACCGACCCGCGCGGCGAGGATCAACTGGGCGTAGGCCGCCGGGCCGCTCTGCTCGGCCCACTTCGCGGAGTTCCGCTCCAGCCAGTGCAGCGGTCCCGCGGCCGCCGCGGTCCCGCCCCGCGCGGCCAGCGCCACGACCGCGTCGGCCGTGTTGCCGTAGTCGGGCTGGTCCTCGGCGCCGGGGAGGACGGACTTCAGGTAGCCCTCCTTCGCGACCGTCCTCGCCAGGTACGCCGCGCCGTTGGCCGCCGCCTGCTCCGGGGTGGGACGGGCCGCGTCGGCGCAGGTGAGGTCCGTCGCGGTGCCGGGCTTCGCCGAGGCCATGCCCAGGCCCAGCGCACCGACGACGGCCGCCGCCGTGGCGTCCGCGTTGGCCGTGAGCCGGCCCTTCTTGTCGGGCTGGTAGGCGAAGGCGCCCCCGTCGGCGCACGGCAGGGACAGCTTCAGCAGGGCCTCGTAGGGCGACTTGCCGTCCTTGAGGACCTCGGCGGGGTCGGCACCGGTGGCGTTCAGCGCGCCGATGACGACGGACGTCGAGTTGGCGTCGCTGGCCCCGCCAGGCGTGTAGCCCCAGCCGCCGTCCTTGTTCTGGACGGACTTCAGCCAGGTCACCGCCTTGCTGACCGCGGGGTCGTGCCCGCCGAGCGCGGACAGGGCCTGGACGGCGGCGGCGGTGCTGTTGGTGTCGACCATGACCTTGGCGTCGCAGGCCTTGGCCGGATCGGCGCGGTAGGCCGCGAACGCCCCGCTCGCGCACTGCTGCCCGGCCAGCCAGCCGACGGCCGCGGCGGCGGGCCCGACACCCACCCGGTGCAGGGCGATCAGGGCGAGGGACTGGCGCCAGACCCCGTCGTAGGTGGGATCGGTGCTGCCGTACAACCCGGACGGGACCGGTACCGGGGACGGGGAGGCGGCGACGGCGGGCGCGGCCGTGCCGATCACGACGGTGGCGGCCAGGACCGCGGCGCTGCGGCGGACGTGCATGATCGGCGGATGCCCTTCTCACGGAAGGAGCCGGACAGCACGGGAGGACCCCCGGGCGGCTCGGCTCCGTATACCTCGACGGTGCCGCGCACCGGCCGGTTGCCGGTGCACGTGAGCCGGTCACGAACCGTGCGGGGCAGTCCGGCTCACCGCGGGTGGAAGGCGGTTTACGGTTGCGGGTCAGCGCCGGATTTGCACCGGCTTCCCCCTGTACGGGTGTGATGACGACCCGGCCACTCTACTCGCCCGTAGGGAGGCCGCTGAGAGCCGCCTGTGCGGCCATGGCGCGACGCCTGCCCGATTCGGCGAACTCGACGCCGGGTGCGGGGTGCCGGGTGCCGGGTGTTGGGAGCGGCGTGGGGAGCGAGGGCCTCGACGGCGGCGGACGGGGGTGCCGGATCGGGAAGTCGTCGGACTGCGGCGCCGCTGTGGCTGGTCGCGCAGTTCCCCGCGCCCCTGATGCCGGCGCTGCGCGCACGTCGCCTAAACAGCCACGTACGTCACCGGTTCGCTCCCCGTCACCGCCTCCGCCCGGCCCAGTTTCACCAGCCGCCGCAGATGTGCCTCGGCCTCCGAGACCGCGATGGTCCTCGATCCGTACGGGATCTGCTCCCAGGGCCGGTTCCACTCCATGCGCTCGGCGAGCTGCCAGGGGGTGAGGGGCTTGGCGAGGAGGGAGTGCAGGTCGGTGAGGCGTTCCTCGTGGTGGGCGAGCAACTCCCGTACCCGGGCGGCCGCGTCGGTGAAGGCGTGCTGGTGGGCGGGGAGCACCTCGGCGGGGGCGAGGCGGCCGACGCGTTCCAGGGAGTCGAGGTAGTCGCCGAGGGGGTCGGTGACGGTGGTGTCGTCGGGGTCCTCGTACAGGCCGATGTGCGGGGTGATCTCGGGGAGCAGATGGTCGCCGGAGAACAGGCGGCCGTGGCCCGGGAGTTGGGCCGGGTGATCCTCCTCCAGGTGCAGGCAGACATGGCCGGGTGTGTGCCCCGGGGTCCAGATCGCGCGGAGCCTGCGACCCGGGAGGTCGAGGAGTTCACCGGGGACGATCTCGCGGTCGGGCAACGCGGGGGAGAAGCCGGGGAGTTCACGGCGACGGGCGGTGCGCAGGGGAGCCACGTGCTCCTCGGGGGCGCCCGCCGCCTCCAACTTGGCCGTCATATAGGTGTACCAGCGCTCGGCACGGGTCTCCCGGGTCCGGCGCACGATCGCGGAGTCCGCCGCGTGCATGGCGATCCAGGCGCCGGAGGCCTCCCGCACCGCGCCCGACAGACCGTGGTGGTCGGGGTGGTGGTGGGTGATGACCACGCCGTGGATCTCGCCGACGTCGGTCCCGCACGCGGTCAGCCCCTCGGCGAGGGTGTCCCAGGACGCCGGGTCGTCCCAGCCGGTGTCGACCAGCACCGGCCCGCGGTCGGTGTCGACGACGTACACGAGCGTGTGGCCGAGGGGGTTGTCGGGGATGGGGACCTGGACGGACCGGACACCGCCGCCGTGGTCGTGCACCTGCGCCATGGGCTCCCCAATCCCCGCTTCCCCGCATCCCCGCGTTCCGGACACTATAACTAGAACAGGTTTCGATGGGAGCCCGAGGTCACCAACAGCCGTGGTGCGCGGGCCGTGGACTCCTCCGACTGGAACTGGTATCAGTTCCGTATCTGATGGATCGTCAGTAAGCCGCCTCAGGGAGGCAGTCGCCATGGCCGAGCTCTTGGAACACGGACAGCTGTTCATCGGCGGGGAGTTGACCGACCCCCTGGGCACGGACGTCATCGAGGTGATCTCCCCGCACACCCAGGAGGTCATCGGACGGGTGCCGCACGCCTCCCGGGCGGACGTGGACGCGGCGGTCGCCGCCGCGCGCACCGCCTTCGACGAGGGACCGTGGCCGCGGATGTCCCTCGACGAGCGCATCGAGGTCGTGTCGAGGATCAAGGACGCCATCCTGGTACGGCATGAGGAGATCGCCCGCATGATTTCCTCCGAGAACGGCTCGCCGTACTCCTGGAGCGTCCTCGCGCAGGCTCTCGGCGCGATGATGGTCTGGGACTCGGCGATCACGGTCGCCCGGAACTTCACCTACGAGGAGACCCGCGACGGAGTCCTCGGGAAGATCCTCGTGCGCCGCGAGCCGGTCGGGGTCGTGGCCGCCGTAGTGCCTTGGAACGTCCCGCAGTTCGTGGCCGCCGCCAAGCTCGCGCCCGCGCTGCTCACCGGCTGCACGGTGGTGCTCAAGCCGTCCCCCGAGACGCCGCTGGACGCCTACATCCTCGCCGAGATCACCAAGGAGGCCGGGCTGCCGGAGGGCGTCCTGTCCATCCTCCCGGCCGACCGCGAGGTCAGCGAGTACCTGGTCGGACACCCCGGCATCGACAAGGTCTCCTTCACCGGCTCGGTGGGCGCGGGCAAGCGCGTGATGGAGGTCGCCGCCCGCAACCTCACCCGCGTGACACTGGAGTTGGGCGGCAAGTCGGCGGCGGTCGTGCTGCCGGACGCGGACGTCGAGGCGGCCGTCGCCGGGATCGTTCCGAACGCCTGGATGAACAACGGCCAGGCCTGCGTGGCCCAGACCCGCATCCTGCTGCCCCGCTCCCGCTACGACGAGTTCGCCGAAGCCCTTGCCGCGGCGGCCAGTTCACTGGTCGTCGGCGACCCGCTCGACCCGGCCACCCAGGTCGGCCCGCTGGTCGCCGAACGCCAGCAGCGCCGCAACCTCGACTACATCCGCATCGGCCAGGAGGAGGGCGCCAAGATCCTCACCGGCGGCGGACGCCCGGCGGGCCTGGACCGCGGCTGGTACGTCGAGCCGACACTCTTCGGCGATGTCGACAACTCGATGCGGATCGCCCGCGAGGAGATCTTCGGCCCGGTCATCTGCCTGCTGCCCTATGGCGACGAGTCCGAGGCCGTGAAGATCGCCAACGACTCCGACTACGGCCTGTCCGGCAGCGTGTGGACGGCCGACACCGCCCGCGGCATCGAGATCGCGAAGCAGGTCCGCACCGGCACCTACTCCGTCAACACCTTCAGCCTCGACATGCTCGGCCCCTTCGGCGGCTACAAGAACTCAGGCCTGGGAAGGGAGTTCGGCCCGGAGGGATACGGCGAGTACCTGGAGCACAAGATGATCCACCTGCCGGCCGGCTGGGAGGCGTGAGAGATGGAGGCGCCTCCCACGCGGGCCAACCCGGACGTGGGGACAGGGGACCGCTGGCACGTCGAGGTCGACCGCTCGCTCTGCATCGGCTCGGCGCAGTGCGTGCACACCGCCCCCGACGGCTTCCGCCTGGACACCGCCCGCCAGTCGCACCCCGCGGACCCGAAGACCGACGCCAACGAGAAGATCCTCGCGGCCGCCGAGAACTGCCCGGTCGAGGCCATCATGATCTCCCTGCTGGGCAGCGGGGAGCCGGTGTTCCCGCCCGAGGAGTGAGGACATACGCTCCTGCGGTCGTCGTAGGAGCGGGGTGGCATGGAGAAGTCCGAGGCCAAGGAGCTGATCGAGCGGGCGCGTTCGGCCTGGGAGGCCGAGGAGTGGCTGCGCGCCGCCGAACTATACGAGCGGGTGCTCGCGCACTACCCGGACCTGAACGCGAGCGCGGTGTGGTGGTACGACGCCGCGCTCGCCCACAAGTTCCTGCGCAACTGGGCCAAGGCGTACGAGCTGGGCCGTGAGGCCGCGGCCCGGGCCCCGCGCGGCGAGGGCGACCCGGCGTACTGGAACCTCGGCATCGCCGCCACGATCCAGCGGGACTGGGCGACGGCACGGGAGGCCTGGACCGGCTTCGGCATCGAACTCCCGGACGGCGAGGGGCAGATCGACGGCCGCTTCGGCGTCGCCTGCGTACGGCTCGACTCCGGCGGCGAGCGCGAGGTCGTCTGGATCGAGCGGCTGTGCCCGACCCGCGGCCGGGTCGTCAGCGTGCCCGTCTCGGGCGGACGGCGCTACGGCGAGATCGTCGTCCACGACGGCGAACCGAAGGGCGAGCGGGTCGTCGACGGCTCCACCTACCCCGTCTTCGACGAACTCCTGCTCTTCGAGGCGTCTCAACTGCCCACCCTGGAGGTCACGGTGGCGGCGGGCGAGGCGGCCGACCTGGAGGCACTCGTCGACCTGTTCACCGAGCACGGCTTCGGCGCCGAGCCCGCCAGCAGCGTCCGCCTCCTGTGCGCCTGCTGCAGCGAGGGCACCCACGAACAGCGACGCGCCGTCGACGCCGGCGCCCAGCAGGTCTCCCTCGCCGCCCCCGAGGACGAGGCCCGTCAGCTCCTGGAGCGGTGGGCGGGCGAGGCGGCGATCGGGCGGAGCTGGAGCGGTCTTTCGGCCGTGGGGTAGGGGACGTCGGCCGCGCGGAGAGGGCTGAACCGGGCTCGTCGGTTGCTGGACGGTGAGCGACGGGCGGGCCCGATGCGCGTCACGGCTGCCCCGCTGCCCGTCGCATACGTCGACGTGGTCGAGCGGGAGGCGAGCCGGGCTTGAGTGGCCGGGCCCGACAGGACGCCCGGGGCCTCGGCGGACGTGCCGGTGCCGACCCGGCCGGCCGGGTCAGTCCTTCGGCTCCGTGAGGTCGATGAGTCGGCAGACCGTCTCGATGTCTATCTTCACCTGGGCGATGGAGGCGCGGCCCGAGAGCCAGGTGATCAGGGCCGAGTGCCAGGTGTGCTCGATGACGCGGACCGCCGAGAGCTGCTCGGGGGTCGGGTCCTCGAGGCCCATGGCGTCCAGGACGATCAGCGTGGTCTGGTGGGAGACCTGGTCGACCTCCGGACTCACGCTGCGGTCCGCGAAGGTCAGCGCGCGGACCATCGCGTCGGCCAGGTGCGGCTCGCGCTGAAGCGCCCGGAAGGCCCGCATCAGCGTCTCCGCCACCCGCTCGGCCGCCGTCTCCCCCTGCGGCGGCTTCTTGCGGAGCGTGCCGTGCATGTGCTCCAGCTGGTCCTGCATCGTGGCGACCAACAGATGGATCTTGGACGGGAAGTAGCGGTAGAGGGTGCCGAGCGCCACCTGCGAGGACTCCGCGACCTCCCGCATCTGCACCGCGTCGAACCCGCCCCGGCTCGCCAGCTGCGCGCTCGCGTGCAGGATCCGGCGGCGCCGGGCCTCCTGCCGCTCGGTCAGCGGCGCGGCGTCGGATCGTGCGGTACTGGCTTCCACTCTGCCCGACTTGGCCACCTTGTCCACCTTGGTCTCCGTGGTCATGGAACCCGTTTCCGTGACGGCCCGTGAGGGTTTGCGATCACACAGCATGGCAGGGTGCCGGGTCGTGGGGCGGTCTCGGCGTTCGTGGCGTGAATCACCTGATCCACCCCTCACAGGGCCCCTACCTGCCGGTAGATTCAGAGCCTCCTGAACGATCAAGTCTGAAACTTGTTCTAGATTACCGTCTCGTCGTAATCTCGCGGGACAGTGCAGGCAGAAGGGGGCGCAGAGTGACCGCTGAGGCCAGTCAGGCGGGGTCTTTCGAGGACCTGGCCGCCGACGGCGAGCGACCGCTCCGTATCGCGCTCCTCACCTATAAGGGGAACCCGTTCTGCGGGGGCCAAGGCGTCTACGTACGACACCTGTCGCGCGAACTGGCCCGCCTCGGCCACCGGGTGGAGGTCATCGGCTCCCAGCCCTACCCGGTCCTCGACCCCGGGTACGAGAAGCTGAGCCTGACCGAGCTGCCGAGCCTGGACCTCTACCGCTCCCCGGACCCCTTCCGCACTCCGAAACGCGACGAGTACCGGGACTGGATCGACGCCCTGGAAGTCGCCACGATGTGGACCGGCGGCTTCCCCGAGCCGCTCACCTTCTCCCTGCGGGCCCGACGCCATCTCCGGGCCCGCACCGGTGAGTTCGACGTGGTCCACGACAACCAGACGCTCGGCTACGGCCTGTTGGGCGACATCGGCGCGCCCCTGGTGACCACCATCCACCACCCCATCACCGTGGACCGGCAGTTGGAGATCGACGCCGCCGAGAGCCGGCAGCAGCGCTGGTCCAAGCGCCGCTGGTACGCGTTCACGCGCATGCAGAAGCGGGTGGCCCGCCGACTGCCGTCCGTGCTGACCGTCTCCGGCACCTCCCGCCAGGAGATAGCCGACCACCTGGGCGTGCGCGACGACCGTATCCACGTCGTCCACATCGGCGCCGACACCGACCAGTTCTCGCCGGATCCGTCCGTGCGGGTCGTCCCCGGCCGGATCGTCACCACCTCCAGCGCGGACGTCCCCCTCAAGGGCCTGGTCTTCCTCGTCGAGGCGCTCGCCAAGGTGCGCACGGAACACCCCGGGGCGCACCTCGTGGTCGTCGGCAAACGGCCCGAGGAGGGCCCGGTCGCCGGTGCGATCGAGCGCTACGGCCTCCAGGGCGCCGTCGACTTCGTCAAGGGCATCTCGGACGCGGAACTCGTCGACCTGGTCCGCTCGGCGGAGGTCGCCTGCGTGCCCTCCCTCTACGAGGGCTTCTCGCTGCCGGCCGCGGAAGCCATGGCCACCGGCACCCCGCTGGTCGCGACGACGGGCGGCGCGATCCCCGAGGTGGCCGGCCGTGACGGCGAGACGTGCCTCGCCGTGCCGCCGGGGGACGCCGGGGCACTGGCGGCGGGCCTGAGCCGCCTCCTGGGCGACCCGGACCTGCGGGCCCGACTCGGCCGGGCCGGCCGTGAGCGGGTCCTGACGAGGTTCACCTGGGCGAAGGCCGCCGAGGGCACGGTGTCCCGGTACCGCGAGGCGATCGCCGACTCCGCGGCCAAGGCCCCCGGCCGCTCCGCCGCCTCCCGGGGCGCCGAACTCGCACCCCCGACCACAGACACCGGTGTCTATCCCGAAAGCAGGGCCACGTGCTGACCGTCGACTTCTCCCGGTTCCCGCTCGCGCCGGGCGACCGCGTCCTGGACCTCGGCTGCGGGGCCGGCCGGCACGCGTTCGAGTGCTACCGGCGGGGCGCGCAGGTCGTGGCACTGGACCAGAACGCCGAGGAGATCAGCGAGGTCGCCAAGTGGTTCGCGGCGATGAAGGAGGCCGGCGAGGCACCCGAGGGCGCCACCGCCACGGCGATGGAGGGCGACGCCCTGGCCCTGCCCTTCCCCGACGAGTCCTTCGACGTCGTGATCATCTCCGAGGTGATGGAGCACATCCCCGACGACAAGGGCGTACTCGCCGAGATGGTCCGGGTGTTGAAGCCCGGCGGCCGGATCGCCATCACCGTCCCGCGCTACGGCCCCGAGAAGGTCTGCTGGGCGCTGTCCGACGCCTACCACGAGGTCGAGGGCGGCCACATCCGCATCTACAAGGCGGACGAACTGCTCGCGAAGATCCGCGAGGCCGGCCTCAAGCCGTACGGCACCCACCACGCGCACGCCCTGCACTCGCCGTACTGGTGGCTGAAGTGCGCGTTCGGCGTCGACAACGACAAGGCGCTGCCGGTGCAGGCGTACCACAAGCTGCTGGTCTGGGACATCATGAAGAAGCCGCTGGCGACCCGGGTCGCCGAGCAGGCGCTGAATCCGCTGATCGGCAAGAGCTTCGTGGCCTACGCGACCAAGCCGCACCTGCCCGTCGTGGACGCGCGGTGACCACTCCCCGTACCGAACACCTCGTCCTGCCCGGAGTCCTCACCGCCGACGAGGCCGCCGTCACCGTCGCCGGGATCCTGGCCGTGCAGCGGGAGGACGGGGCGATCCCGTGGTTCCGGGGACATCACCTCGACCCGTGGGACCACACCGAGGCCGCGATGGCGCTGGACGCGGCCGGCGAGCACGAGGCCGCCGAGCGGGCCTACGAGTGGCTCGCACGGCACCAGAACGAGGACGGTTCCTGGTACGCGGCGTACCAGGACGGGGACTTCGCGGACGTCACCGACCGGGGGCGCGAGACGAACTTCGTCGCCTACATAGCCGTAGGAGTGTGGCACCACTACCTGTCCACCGGCGACGACACGTTCCTCGACCGGATGTGGCCGACCGTGTACGCGGCGACCGAGTTCGTGCTCGAACTCCAGCAGCCGGGCGGGCAGATCGGATGGAAGCGGGAGGGCGACGGCACGGCGGTCCCCGACGGGCTGCTGACCGGGTCGTCCTCGGTCCACCACGCGCTGCGCTGCGCCCTCGCCATCGCCGAGCAGCGCGAAGAGGCCCAGCCGGACTGGGAGTTGGCGGTGGGCGCGCTGCGGCACGCGATCCGCCGGCACCCGGAACGCTTCCTCGACAAGGGCCGCTACTCGATGGACTGGTACTACCCGGTCCTGGGCGGCGCGTTGACCGGCGCGGAGGCCAAGTCCCGGATAGAGGCCGACTGGGACCGCTTCGTCGTACCCGGACTCGGAGTGCGCTGCGTCGTCCCCAACCCGTGGGTGACGGGCGGCGAGTCGGCCGAACTCGCCCTGGCCCTGTGGGTGACGGGCGAGTCCGACCGGGCGCTGGAGATCCTGCAGTCGATCCAGCATCTGCGGGACCCGGAGAGCGGGTTGTACTGGACCGGGTACGTGTTCGAGGACTCGGCGATCTGGCCGCGGGAGCTGACCACGTGGACCGCCGGGTCCCTGCTGCTGGCCGTCGCCGCGCTCGGGGGGCACGAGGCCACCTGCGCGGTGTTCGGCGGCGACCGCCTGCCGGTGGGGCTTGACCCGGACTGCTGCGCCTGAGAGCTCGGGGGGTCTTGTTCGTCGGCGGGTGCGGGTGATTCGTGGCCGGTCGCGCAGTTCCCCGCGCCCCTGGGTCGGCCTAGCGGCACCCACTCAGGGGCGCGGGGAACGGCGCGAGCAACCACACACAACCCGCACTCGCCCTCTCGCAGAACTCCCCGCTACCTCCAGCGGAGCGTTCAGTGGCGGTGGGCCCGGTTGGCGATGGCGTGGCCGACGAACAGGTAGACGACCGCTGCCAGGCCGTAGCCCGCGACCACGCGTGCCCAGGCCTCGTCGAAGGTGAACAGGTCGTAGGACCAGCCGGCGAGCCAACGGGCGGCATCGTGGATGAACTGCACGAAGTCGTTACCGGGGTTGGCGTCCAGCAGGTACATCAGGATCCACAGGCCCAGGATGAGGGCCATGATGTCGGCGACGATCGCTATGACCGTCCCGGCGGAATTGGCACCACCGCGTGTGTGAGTGGACATGGTGTTCGAATGGCCGCGATTTCCCGGGTGAAACCTGGCGTCACGCGTTGAGCTCCGCCAGCACCCGCAGACTGTGCGGATCGGGCGCGAGCGCCAGCAGGTCCGTCACCGGGCCCTTGCGCCACGACTCCAGCCGCTCGGCGATCCGTTCGCGGGGGCCGACCAGGGAGATCTCGTCGGCGAAGGCGTCCGGGACGGCGAGCACGGCCTCTTCGCGGCGGCCCTCGAGGAACAGCCGCTGGATCCTGCGCGCCTCCTCCTCGTACCCCATGCGGGCCATCAGGTCGGCGTGGAAGTTGCGGGCCGCGTGGCCCATGCCGCCGATGTAGAACCCGAGCATCGTCTTGACGGGCAGCAGCCCCTCGGCGACGTCGTCGCAGACCCGCACCTGGGTCATGGGCGCGATGAGGAAGTCCTCCGGGGCGTCGGCGAGCGAGTCCGCGTACACCTCGGGCCGGGTCGGCGACCAGTACAACGGCAGCCAGCCGTCGGCGATCCGGGTCGTCTGGGCGACGTTCTTCGGGCCCTCGGCGCCCAGCAGGATCGGCAGGTCCGTGCGCAGCGGGTGGGTGATCGGCTTCAGCGCCTTGCCGAGACCCGTGCCGTCCGGTCCCCGGTACGGCAACGGATGGAAGCGGCCGTCCACTTCGACCGGCGCCTCCCGCCGCAGCACCTGCCGTACGACCTCGACGTACTCCCGGGTCGCGGTCAGCGGCGACTTCGGGAACGGGCGGCCGTACCAGCCCTCGACGACCTGCGGGCCGGACAGTCCGAGGCCGAGCATCACCCGGCCGCCGGAGAGGTGGTCCAGGGTGAGGGCGTGCATGGCGGTGGTGGTCGGGGAGCGGGCCGCCATCTGGGCAACCGCCGTACCCAGCTTGATCGTTGAGGTGTGCGCCGCGATCCAGGTGAGCGGCGTGAACACGTCCGACCCCCAGGACTCGGCCGTCCACACCGAGTCGTAGCCGAGCCGCTCCGCCTCCTGGGCCAGCGGCACATGGCCGGGGGCGGGGCCGCGGCCCCAGTAGCCGAGCGCAAGTCCGAGTCGCACGACGCCTCCTGACGGTATGTCAGTTGTTCGGGCCGCTCGCGAATGTACGGCAACGGCCCCCCGCCCGGAAGGGGCGAGGGGCCGTCGTACGACCTGGAGAGGCTCAGCCGCGCTGGATGCCGCTCGTGTCCTGGAGCACGCCACGGCGGCCGTCCTGCGTCTGGGCGACCAGGCTCGGGCCGCGCTGCTCGACGGCCAGGTACCAGGTACCCGGGGCGAGTTCGGCGATCGGCGTCGGCGAACCGTCCTCCGCGAACAGCGGACGCGGCACCGGCACGGCGAACCAGAACGGCGAGAACTCCGCGGCCGGCGGCTGCGGGGCCTGCGGCTGGGGCTGCGCGCCGAACGGCTGCCCCGGCTGCGGCTGACCGCCGTAGGGCTGCGCCGGCTGGCCCTGCTGTCCGGGCTGGCCCGGCTGCTGGGCGCCCGGGTAGCCGTAACCGCCGGGCGGCTGGGCGCCGTAGGGCTGCGGCTGGGGCGGCTTCGGAGCCGGGACCAGGGGAGCCTTCAGGGCCGGGACGAGCGGGGAGGCGACCGCTGCGCCGGCCATGACCACGGTCGCGACGAGGGAAAGGATCAGGCCGATGCCGGCGCTGATGGTGTCCGAACTGGAGCCGTAGTCCGCGGCACTCAGCGGGTCGAACACGTTGCCGAGCGCGCTCCAGGCGGCGAAGACCGTGAACGCGGTGCCCACCTGGCCGAGGTCGAGCCCCGCCGGCTTGGGCAGCTGCGGCAGGCCACGCGCCGCTACGACGAGGGCGGCACCGATGATGCCGGCGAGGACGACTCCCATCACGAACGGACCGCTCGCCCAGGCGCTCGGGAGATCGGCGTCGTCGGAGGCCCCGTCGACCGAGTAGAAATCGAGGAACGACGCGATGAGCAGCAATACCGCTGCTCCGATCACCACGCCGTCGCCTCGAGTGAGGGAGCGGATATTCACTTCAAGTCCTTCGTAGGTCGTCTCGTCGTCGGTAGACCCTATCGTCCGCCCGTGCGGAGCGTACGACGGGATCGGAGCCCTGATCGTCACCCGCGCAGGAATCTCACGATTCCCTCAGAGATTCCCTGCGCGGCCTTCTGCCGCCAGGCGCCGCTGGTGAGTTGGGCGGCGTCCTTGCCGTCGCGCATGTTGCCGCACTCGATGAACACCTTGGGGACCGTCGACAGGTTGAGACCGCCCAGGTCGGTGCGGGTCACCAGACCGGTGCCGTCCCCGACGTAGTTGGAGGGCCCGCTGCCCGTCACGTGCCGGAAGCCGGCCGCGACGAACCTGCCGAGCGTGGCGGAGGGGGCGACGATCCGGCGGGTGTCGGCGATGCCCTTGTGGACGGCGCCCGGGAGGATCACGTGGTAGCCGCGCTGTCCGGCGGCCGCGCCGTCCGCGTGGATCGACACCACCGCGTCGGCCTTCGCCCTGTTCCCGATCCGGGCCCGCTCGTCCACGCAGGGACCGTAGGGACGGTCGCCGTCCTGCGTCAGCTTGACGGTCGCGCCCTGCTTCTCCAGCAGCGCGCGCAGCCGGTGGGCGACATCGAGGGTGAACTTGGCCTCCGCGTAACCGGAGTTGGTGGACGTCCCCGTCGTATCGCATTCCTTGCGGTTCGTGCCGATGTCCACCTTGCGGTTGATCTCGGCGGTGTGCCGGAAGTTGGTGAGGTTGTGCCCCGGGTCGATGACGACGACCTTGCCCCTGAGCGGGGTGGCGGCGGCGCCCTTGTCGTCGGCGGTGGTCGAGGAGACGGTCGGGGGAGCGACCGCGGAGGCCGCCGGCGTGGACACGGCCACCCCGCTCCCGTCGGCGCCGCCTCCGTCGGCCGCGCCGCCCACCCCCGCGTGCACGAGCCACCCGAGCAGCGCGCCCGGCACGAGCACGGCGAGCGCGACGGCGAACGGACGGCGCCGGGGACGGCGGGGCTGGGGAGGATCGAAGTCCGGGCCTACGTACGACACGACAGCCACCCTAGCGGCCAGTCACCGGCACGGCAGGGCGGTGGTCGGCGAGCGGTCGCTTCATCCGAACGGCACCGCCGATGTCGCTCACGGCCGACCGATATGCCGAGAATCGCCCATGAGATCACCTGTGCGTGTCATGTCCAGCGTCCTCACCACCGTCGCCGTCGCCGGGGCGGTCGTACTGGGTGCGCCGATGGCCCAGGCCGCCCCGTTCCCCTGCACCCCGCCGGAGGACGCCTGTGCCGTCGACTACATCTACGGTCAGCCGGGCGTCGGAACGGGCAATGTCATCCAGACCCCGGTCGACATCGACATCAACGTGAAGCCCTGAGGACCGCAGCGCCTCAGATCCCCGCACTCACCCGCCGCAGCACGCGCAGCGTTCCGGTGGCGGAGACCTCGGTGAACGCCCCCGACCGCAGGGCCCGCAGATAGATCCGGTACGGCGCCTGGCCGGTGAACTCGTCCTTCGGGTCCGGGTGCACGTCGTGGATGAGCAGCAGCCCGCCCTCCGCGACGTGCCGCGCCCAGCCCTCGTAGTCGGCGCTCGCGTGCTCGTCGGTGTGGCCGCCGTCGATGAAGACGAGGGCGAGAGGGGAGTTCCAGACCCGGGCGATCTGCGGGGAGCGCCCGACCAGAGCGACGACGTGCTCCTCCAGTCCGGCCCGGTACAGCGTCCTACGGAACGCCGGAAGCGTGTCCATCACTCCCAATTCCGGGTCCACCGTGTCCGGGTCGTGGTACTCCCAGCCGGGCTGCTGCTCCTCGCTGCCACGGTGGTGGTCCACGGTCAGCGCCGTGACCCCGGCCGCGCGGGCGGCGTCGGCGAGCAGGATCGCGGAACGCCCGCAGTACGTACCGACTTCGAGGAGCGGCAGCCCGAGCCGCCCGGCCTCCAGGGCCGCCGAGTGGAGGGCCAGCCCTTCGTCCGGCGGCATGAATCCCTTGGCGGCCTCGAACGCGGCCAGGATCTCGGGCTGGGGTGCCGCGGTCATGGGCGGAGGCCTTCCGGTCGTACGGGTGTCTGGGCCCCACATGCTGCCGTACCCCCTGGTCGGCGGGCGACAGGGGGTACGGCGGGGGGTGGCGGACAGCGGTCAGGGGGCGTTGGAGATGTCCAGCTTGTTCACCTTGGTGCGGGGAGCCTGTTGCCGACTCCGCCCCGCCAGGATTCTCGGCCGTCGTACTCGGCGGAGGGACCCGGGGCGGGGCGGAGGAAGGGCTGGGTCAGTGAACCGCGGCCGTGTCTGACGGCAGCGACAGGTCCATGTCGACCGCGTTGTCGTCTCCGGCGTGGGTCGCGGAGGAGGCGAGCGGGCCGTGGCCGCTGGCGCGGGCGGCGAGGACGTAGGCGCCCCGGGCCGGAACGACGAGGGTGTAGCTGCCGTCCTCGGCGGAGAGCGTCGCGCCCGCCTGTCGGCCGCGCCGGTCGATCAGCGTGACCTTGGCCCGCGGGACCGGAGTGCCTGCGGAGTCCAGGACGCGGCCGCGGAAACCGCTGAGCGTCTCCTCGGCGCGTTCCAGGTTGGCGTCCTCCTCGCTGCTGGCCCGCAGCTGCGGCGCCCGGTTCGGCTTCGGCAGGAAAAGGGCCATCAGCAGGCCGATCGCCACCGCGCCGGTCGCGATCAGGAAGGACACCCGGAAGCCGTGCATGGTCGGTACGGCGACGCCGCCGACGTTGTTCGCCGTGTTCGCCAGCACCATGCCGATCACGGCGCTCGAGACGGACGTACCGATGGAACGCATCAGCGTGTTGAGGCCGTTCGCCGCCCCTGTCTCCGACGCCGGCACCGCGCCGACGATCAGCGCGGGCAGGGAGGAGTAGGCGAGACCGATACCGGCGCCCAGGACCACCGCGATCACGAGGCTCTGCCAGGCGGCGCTCATCAGGCCGAGCCCGGCGCCGTAGCCGATCGCGATGATCAGCATGCCGAGGATCAGGGTGACCTTGGGGCCGTACTTGGCCGACAGCCGGGCGTAGACGGGCGCCGTGAACATCATCGTCAGGCCGAGCGGGGCCACGAGCAGACCCGCGGTGACCATCGACTGGCCGAGGCCGTAGCCGGTCGCCTTCGGAAGCTGGAGCAGTTGGGGGAGGACGAGCGAGACGACGTAGAAGCTGACGCCGACCATGATCGACGCGAGGTTGGTGAAGAGGACGGCAGGGCGGGCCGTGGTGCGCAGGTCGACCAGCGGGGCCTTCAGGCGCAGCTCCATGACGCCCCACAGGACGAGGACGACCGCGGAAGCGGCGAAGAGACCGAGCGTGGTGCCCGAGGTCCAGCCCCAGTCGCTGCCCTTGGTGATCGGCAGGAGGAAGAGGACGAGGCCGGCGGAGAGACCGATCGCACCGGCGACGTCGAAGGTGCCTTCGGCGCGAGCCGGGGACTCCGGTACGACGAGGAGGGTGAGGACGATCGCGAGCGCGCCGAGGCCCGCGGCGCCGTAGAAGAGGGCGTGCCAGTCGGCGTGCTGGGCGATCAGGGCCGCGAGCGGCAGGGCGAGACCGCCGCCGACGCCGATCGAGGAGCTCATCAGGGCCATCGCCGAACCGAGCTTCTCGCGCGGCAGCATGTCCCGCATCAGGCCGATGCCGAGGGGGATCGCTCCCATGGCGAAGCCCTGGAGGGTACGGCCGGCGATCATGGTGAGCAGGTCGCTGGTGAGCGCGCTGACCAGGGCGCCGACCACCATCACGGCGAGGCTGAGGATCAGCAGGCGGCGCTTGCCGTACAGGTCGCCGAGGCGGCCCATGATCGGGGTGGCGACGGCGCCCGAGAGCAGCGTGGACGTCAGGACCCAGGTGGCGTTGCTGGGCGCGGTGTCCAGCAGTTGCGGCAGGTCCTTGATGACCGGGACGAGCAGGGTCTGCATCACCGCGACCACGATGCCCGCGAAGGCGAGCACCGGGACGACAGCGCCGGACGCTCTCCGGGTGGGCGGCTGGTCGGTCGGTGTGTGCGTCATGTGAGGGAGGCCTCCGGGCCTGGAAGATCGGGTTACGTGTGGCTTGAACTACGTATGCATGGGCAACTATTCCGATGCTTCGGCTTACTAACGATTTCTTTATGTTCTCTTGGGGAAACCGGGGTGAGCGGGGCGCGGGGGTGAGGGGGCGCGGGGTGAGCGGGTCACAGGGGTGAGGGGGCACGGGGGCGAGGGGGGCACGGGGGTGAGCGGGTCACAGGGGTGAGCGGGGCACGGGGGTGAGTCACCGGTGGCCATCGGGCTGGAGAAGATTCTCTGCGGGTGAGGCAACGGTCCTGGCAGCTCATGGACTCCTTTAGACATCTAGGAGGTGCCCATGGGGGATCGGAAAGAGGCTCGGGACGAGGAGTTCCAGAGCTTTGTCATCGGCCGCTGGCCACGGCTGATGCGAACGGCATTTCTCCTCACGGGGGAGCAGCACGCCGCGGAGGATCTGGTCCAGTCGACGCTCGAACAGGCCTACGTGGCCTGGCGCAGGGTCGGCTCGGCGGATGATCCGGAGGCGTATGTCCGGCGCGTGATGGTCAACGCGCACGCACGCAAGCACCGCAGGAAGCTCAGGGAGTTCCTGGCGCCCAAGGACGACTCGGGGTTCGTGCGGGAGGTCGCCGACACCGGTGACCGCATCGCCCAGGCCGACGACCGCAGCGCCCTGCTGAAGGCGCTGGCCCAGTTGCCGCCCAGGCAGCGGGAGGCGGTGGTCCTGCGGTACTGGGAGGACCTGACCGAGACGCAGACGGCCGAGGCGATGGGCTGCTCGGTCGGCTCGGTGAAGAGCAACGCGGCCAAGGGGATCGCGAAACTTCGCGCCATACCCGGACTGGCCGACATGGTGACGCACGGAGGGCGTAAGTGATGAGCGCGGACCGCGAGAGGAACCACGACATGAGCGACAGCGACATCGCCCTCCTGCTGGCCGACGCCGCCGACGGGGTCGAGATCGGCATAGCCCCCTACGAGGCGGTGATCCGCGGCGGCCGTCGGCGCCGGGCCCGCCGCTGGGCGGTCGCCGCGGCCACGGCACTGGTGCTCGCCGGCTCCTCGGCGACGCTCGCGGTGGCGGGGCTGCCGGATGGGGGCGGGCGCCAGGTGGCGCCGCCGGCCACCCAGTCGAAGCCGACTCCGTCGCATGTCTTCCACGACAAGCCCCACCGCTCCACGCTGGCGACCGGAACCGACGGCGGCACGAAGTGGAAGGTCCTCATCAACGTCTGGGACGCCCCTCACGACGAGGCCCAGGCCGAGACCCTGCGCAGTGCGATGGCCCGGTACGGCGAAACTCCGCCGGACGGCGGCAAGGCCTCCGACCTCATCGGCACGATCACCTACTTCGTGTACCGGGGCTACGGCGACAAGACGACCAAGGTCATGGAGAACACCGTCCCCGAGTCGGACACCATGACCGGAACGGATCTCACCTCCGGCTCTCTCCCGCTGGACCCCGACGGCAAGGCGGACGTGCGCCTGGTCATCGGCTATGTCGCCAAGACCGCCCACCGCGTCAACTGCACCTGGACGAACGGGACGGCGACCGTGGTGGAGCGGGCCGCCGCCGGGGCCGGCACCGACATCCCGGCGATCCGCTCCCCGCAGGGCTCGCCCTACGACTGGTTCGTGTGCCTGGCACCGAAGAGCACCGAGTACAGGACGACGGAGGTGATCGGGTAGGCGCTCACAGCCACCCCTGCTGCCGGGCCGCCCGTACCGCCTCCATCCGGTTGCGGGTGCCGGTCTTGCCGATGGCGGAGGAGAGGTAGTTGCGGACGGTGGACTCGGAGAGGTGGAGCCGTTCGGCGATGTCGGCGACCGTCGCGCCGTCCGTGGAGGCCTTCAGGACGTCGCACTCACGGGCGGTGAGGGGGTTCGGGCCGGCACTGAGGGCAGCCGCGGCGAGCGCGGGATCGATCACGGTCTCGCCGGTCAGCACCCGGCGGATCGAGGCGGCCAGCTCCTCCACGGGGCCGTCCTTGACGAGGAAACCGGCGGCGCCCGCCTCCATCGCGCGGCGGAGGTAACCGGGCCGGCCGAAGGTGGTCAGGATCAGCACCCGGCAGTCCGGCGCCTGGTCGCGGAGCTCGGCGGCGGCATCCAGACCGCTCATGCCCGGCAGTTCGATGTCGAGAAGCGCCACGTCCGGGCGGTGGAGGAGCGCGGCGTCCACGATCGCGTCCCCCGCCGCGACCTGCGCCACCACCAGGATGTCCGGCTCCATCCCGAGCAGCAGCGCGAGCGCCCCGCGCATCATGCCCTGGTCCTCGGCGAGCAGTACGCGGATGGACTTGGCGGGCCGGTGATCCCGCGGCATCTCGTTCACGGCCCAAGCGTAGGGCGCACGACCGGGAGCGGCGGGGCTGCAACTCCGTTGCGCTGACGCGCAGGGTCCTTGAGAACTGAAGAGCGGACGGCTTTCGGGCAGCGGGCTGGATCGGCGGGGCGTGGTCGGGATCGGCGGGGAGTGGTCGGGGGAGTTGAGGTGCGGGCTGGATCGGCGCAGAGCGGACGGGGAGCCGGTGAGCATATGGACGGGGCGGGGAGCGGCCGAGGAGCGGAAGGCGGGCGAGAGCGGCCAGTGGCCGAGGAGCGGCTGGGCTGATGCGGCATCATCCGGGCAGGTCCCCGGCCGCATCCGGCCCGGTCCTCGCACATGGGTCTCGCCCGGTCATCGAGGTGCATCGGCCCCGGCCCCCGCCGACCCCACGGGCGTCACCGACTCGACCGGCAACTCGGCCCGCACCACGAACCCGCCGCGCGGCCCCGGCCCGGCCTCCAGCCGACCGCCGGCCGCGGCGAGCCGCTCCGTGAGCCCTTTGAGACCGGTGCCGCCAATGCCTGGAGCGGGAGCGGGAGCCGTGACCGGCTCTTCCGCGCGGTCGCTCTCAGCAGCGGGCGTCCCCGTACCCGCAGGCGCACCCGGCCCGTCGTCCCAGACGCGCAGGCGCACCCGTTCCGCCGAGCCCTCCACGGAGATCTCGCATCGCCGAGCCCCGCTGTGCCGTACGGCATTGGTGACCGCCTCGCGCACCACCCAGCCGAGCAGCACCTCGGTCTGGGCGGCGAGCGGGGGTCCGGAACGCCGTACGACAGGCTCGATGCCCGCGGCGTGCAGCGCCGAGGCGGCCCGGTCGAGGTCTGTGCTGAGGCTGCCCTCGCGGTAGCCGGTGACCGCCTCGCGGATCTCGGTGAGCGCCTGGCGGCCGACCGACTCGATGTCGGTGACCTGGAGGAGCGCGGCGTCCAGGTCGCGTGGGGCGAGCCGGCGGGCCGCCTCCGACTTCACCACGATCACGGAGAGCGTGTGGCCGAGGAGGTCGTGCAGATCGCGGGAGAACCGCAGCCGTTCCTCCTCGACCGCACGCCGGGCCAGTTCCTCGCGGGCCTCCCGCAACTGCCGTACCGCCTCCGAGAGGGACATGATCGCGGCCGTCACCATCGTGGAGATCCACGTGCCGTACGCGGTGTCGAGGCCGCCCCAGCCGTCGTGCAGGACGGAGGCGGCGCCCGCGACCACGGTCACCGTCGCACCGACCCAGCGCAGGTGCGGCAACCGTACGACCGCGCCCGTCGCGAGCCCGAACAGAGGGAAGAACAGCAGCCAGTTGCCGCCGTATCCGATCGCCAGACCGCAGGTCACCAGCCCCATCAGGACCAGTGCCACCCGCGTGGAGAGCGCGTCCCGGGTCTTCTGGTGGAAGGCACGGAAGGCGACGTAGATGTAGAGCGAGTTGAAGGCGAGCAGTCCGAAGGCGCCGATCCAGGCGTTGGGGGTCTCGCCGTGGAAGAGATTGGAGAAGGCTCCCATCCCCAGCAGCAGCCACGGCAGCAGTCCGAAGCCGTTACTGCCCACGACCGCGTTCGCGGGAATCTCCCCGGCCCTCTGCGCGGCCTTGTACTCGGCATTGAGGCGTTTCTTGTTCGCCTTGTAGTACCGCTGGTGCTCCCGGGCTCCCCAGGCCCCCTCGCGGATCTCGTCCACGCGGCACGAGAGTCTGCGCGACCAGGACATGACCGTTCCTCCGCTCACACGTTCCCGGCGTGCCGCCGGTACGACAGGACAGCGTACGAACCGAACAGCAGCAGCCACCCTCCCAGCACCAGGACGGCACCGGCAGTGGGCGCGTGTCCCGCCGCGACCGACGCGCCCAGCTGGGCGAAGCGGTTGGTGGGGGTGTACGCGGACAGCGTGCGCAGCCAGTCGGGGAAGAGGGCGACCGGGAACCACAGGCCGCCGAGCACCGCGAGGCCCAGGTTGCAGACCATGTTCGCCACGCTGGTGGTCTGCCCGGTCAGCCGGTAGCCGTTGCCGAGACCCAGCAGGGTGAACGGCACCGAGCCCAGCCACAGCAGCACCGCGATCGCCGCCCACTGCCAGAGTGCGAGCCGTACGCCGTTGACCAGCCCGCCCGCCGTGAGCACCGCCACGATCGCGGGCAGGACGGTCACCGAACCGGTCAAGGCCCGGCCGAGTACCACCTGGCGCGGCGGCATCGGTGTCACCCGCAGCTGCCGCAGCCAACCGATCGCCCGGTCCTCGGCGACCCCGCCGCCGGTGTTCAACGCCGAGCCGACCGCGCCGTACGCTGCCATGCCCACCATCGCGCCGGTCCTCCAACCGGACTCGTCGGCACCGAGGTTGGTGAACAGCAGGTACATCATCACGGGCATCGCGATCCCGCCGATCACGAACCAGGTGTCCCGTAGGGTCCGACGGGTCTCCAGCCGCAGGTAGTCGAGCATCACACCGCCTCCGGGACCGACGAGGTGACCTGCGGGGACTGCTGTGCGGTGAGTGCCAGGAACGCGTCGTCCAGCGAGGCCGGGGCGACCGTCAGGCCCCGGATGGCCCCCAGCCGGGCCAGGGCGATCACCGTCGCGTCGGAGTCGTCGGTGCGCAGCCGGGCCTGTCCAGCGCGCACCTCCACCGACCGGACGCCCGGAAGCAGCCCGAAGCCCGCGGTGTCACGGCCGGCCGCGTCCACGGCGACGAGACTGCCGCCCGCCGACCGCCGCAGCTGCTCGCCCGTGCCGTCCGCGACGATCCGGCCGTGGTCGACGACCACGATCCGGTCGGCGAACGCGTCCGCCTCCTCCAGATGGTGGGTGGAGAACAGGACGGTGTGGCCCCGGCGGGCGTACCCCCGCATCGAGGCCCAGAAGGCGTGCCGTGCCTCCACGTCCAGGGCCGCGGTGGGCTCGTCCAGGACGATCAGCGCGGGATTGCCGGCCAGGGCGACGGCGAACCGCACGCGCTGGGTCTGGCCGCCGGAGAGCCTGTCCACGCGCCGCCCGGCGAGCTCGGTGATCCCGGCCAGCTCCAGAGCCTCGGTGACGGGCAATGGTGCCGGATAGCGGCCGGCCACGAAGGCGACCAGCTCGCGGACGGTGACGCGCGGAACCGCCCGCGCCTCCTGGAGCATCGCGCCCACCCGGCCGGTCCGCACCGCGTCGGAGGGGGCCGCGCCGAAGAGCCGTACCGTGCCCTCGTCGGGCTCGTTCAGGCCGAGCAGCAGAGAGATCGTCGTCGACTTGCCGGCCCCGTTGCGGCCGAGCAGCGCGACGGTCTCGCCGGATGCGATCTCCAGGTCGATCCCGTCGACGGCGCGCACGGCGCCGAAGGTCTTGACCGCCCCCGCGAAGGCGATGGCTGTGCTGGTCGCTGTCATGACGTCGACGCTACGAACTCGCCCCGCCCGCCCGGCAGATGCGCTTGTACGGAATCCGGCAGGACAAATGTCACGGGTGCCGGACGCGAGGGACGGACAGCCCTTGGACCGACGGGCCCGGGAACCGGCAGCCTTGGGGACGGACAGTCCTGGGGATGGACGCGTCCTCGGGACGGACAGATCTGGAGCCGACGGGCCCGGGAACCGACAGGCCTGGGCTGGACGCGTCCTTGGGCCGGACTGGCCGGGAGGCCGGCACACCTGGGACCGACAGACCCCGGACAGACACTCCTCGGGACCGACAGACCTGGAACCGACGGGTCCGGGAACCGACAAGCCCGCGTTGGACACGCCCTCAGGACGGACAGGCCAGGGGACCGACACGCCTGGGGCCGAAGGGCCTTGGGGACGGACAAGCCAGGGGGACCGGTAGACCTGGAGACCGATGGAGGCCGCCACACCTGGGCCCGAAGGACCTTGGGGACGGCCAAGCAGGGGGCACCGGCAGAGCTGGAGACCGATGGGGGCCGACAGACCTGACACCCCGTCAGGAGCCTTCACAAGTGCGGTGTGCTCGGCTATACAGAGGTCGCCGGACTGGAACGCGTTCTAGATCGGCCCGCGACGACCTCGGTGCGGCCGACGGTGCGGACGGCCGCACCGGGGTCTTGACTCCGCCACTGTCAGGAGCCGTATGCCCATCGATGCCGCCACAGCCCTCGCCGCCGAACCCCGGACCGGCGAGATCTCCTGGACCTCGAAGGACGTCCAGCTCTACCACCTCGGTATCGGCGCCGGGACCCCCGCGACCGACCCCGACGAACTGCGCTACACCCTCGAATCCCGGCTGCACGTCCTGCCCAGCTTCGCCACCGTCGCCGGCTCGGGCTCGCCGGGAGTGATCAGCGGACTGTCGATGCCGGGCATCGAGGTCGACCTGGCCCGCGTCCTGCACGGCGGGCAGAGTCTCGTGACCCACCGTCCCCTCCCGGCCACGGGCACCGCCACCGCGACCAACCGGATCGCCGCCGTGTACGACAAGGGCAAGGCCGCCGTCCTGGTGATGCGGACCGAAGTGGCGGACGCCGAGGGCCCGTTGTGGACGAACGACGCCCAGATCTTCGTACGCGGAGAGGGCGGCTGGGGCGGCGACCGAGGCCCCTCCGCCCGCCTGGAACCCCCGGTGGGCGAGCCGGACCGGATCGTGGAGCGCCGGATCCGCGAGGACCAGGCCCTGCTCTACCGCCTCTCCGGCGACTGGAACCCGCTGCACGCCGACCCGGAGTTCGCCAAGGTCGCCGGGTTCGAACGGCCCATCCTGCACGGGCTGTGCACCTACGGCATGACGCTCAAGGCGGTCGTCGACACGCTGCTCGGCGGGGACGTGACCCGGGTGCGGTCCTACGTCACCCGGTTCGCCGGGGTCGTGTATCCGGGGGAGACCCTGCGGATCCGTATGTGGCATATGGCCGGGTCCACCCGGGTCGCCGTCGGCGCGATCGAGCGGGACGACGCGCCCGTCCTCGCCGACACCATCGTCGAACACTCCTGAACCCTGGATGACCCTGAGGGGAGCCGCACCATGCGCGCAGCCGTACTGCACGAGATCGGTCAGGAAAAGCTCGAAGTCCTCGACGACGTCGAGGCGGTGGGGTTCGGCCCGGGCCGGGTCAGGATCCGGGTACGGGCCACGGGGCTGTGCCACTCGGACCTGTCCGCGATGGGCGGGGTCCTCCCGCAGCCCGCGCCCTTCGTCCCCGGGCACGAGGGGGCAGGTGAGATCCTCGAAGTCGGCGAAGGCGTCAGCCACTTGAAGCCCGGCGACCGGGTCGTCGTCTGCTGGCTGCCCGCCTGCGGAGTCTGTCCCGCCTGCAAGCGCGGCCAGACCGAACTGTGCCTGGCCGGCTTCATGAACGCGGGCACCCCCAACTTCAGGCGCCCCACCGGGGACATCTTCGGCTTCGCAGGCACCGGCACCTTCGCCGAGGAGGTCGTCGTCGACGCCGGCTGCGCGGTGCCGATCCCCGACGACGTGCCCTTCGACATAGCGGCGCTGATCGGCTGCGGGGTCACCACCGGACTCGGGGCCGCGCTCAACACCGCCGACGTGGAGGCCGGTTCGTCGGTCGCCGTGATCGGCTGCGGCGGTGTCGGCATCTCCGCCATCCAGGGGGCCCGCCTCAAGGGCGCCGCCGAGATCGTCGCCGTCGACCCGGTCGCCTCGCGCAGGGAGGCCGCCCTGAAGTTCGGCGCCACCCGGGCCGTCTCCCCGGAGGAACTGGCCGACGCCAAGCAGCAGGTCACCGCGGGCGAGGGCTTCGACTACGTCTTCGAGGTCGTCGGCAGGTCGGCGACCGCCCGCACGGCGTACGACACCACCCGGCGCGGCGGCACCCTCGTCGTCGTCGGCGCGGGCGCCATGGACGACAACCTCCAGCTCAACATGTTCGAGCTGTTCTTCGACGAGAAGCGCATCCTGCCGTCCATGTACGGCGGCGGCGACGTCCTGCGCTCCTACGAACGGACCATCGCCCTGTGGCGGGCCGGCCGCGTCGACCTGGACGGCCTGATCACCCACCGGGTGTCGCTGAGCGAGATCAACGAGGCACTCGACCAGATGCGCACGGGTACCTCCCTGCGCACATGCATCGAGATCTGAGGGCCGCGATGGCGATGCCACTGCCACTCGAGGGACTCACGGCGATCGTCACCGGCGCAGGCCGGGGGCTGGGCCGGGCCGAGGCGCTGGAACTGGCCCGGCTCGGCGCGGCCGTGGTCGTCAACGACTACGGACAGTCGGGCCGGGACGGTTCCGGTGCGGCCTCCGCGGGCCCCGCCGAGCAGGTCGCCGAGGAGATCCGGGCCACGGGCGGACGGGCGACCGCCCACACCGGAGACGTGGCCGACCACCATCAGGCGGGAAAACTGGTCGAGTCGGCGATCGCCGAGTTCGGCAGGCTCGACATCCTCGTCAACAACGCGGGGATCCTCCGCGACCGCATGGTCTTCTCCATGACCGAGGGCGAGTGGGACGCGGTGATCCGGGTCCACCTCAAGGGCCACTTCAACACGACCCGGTTCGCGGCCGCGCACTGGCGGGAGCGGTCCAAGGCGGCGAACGGTCCGGTGTACGGCCGTATCGTGAACACCTCCTCGGAGGCCTTCCTCGCCGGCTCCGCCGGACAGCCCAACTACGCGGCCGCCAAGGGCGGGATCGTCGGGCTCACCACCTCGACGGCGCTCGCGCTCGCCAAGTACGGCGTGACCGCCAACGCCATCTGCCCGCGCGCCCGCACCCGGATGACCGAGGACGTCTTCGCCGGCTTCGAGCAGCCCGAGTCGGGACTCGACCCCCTCGCCCCCGAGCATGTCGCCCCGCTCGTCGGCTACTTGGCCTCGCCCGCCGCCGAGCGCGTCAACGGCCAGCTGCTCGTCGTGCACGGAGGGATGGTGGTGGTCGTCGAACGGCCGCGGGTGCAGGCCAAGTTCGACAGCAAGCAGGACGCGTTCACCTACGACGAGCTGGACGCGCTGCTCACCCCGCACTACGCGCGACGGCCGGCGGGGGAGACGTTCGCGGCGGCGGAAGTGCTGGGACTCAAACGGGAGTAGGCCGGGTTTCCGGCTCGGTGGACGCGAAGCGGCCCCGCCCCTCTCACGAGAGGCGGGGCCGTGTGTGTCGTCTGCCGTCAGGCCGCGACCTCGGTCTGCTCGGCCGACTTGCGGTGACGGCCACGCGGGGCCGACTCGCTGTCCTGGACCGAGACCGGACCCCGGTGCTTACCGTGGCCGGTGGGCTCCTGGACGTCGGCAGTCCTCTGGTTCGTGCTGGCGTCGCTCATCGGAAGTAATTCACCCCGTCAACATGATCTTTCTTACAGCGGGGCGATTTTAACCAGCCGACCACAGGGCTGATCCAGACGGCCGGACCAACCGGCACTACTTCGTTACAAGATTGCCCAACGGGGCTTGCTGCAAGGGCACCGGACGTGCCACGACAGGCTCCGGAGGACCCGGTTCCGGCGACCCGGCGCCCCTGCCGCCGCCGTCACCGTCCCCTTCCGGATCCTCCGGGCCCGCGTCCCCCGCCCCCGTTTCCCCCGGGTCCCCGGCTTCCCCGCCGAGGGCCCCGTTCCTCGATGCCGCCGCCCACCGCGCCACCCCGCACGGCGCGTCCGCCGTGGCGTACGGCAGCAGCAGCTCGCCCTCCTCGGTCCACAGGCCCGTGCCCGCCAACCACCCCTCGGGCGCCGGGAGATGCTCGACCTGCCGGGCCGCGGGCCGCCACACACCCACCCAGCTGCCCATCGGGCCGTCGACACGCAGTGCCACCCCGCAGCTCTCCGGCATCAGCACCTGCCCCGGCTGGATCGCGAACGGCGTCACCGCACAGTCCGGCACCCGCAGGCACTCCGGGAAACGCACCGGCAGCGTGCTGCCCAGCACCCCCCACCCCAGCCGCTCACGCCCCGGCGAGGGGGCGTCCGAGGAGATCAGCAGCAGCCCGCTGTCCGGGTCGGCCAGCAGCAGCCGGTCGTCGCTGCCGTCGGCGATCTGCAGCAGCGGCGACACCTCCCCGCCCCGCTCCAGATCGACCACGATCGCCTTGGTGCGGCCACCCACCTCCCGGTCGAGCACGAGCATCCGCCCCGCCTTGTCCAGCCACACCCCGCCCGAGCAGCGCCCCGGGATCTCCGCGAGGTGCTCGGGCCCGAAGGCACCGCCCGCCACCAGCCACACGGCACTGGAGCGACGGCCCACGGCGAGGGCGTACGCCTTCTCGCCGCCCGGCGCCGGCGGCAGCAGCCGCAGAACCGTCTCCTGGTCCGGGCACTCGACCGCGCCCAGCGGCAGCTCGCCGGTGGTGGGGCCGGTCGGGTACAGCAGCGAGAAGTTGTGCCGCCCGTCCGCGAACCGCCTGATCAACACCCGTCCGTCGCCCATCGGGTGCACTTCGGTGCCGGGTTCCTCGGGCTGGTTGCCGGGCAGCGGCACCGCGTACGGCTCGGGGCCGTCCAGGGTCCAGCGCTCCGGGAACCAGGAGTCGCCGTTCCGGGCGAGGCGGGCCGCGTAGGAGCCGTCGACGGTGATCACGCAATCCGTCCGCGGGCTCTCCCCGTCATCGTCCCCGTCCTCGTCCGCCGCCGTGGGCTCGATGGCACAGGCCGTCATCGTCTGGTCACCTCCGGCCACGAAACTAGTTTTCGCACGCACAGGCGTGGGATCGGCAGGCTTTCGCTTCACACAAAGGGATGGCCCAGGAACGATTCGCCTGAGGAAACCGGGACGACTGTGCTCGCCGGGGCACGGGTTCCCGCGGACCGGCGGCACAGGTTCTACCGGGAAGAACAGGCAGGTAGCCTTTCCCCGTGCCCCGTCTGTCTGAAGTCATCGCCGCGCTGGAGGATCTGTGGCCCGCCGAGCGGGCCGAGTCCTGGGACGCGGTCGGCACCGTCGTGGGCGATCCCGACCAGGAGGTCACGCGGATCCTGTTCGCCGTCGACCCGGTCCAGGAGATCGTCGACGAGGCGGTGAAGCTGGACGCGGACCTGCTGGTCACCCACCACCCCCTCTACCTGCGCGGCACGACGACCGTGGCGGCCTCGCACTTCAAGGGCCGCGTCGTGCACACATTGATCAAGAACGACATCGCCCTGCACGTGGCCCACACCAACGCGGACACCGCCGACCCGGGTGTCTCCGACGCGCTCGCAGGCGCCCTGGACCTCCGTGTCGTACGGCCCCTCGTACCGGATCCGACGGATCCGTCCGGTCGCCGGGGCCTTGGGCGCGTGTGCGAGCTGGACCCCCCGACGACCGTGCGCGAGCTGGCCGCGAGGGCCGCCGCACGCCTGCCCGCCACCGCGCAGGGCATCCGCGTCGCCGGAGACCCCGAGGCGGTCGTACGGACGATCGCCGTCAGCGGAGGCTCCGGCGACAGCCTCTTCGACCAGGTCCGGGCGGCCGGCGTCGATGCCTTCCTCACCGCGGACCTGCGCCACCACCCGGTCTCCGAAGCCGTCGCCCGAAGCCCTCTCGCGCTGCTCGACGCGGCGCACTGGGCCACCGAGTGGCCCTGGTGCGAGCTGGCCGCCGCCCAACTCGACGAGATCTCCGACCGCCACGGCTGGGACCTGCGCGTGCACGTCTCCAAGACGGTCACCGACCCCTGGACCAGTCACTCCCCTTCACCTGGAGCCCCCAACTGAACGCCGCGCCCGCCGACCAGATCCGCCTCCTCGAGGTCCAGGCCCTAGACAGCCGCCTCCAGCAGCTCGCGCACAAGCGCAGGTCGCTGCCCGAGCACGCCGAGATCGAAGCGCTCACCAAGGACGCCACCCAGCTGCGCGACCTGCTGGTCGCCGCCCAGACCGAGGAGAGCGACACCGCCCGCGAGCAGACCAAGGCCGAGCAGGACGTCGACCAGGTCCGCCAGCGTGCCACCCGCGACCAGCAGCGCCTGGACTCCGGTGCCGTGACCTCGCCCAAGGACCTGGAGAACCTCCAGCGCGAGATCGTCTCCCTCGCCAAGCGCCAGGGTGACCTGGAGGACATCGTCCTGGAGGTCATGGAGCGCCGCGAGTCCGCCCAGGAGCGGGTCGCCGAACTCACCGACCGCGTCTCCTCCGTCCAGACGAAGATCGACGACGCGACGTCCCGCCGGGACGCGGCGCTCGCGGCGCTGGACGCCGACGCCGCCACGGCGACCAAGGAGCGCTCGGTCGTCGCGGGCACCGTCCCCGCCGACCTCCTCAAGCTCTACGACAAGCTCCGCGAGCAGCAGGGCGGCGTCGGCGCGGCCAAGCTGTACCAGCGCACCTGCCAGGGCTGCCGCCAGGAGCTCGCGATCACCGACTTCAACGAGGTCCGCGCCGCCGCGCCGGACACCGTGGTGCGCTGCGAGAACTGCCGCCGGATCCTGGTGCGCACGTCCGAGTCCGGTCTGTAAGGAGCTTCAGGCGTGCGGGAGTTCATCGTCGAGGCCGACGGCGGCTCGCGGGGCAACCCCGGGCCTGCCGGGTACGGTTCCGTGGTGCTGGACGCGGTGACGGGGGAGACGCTGGTCGAGGCGTACGAATACCTCGGCGTCGTCACCAACAACGTGGCCGAGTACCGGGGGCTGCTGGCCGGCCTGCGTGCGGCCCGCGATCTGGACCCGTCGGCCCGGGTGCACGTCCGCATGGACTCCAAGCTGGTCGTCGAGCAGATGTCGGGCCGCTGGAAGATCAAGCACCCGGACATGAAGCCGCTGGCCCTGGAAGCGGGGCGGATCTACCCACCCGGGCAGGTCACGTACGAGTGGATCCCGCGCGAGCGGAACAAGCACGCGGACCGGCTGGCCAACGAGGCAATGGACTCGGGGACGTCGGCAAGTTCGGTACGGAAGCCGACTTCTGCCGAGGGGGCGACGCACGAGCCCTCTTCCGCCAAGGCGGACGCCGACGTGCGGGCTGCCAAGGCGATCGCGGCCAAGGCCGGGACCGACCTGCCGTCCGCCCAGGCCGTCGCCGCCCCCGGCTGGGCCCCGGCCGACATGGGGGCGCCCGCCACCTTCGTGCTCCTGCGGCACGGCGAGACCCCGCTGACCCCCCAGAAGCGGTTCTCGGGAAGCGGCGGTACCGACCCCGCCCTCTCCGCCGTCGGCAGGGAACAGGCGGAGAGAGCCGCCGAAGCCCTGGCCCGGCGAGGCACGATCCAGCACATCCTCGCGTCCCCCCTCACCCGTACCCGGGAGACCGCCGCCGCCGTGGCCGACCGGCTCGGTCTCGAGGTCACCGTCGAGGACGGCCTGATCGAGACCGACTTCGCCGCCTGGGAGGGCCTCACCTTCGGCGAGGTGCGCGAGCGCTACCCGGACGACCTGAACACCTGGCTGTCCGACCCGGAGGCCAGGCCGACCGGCGGCGGCGAGAGCTTCGCGGCCACGGCGACCCGGATCGCGGCGACCAGGGACAAACTCGTCGCGGCGTACGCGGGCCGCACGGTTCTGCTCGTCACCCACGTCACCCCGATCAAGACCTTCGTACGCCTCGCGCTGGGCGCCCCGCCCGAGTCCCTGTTCCGCATGGAACTCTCGGCGGCCTCCGTGTCCGTGGTGGCCCACTACGCCGACGGCAACGCGAGCGTGCGACTGCTCAACGACACGTCACACCTGCGCCCGTAGCGTCCTGAGCGCGGCGGCCTCGCGGGCCAGCGTCTCCACCCGCCCCCAGTCCCGCGCGGCGACGGCGTCCGCCGGAAGCATCCACGTCCCGCCCACACAACCGACGTTGGGCAGGGACAGGTACTCGGCCGCGTTGCCGGGCCCGATCCCGCCGGTCGGGCAGAACCGCGCCCCCGGCAACGGCCCGGCGAGCGACTTCAGATAGGCCGTACCGCCCGCCGCCTCCGCGGGGAAGAACTTCATCTCCCGCACGCCCCGCTCCAGCAGCGCCACGACCTCCGACGTGGTCGACACCCCGGGCAGGAACGGCAGCCCCGACTCCCGCATCGCCTCCAGCAGTACGTCCGTCCACCCCGGGCTGACCAGGAAACGGGCCCCGGCCGCCACGCAGTCGCTCACCTGGGCCGGCGTGATGACCGTCCCGGCCCCGACGACCGCTTCCGGCACCTCACCGGCAATGGCCCGGATCGCGTCGAGTGCGGCCGGTGTCCGCAGCGTCACCTCGATCGCGGGCAACCCTCCGGCGACCAGCGCCCGGGCGAGCGGCACGGCGTCGGCCGCGTCCGCCAGGACGACGACGGGGACGACGGGCGCGATGTCGAGCAGCGGCAGGGAGGAGGAGGCCATGGCGTCATCCTGCCGAAGCGATGCGTGCTGCGCAAAGGGCATTGCGCCCTCTGCAATGCAGCCGGAGGGGGGCCTCAGTGGATCTCGTCCACCAGCACATCCAGGGCCCACGCCTGCCCCGCCCTCGCGGGCGCCTGCGCCTCCACGACGTACCCGAGTTCCCGCAGCGCCTCCACCAGCTCGGCCGGGCTCTTCGGCGCGAGCCCCGCCGACAGCAGACTCCGTACCATCCGCCCCTTCGTCGCCTTGTTGAAGTGGCTGACGACTTTCCCGGTCGGCGCGTGCAGCACCCGCACGGTCGCGGTCCGCCCCGCGACCTCACCCTTCGGCTTCCCCGCGGCGGCGTAGGCGGAGGACCGCAGATCGAGGACGAGCCCGTTCCCGGCGGCCTCGGTGAGAACGCCGTCCATCGGTGTACGCCAGTGCGTGCCCAGCGCCCCGAGCCCCGGCAGCCGCACCCCCATCGAGCAACGGTAGGAGGGGATCCTGTCGGTCACCCGGACAGCACCCCACAGCCCCGAGAACACCAGCAGCGAACGACCGGCCCGCCTCTTCGCGGCCGCGTCCAGGGACGCCAGGTCGAGGGCGTCGTAGAGCACACCCGTGTAGATCTCCCCGGCGGGCCGTGCTCCCGCGGTCCTGAGTCCGACGTTCTTCGCGACCTCGCCCCGCAGTCCCTCGCTCAGCCCGAGCACCTCGCGCGCCTTCTCCTCGTCCCCGGCACACAGCTCCACGAGCGCGTCGAGGACCGCCTCCCGGCTCTCGTTGAGCCCCGGCAGCGACAGCGACTCCAGCTTCAGCGGGGCGCCACGACCGGAGGACGCCTTGCCTTCGGAGGGAGGCAGCAGGACCAGCACGGAAGATCTCCTTCTGTTGAACTCCGCCACAGCGTACGGCGTGCCCGTCGGCGCGCCCGGCCCTACGCTCGCTGTATGCCCCGCCGCCGCATACGCGCGACCGCCGTCCCGCTACGGGCTGCCTTCACCGCCCTGCGCACCGAACTCGGCGTGCCGTCGGACTTCCCGCCCGAGGTGACGGCAGAGGCCGTGGCAGAGGCGAAACGGGTCCCTCCGCCGAAGGCCTACGACGACGCCACCGACCTCCCCCTCTTCACCATCGACCCGCCCGGTTCCCTGGACCTCGACCAGGCGATGCACCTCTCCCGGCGGGGCACCGGCTACCGCCTCCGGTACGCCATCGCCGACGTCGCCGCCTTCGTCGTCCCCGGATCGGCGCTGGACGCGGAGACCCACCGGCGCGTGATGACCCTGTACTTCCCGGACTCACGCGTTCCGTTGCATCCGCCGGTACTCAGCGAGGGTGCCGCGAGCCTGCTCCCGGACCGGATCCGCCCCGCCGCCCTGTGGACCATCGACCTCGACGCGGACGGCCGTACGACCGCGGCCGACGTCCGCCGTTCCCTGGTCCGCAGCCGGGCCAAGCTCGCCTACGAGGGCGTACAGCAGGCGATCGACTCCGGCACGGCCGAGGAACCGCTGGTGCTGCTGGCGGAAGTGGGCCGACTGCGGGAGGCGCTGGAGGTCGAGCGCGGCGGGATCTCGCTCCGGGTCCCCGAGCAGGAGATCGTCGAGCGGGACGGCACGTACGAGCTGACGTACCGCGCCGGAGTGCCCGCCGACGGCTGGAACGCCCAGATCTCCCTGCTCACCGGCATGGCCGCGGCGGACCTGATGCTCGAGTACGGCACGGGAGTGCTCCGCACGCTCCCCGCCGCCCCGGACGGCGCGGTCGGCCGCCTCCGCCGTACCGCCCACGCGCTGCACATCGACTGGCCGCACCACATGTCGTACGCGGCGCTGGTGCGGTCCCTGGACCCGGCGACCCCTCATCACGCGGCCTTCCTCCTGGAGTGCACGACGTTGCTGCGCGGCGCCGGCTACACGGTCTTCCGGGACGGCGAGCTCCCGCCCCTCACCACCCACGCGGCCGTGGCCGCTCCCTACGCCCACTGCACGGCCCCTCTTCGCCGCCTTGTCGACCGCTACGCGTCGGAGATCTGCCTCGCGGCGGTGGCGGGGGAGCCGGTGCCGGACTGGGTGCGGGCCGCGCTGGACGCGTTGCCGGGTGAGATGGCCGAGGGCTCGCGGCGAGCCAACAAGGCCGAACGGGAGTGCGTCGACCTCGTCGAGGCGGCCCTGCTGAAGGACCGGGTGGGGGAGGTGTTCGACGGCTGCGTGGTGGACCTGGACGAGCACCACCCGACGACGGGGACGGTGCAGTTGGAGACACCGGCGGTGATCGGGCGGCTGGAGGGGGCGGGGCTGCAACTGGGGGAGCGGTTGCGAGTACGGCTCACGGAGGCGGATCCGGGGGCGCCGACGGTGCGGTTCGCTCCTGCTTGAGTCGGTCGGTCGGTCGGCGGGCGCTGCGCCTGACGTCGCTCGTGATCGTGTGCCACGATCGAGGGAACGGTTCCCGATCTCCCGGACAGGTGATCTTCCTATGTCCCAGCCTGGCGAGCGACAGAAGGAGGGGCGTGACATGACTGCCATGGCCCACGAGCCGCTCACGCAGGAAGAGGTCCTGCTGGAGGGCTTCCTCGCTCTGGACGCTCCGGAGGGTTTCCGGGCGGAGCTTATCGAGGGGGAGATCGTTGTGACGCCGCCGCCGGACGGGGATCACGAGAAGTACATCAGCAGGCTCGTGAGGCAAGTGATCAAGCGGTCCCGGACGGACATGGACTTCTCCGGAAACAAGGGGCTCCTGCTGAAGAGCGGAGAGGCCTGTCCTAAGAACCACGTGGTCCCGGATGTCACGTTCGCGCCTCTTGACCTCGACCTTTTCGCGCATGCCGACTCCTGGATGCCCTGCGACGGCGTCGCCATGGTCCTGGAGGTGACGTCCACCAAGCCCAAGGCAGACCGTGAGGCCAAGCGCCGGTGCTACGCGCGCGGTGGCATTCCCCTCTACCTTCTGGTCGACCGAGACGCAGCCTCGGTCACGCTGTTCAGCGACCCGGAGAGGGACGACTACCGCGAACTCCGTACCCGGCCCTTCGGCAAGCCGATCACCCTCCCCGAGCCCTTCGCCTTCGACATGGAGACAGCGGACTTTCTGTGAGCGCTGCGGCGTTGCACCCTGAAAACGTTGGACAGGGGGCGGCGTCGCATGGAGCAGGCACTGTGGACGCGGGCACGACTTGGCCGCTGCGGCCCCCCGCTCGACCTCCTGACCGCCCGCTTCGACCGCCACGTCTACGCCCCGCACGCCCATGACGAGTACACGATCGGCGTCTGCGTGGGCGGCACGGAGCTCATCGACTACCGCGGCGGCCACATCCGCACGGGCCCCGGCTCGATCGTCGTCCTGGCCCCGGGCGAGATCCACACCGGCGGCCCCGGCACCACGACCGACGGCTACGCGTACCGCGCCCTGTACGCGGCGCCTTACCTCATGTCGGCCGACGTCGACCTCCCCCACTTCCGCGAACCACTCCTGGACGACCCGGAGTTGGCCGCGGCTCTCCTCTCCGCCCACTCCGAACTCAGCGTCTGCCCCGACCCGTTGGAGGTGGAGTCCCGCTTCCCCTGGCTCCTGGCGGCCCTGGCCTGCCGCCACTCCACGGCCCGCGTGACGACCTGCGTGATCCCCGGAGCGGAGGCGGTGGCGAGAGCGGTCCGCGACCGCCTGGCCGACGAGCTCCTGTCACCCCCGTCCCTCGCCGACCTGGCCACGGACCTGGGCCTGTCCCGCTACCAACTCCTCAGAGCCTTCCGTACGACGATGGGGATACCGCCGTACGCCTGGCTGGCCCAGCACCGGGTCGGCAGGGCCAGGGGGTTGCTGGAATCCGGCCTGCGCCCATCGGAGGTGGCCGCCCTGGTCGGCTTCGCGGACCAGGCACACCTGACGCGCTGGTTCCGCCGCGTCCTGGGGGTGACTCCGGCGGCGTACCGCAACAGCGTTCAAGACGCGAGCCGTTGACGGCACCGACGATGTCCGCATGACTGCACGCGGCTGGTTCCTGTTCTCCCTGATGGGAGTGGTCTGGGGCATTCCCTACCTGATGATCAAAGTGGCGGTGGACGCCCCGCTGTCGGCAGCGATGGTGGTGTTCGTGCGCTGCGCCCTGGGCGCGCTGCTCCTGCTGCCGTTCGCGTTCCGGCAGGGCGGCCTGCCGTCGACCGTACGGTCGCACTGGCGCCCCATGCTGGCCTTCGCCGTCATAGAGATCATGGGCCCCTGGTACACGCTGACGGACGCGGAACGCCACCTCTCCAGCTCCACGGCCGGCCTGCTGATCGCGGGCGTACCGATAGTCGGCGTGGTCCTGGCCCGCTTCTTCGGCGACACGGAACGCCTGGGCGTGCGGCGGGTGACGGGCCTGGGCCTGGGCCTCGCGGGAGTAGGTGTCCTGACCGTCCCGCACCTCACCGGGGGCGACGCGAAGTCGATGGCGGAGGTGCTGGTGACGGTGCTGGGCTACGCGACGGCACCGCTGATAGCCGCGCGCCACCTGAAGGACATCCCGTCCCTCCACCTCACGGCCCCCTGCCTGGCGTTGGCGGCCCTGGTGTACGCCCCGGCCGCGGCACTGACCTGGCCCTCCTCGATGCCCTCCGCCCCGGTCCTCGCCGCTCTCGCCGGCCTGGGAGTGATCTGCACGGCGGTGGCCTTCGTCGCCTTCCTGGAGCTGATCAAGGAGGTCGGTCCGACGAGGGCGACAGTGATCACGTACGTCAACCCGGCGGTGGCGGTGGTGGCGGGCGTGCTGTTCCTCTCCGAGCCGCTGACGTTCGGTGTGGGCGTGGCCTTCGCCCTGATCCTGACGGGCTCGGTGCTGGCCACGGCGGGCCCGGTCAAGGTCACCGCGGAACCGTCGTGCCCCGAGTCCCCGGTACCATGGTCCCCACGGCAGACGAGCCGGGCGGACGGCCGCGTGGAATCCTCCCTGGGAGGACTCCCCGAGGAACGTCCGGGCTCCACAGGGCAGGGTGATGGCTAACGGCCACCCGGGGTGACCCGCGGGACAGTGCCACAGAAAACAAACCGCCGGGGACTTCGGTCCTCGGTAAGGGTGAAACGGTGGTGTAAGAGACCACCAGCGCCTGAGGCGACTCAGGCGGCTAGGTAAACCCCACCCGGAGCAAGGTCAAAAGGGGCCGCTGTAATGGTGGCCCTGCGGGGACGTTCGAGGGCTGCCCGCCCGAGTCCCCGGGTAGACCGCACGAGACCGGCGGCAACGCCGGTCCTAGATGGATGGCCGTCTCCCCGGCCGCCGCGAGGCAGCCGGGCGACAGAACCCGGCGTACAGCCCTGCTCGTCTGCCGCCACCTGCGGCTTTGCCTCGGGCTGGTTCGGGTTTGCAGCTGCCTTGAGGTAGGAGGTGGTCTGCGGTGGGGGGTTCGTGGTCCGGGGCCGGTCCCCACTTGGTCGCACACCGAGTCGTACGGCCACCACGAACCGTCGGACGCCTGCACCAGGTCGGTGTGATCAGTGTTTTGGACGGGGTGGTCGAGGCCGCAGCTACAGAATCGTGTAGGCCTGACACGACTTGAGGGGCCGGCGTGCATTCGACCGAGCAGGATCGCCGTCGGCCGCGTATGCGGCGGCGCCACGGCTCGGCGAAACCACTTCAGGATCTTCCCCCATGCGAGAGGCGTCCGCGGCGTTTGTGTCGGCAGCGGTTCAGATCCCCGACTCCGGCATCGCCAGGGCCGCGTTGTACACGCCCCACCGCCCGCGACGCACTCGTGGTGGTCTGGGCGAAACCGCCCCCGCCGAGGTGTGCCATGGGCACATCCGGCCGGGGCGGCTTCGTCTTCGGTTGGGGCAGCCGTTGGGTGCTCGGCGGTTACGGGGTCGTGTAGGGGTCCTGGCTGAGGAGGTGGGCCTTCAGGCCCTCGCCGACGCCGGGCTCCGGGGTGCCGGCCCAGTCCTTGATGAGCACGCCACCGGTGCTGCAGCCCCACGGGTTCCAGGTCCACGCGAGATAACCCATGCCGTGCGCGTCGGCCCAGTCCACCAACCGCTGCATGTAGTCGAAGCCGCAGTTGTCCTGGCCGAACTCGCCGATGACGACCGGCACCTGTTGCGCGAGCGGCGCGACCTGGCTGTCCCAGCAGGATTCGGTCGCGCAGGCGTTGAAGCTGTACGAGTGCCAGGACGCGGCGAGGTTGTTCAGCGGGTCGGTCGGCTTGTACGTCAGCCACTCGCGCATGTCGTTGGCCCACTCCAGGCCGCCCAGCATGAGGACGTTGGTCGCGCCGGTGGCCCGGACCGCGTCGACGAGGTCCTGCATGCCGGCCGTTTCGTAGGGCAGGCCGGTGCAGGTGCCGCCGTCACGCCAGCACGTCCAGCCGAGGGTCTTGTCCCAGTCGCTGGCGACCTCCGGGTACGGCTCGTTGAACAGATCGAAGACGACGGCGTCGTTGCCCTTGAACGCGCCTGCGACACCGGTCCAGAACTGAGGGGCGTACTGCGCGTCCGGCATTGGCTTCTGGCAGGTCGCGGTGGCGTCCTTGCAGTGCCAGTCCGGCCCGTTGGTATAGGCGCCCCGGGTCCAGTGCAGGTCGAGGATCGGGGTGATGCCGTTGGCCACCAGCAGGTTGACGTAGTCCTTGACGCCCTGCTGGTAGGTGGCTCCACTGGGCGAGCCGTTGATGCCGAGCCAGCATTCCTCGTTCAACGGCACGCGTACCGCATGGATGTTCCAGGTCTTCATCGCGTCGACGGACGCCTGGTCGACCGGGCCGCTGTCCCATTGCCCCTTGCCCTGCACACAGGCGTATTCACCGCTGGAGCGGTCCACACCCAGCAGCCGGTACTGCTTGCCGCTGTCGGTGACGATCTTGTTGCCGGAGACCTTCAGCTTCGGGGCCGGCCCGCCGGGGCCACCGGGCGGAGTGGGGGTGGGGGTGGGGGTCGGGGTTGTCACCGAGCCGGTGCAGGTCACGCCGTTGAGCGCGAACGACGCGGGTTTCGGATTGGCGCTCTTCCACGCACCGGTGAACCCGATGGAGGCGGACTTGCCGGTATCCAGCGCCCCGTTCCAGTCGAGGCTGGCGGCGGACACATGGGCGCCGGACTGTGCCCACGTGGCGCTCCAGCCGTTGGTGACCTTCTGGTCGGAGTCCGGGAAGTCGAACGTCAGCTTCCACCCCCGTACGGCGGCGCCGAGGTTGGTGATGGCCACGTCCGCGTTGAACCCGCCCGACCATTGGCTCTGCACCGTGTAGGTGACCGAGCAGCCGGTGTCGGCTGCCGACGCGGGCAGGGTGGCGATGGCAAGGCCACCCAGGATCAGCGCACCGGCGGCGCCGGTGGCCATCAAGGCTTGACGACGTTTCACCTGATCTCCTCGTTGCCGTAAGGGACCGATGGAAGCGATGGGAGCGATGCATCCATCGTTAATTCGGCGACTTATGAAAGTCAAGGTGCCTGCGACCGGCTTCTGGAGACCGGGAGGCGGCCGGAGCGAAAGGTCCTGCGCGGCCTAAGTAAACTAAGCTGGCAAAGCACGGAACTAAGGAGTACACGTGGCGACCAGTCCACTCTGGGCGAGCCGGCTGAAGACGCGCGGCTTGGTCCTCGATGTGATCAGGTCGGCGCGCGCGACCAGCCGGGTGGAGCTCGCGGCGGCGACGGGTCTGACCGGTGCGACGATCTCCGAGGTCGTGCGTGAACTCATCGCCGACGGCCTGGTCGTCGAAGTCGGCCGCGGCGCGCCGACGGGCGGCAAGCCGCGCACGCTCGTCCAGCTCAACCCGCAGGCCCGGTACAGCGTCGGAGTTCAACTCGAACGCAACACGTGCGTGATCGTGGTGGTCGATCTGACCGGCCGTCAGGTGGCCCGGACATCGTTCCAGGGGACCGCGGTGATGCCGCCGGAGCGGGCGCTGCCGCTGGTGGCGTCCCAGGTGGAGGCGCTGCTGGCCACCGCCGCGGTCGACCGCGAGAAGGTGCTGGGCGTCGGCCTGGTCGGCTACGGCCCGCAGGATCGGCACGCGGGTACGTTGTTGACCCCGCAGCCCACCGAGGAGTGGCTCGGCCACCCGGTCGCACCGAGGCTCGCGGAGAGCCTCGGACTTCCCGTCCTGCTCGACAACGACGCCGCCGCGGCCGCGATCGGCGAGTACTGGCTGGGAGCGGTCGCCCCGCGCAGCACCTATGGCTGCATCTACATGGCCACCGGCATCGGCGGCGGGGTCGTGGTGGCCGGCGAGGTGTATCGCGGCAGTTCCTCGAACAGCGTGGAGATCGGCCACATCTCCATCGACGTCAATGGCGAGGAGTGCACGTGCGGCAACGTCGGCTGCCTGGAGAACTACGCCGGCCCCTCCGCCCTGGTCCGGCAGGCCATGGCGATGCCGGAGCTGGCCCAGCGGCTGGCGCTCGGCCCGACCGACGACGGCTTTCTCACGGAGTTCGCGCGGATCGCGGCCGCCGCGAACGCCGGTGACCCCGAGGCCCGGGACCTCGTGGAGCGGTCGGCCCGCCATCTGGGGTATGCCGCCGTCACGATGTCCGCCTTGTTCGACGTCGACACGATCGTGCTGGCGGGGCCGAGCTTCGCCGTGGCGGGCTCGATCTACCAGTCGGTGATCCAACAGGAGGTGGACCGGCGCACGTTCGCGCGCCGGGTGCATCCGGTGCGGGTCGTGCCGTCGGTCAACGGCTCGGACGCGGCGGCGATCGGTGGGGCGGTCCTGGTCCTGCAGAGCGAGCTGACCCTCGCCCACCCGCAGGGCGGGGTACAGCCCGCTGCCCGCCGGCACGGGTGAACCCAACCCCCCTGACATGTCTGCCTAGTTGTGCTCGTACGGCGGCATGCCGCCTGCCCTGATCACCTCCGCGGGGTCGATGTTCACGAACCGGCCCCGTGCGGCCGGGTTGGGTGACGCCGCGGCCAACAGCTTGGTGTAGGGGTGTTGCGGGGTGCGGATCACCTTGTCCGCGGGGCCTCGCTCGACGACTCGTCCCCGGTAGAGGACCAGGATGTCGTCGGCGAAGTGCCGCGCGGTCGCCAGGTCGTGGGTGATGTAGAGGACGGCGAGGTTCTCCTCCCGCTGCAGTCGGGCCAGCAGGTTGAGCACATCCAGCCGGATCGAGACGTCCAGCATGGAGACCGGCTCGTCGGCCACAAGGACGGTCGCACCGGGCGCGAGTGCTCGGGTGATGGCCACGCGCTGGCGCTGACCGCCGGAGAGTTCGTGTGGCCGGCGGTGTGCGACGGTGGCGGCGGGCAGGCTGACCCGCTCCAGCAGTTCCGCTGCCGCGGACCAGGTCTCCGTACGGGTCCGGGCGCGACCGTGCAGGCGCAGCGGGCGCGCCAGGTGGTGCGCGATGGTGTGGAACGGGTTCAGCGAGGCGAACGGGTCCTGGAACACCATCTGCACGTGATGGCGGTAGTCGCGACCAGGGACCGGTGCGCCGTCGGCTCCGGTGAGGGTGACCCGGCCGCCGGTGGGCCGTTCGAGGCGGGCGATGATCCGGGCGATCGTGGACTTGCCCGATCCGGATTCGCCGACCAGTGCCACCGTGCGGCCCGGGGTGAGGGTGAACGAGACATGGTCGACGGCCCGCAGCCGGGTGGGGTGAAGGCCACCGCGGATCCGGAAGTCCTTGATCAGGTCGGCCACTTCCAGCACCGTCATGACGCGCCTCCGGATCGCACGAACGCCCCGCGCTCGCCGGTGAGGCTGGGGAAGGAGTCGAGCAGTCGGCGGGTGTACGGGTGCCGTGGCCGGTCCCGAATGGCTTCGGCCGGTGTGTTCTCGACGATCTGCCCGTCGAGCATGACCGCGATCCGGTCCGCGACCTCCAGCAGCAGGGGAAGGTCATGAGTGATGAACAGGACGGCGAAGCCGATGTCGTCGCGGAGACGCATGATCTCCTGAAGGATGCCCCGCTGCACGACCACGTCGAGTGCGGTGGTCGGCTCGTCCAGGATGAGGACCTGCGGATCGAGCAGCATCGCCATGGCGATCATCACCCGCTGCCGCATCCCGCCCGAGAGCTCATGCGGGTAGGAGCGCAGGCGCCGGGGATCGACGCCGACCAGCGTGAGCAGGTCGGCGCAGCGGGCCCTCCTGGCCGCGCGGGACATCGCCGGCCGGTGGGTGGTGAGCACGTCCTCCAGTTGTGCCCGGATGGTCATGACGGGGTTGAGTGCGTTCATGGCGCCCTGGAAGACCATGGACAGCTTCGACCACCGGAAAGCGCGCAGCTCGTCCGGGGACAGGGCGAGCACGTCGAGCGCGCCGCCCTCACGGTCGTGGAAGGTCACGGAGCCGCCGGTGACCTCGGCGGGTGGCAGGTGCAGCCGGTTCACCGCGTACGCGAGGGTGGTCTTGCCACAGCCCGACTCGCCGACCAGGCCGAGGATCTCACCCCGCCGCAGCGTGAGGGACACGTCCCGTACTGCCTGCACCGGCTGTTCGCCCTGGTAGGCCACGGACAGGCCGGTCAGGCTGAGCACTACGTCGTCCTCGGGATCCGGCGTGAGGCCGCCGGCGGAGTGGGCCACCGCGTGTGCCCGCCGCGGGAGGTTCCGCAGCGTCGGGTTGATGATCTCGTCGATGGTGAAGTTCACCAGGGCGAGACCGCAGCCGAACAGGGCGATGATCAGCCCTGGCGGTACGAACCACCACCAGGCGCCACGCTGGAGGGCGAAGCCGTTCTGCGCGTAGTAGAGCATCGTGCCGAGGGTCGACGAGGAGGATGCGCCCAGGCCCAGGAACGACAGGCCGGCCTCGCTCAGTATCGCGGCGATCACCGAGAACACGAACTGGGAGGCGAGCAGGGGCAGGAGGTTCGGCAGAATCTCGACGCCGATGACCCGCCAGGGTCTTTCGCCGGCGACACGGGCGGCCAGCACGTAGTCGCGGTTGCGCAGGGACAGGGTCTGGGCGCGCAGGACGCGGGCCGACCCGGCCCAGCCGGTGATCGCCAGCACCAGCGCGATCGTCCAGGCGCCGCGCTGTTCCGGCGGGACGAACGCGGAGATCACGATGATCAGGGGCAGGCCGGGGATCACCAGCATCACGTTGGAGAACAGCGAGAACGCCTCGTCGACGATGCCACCGAGGTAGGCCCCGACGATGCCGAACAGCGCTGCCAGGACGGTGGCCAGGACGCCGACCAGGACACCTGTGTAGAGCGAGCCCCGGGTGGCGTAGGCCATCTGGGCGAGTACGTCCTGACCGGTCTGGGTGGTGCCGAGCAGATGCCCGCCGCTCGGCGAGGTCAGACCCATGTTGTCGATCCGGTCCGGGTCGTCGACCAGCAGGGGGCCGACGAGACCGAACAGGGTGATCGCGAGAATCAGGACGGTTCCGACGGCCAGCTTGGGCGACCAGCGCACGCGCCAGCCGTTGTGGAGGCGCGGCTGCACGTCGGGATTGATGTTCGTCATCTGTGTGCCGCCTTAGAGGTCCTGACAGAAGTTGCGATGCGGGCACTCGACTGCCTCACTCCGGCCCCGCCCCACCCAGCCGCGCCCCGCGCCGTCCCCGCACGCTGCGGGGGCTGATCGGCGCCCGCGACAGGCCGACTCGCCATCCCTCAGAGGTCCTCGACGGCCGTGGCCACGGTGTTGGCGCAGCACAGCACGTCCCGATGTATCAAGGCGGCCGGCTCGTGCAGCTTCGTCGACGTGCGCACGAGGAAACTCACGGAATCTCCCGCCGGCAGGGAGACGAGCATGTCGTCCACGACCGCGTCGGGCGCGACCTTGTCGGCCAGCACGGCGAGGTCGCGCACGTAGGAGGTTGCTCGTACGTCGATCCTGTAGCCACCGGCCACGGGCAGGACGCGGGCGGTGAACGGCGCCGGGTCGTAGTCGAGGTCGCGGTCCTCGCCGAACAGATGGTGGGCGCGGGCATCGCCCAAGGCTGCGACCAGTACTTCGCCGCGCGGGTCGGCGGGCTTCAGCAGGTCGTCGGCCAGGTCCAGTTGGGCGGTGGACCGGGGTGGCACGCTGAGGGGCAGTTCGGCGGTGGCCAGCACCTCGCCGGCGAAGGTCTGCCTCGTCGCGAGCGCGGTGCCCGTCCACGGCTGGTCGTGGTCGTTCACCGCGATCAGTGTGGGCCTGCCGTCGCGTGGTTGCACGGTGAGCAGCCGCGGCGCGAACGCCTGCTTGATCGCGTAGTAGAGGGGTTTGGGTCGTTCGTCGCTGTCCACCGCGGCCCAGGAGACGGCCGGCCAGCAGTCGTTGAGCTGCCAGACGAGTGCCCCGGCGGTGCGTGGCCACCACGAGCGGAAGTGTTCGATGCCGAACCTGACGGCGCGGGCCTGGTTGAGCTGGGTCGCCCAGTGCCACCGCTCCAGGTCGGCCGGTACCGGCAGGTGGGGCTCCAGACCGCGGTGCAGTTTGCCGTTGCCGTCCTCGGCCTTCTGGTGGAGCAGGAGCGTGGGGGAGGTGGGTGTCATCGGCTCGTCGTGGATCCAGCGCCGGAGAGTCGTCCAGGTGGGTGGGCCCTGGAAGCCGAACTCGGCGCAGAACCGCGGCACTTGGTCGCGGTAGTGGGTGTAGTCGACCGCGTTCCACACATCCCATTCGTGGCGGGTGCCGTGATGGGCGTCGTTCGGTGGCAGGTCGCCGGGGCTGTAAGGGCTGCCGGGTGCGTAGGGGCGGGTGGGGTCGAGTTCGGCGACGAGCCCGGGCAGCAGCTCGGTGTAGTAGCCGAGCCCCCAGCTGCGCCCCTTCAGGCCGTCCTGCCAGCCCCAGTCCGTGTAGGCGGGAAGGTTCTCGTTGTTGCCGTTCCACAGGACGAGCGACGGGTGGGTGACGAGCCGGGTGATGTTCTCCCGGGCCTCGGCCTCGACCTCGTGGCGCAGGGGCTCCTCCTCGGCGTAGAAGGCGCAGGCGAAGGGAAAGTCCTGCCAGACCATCACACCGCGTTCGTCGCAGGCGTCGTAGAAGTCGTCGGTCTCGTAGATGCCGCCACCCCAGACCCGCAGCATGTTCATGTTCGCGTCGACGGCCTGGTCGATCCGGCGTGCCGTCCGCTCCGGGGTGACGCGGGTGAGGAAGTGGTCGTCCGGGATCCAGTTGGCGCCCTTGGCGAAGACCCGTTTTCCGTTGACGACGAAGGTGAACGGCGTACCGGTCTCGTCCGGCTCGGTGTCCACGGTGACGGTGCGGAACCCGATCCGGTGCCGGCTCGTGTCGACGGGCTCCCCGTCGGCCAGAAGCGTGACGGTCAGGTCGTACAGCGGCTGGTCGCCGTAGCCAAGCGGCCACCACAGCCGGGCGTTCGGCACGAGGACGGTGGCACGCGCGGCGGTGCCGCGGACCGCTGTCCGTACCTGGTCGTCGCCGATCGTGACGGCCACGGTGTACGCGCGGTCGTCGGCGCTGTCCACGTCCACGTGTACGTCGACGCGGCCGCCGCCGTCGGGGTCCACGGTGACGAGCGGGCGCACCTGGGCCAGGCGCCCGGCCGTCCACCGTTCCAGCCGCACGGGTTTCCAGATACCGGCGGTCTGCAGGTCCGGCCCCCAGTCCCAGCCGAAAGAGCACGCCATCTTCCGGATGGCGTTGTACGGATGGGGGTAGGCACGCTGCCGCCAGCCGAGCCCGGCCTCCGCCGCTTCGGCGTGGGTGAGCGCTGATCCCAGCGACACGGTCAGCTCGTTGACGCCCTCGCGCAGCGACCCACGGACGTCGTACCGGTAGCTGCGGTGCATGTTGGCGGTGTGTCCGAGCACGTCCCCGTTCAACTCGACGGTGGCGATGGTGTCGATGCCTTCGAAGACGAGATCCGTTCGCTCGCCAGGTCGTGGCCCTGAGGCTTCGAAGGTGGTCGTGTACTGCCAGTCGACGCGATGCATCCAGGTCAGCGCCGCCTCGTTGCCATCCAGGTACGGATCCGGGATGAGGCCGGCGGCCAGCAGGTCGAGGTGGGTGCTTCCCGGCACCTGGGCCGGCACCTGCCGGTTCGCGAGGGTCTCCGTCACCTGCTCTCCCACGGCCCGCAGGCTCCAGCCGTCGTGCAACGTCATCCTGATCATCCGCGCTCTCCCCGGTGGTCGTCGGCACGGCCATGAGACGACTGCAATGCTTACGTAGGCGATTTAAGTAAGTCAACAGCAGGGATGTGAGCCGAACTTTCCGGTGCCGTGGGCGAGGCAGCGGCTTTGCGTCATTAGTATTGACGGCTTTCTTTGTCAACTTAATAATGTCGCGTGCTTGCGTCATCGCTGCCCCACCGAGCGCCACGACGAGAGGACTTCACCATGTTGTCGACACATCGCGGCGTGAGAACGCGTGCCGCAGCGATCCTGGTCGCCTCGACCCTGGCCGTCGCGGGATGCCAGTCGTCAGGCACGCCGAACCAGGGCAAGAGCCCGACGCTGATCGCGTACACCGGGCAGGCCGGCGACTATCAGATCAACTTCAACCCGTTCGCGCCGACGGCCATCGGTGGGACGGGGACGATCTTCCAGACGCTGTTCTTCTACAACATCGTCCGCAAAGACGCTCCGACGCCGTGGCTGGGCAAGGCGTTCTCCTGGAACGCGGACGGCACCAAGCTGTCGATCACCCTCCGGGACGGGGTGAAGTGGTCCGACGGTGCGCGGTTCACCGCCGCCGACGTCGTGTTCACCCTCGACATGATCACCAAGCACAAGGGGATGAACAACGCCGGATACGCGGGTCACGCCACAGCGGTCGACGACACTCACGTGACCATCGCGTTCGACAAACCGTCATTCGTCGACGGCCCGTCGGTCCTGGGCAAGACCTACATCGTGCCCGAGCACAAGTGGAAGGACCTCGCCGATCCGGCCGTCGCTGTCGTGAAGGACCCGGTCGGCACCGGTCCGTACCTGCTCGACGACTTCAAGCCGCAGGCGTACACGCTGAAGGCGAACCCGGCCTACTGGGGCGGGGAGCCCGCGGTGAAGAGGATCCGCTACCCCGCCCTCTCCGGCAACCAGTCCAGCGTCACCGCTCTCAAGTCCGGGCAGATCGACTGGCAGACGGGGCCGGTGCCGGGCGTCAAGGACGTGGCGAAGAACTACCCCGGCTACAAATCCGTCATCACCCCGGTGAACCAGATCGTCCTGGACACCTGCAGCAACGCCGATCTCGGCTGCCAGGGCCCGCAGACCGACCCGGCCGTGCGTCAGGCGATCTACCACGCCATCGACCGGACCCAGCTCAACGCGCTGGCGTTCGACGACACGGCCGGTGACATCTCGCCCAGCCTCCTGCTGCCGACCCGGGACCGGGCCCTCATCTCCGGCAAGCTGCGGAACGCGATCGCGCCGAAGAAGCCGGACGTGGCCGAGGCACAGCACATCCTGGAGAGCGCCGGCTACACCAAGGGTTCCGACGGGATCTACGCCAAGGACGGCAAGCCGCTGGCGCTGACGGTGAAAACCGTCTCCGGCTGGACCGACTACATCACCGCGGTGAACATGATCGGCCAGCAGCTCAAGAAGGCCGGCATCAAGGTCACCCCGCAGCAGCTGTCCTGGAACGAGTTCGTCGACTCCAGGGACCGCGGCTCCTACCAGCTGATCATCGACTCTCTCTACCAGGGGCCCGCGCCGGACCCGTACTACCTCTACACCTACTTCCTCAGCACCGCGCAGACCGCCAAGGTCGGCGCCAAACCCGGCTCGAACTTCAGCCGCTTCTCCGATCCGCAGATCGACCGGGCTCTCGACGGGCTCAAGCACATCAACCCCACCGACACCGCCGCGCGGCAGCCGTACCTGGAGACCATCCAGACCCGCATCGAGCAGTCCATGCCGTACATCCCGGTGCTCACCCAGGGCACGATCAGCGTCTACCACGACGCCAAGTTCACCGGCTGGCCGACCGCCGGCGACCCCTACGCCTTCCCGGCGGTCTGGCAGAACCCCGACAGCGCGGAGGTCTACCTGCGCCTCAAGCCCGCCGGGAAGTGAGGCCGGCCCATGCGGTACTACCTGCGCAAACTCGCCTTCTATCTGGTCGCCCTGTGGGCGGCGGTGACGCTGAACTTCTTCATCCCGCGGATGATGCCGGGCGATCCGGCGGACATCCTCATGGCGAAGCTGCAACAACACGGCGGCGGCGTCGACCCGGCCGCGCGCCGGGCGTACGAGCTTCTGCTCGGTGCTCACACCGACGAGTCGCTGCTCAGGCAGTACATCGCGTACCTGGGCAACCTGCTGCGCGGTGACTTCGGGATCTCGGTGAGCGACTTCCCGACCCCCGTCTCGACGGTCATCGCCACCTCACTGCCCTGGACCATCGCTCTGGTCGGGATCGCGACCGTCCTGGCGGTCGTGGCCGGGATCGTGCTGGGCGTGCTCGTGGGGTGGCGGCGCGGCACCTGGTTGGACTCGCTGGTGCCGGCGACGACCGTACTGTCCGCGGTGCCGTACTTCTGGCTGGCACTCATCCTGGTCGCCGTCCTCGGGTCGGCGCTGGGCTGGCTTCCCCTCCTGGGCGGGTACGACGTCGCCATCACCCCCGGCCCCTACACCGACTTCATCATGTCCGCGCTCTACCACGGCATCCTGCCCGCGGCCACGATCGTGATCTCGTCGGTCGGCGGCTGGGTGCTGGGCACGCGGAACATGATGGTCTCCGCGATGGCCGAGGACTTCGTGCTCACCGCCAAGGCGAAAGGCCTGAGCGAGCGACGCGTCATGATCCGGTACGCGGCGCGGAACGCGGTCCTGCCGTCCGTCGCCGGATTCGCGATCTCCCTCGGCTTCGTCGTCGCCGGCTCGATCGTCACCGAGCAGGTCTTCGCCTACCCCGGCATCGGGTCGAAACTGCTGCAGGCCGTACAGAACAACGACTACGCGCTCATGCAGGCCATCTTCCTGGTCATCACGGTCACGGTGCTCGCCGCCAACCTCGCCGTCGACCTGCTCTACGGCCTCATCGACCCCCGCACCCGGACCAGCGGCTGAGTCGCCATCCGCTCATCGATCACGGAGCCGGCCTGCCCTGCTCGAAGAGGGGTCCTGATCGAGTGATCGCGCGGGGGTCGGCGCATGGCAGCCGGGCCTGTTGGCAGCTCGGGGGTGCGAACCGAACCGCTCGACCAGGTCTCCCGCCTCTGACGGGAACTCGACCGGGTCGACCTCAGGAAGCCCACGAGGGGCACGTGCTTCCTCGTTCAGGAATCGGACGGACTCCGCTGCCAATCTCACGGGACGCTCCTTTCAGCGCTGATGGATCAGTGGTCGACGTTCAGCAGGTAGGTGAAGAGAACCCTGCAGTTGGGGCGCATCTCCCGAGGCGCCACGACTCTCAACATCGCACAGTGCGCTGATCTCAGAGGGCGAACCAGCCATGACTCCCATGCCGACTGAGGCACTATGGGCTCCTCTGCCTCAGGTGTGAACCGGGTGAAGCGACGGAGGGTGCAAGACGTCATGCAGGCCAAAGAAACTCTGTTCGCCGACCTTGTGCAGGGACGGGCTCAGCAGTTCCAGGTTCCTCTCTACCAGCGGACGTACTCCTGGACGGAGAAGCAACTGGCGCAGTTGTGGGGCGACATCCTCGAGCAGGCCGAACTGCTGGAGTCCGGTGGGATGGCGAGCACGCACTTCCTGGGTTCGGTCGTGCTCGCGCCCTCCCCGCAGAACGAAGTGACCTTTCCCCGCTGGCTCGTTGTCGACGGCCAGCAGCGGTTGACCACACTCTCCTTGGCGTTGGCCGCCATCCGTGATCACATCGCCGACACGCATCCGGAGGAGGCGGAGCGCATTGACGAGGAGTACCTCATCAACAAGCGCAAGCGCGGCAGCGATTACTTCCGTCTGCTGCCGACGCAGGCGGACCGCGCACAGTACGCCGCTCACATCCGTGTGGCCCAGGAGGAGCAGAGCGCGGGGGACAGGGTCGCCGCTGCCTACCGCTTCTTCCGCCGCAAGCTTGTCGAGGCGCACGATCCGACCGCGTTCCAGAACGTGCTCCGTATCGAGCAGGCGATCACGTCCCGCCTCACGCTGGTGTCCGTGACCGCAGAACGCGGCGACAACGTCCACCGCATCTTCGAGTCCCTCAACAACACCGGGCTGAAGCTCAGTCAGGCGGACCTGCTGCGGAACTACCTGTTCATGCGGCTGCCGACGCTCGGCGAGCAGGTGTACGAAACGTACTGGCTGCCCATGCAGGACAGCCTCAGCAACGGCGAGCTGGAACAGCTCATGTGGCTGCAACTGGTGCTCGACGGCGACGACCGGGTCCGCCGCCAGGATCTGTATGCCGCGCAGCAGCAGCGCTTCGAGCGCCCGGAGGTGAGCGAGGCCGACATCGAGGCGTACATCAGGGAACTCCACCGCCGCAGCGCCCACTTCCGCCGCATCGTCCGCCCCGAGAACGAACCCGATCCGCTGGTCCGAGGTCATCTGACCCGGCTGCAGCACTGGCAGGCGGTGGTGGCCTACCCCGCGCTGATGCTGCTGTTCGACCGCCGGGCACGCGGGGAGTCGGACGCCGCGGAGACGGCGCGGGCGATGGAGTACATCGAGAGCTTCCTCGTACGCCGGACGATCTGCCGGGTGCCGCCGAACAACCTGAGCAGGATCTTCCAGGCCGTCCCCGCACAGTTCCCGCAGGGTGTCCCGGTCGCGGACGGTCTGCACCAACTGCTCTCCGCGGAAAACCGGTTCTGGCCCGACGACGAGGAGTTGCGTACGAAGGTCCGGGAGGCGCCCTTCTACCGGTACGGCCTCCCGCATCAGCGCAGGCGGGTGCTGCAACGCCTTGAGGAGAGTTACGGGCACCCCGAGCCGGTGGACTTCGCCTCGGCGCAGCTCACCATCGAGCACGTCATGCCCCAGTCTCCCGGACCGGAGTGGATGAGCGTGCTGGAGGAGGAGACCGGTGACGGCGAAAGCGCGGAGGACCTGCACTCCCGGCTGATCCACTCCCTCGGGAACCTCACCCTGACCGCGGTGAACTCGGAGTTGTCCAACCACCCCTTCGAGAGGAAACAAGGGCTGCTGCAGGGCAGCCACCTGGAGATGAACCGCCGTATCGCCGCCACCGACCGCTGGGGTGTGAAGGAGATCCTGGCCCGGGCCGACGATCTCGCCGACCGGGCGATCAGGTTGTGGCCGGCTCCGCTGCGCGGTGTCGGACGTGCCGAGCGCAGCCGCGACTGGCATCTGGCCCACCAGGTTCTCGCCGCGCTTCCGCACGGCACCTGGACGTCGTACGGCGATCTGGCGGGGTTCATCGGTTCCGGGGCCCAGGCCGTGGGCAACCACCTTGCCGGTACCGCCGGCGTGGCCAACGTGTACCGGGTGCTCAACGCGGAGGGCAAGGTCGCCGACGGTTTCCGCTGGGGCTCCCAGGACCAGGGCGACGTCCGCGCGCTGCTGACAGCCGACGGCATCCACTTCACGATCAACGGGGCCGCCGATCCCGCCCAGCGGCTCACCAGCGACGACCTCGCGCTGCTCGTCGCCGACGCGGAGGGTGAGCCGGAGGCGGTCGGGGAGGTGGCACGGCCCGTCGCCGGGGGCCAGGCCGCGCAGACCCGGGCCGCGCGGTTCCTCCGGCAGCTCGCGGCGGACGACAGCGCGAAGACCGTGAGCGCCGTGAGTGAGGTGCTGGCGCGATGGGAAGAACTCGGCGGCTGGGTCGGCTACGGCACGGGGAAGGTTACGACCAGCGCCTTCCTGATGCTGGGCGAGGCGGGCCTCCCGGGACGTGGCGTCTGGCCGCTGACCCTCTACCCGGGCGGCGGCCGGGGCGGTACGGCCGAAGTGGTGTTCCAGCACATGGCGACCCGGGAGCCGTTCACTGACCGTGCACTGCGCGCCGAACTCCTGGCGCGGCTCAACGAGTTGGAGGGCGTCGACATCCCCGAGGGCAAGCTGGAACTGCGGCCCAACTTCCGCTTGGCGCACCTGACGGAGAGCGGCAACCGAGAGCTGCTGACCGAGACGCTCACCTGGTTCCGTGACCGCTGGCAGGACCGGGATCCCGTCTGAGACGCCGGGGGAACGAGGGGACCGTCCGGTGCGAGCACTACCCGGCTCGCACCGGCCCGGGCGGTGGAGTGGCGGTCCGGCCGGGGGCCGGCAAACGCAACGCCACGCAAGGGAGGCCCACGGTTCGTGGAGTCACTGAGCCGTCGTCATGCCGAACGCCCTGCCTGGTATCGGCCGCCGTGCTGACGATCCGCCGACTTCGGCTGTGGTCCCGAGCCTCCGGCGACGGAGGACCTACCGGAGAGCTGGAGGCCACGGACCACGACGACCTCGACGGCGAAACCGACGACCTGTCGGTCTACCGGTCGGTAGTCCATGGCCCCCGGCTGCTGCTGCGTCCTGCTGGGACCTGGGACCAGGAACTCGACGTGGTGGCAGACCATGTGCATGCGTGGCCCGCGAGTCCGTCGCGATCTGCGTCCCGACGAACGACATGGCCGACGCCGTGGTGTCCCGGCCGGCCAGACGCGGCATCGTGTCCGTGAAGATCACTGGCGACGGGCCGTGACAAGACGAGGGTGTGCAATGTCCGGGAGATTCGTCGACGGCAGGTTGTTTCCGAGGGGCGACGCCCTGTTCCGTGCTTTCTTGCCGGCCGGAGTGACGGGCGGTCGACTTGTGGTGACCAGCTCGTCGAGGTGAACCGTTCCGGGTTCAATAGAGATCTCAGATGTTGACTGTGACCTGGGGTTTCGTGGTCGCTCGGTAGTAGTTGGCTTCGTATTCGGCGGGC